>NZ_DASPLO010000001.1:0-1867 GCF_035627495.1 Methylocaldum sp.
GGGGCTGTCTCAAAAGTCATCAGAGATAGCGGTAGATCTCGAAAAAGGGGTAATAGGAAAAAGGCAAAAAAACTGGCGGTCAGGCGACCGCCAGTTTTGCGAGATTATGGGCAATGCAGAGCAGGCCCCACTCGGTTTTCACCTTCTCCAGACCTCGCAAGAGGAACCTGCGGAAGCCCCAATCTTGTTTGATGCGTCCAAAAACGGTTTCGACATCGATCGAGCGTTGCTTGCGCACTGCCACACCCTGCTCGGATAACAACAATGCCTTGGCACGCACCCGCATTTGGCGCAAACGGAAACTGACCTGGATCTGGCGGTTACCTTGTGCCTTGGTACACTTTTCCTTGAGCGGGCACTGGCTGCAATCGGCACACTGGTACACCCGGCGTTCGCTCCCGTAGCCATTGTCGGAGCGGTAGCGCCAGGTGGCTTTGTAGTGCAGTAACTGTCCGCTCGGGCAGGTAAAGGCATCCTGGGCTTCATCATAGGGCATGTGTTCGGCGGCGAAGCGCTTAGGTTTGGGGCGAGACTTCGTCTCCTGATGAAAGCTGTTGTACTTCACATAGGCTGCAATGCCCGCTTGTTCCAAGTAGGCATAGTTTTCCTCACTGCCGTACGCGCTATCGGCCACAACATTCCTGGGCTGCTGTCCACCGCGTTGCGCTTTGGTTTCTTCCAGGTGCGGGATCAAACAGCCTGGGTCCCCCGGCCGTTGATGGACGCTGAAGCCCACCACATACTGCGCCTCCGTACCCATCTGGATGTTGTAGCCCGCCTTCAACTGCCCGTTTTGCATGTGATCGTCTTTCATGCGCATGAAAGTGGCATCCGGGTCTGTCTTGGCATAGCTGTTGCGCTCCCCCAGAATGGCTTCTTGTGCTTCGTACTTCTTCAAGCGCGGCAGATATTCCTCGGCCAGTTGCTGGATCCCTTTGGCCAACTGCTGGGCTTTCGACTTGTGGCGCTGTTTGCGTTTGTCACCCTTCTTCTTTTCTGTCCCGCTGGGCGTGGAGATGGGCTGCGCTAGATCCGTGGCCCTTCCCGCGCTGCTCAGCGCTTGGTTTGCTTCGGGTGCGTCTCCTGCACTGGGCGGATCGGCTGGTTCTCCCTCTGCGGGCATATGGCGCAGGCGTTCATTCAGTTCGTTGATCTTGGCTTCTAACTGCGCGGCATCCAGCGGCTTGTTCCCACCCCGTTCTGGTAAATCATATTCCCCATATTTGGCATCCTCCGCCGCGTTGATCTGCTCGATCCGCTCCAATAACTCGGCAACCTTGCCCTGTACCTGCTCTTTGTAGCGCTTCGTGTTCTTCGCCCACACAAAACTGTACTTGTTGGCGTTTGCCTCCAGCTTGGTCCCATCCACGAAGTAGTTCTCCAGCTTCACGTACCCGCCTTCGACCAGAATCTGCAGCACGGCGGCAAATATCTCTGTGATCGTCTCTTTGACCACCACCCCCCGAAACCGGTTGATGGTGTGAAAATCCGGGTGGCTGTTCCCGCTCAGCCACATGAAATAGATATTCTCCCGCAGCGCTTTGGCGATCTTCCGCGAGGAATAGATCTGCTGGCTGTAGGCATAGATCAGCACCTTCAATAGCATCTTCGGGTGGTAGCTGGACGTCCCGCCCCCCTTGTACTGCTCGTACACCACTCGCAAATCCATCTTCTCGATGGCTGCGTTGACCACCCGTACCAGGTGGTTCGGCTCGATCTCTTCCTCGAGATCCACGGGCAGTAAGACCATCTGCCCCATCGTATATTCCTTGAACACGGGCGAGAGATTTTTCTTGGGCATACCTCTGATTGAATCACACTCCCATTAAATTGGAAAGGGACTGCCTCACCCTTTTGAGACAGCCCC
>NZ_DASPLO010000002.1:0-4938 GCF_035627495.1 Methylocaldum sp.
CCTGGATTCTTCAGCGGAATGACTTTATCTTCATGCATGGCGTATTCGCTCCTCTCAACAGGAATTGATGACCTCGAAGACCATCAAGAATACGCCGCCTACCTCAGCCCCTCATCCACAACTTTCGAGCATAACTCCAAGGAAGCCAAAGAAAAGTTGAAAACGCTGAATCGGGAAATTGCCGAGTTCGCCGTCAATCATTTAATGGACGATTTAAAAGCCCGTTATGAGGCTATTCCTGGGGTCGTTCAATATTTGAACGAGGCTCAAAGGGAAATCATCGACCACGCCGAAGATTTTTTTCCGAAGCAGGAAGGCGGCGGCATAGCGGCGTTGATCGGGCATGCGCCGCCGCGGCCCAGTCCGTTTCTGCGCTACAAGGTCAACCTTTTGGTCGATAATAGCGAATGCAAGTACGCCCCTGTTGTCTTCGAGAGCTTGCCGAGCCACAACAATCTCGTCGGGCGGGTCGAATACCAGGCCTATATGGGCGCTCTGGTCACCGATTTCACGATGATCAAATCCGGCGCACTGCATATCGCCAATGGCGGCTATTTGATTTTGGACGCTCGCAAAGTGCTGATGCAGCCTTTCGCTTGGGACAGCCTGAAACGCATTCTTCAGTCGCGCGAAATCCGCATCGAGTCGTTGGAGCGTGCGCTGAGCGTGATAAGTACTTCGAGTCTCGAACCCGAACCTATTCCTCTGGATATAAAAATCATTTTGATCGGAGACCGCGTTCTTTACTATTTACTCAATGTCTACGATCCGGAATTCCGCGAGCTGTTCAAAGTTTCGGCGGATTTCGAAGAAACGATCGATCGGGATGCCGATGGCAATGCGTTATACGCTCGTCTGATCGCCAGCCTGGCACGGCGAAGCCAATTGCGCCCGCTGGACAAGGAAGCGGTCATCCGGGTGGTGGAACATGCCGCTCGCTTGGTGGAGGATTCGGAAAAGCTATCCACCCATTTGCGCAGCTTGGACGATCTTCTCAAGGAGGCCGACCACTGGGCGGCACAAGTACAGCGCTCGATTATCACGCGGGATGATGTGCAGGCCGCCATCGACCACCAGATCCGTAGGGCCGACCGGCTTCGCGAACGGGTTTATGAAAACATTCGACGCGGAACGATTTTCATCGACACCGAGGGCGCAGTGGTTGGCCAGATCAATGGACTGTCAGTTGTCAGTTTGGGTGATTTTGCATTCGGCCAGCCGTCCCGCATCACCGCCACGACTCGGCTGGGCAGCGGTAAAATTTTAGATATCGAGCGGGAAAGTGAGCTGGGGGGAGCCATTCACAGTAAGGGTGTGATGATTTTGTCCGGTTTCCTGGCGCAACGTTATGCCAAAACTCAGCCGTTCTCGGTGACTGCCAGCCTCGTGTTCGAGCAATCCTATGGTCAGGTCGAAGGCGATAGTGCGTCTGTGGCGGAGCTCAGCGCGATTTTGTCGTCACTGGCCGATTTGCCGATCCGTCAATCGCTCGCGGTAACCGGTTCGGTCAATCAACATGGACAGGTGCAACCTATCGGTGGGGTTAACGAAAAGATCGAAGGCTTTTTCGACATCTGCGCGGCGATCGGCCTAAATGGAAAGCAGGGAGTTATCATTCCCCGTGCTAACGTCAAACACCTCATGCTGCGTCAGGATGTAGTCAAGGCCGCCGCGGAATCCGGCGCATTTCATGTCTATGCGGTCGACACGGTAGATCAAGCCTTGGAACTGTTGCTGGGTAAGCCGGCAGGCGAGCGTGACGCGACAGGCGCATTTCCGCCAGACAGCATTAACGGCCGTATCGAACGGCGCCTCAAGGAGTGGACCGATATCCAGAAGGCGTTCAGGAGCCAAGAAAAAGCAGGCGAGAATCAAAATTATGGCTGAGAACACTCCTGTATCCGAGCGTGTCGTGGTGGCTTTAAACGTATTGCGCCACGACATCGGCCTACTCGAACTGGCAGCGCATCTCGCTGCCCGAAAGCAAGCGCAGCTGATTGCGGTTTATGTGGAGGAGACGAACTTACTTAACTTGGCCGAACTTCCGTTCGCAGTAGAGATTGATCGTATCTGTGCTGCCGAGCGTAAAGTCGATCTGCCGCGCCTGATGCGCACCTTGCGCTCCAGCACTGAACAAATTCAGCAAGCGCTGGACCGGCTGAATGAACGGCTGCAAATCGATGTCAGCTTTCGGACGGTACGCGGACATTTCGTTTCCGCGGTTATGTCTCAGATCGAACAGGTCGATGTCGTTTTCCTTTCCAAGAGGCCTGAGCCGTATAGACGCAGCGCTACAAAGAAAACCTCTATGTACCCTATCTGGGTTGTATTCGATGGTTCCAAGGGAGCTGAGCGCGCCTTACAAATGGCTGTCGAGTTGGCCGAACTAGAATCCAGCCGCCTTTACGTTGCTCTTCCAGCGAAAACAGACACCGAATCAGAGATATTGAAACAGCTGGCGTTGAAACGCTGCGTTCAAGGCGCGGCCGTCCGGTTTGTTACCATCTACCCGTTTGATGCCCCGAATTTATTGCATTCAATTCGGCGCACTGGTTGCCGTTTGCTGGTGGTAAAACGCCAAGATGGCGACTTAAGCAAAGCCATTTCAGAAGCTGCAGCTTGCCCAGTCGTCTTGATTTGAGTCATTGAGCAGAGCGCTCTAGCGTTAAGCCAAAACCAAAATGTAATGAACGGGTGGCTGCGAAATGGAGTATCCCGCAGCCACCCGTTCAGTTAATTCCCATTCCGAATCTCAGTACATTCACGTATGCCACGCAGGCGCCCGTGCCGCGGCGGCAAACCCGAAATATGCCGCTATGGCTGCGCTCAATAGATGCAACCAAGCGTCAACGCCATATATCGGAGCCAGTCCGAACAGGGTGTTTGTCGCCGGAATAATCCCTAAAAGGAATAGCACACCAAAAAGCACCGCATTGGCACGTGCATAGGTCACAGACCTAGGAATACTCCGAGCGGCAAGAATACCCCAGATGCCGACACCGATATGTACTAAGTTATGAATCAGATTAACAGGAAAAATACCAAGGAATCTGCCGTAGCCAGCTTCTATAGCCAATCCAGGACCGCCTACCATCGGCTGTACAAGCCCCGGAATGAAGCCAAGAATACCTATTATTAGGTACACAATGCCGAACACTTTTGCGAAAGTCTGAACCATGACACGTCTCCTTTAATATCAGAACTAAACACCCTCTGATTCAACTTACCCTCGGATTCAAAAATGCCGGCTCCTTTTGAGAGCGGCAGCGCGGATTTTCTAATCCGCGCTGCAGATCCGAAGAAAAGCTCATGTTGTCAATTAGAGTTTCCGAAAACCCTCTAGTTCAGGCTCTTGGACGTCTGATTTGCTTCCTACGAGAGGTTACGAGAGACCGGAGATCGACTCCGAAACGATGGTATAAATTCGGAGAGTAAGCTTCGGTTTTGCAACTCGTGGTTTAGACGGCGGGGATGAGATCAAATCACCCCCGCCTCCGGATTTTCTGCCATCGGATGGTAGGGGTAAACCGTTGGACCTGAAGTATTCATAACGCACTGACTTACATGGGGAATTCACGGATATTGCCGGGTATAAGTTGCAAGAAGACCGGTTATTTGGAGTCGATTTCTTGCAAATTTGGAGGCATTGCATGAAGCCGAGGGAACCTCGTGGCGTGGATCAACAGGATCTATTTCGAAAGGCGCTGCCGAACCTCATCGGCCGTCGGCATGAGTTGGTTCGCTTGGCAAAGATCATGGACTGGTCGTCCCTGAATTCGGCGTTGGGGGAGCCCCTCTACCGGCGTCCGACCTTTAAGCCTTCCCGGTTCAGTATGTCCCGGAGCAATCGGGCGCCCATAAAGGGATGGTCCCGATGCAATTCGTCGAGCCGACGCATGAGCTTCAGATCAAAGTCCGCCGGAGGCCGGGCACGTAATTAAGGCTTCCCCGACTGAGTCCCAGCAATTCAGTGGGTCCTATCGATCATCGTTTTGCGCTCAGCTTGCCGGCTTTTGAGCTAAGCCGCATCCACAATGAGATGTGGAGTTTTCAAGCCGGGATTTGATAGGCTGGTTTGGTTTGAACGAGCCTTTGGAAAAGCATGTTACGAGTCGATTGTGGCCGGTGGGATCAAACGCCGGAAACGTTGCGGGAATGGGCGACGAGCGCGTCACATCCCCGGACGCGGGAACGCTGCCTAGCGTTGTACGAAATCACTCAAGATTCGAATGCTACTGCCGTCGCCGAGCGCAGTGGACGTAACCCACAGACCCTGATGAGATGGGTCCACCGGTATAACGAGCGTGGCCCTGAGACCTTGATCTATCGGCATAGCGGAGGCCGCCCCCTTTTTGCGAGCGGATCGAACAGCGCCTCGATGGAGTAATCCGGGAAGCCGTTGCGGCGGCCGCTGCCCCGCCCGGCGAAGCCACGCGGGAGCCGAAGCGATGGACGTTGAAACGGCTGGTGGCTTGGATTGAAGCTCAATTCGGTCGGACCTGTTGCCGTGAAACCGTGCGGCGGGCTTTGCAGCGGTTGAAGTTGTCCTGGAAGAAAGCCAAGAAATTCTTGGGACGGGCCGATCCTGAACGGCGCGAGGCTTTCGTCACCCAGATTCAGGATGTGCTGAAAGGTGCCCTGGAAAATCGGCACGTGTTGGTGTACCTGGATGAAGCCCATATTCATCTGGACGCGGATGCGGGATATGGGTGGTCGGTATGCGGTGAGCGGCTGTGGGTCTGCTCGCGCTCCCCGAAACTCTCGGACCGCGTGTCCTTTTACGGCCTGTATCTGTACAACCTTGGCCAGACCGAAATCTGGCCTTATCCGCGCGCCAATGGGGACTACACGAAGGAAGCCCTAGATCGTCTGCGGCAACGGTTTCCCAGCCGGCCGATCCAGTTGGTCTGGGACGGGGCGCCGTATCACCGGGCGGCG
>NZ_DASPLO010000003.1:0-31561 GCF_035627495.1 Methylocaldum sp.
CAAGCAAGTGACCGGGCTGGAACGCTGCCAGTGCCGCAAGGCTCGAATTCAACGCAATCACATCGGTTGTGCTTTCCTGGTCTGGGTCCGGCTCAAGTCCTTGGCGGCTCAAACCGGTCGAACGGTCTATCAACTCAAGCACGGCTTACTGGATGACTACCTTATTCGACAACTTAAAAATCCTTCGCTAGAAATGCGTCTTGCGTAAGTCCTGATAAAACTAAGCGTCTTGTTTTCGTTGCGTCGGTTTCGTGCCGATGCGCTTTAGTCGGCAATTTCAAGTCGTAAGATTACGATAAATCGGGTTGACAAGTTCGTGCAAACATTTTGAAATCAAAAAATAGGGGTGGAGTGTCGTTGTGCGTGCTGTTTCCGCGGTGCGTACAGCACAAGCCTGCCGCTACATCAAATTGTGAAAGGTGCATGATGGATGATGTCTTGTGGGGGCAGGCACCGCGTTAGCGCGATTTTCATCACGGTATAGCGGCGTGGATTGGGACGTCGCTCGTACACCCAAATGTAGGCCGGAATAAGCCCTTCGACTTCGCTCAGGACAGGCTCCGCGTTTCCGGCAACCTCCTGCCGATTGGATGGATAAACGTCCTGTTATCCCCCCGCACTCGCGCGAAGAAGAAGATTGTCGAAACTGCCGATGTCATGATCGCTTTGAGCCGTTGCCAAAAAGAAACTCTGCTGCTCGTCGAGGCAGTGGAGAAAATCTATTCCCGGAGCCATGCCGCGATTTGCGGGTAAGGCGGGCCGCATCCTGTTACTGACCGCCCTTGCCGTGCCGGTATCGGCCGAACCGATCCGGCTTATGGCGTTGCGGGCGGCGGATAGGATGGATCGGGCGCGGCTGGTTTTTGAATTCACCGGCACACCCGAGTACCGCGTTGTCCGCTGGGCCGAACCGAAGCGCTTGCTGGTGGATATTGCCGATGCGGAACTTGGGGTCGGCGTGAAGCAGCCGCCGCCGTCGCATCCCTTTTTAGGAAAGATCCGCACATCGCCCGGCAAGAAACGGGAGCTCCGGCTCTCGGTCGATCTGAAGCGCGCCGTTGCGCATAGGGCGTTCATCAGCCCCGCCGGCAACGGAGTCCGGCTGATCGTCGAACTGATCGATGCCGAGGCCCAAAAGACGGCCGCTCGACCCAAAACCGCAAAGGCAGTCAAAACTCCGGTCCGTCGAAATCTCAAGAGGCGCAAAATCCGCGTGGTCGCTATCGATGCGGGGCACGGCGGGAAGGATACCGGCGCGATCGGTCCGGGCGGCCATCTGGAAAAGGACGTGGTGCTGTCCATGGCCCGCAAGCTGAAAGATATGATCCACGCCGAGCCCGGCATGAAGGCGGTGATGATCCGGACGGGCGACCGGTTTCTCAGTCTGCGGGAACGTCTGGCGATAGCCCGCAAGACGCAGGCCGATCTGTTCGTCTCGTTGCACGCCGATGCTTATGTGCATGGCCTTGCGCGAGGCATGTCGGTCTTCACCCTATCCAAGCGCGGGGCCAGTAGCGAGGCCGCGCGCTGGCTGGCACGCAGGGAAAACGCGGCGGACCTGGTCGGCGGTGTCAGCTTGCGGGACAAGGACGGCACCCTGGCGAAAGTGCTGATCGACCTGTCCCAGGCCGCGACCTCCGAGGCGAGTGCGCGGGTCGCGTCCGCCGTGTTGCGAGAGCTGAAGAAAAGCTTTCCCATGCACCACCCCGAAGTTCAGAAGGCGGGATTCGCCGTGCTGAAATCGCCCGATATCCCGTCCATCCTGGTGGAGACCGGATTCATCACCAATCCGGAGGGCGAGAGCAGGCTCGCGGACCCGGTTCACCAGACAAAGATATCCCGCGCGATTTTCTACGGAATCCGCCGGTTCCTCTCGGCCAAGACGAAGCCGAACTGATGGGGGCGCAAAGGATCGCCCGCGGGGCGAGACCCGCCGCCAATGGCCGGCTTTCTTACTTAGACCGTACATCAGCGCTGAAAACGCTCTATCCGAAGCCACGGACCTTCGATCAAGGAGCCGTTACGGTTGAACCGCCCGATAAGCGTCCGCTATGGCCGCTGCCACCGACGGCCAGGCGTAACGGCTTCGAGCCTTCTCGGCCGCGGCCGCTCGCATGCGGCGGCGTTGAGTTTCGGGCGCCAGCAGGGCATCGAGAATTCGCGCGGCAAACGCGGCCGGGTCCCTGGGATCGGCCAGATAGCCGTCCACGCCGGGTTCGACGATGTCGGCGGGCCCGCCATGCGGCGTGGCGACCACCGGGGTGCCGGACGCGAAAGCCTCGACCAGCACCAGGCCGAAAGGCTCGTAGGGGGAGGGGCATAGGAACAGGTCGGCGGCCTCATAGTACTGAAACAGCTCCTCGTCGCTCAGACGATGAAACCAGCGGATGTCTTCGGTGATGCGAAGTTCGTCCGCCCGCCTGAGCAAGGCGTGCCGGTAGGCCAATTCGTCGGGCGACGGCTGCTCCGGGCCGATCGGGATCAGAAATGTCACGGTCTTGCCGGCCGAACGCAAGGTTTCGACCACGATCGGAACGGCCTCGATCAGTTCGAGAAAGCCTTTGCGGGGATCGAGCCGGCCCACCGTAAACAGCAGGTGGTCGGTCGTGAAGCCGAGCTCACGTTGAAGCTCCGTCTTGTCCAGGCGAAGATGGAATGCCCCCGTGTCCACGCCCCCGGGCACGATCCGGATCTTCCCTGCGTTTGCGCCGTAGCGCTCGGTCAACGCCTCCCGCTCGGTTCGGCTGAGCGCGATGACGGCGTCGGCTGCATTCAGGATCTTCTTTTCCGCGCGGATGCGAAGGTCGTAGCGGAATCTGGAGCCGTCAGGCGTGGGATCGGTTATCCGGTCGCGCTTCAAGATGCCTAACGAGTGACTGGTAAACAGCAGGGGCTTGCCGAGAGCGAGGCTCGCCATGAGCGCGGTTGCGCCGCCGTCCCAATAGTGTCCGTGGATGGCGCTGGCATGCCTCAGCCAAGTGGCCTGCCGGATCAGGGTGCGCTCGACGAACTCCGCAAGATGGGGTCCCATATCTTCTTTTCGGAGAAAGCCTTCCGGCCCCATCGGATAGCGGAATACCGTGGCTCCGTCGCAAATGTCCTGGCGCACGGCTTTTCCGCCCCAACGCCGGGTGAAGACCCGGACCTCGTGTCCGAGGCGGGCGAGTTGTTCCGCGACGCGAGCCTCGTAAATGCATTGCCCGCCCGCATCCGGTTCGCCGGTTGCGGCCAAGGGATCGCTATGAGGGCAGAAGAAGGCGATTCGCATTCCCGTCACGGCTTAGCTCTCCCGAACGGCCAAAGTTCATAGTGGCAAAGGCCCTCGATGATGCCGTCGCCGTAGAACGCGTCGGCGGTGAACAATCGGGCGTCCTTTTTACCCTCTTGCCGCTGCGCGGCCTGGGTCCGGACATTCTCCGGGGTATTGCCGACCAGAACGCCGCACACACCGGAGAGCAGGGCGTCGAGATCGTTTCCCGAGTCCCCGGCGAAAAAGACCCGGTCGCTGGCCAACCCATAGCGCTCGGCGACATACCACAAGGCGTGAGACTTCCCGGCGTTGGCGGGGATGATATCGAGCAGCGCGCGTCCCGAGGATTCCTCGATGCTGGAAATCATCTGCAAATCGCTTCTCACGCCCCAGACTCGATACATGATCTCCGTCTGCAGCTCTCGGCTGACGGGCTCCGGATAATAGAAGCTGAACTTGTGCGGTCCTTGTTTTTGCGGTTCCTGGGGCGCTAAGCGCGGGATCTTGTATAGCGACCGGCGCAGGGCCTCGCGATCGAGCGGCGGGCCGAGCCGGCGTTGCCAATCGCGATCCAAGGTCCCGGCCTGATCGTAGACTTCGGTGCCGACGTTGCAGATCCACCAGGTCGGGTGAGGCAGCCGGAATACGCTTTGCCCCTGTCTGGCCAGAGTCAGATATCGTCCGCTGACAACGCAGACCGGGCAGCGGGCATCGAGCAGAGCCTGTAGGAGCGCCCGGGTCCGCTCTAAGCAACCGGAGCTCGGAAGCTTGCCCGTATTCGGCAAAAGCGTGCCGTCCAGGTCGGATGCGAACAAGAACGGGACGCCGGCGCTCATGGAATCAGGCTCCGCACGCGGTGGCTGACTTCTTGTTCCAGTTGCGCCAGTTGGGCGGTGCTGGCCGCCTCCATGCTGATCTCCAGCTGCGGGACATCCGCGCTCGGCAAAACATAAATCCAGTCGCCGTCCAGATCGAGACGCACGCCTTCCGGGGCGGCGTTCGGCCGTGCTTCCGGACGTTGACTCAGCTCGCGCATCACCCGTCCGATGTGATCCCAGGGGCAATGAAGAATCAGGCGCCGGCAATGGCTGATCGGGATCTGGCGCTCGAAGTCGTGTAGCGTCAAGTGCTCCTTGCCCAGGAATTCGAGTAGCCGCAGTGCCGCCGAAACCGCGCCGTAGCCGAGATAAAAGTGGACGAGATGTAGCCAAACGCCGTCGGATTGCGTGGCTTTTTTGACCGCGTTTAGTTGAGCGGCAGGCTCTTTGTGCGTGATGATCAGGCGGCGTACTCTGGCGTCCGCCAGCTCGGCCAGGAATTTGGGATGATCGGGCGGTAGGAATACCGGCTCCTCGGGCGGGGCGCCGATGATAAAGGCTGCGGTGAGCAGCTCCTGCGTCCGTTGCGCCCGGTGTATCGTTCCCAGTTCGTCGACCAAGGTCAGGTGCTCGCCGCTACGCTCGATGATCATAGCGATTTTTCGGTTGAGCCTGGCGATTTCCGCGATCCGTTCGTAAGGCGCAACGGGGACGTCGGAATTTTCTCTGCAGTCGCTCTCGAGATGATGCAAGCCATTGCTGCCGAGCAGATCGGTGAGTATCCGCGCCAGATTGCTTTCCCGGCAGTAATGGAGCACGCAGTCAACCCAGGGTTGAGTCGCGGTTCGGCTCAGATGCTGTTGAAGGTGCTCCGCATACCGATCGTCGACGCGGCCGGGATAGGTCAAATTGCCGACGCTCTCGACGGATACCTTGGGAAACTCGGCCCGGTAGAACACCGCCTCGATCTTCCGGCGCGCACTGCGCAGCAAAGGCAGTCCGTCGGCATCGAAAAGCTCGATGACCGCCACGCTGGAGTGCTCGTCCGAAATGCGGATATGGACGCCGCCGCTCAAATGGCGGCCGAAGCAGGTGATGAAGCGGGTTTCCGGCAGGCTGGCCTCTTCCAGGTCGTCGACATTGACGCCCACCGCCAAAAGCCCGGAGATAAACGCCCGCTTGATCAATCGGGAGAACGGATGCGCGTCGCGGGCGACCGCGACTCGAGTGCCGCGCCGGGTCCAAGTGCCGAAAGCCTTGCCCAACGCCGCCGCATATTCCGGGGTGATATGGAGATTGGCGAGGCCGCTCACGCCGCGTGACCCGAACAGCGACGGGCGTAGCAGCGACTCCCAGATCAGGTTTTCGCGTATCGTCGTATTGCTGTTGACTTCCTTGTCGGGCCAGATCGAGACGCCGGGCATGACCACGACCTGACGTCCGAGATGGCAGCGGGAGCCGATGATGGCGTCGTCGCCGATTTCGCAACGGGCCTCGATGACGGTGCTGCCTCCGATGATGCAGTTGCGCAGATCGCTCGACTCGCCGACAAACGCGTTTTTCATGACGATACTGCGGTTTACGGTGGCCCTCGCGTCGATCTCCACGTCCGGCGAGATGACGGAATACGAGCCGATCTTGACGCCGGACCTGATGCGCACGTTGTCGCCGATCCAGCAGGGCGAGCCGAGCTCGGCATCCTTGGCGATGCGCGCGCCGTCGCCGAGCCATATCTGCTCTCCGACGAGACTTCCGCCGAGCGGCAAGCGGACCTTTCCGTCGAGAAGATCCCAGTGCGATTGCTTGAGCTGATCCAAAGTGCCGATATCGCTCCAGTAGCCTTCCGCGACATGGGCGTACAACGGAATGTCGTGTCCCAAAAGGCTTGGAAAAAGGTCGCCGGCGAAGTCGTACGGAATATTTTCCGGGATCGCCTCCAAAATCTCCGGCTCGATGAGATAGATGCCCGTGTTGACGGTGTCGCTGCACAGTTCGCTAAGGCCGGGTTTTTCCAGGAAACGAACCACGCGATCTTCCTCGTCGGCCACGACGACTCCGAATTCGCCGGGGTCCGACACCCGTTTGAGGCACAGGCTGACTTTGGCGCCCTTGGCCTTGTGAAACGCCCAAAAGGCCCCGAGATCGAAATCCGTCAGCGCGTCGCCGGCGATGACGAGAAACGTCTCATCGAGAAAATCCGCGCCGAGCTTGACCGAACCGGCCGTCCCCAGCGGTTTATGCTCCAAGGTGTAGCGTAGATTCACCCCGAAGTCGCCGCCGTCGCCGAAATGGTCGCGAATCGCGCGGGGCCGGTAATGCAGCGTTGCAAGCAGGTCGGCGAACCCATGCGAGCAGAGGTGCCGGACGATATGCTCCATGATGGGCTTACCCAGCACGGTTGCCATCGGTTTCGGTATGTTTTCGGTAATAGGTCTTAGCCGTACGCCCTGACCCCCCGCAAGAATGACTGCTTTCATGAATGATCTCCCGCACCGAGTTGGATGGAGTGCTTCTTCTGGCACATAATTTGATTTCAAAATGTTTCTTGAAATTTGTCAACTTCGTTGGGCAGCGGTGAAGATATAACCATATGTTAATGATCGGTAGCGGCGAGTGGTCCTCTGGAATTGACAGGACTGATTAGCTGAATAATCATTTGACGTCAAAATAAAAGAGGCGGTATCAATGGAGGCTCTTATGGGCGAAAAGAGGCGGGGCGACGATTTGATCGAGCAATTACGCGGTTTTCTGGAAGCTTGTCCCACCGTGAGCCACCGGGTGCTCCACCAAATCCGGAAGTCGGAGCGCAGTTTTCTGCAGCGTTCCGATCTTTGCGACGCTTTCGCCGTCGTTTGCACCGCGGAGAACGCACCGGACGGCCTCAAGCAGTCGCCCCTAGGCAAGGCCATACGCTTTTCTCAGGAGGCCGCCCTCGATGAGGCCTGGATCTATCTTGCGATCCGGCTCCGCATCGCCTCCTGGCGCTATGTGCGTATCGCTCTGGACGGGCTGGCCGTCGAGGAGGTCACGGTGCGGGATTTCCTGCGTTTCAAGGAAGTCTTGGCGACCGGCCAGCACGGCATAGACGAATGGCTCTTGGAGATCGATCTCGGTCCTTTCTCGCGGGAATTTCCCAAGCTGCGGGAAGCACGATCCATAGGCCGCGGCGTGGAATTTCTGAACAAGCATTTGTCGCGGCAACTGTTCGACGAATTGGGCGAGGGCGGCGAGCGCATCTTGAACTTTCTGAGCATCCACTCCTTCCGCGGCCAGACTTTGATGCTCAACGAGCAGATCAAGAGCGTCCGGGATTTGCGCCGGGCCTTGCGCCAAGCCGACGACGCGCTCGCCGGCCACGATCCTTCGGCGACCTGGCAAGAGGTGGCGGCAGCGTTGCGCGCCCTGGGGTTCGAGGCGGGCTGGGGGCGCGAGGTTTCCCGTATCCGGGACACCATGAGTCTGCTTCAGGATCTTCTGGAAGCGCCCGATCCGCGAGGACTGGAGACTTTTCTCGCACGTTTGCCCATGGTGTTTTCACTCGCCATCATTTCGCCGCACGGCTATTTCGGCCAGGCCAATGTGCTCGGCCGGCCCGACACCGGCGGGCAGGTGGTCTATATCCTCGATCAAGCGCGCGCGCTAGAGACCGAAATGCGGTCCCGTTTGTTCGAGCAAGGTCTCGATATCGAACCGCAAATCGTGGTGCTGACCCGATTGATACCGCAGGCGGAAGGAACAAGCTGCGACCAGCCGCTCGAACCCATTTCCGGGACGCGCAACGCCCGGATTCTACGGGTGCCGTTCCGCAACGCGTCCGGCGAGATCGTTACGCATTGGATCTCCCGGTTCGAGGTATGGCCCTATCTGGAGCGCTATACCCTGGACGCAGAGCGGGAACTGCTCGCCGAATTGGGCGGGCGTCCCGACTTGATCGTCGGCAATTACTCGGACGGCAATCTGGTGGCGACCCTCCTGTCCCAGCGCCTCGGCGTAACCCAGTGCAACATCGCCCACGCCCTGGAGAAGACCAAATATCTCCATTCCGATCTGTTGTGGCAGGATAACGAGGCCCAATACCATTTTTCCTGCCAATTCACCGCCGATCTGATCGCGATGAACGCCGCCGATTTCATCATCGCCAGCAGCTACCAGGAGATAGCGGGTACGCGCGACAGCGTGGGACAGTATGAGAGTCACGCAGCGTTTACCATGCCCAACCTGTTCCGGGTCGTGAACGGGATCGACGTCTACGACCCGAAGTTCAACATCGTTTCGCCGGGTGCCGATGCGGCGGCGTATTTCCCCTACACCGCGGAAGATCGCCGCCTGCCTCATCTGCACGCTGAAATCGAGCAGTTGATCTACGGCGAAGACGATAAGGAGGATGCGCGCGGGGTCCTGCGGGAGCGGGACAAGCCGCTGTTGTTCACCATGGCGCGGCTGGATCGCATCAAGAACATTGCCGGGCTGGTGGAATGGTTCGGCGCTTCCGAGAAGCTGCGCGAGGAGGCCAACCTCCTGGTCATTTCCGGTCATGTTGATGCGGAACGCTCCTCCGATACCGAGGAAATCGAACAAATCCGGCGCATGCACGACTTGTTCGATCGGTACGGACTGGAAGGGCAGGTGCGCTGGCTGGGATTGCGGCTGCCCAAGAATCTGTCGGGCGAGCTTTACCGGTACGTGGCCGACAGCCGCGGGGCCTTCGTCCAGCCGGCCTTGTTCGAGGCGTTCGGACTCACGGTGATCGAGGCGATGGCTTCGGGGCTCCCCTGTTTCGCCACTTGTTTCGGCGGACCGTCGGAGATCATCGAGGACGGCGTATCGGGCTTTCACATCGATCCGAATCACGGCGATGCCGCGGCGGAACGCATCGCGCGTTTTTTTGCCAGAGCGCGCGATGAGCCGGAATACTGGGTGCGCATCTCGGAGGGAGCCCTCAAGCGGGTCGCCGAGCGGTATACCTGGCAGCACTATGCCGAGCGGATGATGACCTTATCGCGAGTCTACGGATTCTGGCGGCACGTGACCGATCTGGAGCGCCGGGAGACCCAGCGCTATCTTCAGACCCTGTACAGTCTGCAATTTCGCCGTCTGGCCCAGGCCATGGCCTGATTGGATTCCGAACGCTTTTTCGGCATCCGGAAGTTCGCGAACAGGGTTTGGTCGAGTCGCGGCGAACTATAAATCGCTCTAACAGGGGGTTCAATGGGTCTTTCAAAAAGATCCCTACGTCAATCTGTAATCCAATTGTCTTTGGGGATGCTTGTTTTCTGGCTGGTTCAATCGGCCTTGGCTCAGGAGGCAACTCAGCGGACACCGGGCAAGGTCGAGGCGGCGAAGCCGGCGCTTTCGGCGGAAGAGGCCTTGAAGCAGCGCATGGATCGCATCAAGGCCGGTCAACAAGAAGTATCCGCCGCCATCGAGTCGGTCGAAAAAGCCTTGGGTGCGGGAGCCGAACCGTCCGGTTCGGACAAGGCGGCTGCCCTGAACAAGCAGTTGGAGACACTGAAGCAGCTCGATTCCGTCTTCGAGCGGCAGCTCGAGGCGCTGCAGGAGGCCGATACGTTGAGCGTCGAGGAGCGGAAATACCGGGAAGCCGCGGAAACCCTGGAGACGAGCGATGATCCGGTCCCGGTAAGCGAACTGGATACGGCATCGGCCGAGCTGAGCGCGCAGACGACGCGCTTGTCCGCGCTGACGGCGATAGTCGATCAGACGCGTTCGCTGGTCGACCAGGCGCGGGCGGATCTGGCCGGGAAACAAAAGGAACTGAGCGCTTACGAGGGCGAGAAGGAAGGTTCACACAGCGTGGAGCCCGATTCCGCACGCCTGCAATTGGCCCGGTGGGAGCTCAAGCAGGCCGAGGAGATGCTGCGGCTTCGTGAATTGGAGCTGGAAAGGGAGAAACGAAAGCTTGCCGCCGCCGAATCGTCCGCGAACCTGCTCGAACGGCGGCTGAGCTTGTCGAGCGGCCGCGTGCAGTTTGAAGAAGCGGAGTTCTTGGACCGGCTGCAGCAAATCGAGAAAGAGGAACTCGAGCTAGAGCGCGAATTGAGAAAAACGGATGCTCAGCAGATCGCCAACGAAAGTCGGCTGCACGATGCGAGGCAGCGCATGGCGAGCGCGCCTACGGATAAGCTCGGGGATCTGTCGGAAGAGGTCGAAGCGCGGCGGCTGGCCAAGGAAGCGCTGGACGCGAAGATTGCCGGCTTAACGCGGAGAGGCGAGTTGCTGACGGCGCGGAAAACGGCTTGGCAGCGGCGCTACGCCATCATCAACGGGATCGGCAAACCGGGGGAGTGGGTGAAATGGAAGGAGGAGGCGACCGACGCCTTGACCGCGCTCGAACAGGATGAACGCTCCCTGAATCTTTTGCTCCAGGACTGGAAGAGCCAGGCGATCTCGATCGAGAACAAAATTTCCAATTCCGAGCGCGACGCCGGAAATTCGGCGCGCTGGCTCGATCAGCAGCGCCAATCGGTGCAATCGCTGGTCGATCACCTGCGGGAGCGGGACGCTTATCTCGAAAAGACCCGCCGCCTGCTTCAAAAAGTCGTCGAATCGGTCAACGACCGCACGGAGCACCGGAGTTGGCGCGAGCTGGCGGAGCTCGTCCTGGATACGGAATTGAACGGCAACCGGGTGCGCGACTGGGTATTGGCCATCATATCGGTGTCCGGGCTCTTCAGCCTGTTGATCTTCGTCCGGAATTTTCTCATCACCGCCTTGCAGCGCTACCTCGAGCGCCAGCGCAACGTCTTGGTCGGGGAGTTCTTTGCCGGCGTCAGGCGAACCCGCACCTTCTTTTTGCTCATGATTTCGGTGTTCGCATCGGCGCTGCTGCTGCACTTGGATCCGACGCTCAGCAGCATCGTCCGCAGGCTGACCGTCGTGGCGCTGATCTTCCAGGTTTCCACCTGGGTGAGCTATTTTCTGAGAGTCTGGGTCTTCGACTATTTGGGCCGAAAAACGAAGCGCGACGAAACCAGCCTGGGAGCGCTGTCGATTTTCAATTCGCTGAGCCAACTGGCGGTTTGGTCGCTGGCGCTACTCCTCACCCTCCAGAACTTCGGCATCGATATCACGGCGCTGGCGGCGGGTCTCGGAATCGGCGGTGTCGCGGTCGCACTGGCGCTGCAACGGATACTCGGGGATCTTTTGTCCTCGCTGTCCATCGCTTTCGACAAACCCTTCGTAGCGGGCGATTTCATCATTTTCGACCAACTCATGGGCACGGTGGAGCATATCGGGATCAAAACCACCCGCATCCGCAGTCTCGACGGCGAGCAGATCATCTGCGCGAATAGCGATCTTCTGAATACCCGAATCCGTAACTTCAAACGCATGAAGGAGCGGCGCGCGGCGTTTCAAATCGGGCTGGTCTATCACACCCCGTACGAAAAACTGGTCAAGGTTCCGGGGCTCTTGCGAAGTGCCGTCGAAAACCAGGCCAACGTGCGTTTCGACCGTGCCCACTTCAAAGCCTATGGCGATTTCTCCCTGTTGTTCGAAGTCGTTTACTACGTTCTGAGCGCCGACTACAACGATTACATGAATGTGCAGGAGGCGATCAATCTGACGATCTTCGAGTGCTTTCAAAACGAAGGTCTTCAGTTCGCATTACCCACCCGATCCTTGTACGTGCAAGCCTTGTCCCAAATCGGCGAAGCACCGCTGTCGGCTCTCAAGTCCGGCGAAGGCAAAGCGCCTGCGCATCTGCGCGCCGGTTAATGGCCGGGTGATTCGGCGCGTGACGATTATCCGATCACCCAGGCGCTGCCTGCCCAGCCGTACTCGACTCCAAAGCCGCCGGATCGCTGCCCGAAAGCGGAGGTGCCCGTTTTCCGCTGCTACGAAATCTTCAAGCTTTGGCGGGATTTGCCTACATGCCTTAAATGCCTTAGGTAGATAGCTCTTCGGAACTCTGACGGCACGATCCCTATTCCGTCGCCGCTTCCAAGCGCTCCGCCTTTTTCGCTCAGGGCGGCTCGGTGCGCCAACTCGAAGGATCCGCACCCATGCGTTCCCCGATGTCTGCCAGGGCGTTCATCGTTTCCTTGACGAACACGCCCGGTTTCGGCGGCGTCCAATCGGCGGGGACCGAGATGACCCGGATCTCGAACTCGGTGCCTCTTTTCAGCTTCGAAATCTCGGCCAGTGCATAAAGATGGCGGATCGCGTTGACGGTCGACGATTGACTTGCCAGATTGGTGCTGCGGCGCATGATGGCGGCCCAGGTCGGCCGGGTGATTTGCGGCAGAAAACGGAACTGGTTGTTGAAGATGACCCAGTAACGCAACTTGGGGATCGGCAGGTCCGGGTAAGTCCTTTTCCAGACCACCGGAAAGCTGTCTTCCTCACGCGTTCTTGCGCCGTACAAGATATTTCCGGTCACGCCTCCATCGACATACAGCCGTCCGTCGATCTCGCGCGGCGGGAAGACACCGGGAATCGCGGCCGAAGCGAGGAGGATACGGTGCACCCGATCCACATCGCCGGTCCGGAGAGCGCTTTTCGCTTGCTTGACCACGTCCCAGGCGTGCATCTCCCCATCATCGAGGTTGGTGGTGTTGACCAGCAGCATACGGTGGCGCTCGCCTTCCCGGACGATGCGGTTCAGAAAGCCTGTATCGATCGCTTCGGTTATATCCTTCTCCAGTCCCGGAATACGGGTGAACGATGCGTAGCGCGGGAGGAAGAACAGAATTCCTCGAAGTTTCATGATATCCGGACGCGGTTCGCGGTACATCTTCAGCACCTGGTCGATGGTCCGGTCGGTTCCGAGGAAAGCGAACGGCGCAATCAAAGCGCCGGTGCTGACGCCGGTCACGACATCGAATTCGGGTCGTGCCATGGGTCCCTTCGGTACGCGTCCCCAGCCCTTGAGAAAGCCCGCGCCGAACGCTCCCCAGTCGCCGCCGCCGGAGATCACAAGAGCATCGATTACCGGCGGTTCGGACCTGAGACCCAGGACATAATCGTCGTACTCCTGCTTGGCCCGCGTGACGAGCCGCGGCATGAAGCGTTTGATTTCCGCGTTGGTCAGACGGTCGCTGGCCGCTCGATCAACCATCAGTTCCTGCTGTGAGGGCGACGGACGCAAGACGGGGCCGCAGCCCGAAACCAGGATTGCCAGAACGAACAGCAGGCACTTGAAAAGGCTTCGGACATTCATGATTGCGAGTACGTCATACCGCGATGACCCCAAGGGCGAACAACGTCCTTATCGCGAGCACGATGCCGCCGACGATCAGCCGGAGTCGTCCCGCCAAGGCCGGAGTTTCTTTTTGGCGGGTGATTCGCTGGTTGGCGGCCGTTCCCGTCAACGGGTGAGAATGATGTAAAGGGCGTGAATGATGCCCGGGATAAATCCCAGCATCGTCAGCAGAATGTTCAGCCAAAAAGCACCTGTAAGGCCGACTTCCATGAAGACGCCCAGCGGCGGGAGAAAAATGGCGAACAGAACTTTGAAAACATCCGTGAAGGTAACCGTCATGATAAAAACCTCGCGTCAAGGTTAACCGGATAGCTATTCGGGACAGCTTGGATTCCGGAGTAAAGACGGTGGCCAGCGTATGGGACATAGGCCGGCGGATTGAAATCCTCAAAAACATCGCTCGTACCAGGAGCACAATCGAGCCGCGGCATGGACGGGCTCACTCGCTACTCGGGGCTTCCTTCACCCGGATGTCGTTTTTTACTTCCAGGACGCCCTCGATGCTCTGGGCAAGCGTGGCGGCACGTTCCTTTTCCGCCTCCGTGTTGGCCAAGCCGCTGAGGTATACGATGCCTCGAATGGTGTCGACATGGATCTCGAGTACGCCGACGACGGGGTCTCGCAGGTAAGCCGCCTTGATCTTGGTGGTAATGACGGTGTCGTCGATGGCCGTGCCGGTACTGGCCAAGAGGAGGCGCGCGGATGGGCTGGCAACGGCAATGTTCCAGACCCCGTGGATCAGAACCGCGGCGATGACGATCAGAAACTTAAAGGATTGGATGGATTGAATCATTGCGCCCTCCTTGGCGGGTTGTAAATCCGGATTTTCTACAACCGGCATCGATGCATCCCCCCGGCGAATCAAAACAATGCGGGCCGCAAAACTACCACCCGCTGTTCACCCGGATACATTCCTGATATCGGTTTTGACTGAAGAGGGGACGGAAAGATCGCAAAGCGATTGCTTTTTCAGCGCTTTCTTTGAGTCTCCGAACGTGAGGCGATAAGCGGATCACGCCGGGCTTCGGCGTTTAGAGAGGTTCCAGAGATGATGTATGGGCAGTACCGCGTCCACGTTAAAGGGGTGCCTACCTCCGTGGGAGCGGGCTTTAGCCCGCGACTGGAGGCCACCCAAGATCGCGGGCTAAAGCCCGCTCCCACCAGAAATCATCCATTAAGTTGTAGTAAGGTGCGCACAGCGCACCCTACATCTAAATCGAAAACGCTCTAATGAAAGATGTGAATTTCCGTGTTGGAACGGTGCCGTTTCACTAAACGAAAGATCGTCGGCATCTTTCGGCGATCGACGCGCACGCAGCCGTAGGATCGCTTTTTGCCCAGATGTTCCATGGCCGCGTCCGCAGCGTCGTGCATGAAGATGCCATTCACGATTTGGATGACATGGGTCAAGTAGACCGGGCGATTCATTAATCTGGAAGCGAAATGCGATTGACGACGTACCGCCATTTCGAGCGGGGAGTAGGTGCCGTCCGGAGTTCTCGTGGCTTTGCCCGGCCGCCCGGTCGATACGAGGACGGATTCGAGTCCTTGGACCATCTCGCCATCGACCTGAACCGATAATCGCTGATCGGCCTGATTGATCTTGATGATCACCAGCGCCCTCGATTTGACCGCCTGCTTCGGTACGTGGCCATTGCTCGGGGTGCTCAGACCGAATTCCGGCGGGGTATCGACGATGAGCGGTTCATACTGTTTCTGGCCAAGAATCGATGCCGTTTCGCTGTCCGCTTCCAGGAATTCGTCATCGGTGATCCGATACGGCATCGGCTGATCGGGCGGATTCCCAACGTAATGATCCTTTAAAGCGTTTCGAGCTTGGGACGTTATGGCCGTAGTCTTGGGGTAAAAAAGCAATGCCACCATGCACGATGCGATGAATTTGACAGCGGCGGATCTGGCCTTGTCCATGGCGGGTTTTCGATATCGTCGATTTATGATGTCTTTGACATCATAAATCGTCCCGTTATCTATCGATTTCCGAATGAACGGACGGGCAAATTGGGTTTCGATGGATTTTTGGGGCGAACGGCGACGGACTTATCGAGCCCGAACCGGAACGCGAGCCTGGCCGAATGGTCGATCGGTCCGGGCGTCGATCAGATCGAGCGTGAGCGTACCGGCGGGCAGGGGCTCGAATTTTTGAAAATACAGCCAACCGGCCACCCAGCCTCCGGGATTCAACACCCCCTCCGGCAAGGCCCGCCGAATCATCTCGAGGTTGGGCAGGTCGAACCCGCGCCAGTAACTCGCGAGGCGCTCGTTGTAGGTTTGATCGTAAGGAAAGGAACCTTCATGAACCGGGACCGTGGGATAGACCGGTTTGAGGAAGGGCGCCACACGGAAATCCCGAAAGTCGAATAGAGGATCATTGATCGGCGGATAGGCCGCGATCGTCAGCATCGGCAGCACGCCGGGAACCACCGGCCCGCTATCCTTCTCCTCGACGGGGAATACCGGCAAGGCGGAGAACTGTTTCCCGCCGGGCGTAAGCACCTTAAAGTCGCTGTAGCGAATCAGCAGCGGACTTTCGCTGCGATTTTCGATTTTCAAGTGCACGGGCGTGGTCGTGAATTCGATGGTTTCGCTCTCCGGCCATGATTCCGGCCGGGCGACGATCCGGACGGGGCTCATGTCGGAGGCGGCCTCTTTCTCTACAGGGCTTAGCTGCACAGATTCCGGAGCGGGTCTTACGCCCGCCGAATCGCGACAAGACATCAGCGGGACCGAGATCATGAACAAAACTATCGCGGTGGCGAGCACCGGATAACGGTTCGGCAGTTCCATGTCCAAGACCTCTTTATTTTTAGGGGCTTACATCAATTGGTCTCGATCTTGGCCGGAAAGTTCGGGCAGCGGACGGCTGATGAAAGTCCGTCCTATAGCAGCGATCAGCGAACTGATTACGGTTTTGACGTCTCCAGCTTATTGACCATAGGCCACGGCGGTATCGACGAGCGGCACCCCGTATTCCTCGAGCAAACCGGCGACTTCGTTGCGCTTCCGCACGAGCACTTTATCCAACGCGGCTTGCAACGGCTCGTTACCTTTCCGGACGCCTATCGCTATGGAGAATTCGAACGGCTGCGCCCGAGCCTCGCGGGGCGTCGGGAGCGGCACGACGACCAGCTCGACCGGCTGACGTTTGGCGAAGTACCCCGCGAGCGGCCCCCAGGCAATGGCCACGTCGACTTCGCGTCGGGCGACCGCTTCGATCAGCCGCGCCGGCGGGTTCGACTCTCGATAGTCGCCGTAAAGGCTATAGCCGACCACGTTCCGGACGATTCCGCGCCGGGCCAACGCTTCGGCCGGCGGCGGATTGCTGTAGTCGTCCCCGATGAAGTGCAGGCCGATCCTGAGTGTCCGAAGTTGCGGATCGTCCAGTGAGCGTGGCGCGTAGCCCGCGTTCTCGCGGTAGACCAGGGCGTAGCTGGAACGGTAATACGGCTGGGTCGTCAGGGCCATCTCGAACCCGCTCGGCACGCCCATGACCAGGTCGCAGCGCCCCGCGTTCAGCGTGTTCCGAAAGAAGCCGCGGCGTTGCGCCCACCAGGTGTACTCCAGCTTGCGGCCGAGTTCGCGGGCAACGATCTCGGCCAATCGATTCTCGAAACCTTCGCCGCGCTCGTTGGAGAAGGGCAGGTTGTTGGGATCGGCGCAAACCCGTAGGGTTTTTGCCCCTTCAGCGGCATGGGCGTTCACCGCAACGCTCAGCGACAGGCACAGCGCAACCCTTCGCCACAGACCGCTCATGATTGCTCGTCCGGCAGGGCAAAGACATACAAGGTTCCGCCTTCGCCCGTGACTTTGGGCAAATCCTGCATCGCCCCGACGAAACCCAGGGCGCCGTAGGGAACCTTGGGGTCCAGTTGTCCGGCTACCACGGCGCCGGACCAGCCGCCGACCCCGGCCAGCACCGCCACATATTGTTTGCCGTCGGGTCCCCGATAGGTGATGGGCTGGCCGATCACGCCGGAGCCGGTCCGAAACTTCCACAGTTCTTTGCCGGTCTTGGCGTCGACCGCCTTGAACCAGCGGTCCATGGTCCCGTAAAACGCGATGTCGCCCGCCGTGACTAGGGCACCGCTCCAGGCCGGAAACGGCTCCTTGATGGCCCACACCTTCTTGTTCTGTACCGGATCCCAGGCGGTAAAAAAGCCGCGGTTGCCGCCCGGTCCCGCTTTCATCGCAACTTCGGCGCCCACATAGGGCGTTCCCGCGATATAGCCCACTTCAACGGTTTTCATGTCGAAACAGAGATTGTTGTGGGGCACGTAGAGAAAGCCCGTCCTCGGCGAATAAGCCATAGGCTGCCAGTCCTTGCCGCCCGGCGGCGCCGGGCAGATGTCGTTCACGAACTTGCCGACTTGCGGACCCTTTTCCAGGGCCAGTTCGGGCTGGCCGGTCTTCAGGTCGACGCGCTTGACCGTATTGGTATAGGTGAACGGCTCGGCGGAAATGATTTCTCCGCTCAGACGGTCCATCACATACATATAGCCGTTGCGATCGGGGTGCACGAACACCTTGCGGTCTTGGCCGTCGACGTTCAGGTCGAGCAGCACGTTCTCGTTGGTGCCGTCGTAGTCGTAGAGATCATGCGGGTTCCACTGGTAGGCCCATTTCGCCATGCCGGTGTCGGGATCGCGCGCGAATACCGAGGAGGTCCATTTGTTGTCTCCGGGGCGCTGCACCGCATTCCAGGGGCCGGCATTGGCCGTGCCGTAATAGATCAGATCGGCTGCGGGATCATAGGAAATCCAGCCCCAGACCGTTCCCCCACCGATTTGCCACGCCGTCTCGGACGGCCAGGTGGTCGCGCCCAGGTTTTCGCCTTTCACATAAGGGGGCTTGAAATCCGGGCCGATCAGCACATCCTTGTCCGGCCCTGTGCTAAAGGCGCGCCATAGAATCTTGCCGGTCCGGGTATCGAGTGCGGTAATCCAGCCGCGCACACCCATTTCGCCGCCGCTGTTGCCGACCAGCACCTTGTTCTTCACCACCACCGGGGCCATGGTCATGGTCTCGCCCTTGGTGATCTCACCCAGCTTGGTTTTCCACGCCTCTTTGCCGGTCGCCGCATCGACGGCCACGGTATGGTTATCCAGCGTGTTAAAGAAGATTTTCCCCTCGGCATAGGCAGCCCCGCGGTTGACCACGTCGCAGCAGGCCACCCCCTGCGCGGCGCGGCTGGGTTTTGGCTGGTAGGACCACTTGATCGCGCCCGCTTGTTTCAGATCCAGGGCGTACAAGATGTTTGGCCAGGGCGTGACGATGTACATCGTATCCTTGATGACCAGCGGCGCCGCTTCATGGCCGTTGAGCACGCCGGTCGAAAAGGTCCAGGCGACCTGTAGCCGCTTGACGTTCCCGGCGTTGATCTGGTCCAGGCCGCTGAAGCGGGTATTGGCGTAATTCTTGGCGGCCATCACCCATTGGGCATCGTCCTGAGCGAGGCGGACGACCTCGTCCGAAGCCCGGACATTCGCCAGCCATCCCCAACAGGCGACGGAGATCAGCAAACGCAACATCGATCGGCTCATCCGGCATCTCCTTCAAGTCCGTGTGTTGGTGCGTCCGGCACCTGCTTGCCCCGTGCTGCTGCCGGCGATGACGGGGCGGAACAGCCTAGGTAGGCCGGGATAAGGCGGCAGCCGTTCCCGGCATTCGTGCGCCGTTTGCCGGGAACGCAAAGCCTGTCCTGAGCGAAGCCGAAGGGCTATCCCGGCCTACATCTGCGCGTCGCCCGCGGTCCCAGGCGGCGACGCTCGGGGCCGCCCTAACGGGACGAAGACGGGTAGCGCCCGCGCTGGCGGGCGCTACACCAGACCTGAGAGTGCTCCAGTCCTTCAGCGCAGGGTTTGAAGGTAGGCGAGCACCGCCTGCAATTCGGGGCCGGACAGGTCCATGGTCGGCATGAAGCAGCCCGGCTTTTGTGCCTGCGCGTCCGCAGTCCATCCTCCCAAGTTGCCGGCCGTGTTCGGGAGCAGGCCCGCTCCGATGTAGCGCCGGCTCATCAGATGCGTCAGGTCGGGACCTAATATGCCGTGTGCTTCGGCTCCGCGGATTGTATGGCAGACGCCGCAGCGCGTGACGAAGACCTCGTATCCCTGCTGTTCGAGCTGCGCCACGGAAGGCGGTACAACGGCCTCGGCGGCCGGGCAGGACGCGAACAAGACGAGGCGCGCGAGTATCCGCGTTTTCATCGCTGGGAGCCACGCTCACGATGCGGGACGGGGCCGGCCGGCCTTGCCGGCGGGCCGGAGGCCGGTGCGGGGGGCTCGCCGAGCGTCCGGATATACGCCACCAGTTGCCAGATGGATTGAGGGGGTAACGCTCGGCTCCAAGCCGGCATGCCGTTGGGACGGCCTTGCACGATACTGAGATAAATCGCCGCGGACTCTCCGCCATAGATCCACTCGGCGTCGCTCAAGGGCGGACCCATGCCGCCGCCGCCCAACGGGGCATGACAACCGCTGCAATTCATGCTGTCGAACAGCTTTCGGCCCTGCACGATGGCATTCGGATCGCCCGCGTAAGGATTCTCGATGACCGGTTTGGTCCGGGAGATGATCGGATTTCCGGAAATGGGCACCTCAAGCAACTGGGTGGCGCTGGGACGATGCTGCGGCCTCGTTTCCCATGCCTGTCCGAAGACAGGGAATGCGGATCCCAATGATGCCGCTGCCGCGACCAAGCTTAAGGATATGACACGCTTCATGACTCCCTTCTAAAGCGGCTGATAGACGATTGGAACAGCCTATGTTTCAAGCTAGACGAAAAGAACCGCTATGTCGCTACCGGAGATTACGTATAAGCGAACTCACGGCATTCGCATGACGTAATGAATGATTTCTGGTGGGAGCGGGCTTTAGCCCGCGATCTTGGGCGGCCTCCAGTCGCGGGCTAAAGCCCGCTCCTGCGGAGGTAGGCACCCTTTTAGCGTGGACGCGGCACTACAGCCTCCCCCTAAATCGTCTCTGAAACCCCTCGAAGAGTCGGCCCCTTATGTCCGCGACTCTTTATGTTCGATCCGGAGCGGCGGCAGACCCACGATCTCGAAGGTCGCGGAAGCGAGTTCGATGCCGGCCTGCTCGAATTCCCGAAGGATGTCGCGGCTCAGGGCGTCCTTGGCCTCGCGGATGCCGCGGTCGCGGACGATGAAGCGCACCGTGAGCTCCAGCCAATTATCGGTCAGGCGGAAATAGACCCGCGGCCCGATCCGCCGTACCTCGGCCCTCGGAATTTTGGGCTTTCCCGCAATTTTTTCCGCTCCCACCAGTCCTACTTGAAGGACTGAACGCCCACGTCTTGGCCTTGACGAGTGATCGGCAACGGCAGCGGAAATAGCCGGCAAAGGATTACCGAATAAGGAGGCAAGCCATGGCTTACACGGTGAGTCACTTTCTGCTGGACCGGCTTTCGGTCTGGAGCATCCGGCGCATCTACGGCGATCCGGATGCCTGGGGCATGCTCAAGGCCTCGGTCAAGGAGACGGCATCGACCGTGTTGCCCGAGACGGAGAAGGTTTAGAATCGATGCTGCGACAGGGCAGCTGGATCGAAATTCTCTCTCACTGTGGGGAGAGCGCGACAGGGAAGTTGACCGGTTAATTCTTTCTTGGAAACAACTGCACGTCTATCTGACATGGAGGTCCGATGGTGCACTCAAACTTAAACGCTACATCGGCGGAGGCTTTGGCCGCCGCCATCCGCAAACGCGTCCGCGGCGACGTCCGCTTCGATTTCGGCAGCCGGGCGCTTTACGCCACTGACGCTTCCAACTACCGGCAGGTGCCCATCGGCGTGGTCGTGCCGCGCAGCATCGGCGACGTCGTCGAGACCGTCGCCGCCTGCCGCAAGCACGGAGCACCCATCACCTCGCGCGGAGGCGGCACCAGCTTGGCCGGGCAATGCTGCAACTCCGCCGTCATCATCGACATGTCCAAGTATCTCCGCGGCGTTCTGGACATCGACCCGGAGGCGCGGCGGGCGGTGGTGGAGCCGGGCTGCGTGCTCGACTCCCTGCGGGGCAAGGCCGAGGAGCATCATCTGACCTTCGGTCCCGATCCCTCGACCCACGATCACAACACCCTGGGCGGCATGATCGGCAACAACTCCTGCGGCGTGCACTCGGTCATGGCCGGGCGCACCGCCGACAACGTCCATGCGCTGGATATCCTCACCTACGATGGGTTTCGCATGACCGTCGGCCCGACCTCCGAAGAGGACCTGGATGCCATTATCCGGGGAGGCGGCCGGCGCGGGGAAATCTATGCCGGCCTCAAAGCCATTCGCGATAAATACGCGGACCTGATTCGGGCGCGATTTCCGAAGATTCCGCGCCGCGTGTCCGGTTATGCCTTGGACGAATTGCTGCCCGAGAACGGTTTTAACGTCGCCCGCGCCTTGGTCGGGACCGAGGGCACCTGCGTCGTCGTCCTGCAGGCCGAACTGTACCTGGTGCCGAGCCCGGCGAAACGCACCTTGCTGGTGCTGGGCTATCCGGACATTTACCGGGCCGGCGATCACATCGCCGAACTCATGGCGTCGTGCCCCATCGGCCTCGAAGGCATCGACGACTTGCTCATCAGGTACATGAAGGCCAAGCGTATGCACTCGGAGGAGCTGTATCTGCTGCCCGAGGGAAAAGGCTGGCTGATCCTGGAATTCGGGGGCGAGACGCGGGAAGAATCCGACGGCAAGGCCCGGCAACTCATGGATGCGTTGCGCGGCAAGCCGGATGCGCCCTCCATGAAGCTGCTGGACGATCCTCGGGAGGAAGCCCTCATATGGAAGATCCGGGAAGCCGGGCTTGCGGCAACCGCCCATGTGTCGGGATTGAAGATGGCTTGGCCGGGCTGGGAGGACGCCGCCGTGCATCCGCAGGATGTCGGCCCGTATCTCCGGGATTACCGAGCGCTGCTGGACAAATACGGTTATCACTGCGCCTTGTACGGCCATTTCGGACAGGGCTGCATCCATTGCCGCATCGATTTCGATCTTTTCACGAGCGAAGGCATCGAGCATTGGAATGCTTTCCTCGATGAAGCGGCGGATCTCGTGGTGCGCTACAACGGTTCGCTGTCCGGCGAGCACGGCGACGGTCCGGCGCGGGCCGATCTTCTGCCCAAGATGTACGGCGACGCGCTGGTTCAGGCATTCCGCGAATTCAAGGCAATTTGGGATCCGCAGAACCGCATGAATCCCGGCAAGGTGGTGGACCCGCTTCCAAACGCCAAGCCGTCAAACATGAGGCAGGCAATAATATGACGACCCCCATCGGCAAAACCCGCTGGGCCATCGCGGAAGGGTATATCCCTTCGCAAAGCACCGGCGGGGGACGGGCATTCGAGAGCCACGAGACGGTTTGCATCCTCAACGCGGGCGGAGCCGACGCCCAGATCTCCGTGACCGTCTTCTTCGCCGACCGCGAACCGGCGGGACCGTATCTGTTCACGGTTCCGGCCCGGCGCACCCGGCATCTGCGCTTCAACGACTTCCACACGCCGGAATCCATCCCCCGGGATACCGACTACGCCAGCCTCATCGAATCCGACATGCCCATCGTCGTGCAGCACACCCGGCTCGATTCACGGCAGGCGGAGCTGGCGCTGCTGACCACCATGGCTTATTCGGAAGACTAAGTCACTTCATGAAGTTTCTACGGCTGATTCCGATTTTGCCGTTGCTCACCGGCTGTCCGATTCCCCCCGCCGCGACCGGTCTCCCCTTGAGCTTGCCGCCGTTGGCGAGTGCGGGCGGAGCGTAGATTACGACCGTCACGGAGGTGGAACTGTCGCAGCCGAATTTTCGCCTCGTACAAGCCGATGTCGTCGGCAGCAGCACCGGATTCAAGCTGCTCGGGATTTTCACGTTCAAGAGTCCGGAATATGCCGAAGCGATCACGCGGTTGTACAAAAAGGCCGGCATCTCCAGCGGCAAGGCCCAGGCCCTGGTGAACGTGGTCTATGAGCAGACCCAACCTTATTTCATCCTATTTTCGCTGCCGAAAGTTACCGTGAGGGGGGATTTAGTGGAGTTCAAAGAAGGTCAACCGTGAGGTTTTCAGGCATTCTGCGGCCTTTGATCGGCTGCTTCTCACGGTGACCGGAGCAAGCTTTCGAGATTGGCGCGCAGCGATGCAAGGTTGGCTTCGACCACGCCCCAAACCAGACGATCGTCTACGCTGGCGTAGCCGTGAATCAAGACATTCCGAAAGGCAACGATACGCGGCAGTTCCTGGATTGAAGAAGCCGTTTCGGGGTCCAGCCGTCGTAACTGGTTGAAGGCTTCACCGACGATCTCGAACTGGCGTTCCACGGCGCTCCGTAGCATGTCGTCCGCCAAATAGTCGGCAAAGCATTTACCGGCGGTGTAGCGCTCTATGCGATTTACCGCCTGCTGTGCGTCCCATAGCAGTTTTTGCGCATCAGCGTGCATAGATGGTACGGCGCTCCGCCGCAATGCGATTGCGGAAATAAGGATTGGCCAAGCTTTTGTCGGTAACGAGGTCTACCGGTCGGCCGAACAGCGCTTCGAGCCCTTCCTTGAGCAAGAAATACGCTTCCGCGTACTGAGCCGGTGGAACTTCGTCGAACTCGACCAGGAAATCGATATCGCTAGCCGCAGCGTCAAAATCGGCACGAAGCACGGACCCAAAGACATCCAGCCGCTTCGCGCGGGTGCGGCGGCACAGGGCTGCGACTTCGTTTCGGTGCTGATTGATGAGATTTGCCATGGTGAAATCCTCCCGGATCGGTTATGCCACGAAGGTGGCGCGAGAGTGCTATTCGGTAACGTAGCGATTATTTGGATTTGGATGTGCAGCTTAAGGCAGAAATCCTATTTAAGAGTAGAGCGCCGCGATTTCTCCACCAGACGAGTGAGGAATTTGTTGTAGCCCTCGCTAAACGCATCCGCGTCCGAAGTTCCATCAGTTAGACCACGAGCGAGACGGTTGCGAAGGGAACTGTTTGCTTGTAATGATCCCTTTTGGTCGATTTCCGCTGCAATCTCGCCAGCCAGAGAGATGGCCTGCCGTTCCTTTGCTATATCCATATGATCACCATGTTCAAACTCGACAAGCGAACGATAAACCGTCCATAGCCTTGTCACCGTCTCCCGATCCAAGGGATTGCCGCGAGCCACCGCGTGCATCACAAGATGCGCCAAGACTCGCACGGGCGGGTGTGGAGCTTCGGGGTGTAACCGGGCTTTGCCAAACCAAAGACCAATCAGTGCGGCAATACTCTCGATCCTGTTGCGTGACTCAGAAACGAATTCTCGAAGAAGCGCGGCTCCATGGCGAATAAGTTGGTCGAAAGGCTTTCGTGGATCCCAAATCTCGTCGAATACGGCAGAGCAGAGCGGCGAGCCATGCAGAATGTCGATCCCCTCGCTTACCGATTTAGCCACGCTCAAGGCACTTGGAAGGATAGCGACTTGGTATCTCAGATCAATTATCAAGCCGACGTGCCAAGAACAGAGCATGGCGATCTTTTCAGCAACCTCAATAGTTGAGAGTAAGCCCTTGTTCTCAAGCGCGTGTAGAACATCAAGTGAGCAGATGCTGGATGGTGCCGATGCGGGTGGATCGCAATAGATTCGAAAGATCGCATCATCTGAGTAGAGCATAAGGCTCCCATTCGCCACCAGTTCTTTAATCTCCTCTGATGCCCAACGCGACGCCTTAAATGATTCTTCGTCAGGCAGCGGAGTCCATGGCTGGACGATGTGCTCGAAACGAGCTTTCAATCCTGCCTGAAGTTCGAGGCATTTCTGGCGAAAAGGGCTACCAGACAATGGTGCAATCAGCTGGTTGATTTCCATCAGCGTCGCTTGATTGACGGCTATTTTGGAGAAGATATCAAAAAGAAGCTCGAAAATTCCCAGGTCTCGGACGATTAACAGAGTGATGAGGTCCAGCAAAGGAATGTGGGCGCTCAGTTCTGAAGTGTTTACCGGCTTCCAATCCGCCGGCACCATTGTCAGATGAAACTGGCGTTGGTGAGGCTTAGAAGCTTTGCAAATTTCCCATAAGGTTGGAAGGTCAGGAACACTGCCTAAAATATGTCGCGGGCGCCATGCATAAGGGATAGGCATCTCCCCCCGTTGCAACAGCCTTTCCATCTTTTCACGCCATCGCAACTGCGTGTCGTCCATCCCAGTTATCTCTCTGATTATTCGCATCAATGTGTCAGAGTTAGCGTTTTCTGGGAAATGAGCTGATTTGAGGATATTAGAGTCGGGAAAGCGCTGCGCGAATGTTTCCAGCCGCTGACGGAACTCCGGAAGGCGGGAGTCGCTGCTCGGGAGCTTGGCATATAGAGTCGCTGCAAGCATAAGTACGAGAAAGAGACCCTCCTGCGCTTCATCGTTTTGGCTCGTGAGCTGGCCCATCCGCCACGCAATGTCCACGCTGCGAGTACTGAAAGGGTCGGAATAGTGAATCAAATTAAAAAGAAGCTTTAAGGCCTCGATACGCTTAAGTATGTCCGTTTCGGCTGCCACAATGGCTTCGACGGAGCTAATCGCTTCCTCTGTAAATCCGCAACGAACGACGATATTGATGTAGGTATTTAAAGCCAGGGTATCCGACGAGCCCGTTCCAATCAGCCGCTTGAGCGACGCGAGTGCTTCCGGGCTTCGACCGAGCCTATCGAGTGCCATAGCTTTGATGGCAATGAAGCGCTCATCGTTCTCAAACCGGGTAAGTGCGCTAGTGGCGAGTTCCAACAATTCCGGCCAGTGCCCAAGGGTTGCGAAAGCCTGGGCAAGATGGATAGCAGCCTCGGCGTATAACATTCGGTCGGAACTTAATGATTCAGCTATTGCAACGCATTTCTCTGCTTGATTCGGGTCCGTCGCATTAAATTCGTGGAAAAGATGGATTCCAATCGCCACCGGCCTACCCAAGGCTTCATACTGCGCTTCAAGACGGGCTAAGGCCATATCCTTGGCAAGCATGTTCCTGGCTGTATCCAGGAGATAATCCAGCAAAGCTCGTTGTGCGACGAGTTCTGGAACAGGGTCAAGTAGGCGCTGCCAAGTAGTAACCAGATCAGATCTAACAATGCGGTCGGCTGACAAGATCGCAAGGGAGATTGCGGTACCAAACATGGGATGCGATGGCGTCGCTGTTGCGTTGATCTGTTCAAAAAGCTGCACGCATTCAGAATCCCGCCCGGCCATGTTGAACAGAGCTACACGTCGCAAGAGCTTGGTCTCACTGTCTGGTTGGCGTGCATTGGCGGTCAAGGCAAGCGAAAAGTCACCGCATTGTACGGCGATTGATTCGAGAGCGAATTGCAGCGTCGGAAATACGGGGCGAGCGCTCGCTGCCTCGGTCAATACAGGAAGGATGTCGTCCTGGCGCCCGAGCATCGATGCTGTTGCAGCCCATATGTCGGCAAGAAATTCGATGTTTGAAGGCCACCCTGAGGCGCGGAGCGAATCAACTGCGGCCTGCATATCTTCCCATGCGTTGCGTAGTAGACCGATATCCGCCCCGGCTGGACCCGATAGTGGAAGATATGTTTCTGGCGCGTCCAAGGCAGCAGCACCTATTGCAAGACTGAAATAGGCACGCGAGCGCATTATGAGGAATAGCTGCTTCGTAACGTCCCGCAGATACAATTCTCGAAGCCCGGAGTCGCATGCTTCGATGACAAGATTATGCTCCAACTGCATTGTGTGGGTTATCGCCAGAGCTGACCACCCATCACTACCAGGCGTCAAGCGGGCCTCTTCGACGGCCTCTGCATAGCGGCCCTCAGCTGCCAGCAAACGAGCTCGCATGCTCATACTCAATGGATCAGAGCTGGAAAGCCGTGCGATGACATCAGAAAAATCATTCGGCTCATCCAAATGAAGGCGCAGACGAAGTTCTGCTTCTGCCCAAGCCACTATGTACTTTGGGGCGTCTTGGGCCAATGTTGCAGCTTTCGCGTAAGCCTCTCTCGCGGGTTCATCCTCCAATCGTATGGACCTCGATCGGCCAACTAAATACCAGTACTCTGCTAGTTCCAGATCTGAGGCGCCGTCTTTGACATCGTCTGCTGCCACAAGGGATTGCTCGGCCTCTTCGTCAGCACCAATACGAAGCCTTTGAGCTGCTTCCTGAAGATACCAAGGAAAGCTCCCCTTGGGCGCTTCCGGCCATGCGGATGCTGGCTCTTCCGTCATCGCTTGCAGCAAGGAGGCGCTGCTACGCTCAAAAACCTTGGGAATTTTTTCGATGAGATTCGCTCGGGTGGATGGCGGTAAAGCTGGATGCTTGCGTTCAGCAACGATATCCAACGCCTCCCCAACTTTGGCCAGCTGGCGAAATCTCGCCAAATCTGATGATAAATCGGTTGCCTCGGTTAGGCGGTTAGCGAGAGGTACTCGCAGGCTGACGAATTTCTGTTCAGGAGGAATACCCTGCTCGTTCAGCCTGCGCAATTCGTCATGAACCCAGTTGTAGAAGAGCGGGCAATCAGCGGGGCGTTCCGGTTTGATGCTGAGATCGGCTAACACGAGCAATACGGGTTCAGTGACGCGCGAGTAGTAGCGAACTGTGCTTGCCTTGAGCGTAACAGAGAAGAACTCATCTGTTGCGTTTGGTTCAGGCTCCTGCTTTCCCTTGAGCTGAACTCGAAAAACATCGGTAGCGCGACCGGCTATTATGGTTTGAACCTGATAGTCGAAGCCAAAGTCATCGGTCCCATCTAAGTTTTTGGACCGCCATTCATTAGGGCAATTTGCGCCGAAGCATTTCTCGGCAAGATGCCCAATACGTTGGCTTTCGCTTTGTTCCGGCAGGGGACCTTCGATAATCATAAAATGACGTTTTCCTTGCAAATCGGGTCAGATTGTTGTCGGGTAGAGTTGCCAATCGAATAGAAGTGAGGTTTCCACCTCCTCGGTGGCAAATTTGATTTTTCTGAGCATGAAGTACATGCACTCGATGATAGGTTTGCTGCGATCCGCAACATGTAGCCTGTCTCAGTAAGCAGTGCAACTATCGTCTGGTGGGTTCGCGGCTTCGGTGAAAGAAATTCGGACACAGATTCTGAGCGGAATATAGGATTTATTTTTTATTGGAGTGTTGCAATAAAACGTCAAAAACTCCTCAGTGGCAAGTCTCATTGAAGGAATCGCATGTAAGCTTTAGCTTCTTAAGATCGCGCGGGGCGGGAGAGGGAGAAAACTAGCTAGCCACGGAGGAAAGACGATGGGAATAAGAGTCTGGCGCTTCATCACTTTGCTGCTGGCGGCGCTCGCCATGACGATGGAATCCGCCCATGTCCTGGAACTTCCGCAAAAGATGCAGTACGACTGGCCGATGTACACCGCGGTCAACGCCAGCCTGTACCGCTATTTCGCCATCGTCGGCGGCGCCTACCAGATCGGCTCGATTCTCGCCGCTGCCGTGCTTGCGTTCCGGGTTCGCAAGCGCGGGCGCACGTTCCCCTGGACTTTGGCCGGGGCGCTTTGCTCCGCATTGGCCTTCGGGGTATGGCTGACCGTCGTCAATCCGGTGAACGGGGAAGTGGCCGAGGCGTTCCGAATAGCGCCGGAATCGGTGCCCGCCGTCTGGATGCGGTTGCGGGACCGGTGGGAGTACGGGCATGCCGCGGGCTTCGCGGTGCAGCTCGTGGGGTTCGCCGCCTTGGTGGTTTCGGTGCTGGTGGAAACGCCGAAGGACGTTCCCGTTCCCGGAACGCTACACGGCAACCGGCATAACGGCTAAGTACCCCGGAACCACGATGGCCTGGGGGCGGTGAAACCGTGGTCCTGTTCAAGCGCCACAAACGGTCGATTACTGGATGAACCTGCCAAACGTTATCCTCGAAGTTTTGGCCATTTCGCAATCTTTCCCGCTTTCACCGGTCCTACCTGAAGGATTTGATGCCCACGCCCTGGGCCTTGACGGGCAATAGGCCAGCCTTGTGGCAGCGGTATCGAACATAGTCCGCGAAGGATTACCGAATAAGGAGGCAAGCCATGGCTTACACGGTGAGTGACTTTCTGCTGGACAGGCTTTCGGCCTGGGGCATCCGGCGCATCTACGGCTATCCGGGCGACGGGATCAACGGCGTCATGGGAGCGCTGGGTAGGGCCGGAGACCGGTTTCACTTCATCCAGACCCGACACGAGGAGATGGCCGCGTTCATGGCCTGCGCCCATGCGAAGTTCACCGGCGAAGTAGGCGTGTGCTTGGCGACTTCGGGGCCGGGTGCGATACATCTTTTGAATGGATTGTACGATGCGAAGATGGACCACCAGCCGGTGGTGGCGATCGTCGGACAGCAGGCCCGCGCGGCTATCGGTGGGACCTATCAACAGGAGGTCGACCTGATCTCGCTGTTCAAGGACGTGGCCCACGAGTACGTACACATGGCCTCGGCTCCCGCCCAGGTCCGCCACCTGGTGGACCGGGCGGTGCGCATCGCCCGCTGCGAACGCACCGTCACCTGCATCATTCTGCCCAACGACCTCCAGGAACTGGACGCGGTCGAGACGCCGCCGCGCCACCATGGCACCGTGCTGTCCGGGGTCGGTTACGACTCGCCGCGCGTGGTGCCCCACCAGGACGAGCTGCGACGGGCGGCGGATGTGCTGAATCACGGACAACGGGTCGCCCTGCTGGTCGGAGCGGGGGCGCTTCGGGCTACCGACGAAGTCATCGAAGTGGCGGATCTCCTCGGCGCCGGCATCGCCAAGGCCCTGCTTGGAAAGGCGGCCGTGCCGGACGAACTGCCTTTCGTCACCGGCTCTATCGGCCTGCTCGGCACTCGCCCGAGCTACGACATGATGATGGACTGCGACACCCTGCTGATGGTGGGCTCCAGCTTCCCGTACTCGGAGTTCCTGCCGAGGGAGGGCCAGGCTCGGGGCGTGCAGATCGACATCGACGGCCGCATGTTGAGCATCCGCTATCCGATGGAAGTTAACCTGGTGGGCGACAGCGCCGAGACTCTGCGGGCGCTGATTCCGCTCCTCGAACGCAAGACCGATCGGAGCTGGCAGGAGAACATCGGCCGCAACGTCGCGGACTGGTGGCAGGTGCTGGAAAGCCGTGCCATGAACGCAGCGAACCCCATCAATCCGCAACGGGTGTTCTGGGAGCTGTCGCCGCGTCTGCCGGACCAGTGCATTCTCACCTGCGATTCCGGCTCCGCCGCCAACTGGTACGCCCGCGATCTCAAGATTCGTCGCGGCATGATGGCCTCGCTGTCGGGCGGGCTCGCCACCATGGGGCCGGGTGTGCCGTACGCCATCGCCGCCAAATTCGCCTATCCGGACCGGCCGGCGATCGCCCTGGTGGGGGACGGGGCCATGCAGATGAACGGCAACGCGGAGCTGGTGACCGCCGCCAAATACTGGACGCAGTGGACCGATCCGCGCCTCATCGTGATGGTGCTGCACAACAACGATCTCAATCAGGTGACCTGGGAGCAGCGGGCCCTGGCCGGCGATCCCAAATACGAGGCCTCGCAGAATCTGCCGGATTTCCCCTATGCCCGCTACGGCGAGCTGTTGGGCTTCCGGGGTATTCGGGTGGACAAGCCGGAGGACATCGCCCCCGCCTGGGAGCAGGCGCTGGTCGCCGACCGGCCGGTGGTCGTCGAAGCCTATACCGACCCCAACGTGCCGCCGCTGCCGCCCCATATTACTTTCGATCAAGCCAAAGCCTACATGTCGGCGCTGTTCCAAGGCGACGTCGACAGTTGGGACATGATCAAGTCCTCGGCCAAGGAGATGGCATCGACCGTGTTGCCCGAGACGGAGAAGACTTAGGTTGCGGGGGAGTGCCGGAACCCAGCCACAGGGCTGTGAAGGCTGATCGCTCACCATCAGTGCCGTAGACGGGCGTACAGGCGGAGTCCCGATGGTCCGTGATGTCGGTGGGCAATAGTGGACGCCAAAGGTTAAGCCGCTCGCTGCTTTCGGTAGAACTGTTGGGCTTAGACCGCGGGCGATAGAAAGCTCAATAGGGCCTGACGCCGTAGGCGGTTATCGAAGATCTCGATCCACTCCGTAATCTCCGCGATGGCCTGTGGTCGCTTCACCGCCTGCTCGCGGAATTCTTTCGGTTAGGTTTCTTTCGGTAACTTTTGCATTCAACACCCGCTGCGAGACATGGAGCGAGTGAGCGAGCGAGTCGAGTAGTCCCCGGAAGCCCGAGCGCCGGGTGGGTGGCCGGAGGTCGCCGCGAGAGCGGCGGTCGTAGGCGACCCACAAGGCATCGCGACCGGGCGTCGAGTCATTG
>NZ_DASPLO010000004.1:0-58884 GCF_035627495.1 Methylocaldum sp.
AATTGAACCCGCGTCCGCGAATCCTCCGCCTTTGGCTCTACATGCTTATCCGACTCTATTGATTTAACCGGTCGCTACCCGAGCGGCAGGGAAGACGGCCGGCGGTTCCGTTAGGTTTTAGCGAATCGGCCCCGGACAGACTTCATCGCGAGCTTACAATTGGGTTACCCCCGAAAACCGACGCCTATAAGCGAGCTTCGGATCAGAGGCCGGCCGGATTAAGCGGCCAGAGCGTAGTTGTCGTCGTTGGCAACTATATTGGTTGCAGATGGATTTACGAGGTTATCTGCACCTCGGCATGCACCTCGGGTTTTGCGATCCTCGTCGAAGCCAAGTCGCCCCCAAGTCGAAGAGTAGACAGTATAGCGGCAAAAAAGTTTCGAGCAACCTGCGCTTGGGATGTGGCGTGATTATTACGCGAGACAGTTTTCGGTCGGGAAACGGTGCTATACGGTGAAACCACTGGTGTTGCGGGTTTGGAGAGCATCGAATACCAGACGAGCGTAAGGTCTGTTCATCCTAAAGCAGCATGAGGTCCCGTTTTGTTCTTATCCTGTGCGAACACTTGGTTTTCCTTAAGGCCGGAACGGAGCTTCCGGCCTTAAGAGCGGGCAAATTCGCGAAACGAACTGGTTTTTCAGTCTTTCAGAGATCGTCCATCCATTCGGCATCGCGGATAAATCGGTGCTTCTCCTGTTCTTCCATTTCCGCGAGATTCGTGAAAACTTCTTTGGCGTGCGGGTCTTCGACTATGGTGGCTGCCCCTTTATAGATTTCGATCATTGCATTGTCGAAGGCCATGGCGATTTTTATAACGTCATCGACCGATATATCGGGCCTGACGGCGGCGTCTCGCAACAGTTGTTCGACATTGGAGCCGGGAGAATACTGGAGCCAGAAGTTGAGAATGCTCTTGCGCGATCCATCTTCGAACCGCTGCATCGCCTGTTCTCGATTTTTCTCGTGGCGGCTCAGGTAATCCAAGAGCATTTTTACCCGGGCCTGATCATTTTGCTGGTTCAGCGAATCGTAAAGCTCCGTTAGTTCGCTGTGTAGTTGTATGCCGTAGTCGAGCACATCTTTAACTTGCTCGAAATTGTGCATCTGCTGGTGCATATGGTTCTCCGACAGTTTTATTCGGCAGGTTTCAGACGATTCGAAGCATCCCTCTTTTGGCATTGCAAGGCAAGAGCACAGTAATTTCGTCGGATCGATGCACTCAAGTTTACCGGTTGCTGCGGGGCTTATGCTGTCCGGCAGTAGCCGATTTTCCAAGAGGCATCATTAATTAGACTGCTACGACTCGTCTATCGCTCCCGGCGCGTCACCGTATAACTGGCCATCATGCCCGCGTCGATGTGGTCGTTGACATGGCAGTGATACATCCAGACGCCGGGATTATCGGGTTTCATGTCGACGGTAACGTGGGTTCCCGGAAGCAGATTCACAACATCGACGCGGCGGCCGATCTCGGTCAGCGTATTGCCGTGCCAGTGCGAGGTATGAAGGTCGACTTCCGTGCCGAGAGCCAGTTGATACCAGCGCACCGTTTCGCCCTCTTTCATCGTCAAACCCGGCACGTTGTGATAGACGTAGCCGTTCATGCCGTGCATCAAATTGCTCTCGACGAAGCTCTCGTCTTCGGATTTTTCCGCGGCGGCGGGAGCGAAGGTGCTGATGTTTTTGTCCAGATAAAAGCTTTTGTTTTCGTCAAATACGGTGAAAAGTACGACGAATTCCCGGTCGATGCCTTTCAGTTTTCCGTTGCTCTGCAGAACGCCGCGGCGAGAGATGATGATGGGTCCCACGAGCCCGGTATTCGTATCGGTGACTTCGTTGACATGGGAATGGTATAGCCACACGATCGAACTCGGGTCCGCCGGGCCAGGACCCGAACGCTCGGGCACTTTCCAGATGTAGGTATCGGTTTCGCCCGGCTCGACGACATCATCTTTCCGGTCATCGCCGGATGTGCCGTCCTCGTAATGGGTGCCTTCGCTGTCTTTTAGGTAAAGTACGCCGTGTGGATGAAGCGATACGGGCATGTCCGCCGTTTTATTCGTCAGCACCACTTTGATGGTGTCGCCGACGTTGGCGCGAATAACCGGCCCCAGGATTCCCAAGTGCCGCCACTCCGGCGGACGTTCCTTGACCTGGGTAAAGCTGGCGTCGGTGTATTCGACGTAATGCGCTTTATAGTATTGCCGGCCGATCCGATCGGAGTTGTTGCCTTCGACGAAGACTTTCTCGTCTTCGTTGAATTTCTCGCCATGCATGGGATTGATAGGGTACGACGGGGCGTAGTCCCATAGTGTCTCTTCGGCGGCGATGTAATAGGTTCGTGTTGTATTGGCCGATACGATTCCGGAGAACAAAGGTAAAACGGCCAAGTGTAAAAGAAGAATTCGGATTTGGATCATGGCGATAAATCTGGCGAGGTAAGCAGGCGAAGCGTGAAGAAATGATAATCACTACCATTAAACTGTGCCAGTGTTTGTTCCCGTCAGGTGGCCGGTGGCTTTTGTGATAGTATTTGGAGCCGGTTAAATAATGCGCTAAATCTCTTTCCGGGTTTCGGTAGTAACACTCTTCTCCATGAACGAATACAAACTCACCCATCTCAAGCAGCTGGAAGCCGAAAGTATCCACATTATTCGCGAAGTGGCTGCGGAATTTGAGCGTCCCGTGATGCTTTATTCCATCGGCAAAGACTCCGCGGTCATGCTGCATCTCGCGATGAAGGCGTTTTTTCCCGGCAAGCCGCCTTTTCCGCTCATGCACGTCGACACGACCTGGAAATTCCGGGAGATGATCGAATTTCGCGATCGCCGCGCCCACGATCTGGGTCTGGACCTCATCGTGCACATCAACATGGAGGGTGTGGAGCAGGGTATCGGTCCTTTCAGTCACGGCAGCAAGAAGCACACGGATGTCATGAAAACCGAGGGACTCAAGCAAGCCTTGAACAAATACCAGTTCGATGCGGCATTCGGCGGCGCGCGCCGGGATGAAGAGAAATCGAGGGCGAAAGAGCGCGTTTATTCTTTCCGCGACCGAAACCATCGTTGGGACCCGAAGAATCAGCGGCCGGAACTTTGGAATCTCTACAACGGCAAGATCAACAAAGGCGAGAGCATCCGGGTATTTCCGCTCTCAAACTGGACTGAGCTGGATATTTGGCAGTACATCTATCTGGAAAGCATTCCCATCGTCCCGCTGTATTTCGCCAAAGAGCGGCCGGTGGTCGAGCGCGACGGCATATGGATCATGGTGGACGACGACCGTATGCCGCTGGCGCCCGATGAAAAGCCGGTTATGAAAACGGTCCGCTTCCGTACCCTCGGTTGCTATCCCTTGACCGGCGCCGTCGAATCGAGCGCAGCCACCTTGCCCGATATCATCCAGGAGATGCTGCTGACCAAGACGTCGGAGCGCCAGGGGCGTGTCATCGACCACGATCAGGCGGGCTCGATGGAAGAGAAGAAGAAAGAAGGCTATTTCTGATTTGCCGCGTGAAGGTGCCGAGTGCACGTTCAGCGATAGAGTCTACGTCTGACCCATTCATCCAGTGAATTAGTCTATGTCTCATCAGTCCGAACTCATTAGTTCCGATATCCACGCCTATCTTGCTCAGCACGAGCGCAAAGAATTACTGCGCTTTTTGACTTGCGGCAATGTCGACGATGGCAAGAGCACCCTGATCGGGCGGCTCTTGCACGATTCGAAAATGATTTACGAGGACCAGTTGGCCGCGATCAAGAAGGACAGTGTCAAGTCGGGCACTACCGGCGGCGATATCGACTTGGCGCTGTTGGTCGACGGACTTCAGGCCGAGCGGGAGCAGGGGATCACCATCGATGTGGCCTACCGGTATTTCTCCACGGCCAAGCGGAAATACATCATCGCCGACACTCCGGGGCATGAGCAGTACACCCGGAACATGGCTACCGGTGCTTCCACCTGCGATTTGGCCATTATTCTGGTCGATGCCCGCTACGGGGTGATGACGCAGACCAAGCGGCACAGTTTTATCGTGTCCCTGCTCGGCATTAGGCACGTGGTCGTGGCCATCAACAAAATGGATCTAGCCGGTTACAGCCGCGATGTATTCGAGCGCATACGCAGTGATTACCTGGCGTTCGTCGAAAAGCTGAATATCCATGATGTTCGTTTTATTCCGCTATCGGCTTTGAAGGGCGACAACGTTGTCGTCCATAGCGACGAAATGCCCTGGTATCAGGGGCAGGCGCTGATGGAACTGTTAGACACTATCGAAATCGCCCAGGACCAAAACTTCACGAATCCACGTTTTCCGGTGCAGTACGTCAATCGGCCGAATTTGGATTTCCGCGGCTATAGCGGCACCATGGCTGCGGGCGTCTTTCGCAAAGGCGATTCCGTTACGGTACTGCCATCCAAGAAAACCAGCCGTATTAAATCCATCGTCAGCTACGACGGAGAACTGGACGAAGCCTTCCCGCCTCAAGCCGTCACGGTCACGCTGGATGATGAAATTGACGTGAGCCGCGGCGACATGTTGGCTCGGTCGGACGATCTACCGATTCTCGATACGCGCTTCAAGGCGCATATCGTCTGGATGACCGAGGCGCCCTTGGTTCCGGGCCGGCAGTACTATCTGAAGCAAACGACCAAGGTTGTGAACGGCTCGGTTTCGCAGATCCACCACCGGGTCGACATCAATACTTTGGAGGAGCATCCGGCGGATCAGCTCAAGCTGAATGAAATCGGCCTATGCGAGGTTGCCCTTAGCGCGCCGCTCGCCTTCGATCCTTACAAGGTCTGCAAGGGAACTGGTTCGTTTGTCATCATCGATCGTCTAACCAACGTCACCGTAGGCGCCGGCATGATCGTGGGGCAAGCGGATGGCGAAACGGGATTGCGGCGGGTGACGGTAGAAGAGCGTAGTGCGCGTTTCGGCCAAAAGGCCGTGACGTTATGGATCACCGGCGAGCACCGGCACGATGTGGCCTACGAGCTTGAACGCAGGCTCTTCGATTTGGGGCACGCCAGCACAGTACTGGATGATCACACCTTAGCCGAGCAGGTTCGGATTATTGCCGCGCAGATTAACCAGGCCGGTTTGATCTGCATCTGCCCTTGCGAAACGGGTCCCGGTGACGATGGTCTGACGACGCTTCACGCATCGGCCGATGAAATGAATGCGGACGATATCGTCGCATTACTGAGGGAGACTCAGAGCCTGGCGTTCTGATTCGTTAGTTCCCTTCGGTCTTCCGCGCTGGCCCATTCCGCCATCAATGGCGGAATGGGCGTTCCAATACTTGCCGTGTTCTTTTCGGTAACTCTCCAGTCTTAGATCATCCTGCCTGTTGCCGACGAGCACGGCTAGCGCTCCTGTTTCGGCGGTATTGAAAACCGATATGTTCGCATCTCTGTAGCGCTGCAATACCGCCCGGTGAGGGAACCCGTAGCGGTTCAGATAGCCGGCGGGAATCAAAGCGTAGCGAGGGTTCGCGGCGGCCAAGAAGTCCCGGCTTGAGGATGTATTGCTGCCGTGATGAGGGACGACCAGAATGTCGCTAGCCAATCCGTCTCCATAACGGCTGACGAGCACGCGCTCGGCGGCTTTCTCGATGTCGCCGGTCAATAGAACGCTTCCGCCTGGTCCGGTGACTTTCAATACACAGGAATTGTCATTCTCATGCTCGCTTTTCTCGATGGGCGCAAGCATCTCGAATTTAACTCCATCCCACTCCCACAGTTGTCCGGCTATACAATTTGCGGTTCGGAATTCCGGCAATTTCTCGGGCACGCTGGTATAGATTTGCTCGATTCGAAACCGTTTGATTAACGCAGGCGCACCGCCGATGTGATCGTTGTCGCCGTGGCTTACGATCAAGGCATTGATGTTCTCTATCCCGCGATGACGAAGATAAGGTTCGATGACGGCGGAGCCGATATCGAATCGGCTTCCGAATCGGGCCCCGGTATCGAAAATCATGAGGTGCTCGCGGGTCTCGACCACAGCTCCAAGTCCCTGGCCCACGTCGAGTAGCGTGAGTCGGAAACCAGCCTCCGGCAGCCGATCCGGATGCGCGCTCACGGCCGGAATGACAAGAACGAGACCGAGCCAGCGGGCCGGAATGCCCTTGGGGGATAACAGCAGCACGAAACCGCCCAATGCGAGCGGAATTGTCCAAAACGGTGGTTCGGCATGAGTCCATTGGGCCATCGGCAATTCGGACAGCCATTGAAGAAACGGCCAAATCCATTCGAGCAGGCGGGACGCCAGGGTCAGCAGCCCTTCGCCGGCAAACGGTAAGATTGGTAACAGCAGTGCGCCGGTCAGGCAAACTGGAATCAAGAGCAAGCCGATCGCAGGAACGGCAAATAAGTTGGCGATCGGAGAAATGAGCGAAACTTGCTGAAAAAACAACAGCAGCAAGGGGGAGAGGCCCACCGAGGTGGCCCAATTCACCCGCGCCATTGCCCGCCAACCGCTGCTCGTGCCCCTTCGGTACGAAATAGCGAAAAGGATCAAGGCTACGGCGATGAAAGAAAGCCAGAATCCCGGCGCAAGAACAGCCAATGGATCGTAGAGCACGACCGCAAGCATCGATATCACCAGGACGTGAAAACTGTTCAGATGCCGCTGCCGGATGACGGCGCCCATGACGATGGCGATCATGATCAGGGCGCGCTGAGTGGGTATCGCGAAATCCGCGAGCGCCGAGTAGAAGAGGGCAGCTGTAAAAGCCGAAACGGCCGCAATGCTCGGCGGTGACCAGCGCATCACGCCCAATCCCGCACAGATCCGACGTACCAGGAAAAAAACAAATCCCGCGACCAAACCGATATGAGAGCCGGAAATTGCCACCAAATGTGCTGTGCCTGTCCGCCGAAGCACGTCCCATTGCTCGGGCGTAATCTCGTCGTCGGCACCCATGGTCAGGGCTTTGACGATTCCGGCTAGGGGGCTGCCGTTCAGCGTAGTCGAGAGGCGGTCGTAAAGCTCTTGCCTCCACACCCTAAATGAATAAGGGTTGTCCACGGCATTCAGGCGCCGATTGTCCGGAGACTCGGTGACATAACCAACGGCGCGGATACCCTGTGCGAAGAGCCATTGTTCGTGGTCAAGGCCTCCTGGATTGAGCATGCCGTGGGGCGGCTTGAGCTTTACCCTAAGCTGCCAGCGTTCGCCCGCTCTTACCGAGATCTGGTGGTTATACCAGCTCAGCCGAACTCGGGACGGCAAAACCAGGTTGGCGGGTTCGATAGTCTTTTGAAGGTCGAAGTCGAAGCGGAAGCCGTGGTCTCCGGGCTGGGGTATGGAATGTATGACGCCTTCGATGATCGCCGCTTGTCTTTCCGTAGCTGTCGGTAGGCTCTCGTTCAGGCGAATTCCGGCAAAGGCAAGTGCCCAAAAGATGCCGAGGACAAATGCGGCTAGAAGGCGCAGCTTGAAATAAGCGAATAAACCGAAAGCAAGGACTAGGAGAACGAAAGTCCAAGGATCGGGCAATGACGAGAATTGTTGGACAACGGTCACCCCGCCGACAAAGCCGACAACGAGCGGGAGGGTCATCGGATTATGGAGACGGAGAATTTCATTCAACTTTGAATTTCAAGTCCGTACAATAGCGCGCCTTTTACAAGAAAAAATAGTTCACAATCATTCCAGTTTAGGGCTATGCCAAAAAAGTTTTTTAAACGCTACTTGCCGGACCCGAAAAAAATCAAAGAGATTAAAGCACTGGAGTTTTTGGGGGATAAGCTTCACTCGCCGAATTTGTGGCATCTGAACCGTCGGTCGGTGTCACGCGCTTTCGCCATAGGGTTGTGGGCGATGTATACGCCGCCATTGCCATGGCAACAAATCATCGCCGCGGTCCTGGCTATCTATTTCAATGCCAATTTGCCCATTGCCGTGGCGTTGGTCTGGATTACCAACCCGCTGACCTGGGCGCCGATGTATTACTTCGCCTACAAGGTTGGCGCGCTTATTATGGGGCAGGCGGCTTTTTCCTTCGATCAGTTCTCCGAGCTGTTCAGCATAGAAAAGGCTTTGGAGCTAGGGGCGCCCTTGCTGATCGGCTGCGCCATTCTGATGCACCTTGGCGCTGTCCTGGGCTATTTCGGCATTCTTTGGGTGTGGCGAAGATCCGTGCTTCATCAGCTGGAATTGAGGAAATTCCGCAATGCCGAATTAAGCACAACCGTCATGGTGCGGGAAAGCTACGCGACGTACAAAAAGCTCTTGGAACATCGGCGCAAGCATCAGGAAGGTCAATTGGCCGAAGCAGCAAGGTCCGAGGCGAAGGGTTAACAGCGATTCGTCTTTAGGCTGGCGGGTTCGGACGTGCTTTACGGCGTGACGATCCGCCCGTCGTCCAGGTGCAAAATCGTGTCCATCCGCTGAGCCAAAGAGGCATCGTGAGTGACGACCAGGAAGCTCACTCCGTTTTCCTGGTTCAGCTCCAGCATGAGTTGGTACACCTGTTCCGCGGTTTTTCTATCCAGATTTCCGGTTGGTTCGTCGGCCAAAACGCATTTCGGTTTCGTGACCAGGGCCCGTGCGACTGCTGCGCGCTGGCGCTCGCCTCCCGACAATTCCCCGGGCTTATGTTCAAGACGTTTGCCCAGTCCAACCCGCTCTAGCATCGAGGCGGCGCGCTCTTTTGCCTCATATACCGGCAGCTTGCCGATCAAAAGCGGCATGGCAACGTTTTCCAGCACCGTGAATTCACCCAGCAGGTGGTGGAACTGATACACGAATCCCAGCACCCGGTTTCGCAGTTCGGCGAGCTTGCGTTCGTTCAGTGTTCCCAGTTCTATGCCGTCCAAATAAACTTGCCCTTGGGTCGGCGCATCGAGACCCCCGAGTAAATGCAAGAGCGTGCTTTTACCCGAACCGGAGGCGCCCATAATGGCTACTTGCTGTCCCGCTTCGACGGCAAGGGTTACGCCCTGCAATACGTCAACGCTCAGATTGCCTTGGGCGTAACGCTTGTGGAGGTTGCGGCACAGCAGGACCGGCTTATTCATAACGGAGTTCCTCGGCGGGCTTGATACGCGATGCCTGCCAGGCAGGATAGATCGTTGCCAGGACGGAAAGCAGGAAGGCCATGCCGGTAATCCGGTATACGTCCGACCAGATCAGCTTCGACGGTAGCTCGCTGATGTAATAAACGTCCGCGGACAGGAACTGAACGCCGAACAACCGCTCGATTGCCGGCACGATGGTTTCCACATTCCACGCCAGTAAAACTCCGCCGACGCCACCCAGCAGGGTGCCGAAAGCACCGATGACTGTGCCCAGTACGATAAAAATTCCCATGACCCCGAGTGGCGTCATGCCTTGAGTTCGGAGGATCGCGATATCCGAACGCTTGTCGGTGACGACCATCACTAGTGTGGAAACGATGTTGAAAGCGGCCACCGCGACGATGAGCAGCAGGATGATGAACATGACCCGCTTTTCCGTTTGGATGGCTTTGAAGAAATTACTGTGCGACTGGGTCCAATCGGCAATTTGATAGCGCCCATTGAGCTTGGGGCCGAGGTCCCGTGCCACGTGCTGGGCATAGAACACATCATCCAGCTTGAGTCTGACCCCCGATACGGCGTCCTCGAGACGAAACAGCTTGGCGGCGTCTTCCAACTGGACCAACGCCAGGTTCCGATCGTATTCGTACATCCCCACCTGGAAGACGCCGACTACCGTGAAGCGCTTGAGGCGCGGCAGAATGCCGGCGGGTGTCGCGGTGAGTTGCGGAGTGATGACGGTTATCTTGTCGCCGGTGACCACACTCAGATAATCGGCTAGCTCCGAACCGAGAATAATGCCGAATTCGCCGGATTTAAGTGCTTCGAGATGTCCTTCCACTATTCGGTTTGCGACCTCGGACACACGTGGTTCGTAGTCGGTCATGATGCCGCGCAGCATCACGCCGCTCACTCGGCGGTCCGAATTCAGCATGGCTTGCCCTTCGATATAGGGCGCCCAGCCGAGCACGCGGGAATCCTGCTTAAGGGTGTTTTCGAGCGAACTCCAGTTTCTGAGTTGGCCATCCAAACCGGAAATGGAGGCGTGCGAAGTCATGCCCAGTATGCGCTCGCGAAGTTCCGCTTCGAATCCATTCATTACCGACAGCACCGTGATCAAGGCAGTAACACCCAAGGCGATGCCTAAAACCGACGTGAAGGTAATGAACGAAATGAAGCGCGTGCGCCGTTTAGCCCGCGTGTAGCGCAGGCCGATGAAGAAGATCAGTGGCTTAAACATGCGCCGAAATTGACCAGGCTCCGCAGGAGGTGAGCGTCATGGGAAGGAGATTTAGAGGTTTGTCAGGGGTTCAAAGAGGCGGTTGGCTCTTTTGGCAATCCACGCAGATGCCGTAGAGGCATAGCGAGTGATCGGTGAGCTTGAAATGCTTATCTTGCGCTATTTCTTTTTGGCGTCGCTCGATGAAGTCATCGCTGAACTCTTCGACCCGGCCGCACTTGACGCATACCATGTGATCGTGGTGCTCGCCGCGGTTCAGCTCGAAGATCGAATTGCCTCCCTCGAAATGGTGGCGTTTGACCAAGCCGGCCGCCTCGAATTGGGTCAGAACCCTGTAAACCGTGGCCAAGCCGATCTCTTCGCCCTCGCTGAGCAGCGATTTGTAGACTTCTTCCGCCGTCAGGTGCCGATCCGATCCGCTGCGGTTCTCCAGCATTTCCAGAATTTTGACGCGCGGGAGAGTAACTTTGAGTCCGGCGTTCCGTATATCTTGACTTTCCAAGACGGTAACCTACGCAGTGTTTTAAGTCTGTCGATCGAGTATTATTGGACGATTGGTCCGATTCCCTGCAATCATATCATGCCGAAGCTCCTCACCGTAATAACCTACTGTCTAAGTCTGTTTTTGGCCGGTTGTTCCACCGATAAGCTTAAAGAATCCTTGCCTGGCGTATACCGGCTCGATATTCATCAAGGCAATATCGTTTCGCAGGAAATGGTGGACCAGCTTCGGCCCGGTATGACTAAGCGGCAAGTGGTATTCATCATGGGGTCGCCGCTGGTTGTGGATCCATTCCACGACGATCGGTGGGACTATGTCTACTCCAACGAGCCCGGCGGCAAGCCGCGGCTGCAAAAGCGGATCACCTTGATTTTCGACAAGGATGAGTTAATGGGGCTTCAGGGCGATTTTCGGCCGGGCAATCTTCCGGAAGTCGAGCCCAGCAAGGATGTGACGATCAATATTCCCAAAATCGAGCGTGAAAAAAGCCTGTGGGAGAAGATCACGGGATTGTTCCGAAAAGGCGATTAGTAAAGTGGTGAAAAGTCGCCGTTTCCGGTTCTACTTTTTCGCTGCCCGGGCGCGCCTCGCTTCTTTCGGATCGGCGATCAAAGGGCGATAAATCTCCACGCGGTCGCCGGGTTTTATCGGTTGGTCGATAGGGCAGACTTTGCTGAATATCCCGATCTTGTTCTTCGCCAGGTCGATTTCGGGAAAACGGTCCAAGATGCCTGACGCGGCTATGGCGGTTTCCGCGGTTGCATCGTCCGGTACATCCACCGCCAGGATAATCTGCGCATCCGGCTTCGCGTAAGCGACTTCGACTTTCATTGCTTGCCCGAGCTTCGGGAAATCAAACCACGCCGATGGCGCTAAGGGTGACCAGCGCGACGGCCAAGGGAGACGCGTAACGGATCGCAAGCCGCCAATAGCTATAGGCGGGTCCCATTTCGAGCTCTGTCTCAGTGACTTCGCGCTTCATGACCCAGCCGGCGAATAGGGCAACCAAGATGCCCCCGACGGGCAACATGATGTTGGCGGTGATAAAATCCACAAGCTCAAAGAAGTTCTTTCCGAACCATGTGTTTTCGGACCAAAGGTTGAACGAAAATACCGTGCCGAATCCCAACAGCCAGCAGCCTAATCCACTCCGGAGGCATGCCGTTTCGCGGCTCATCGCCCGGTTCTCGGAGAGCCAAGCCACGGCGGGTTCGATCAAGGCAATCGCCGAGGTGATTGCCGCGAAAAACACGAGTACGAAAAACAATAAGCCGAATAGCGAACCGCCGGGCATTTGACCGAAGGCGATCGGTAGCGTTTGAAAGATCAAACCGGGTCCCATGGTCGGTTCCAGGTGATTGGCGAATACGATCGGAAAAATGGCGACGCCCGCCAGCAAGGCCACTAGGGTATCCGCAGAGGCGACGAATACCGTGGATCGCGAAATCGAAACATGATCGGGCAGGTAAGAGCCGTAGATCATGATCGAGCCCATGCCCAACCCTAGAGAAAAGAAGGCCTGTCCCATGGCTACCAGCACGCTTTCGCCGCTGATGCGGCTGAAGTCCGGTTTGAACAGGAACGATATCCCTTGGGCGAATCCGTCGGAATTCATGGCATAGCCATCCAAGAGTACGAGCATGATGAACAATCCCGGCATCATGAAGCGCGTCGCACGCTCCAGTCCGCCACTGACTCCGCGGCTGACGATTGCCATCGTTGTGGCCATGAAAACGGTGTGCCAGATAAACTGAATTTCCGGAGAGGACTTAAGCTCGTTGAAGACCCGGCTGGCGTTGTCGGCGCTGATATGGGTCAGATAGCCGCTGCTCATTTTGAATATATAGATCATTGACCAGCCGGCGATAACCGAGTAATAGGACAGAATCAGGAATCCCGATAGCATGCCGAGCCAACCGGCATAGTGCCACGCGGAGCTGGTCTTTGCTTCTTGCGCCAGCGTCAACATGGTGTTGATGGGACTTTGGCGGCCGCGGCGTCCCAGCATAGTTTCCGCGATCATGATCGGAATGCCGATGGCAACGACGCACAGCAGGTAAACCGCGACGAAAGCGCCGCCTCCGTTTTCGCCGGCCAAATAGGGAAACTTCCAGATATTTCCCAGGCCTATGGCCGAACCGCTCGCGGCTAGAACAAACGCCAAGCGCGATGACCATTGGTTGTGCAGAAAACGTTGATCGGTCATGTATTCTCCGAGTTATTGTGCTGAGCCAATCGAAGGTCCGGGCAACCCCAGGATGGGTTAAAATATCAAGATTTTTCCATTGAGTCAGGCAAATTTAGATCTAAGTACATGGCCGCAAAGAAAAACAAGGATACAGCCGGGAGTGGCACCATTGCGCTCAACCGACAAGCCACCCACGAGTATTTCATAGAGGAGCGCTTCGAAGCGGGCCTGGCCTTGCAGGGGTGGGAGGTGAAAAGCTTGCGGGCCGGGCGAGCGCAGCTGAAGGAGAGTTATGTCACGCTTAAAAACGGCGAAGCCTGGCTGCTCGGAGCGCATATTTCTCCTCTGGCTTCCGCTTCCACCCATATCGATCCCGATCCAATCCGAACCCGGAAGCTGCTTCTGCATCGTCGAGAATTGAGCAAACTCATCGGCCATGTAGAACGCAAAGGCTATACTCTGATCCCGCTCGCGTTGTACTGGAAAAGTGGGCGTGCCAAGCTGGAAATCGGTTTGGCGAGAGGTAAAAAACTGCACGATAAGCGCGCCACCGAAAAGGAAAGGGACTGGCAGCGCGAAAAGCAGCGCATCATGAAGCAGCGCTGAAACCGAGTCTTTTTGAATTGTTCGTTGCTGCTCGGTGCGTCGTCGCACGAGTGAGTTTCTTGTTTTTGAATGCCTCCCTGTGCGGGTTTGGCAATAATTTGCGCATTCTGGAGAATTGGCGATAACGATGCATTGGGTTGAGCACAATCACCTTTTGGTTTTGGCCATATTAGTTTTGGCGAGTGGCTTTTTCTTCACCCAGCGGGCAGAAGCCGGTCCCTATGCGGCTTTGGTGGCGGAAGTCGAAACCGAGCGTTCGCTATTCGACCGGAATGCCGACGAGTTGAGGCATCCGGCTTCGCTTACCAAGATGATGACGCTGTATCTGGTCTTCGAGGCTCTGGCCAGCGGGCGCATTTCTCCCGATACCGTATTGCGGGCTTCCCGGTTTGCCGTGCTGCGTCCCCCATCCCGATTGGGGCTAAATGCCGGCGATGGGATCACGGTCGAGCAAGGCATATTGGCTCTGGTGACCCGGTCGGCGAACGATGCGGCAGCGGTAATCGCCGAGGGAATGGCCGGTTCGGAGTCCGCATTCGCGCAGTTGATGACCGAGAAGGCGCATCAACTGGGTATGAGTCGCACCGTTTACCGGAACGCGTCCGGCTTGCCTGATCCTAATCAGGTAACGACGGCTTGGGACATGTTTCGGCTCGGGAAGTCCTTGTACAAGCATTTTCCGCAGTACTATCCCTATTTCTCTACGACCCAGTTCTATTTCGATGGCCGTAGCTTTCATAACCACAATCATCTCTTGAAAAGCTATCCGGGCGCGGATGGGATTAAAACCGGTTTCGTCAATGCGTCCGGTTTTAACTTGGTTGCGTCGGCGCGCCGCAGTGGTCACCGGTTGATTGGGGTGGTTTTTGGCGGAACCAGCGCCGCAGCCAGGGATGCCCATATGCGGGACATACTGGATGACGGTTTTGCACAGCTTGATGGATTGGAACCGAAGGTTCACACAGCTTCATTTGACCAGCCCGAGCCGCCAACCTTGCTCTCCCGGCCGAAACTACCTCAGCCGTCGGCCGAGAGGCGGACCGGAAGAAAGGATGTCAAGTTAGCTAACAGCGGTAGTCGTCCCCGAGACGAAGGGGATGGACAGGAGAAAGCAGGCGCTAATCGCGGAAAGCAAATTTGGCAAGTTCGTGTGGGCTCATTTCCCCGGGAGAAAGCCGCGGAGCAGCGGCTGTCGCAGGCCTTGAAGGTCGCTCCACATCCGTTCCGTCATGCGCGTGCGACGATTACCGCCCGCACGCGGAGTGGGAAAAAAGTTTATCTGGCTGTTTTCAATGGAATGACTAAAGAGGATGCAGCCGCGGCCTGTCAGGCGCTCAAGCGTAAACGTATGGAATGTGCTTCGGGGCGGTCGTCGAGCTAAATCGACGTCAAAATAGCGCTTGGCGCGTTCGCAAAACTTTAATAGGGCGTCAATGGCCAATTTGAACAAATGCATGGTAGTGGCCGGCATTCTCGGGGCTGGCTGGCTAATTTATTTGTTGGCTCCCATCTTGACGCCTTTTGTCGCCGGTGCGCTGGTGGCTTATCTGAGTGATCCCCTTGCCGACCGTTTAGAGTCGCTCGGGCTAAAGCGTCAGAATGCCGTAATCGTCGTTTTTGCGGTCATTATTTTCGCTATCAGTTTGGTGCTTCTGTTGATCATCCCAATGCTGGAGGAGCAGATCAACAGGTTCATCGACAATCTGCCCGCATACTCCCGCTGGTTTAGAGCGACTGTTATCCCCTGGGCGCAAAAACATCTGGGAATACGCATCAAATTCGTCGATTTGGAACAGCTTGCCGGAATGTTAAGCGCTCACTGGCAGCAGGCGGGAGGGGTGGCGACCACCGTCCTGTCTTCTTTGTCACGTTCCGGCGCCGTAGTGATCTCGTGGCTGATGAATCTAGTTTTGATTCCCGTCGTCATCTTTTATCTGCTGAGAGACTGGGATGTGATAGTCGCCCAGGTCAATGGACTTCTACCACGTCGTTGGGCGCCTGACATTACCATGCTCGCGGCAGAATCGGACGAAGTTCTGAGCGCCGTTTTTCGAGGTCAATTTGCGGTAATGGCCGCTCTCGGCACGATTTACAGTGTGGGACTATGGCTGGTCGGACTGGATTTGGCGCTCCTTATCGGCATGTTTTCCGGACTGATCAGTTTTATACCGTATGCGGGTTCGATCTCCGGCGTGGTGGCCGCATCCATAGCCGCGCTGACGCAATTCGGGGATTTGTGGTCGGTTGTTCCGGTTCTGGCCGTATTCGGCGTGGGTCAAATGCTTGAGGGGGTTTGGTTAACTCCTTGGCTGGTGGGGAATAAGATCGGTCTGCATCCCGTGGCGGTCATTTTCGCCGTTCTGGCGGGCGGCCAGCTGTTCGGGTTTTTAGGTGTGTTGCTCGCGTTGCCGGTCGCGTCGGTGATTATGGTGTTGATGCGGCATATCCATAGCCTTTATAAATCGAGCGATCTTTATGGCGATGATGTCTCCGGCGAGGATTCCGAAAGCTTAGGGGATCGGAGTTAGCGAACCCGTCATGGAACCGATGCGTCTGAATATCATACATGGCTAATTAAGCCAAATTGATGTATTATCGTGCACTGAGGTGTACGGGGATATATCGGATCAATTCAGGGAATGGTTTTGACAAAACAGGGGGGTTGTTTTTCCGATTCGCCTGGCATCCGTGATAACGAAAAACAGTATTGGAGGTTATGTAATGATTTCTGTTAAGAAAGCGATGCTTGCTGTAGCGGGTGTGGCGATGCTGGCGTCGGCCGCCGTCAATGCGGAGACTGTCGAAGTAAAAGGTCAAGGCGTGAAATTCGCGCCCGAAATTATTCATGCCAAAGTTGGCGACGTTATTTCGTTCCGCAATATGGCGACCCATTTCGTAGAAAGCGTAGAAGGCATGTGGCCGGAAGGGGCTCCGAAAATGCTGTCCGCTATGGGTGCCGATTACGACTATCCGGTAGAGAAAGAGGGTCTGTACGTCTTCAAATGCCCGCCACACTGGGGTGCTCGCATGGGTGCCGTGATGGTGGTAGGCCAGCCGGCTGATTTGAGCGCTACGGTAGAAAAATACCTCCAGGTTGCTGATACCGTTAAAGAAGCTAAGCCTGCGAAAGGTCTTCTGACTAAATTCCAAGAATCTGAGAAGAAATAATACTCTTCCTCAGTCTTAGTGAAAGGCGCACCGAGTTCCGCTCGGCGCGCCTTTTTCTTTGGCCGCGCTTTTTCGGGCTTATCGGAATTGTATTTATGTTGAGGGGCTAGCGGTTGGCGTATGTGGCTCTCAACGCATCTAGGTCCAATATGCGAACGTCTCTGTGATGGACCGTAATCAGTCCGGCATCTTCGAGATTCCGCAACGTACGGCTGACCGTCTCGAGAGCTAATCCTAGAAAATTGCCGATCTCCTGGCGAGTAAGGGTGAGTTTAAAGTCTATCGGCGAAAAGCCGCGCTTTCTGAGGCGGTCCGAAAGATTCAGGATAAACATCGCAACCCGCTCTTCCGCCGCACGTTTATTGATGATCACCTGGTCTGTTTCTTCATCCAGCTTGGCGCTGGCGTGACGGAACAGTTCTCGCAGCAAATTCGGCACTTCGTGGCACAACTGGTCGAGTTGATCGGCGGGAAGTTCGCAGTAGCTTAAGGTTTCGAGGGCAACTGCAGAGCATTTGTGGTGATTGGTGGCTAGCGCGTCAAAACCGAGCAGTTCCCCCGGCAACAGGAAGCCGGTAATGTATTCCCCGCCATACGAGTCGTGAATGACGGTTTTTGCCGTTCCTCCCTTAATCGCTAACACGCCGCGGAACTTGTCGCCCTCGTGGAAAAGATGCTCCCCTCGCTGCAAAGTTTTCTTGCGGCTAACGATACGGCTAATACGCTCGATATCCTTTTGGGCTAATCCCCGAGGGATGCACAGCGATGTTAAACTGCAATTCTGACAGGTTACTTGCAGTTTCGTTTTAAGGTCGAGTGAGGGCGTTGTGGTCACGAGTGCAATTGGACAGATATAAAGCCAAAAGAATAGTCAACCGGGAGAAGCCATTTACAGTTCTGACGGATTGGCACTGGATCGAAGACGGGTGTTAATAATTGTTCGGGCGGCGAGGGACATTAGATGGGCGCCCTTAATCGCGAGGCCGAGGTTTTGCGTCAAGTTATTAAGCGAGTAACGCAGCCAATTTATCGATGCATAGTCAATGCGCTCGTCGTGTTTATATTAACCATATCCTCCTGAATTGGGGAGACTGCCTTGACTCAAGGTGGTCGGAGGCTAAACCGGTTGCTGTTGTAAAGGCGGCCATAGATTCGCTGATTAAGCATTCGCGTCGGGCAGACCTAAGGCCGAGCCGCACTAGTTTGCCAGGAGTACGATAGGCGTGGGGCAGGGTTCCCAAAGCCATGGGAAGATGCGTTGTACCTCATGACGGCACTTCGGTAAATGGACCAGCCAACAAAGCTGTTTGTAATGATTTGTAGGGGTTTCGTAGCTGGTCGCCATTCTCCAAACAAGGATCGAACCTGTTAAAATTCGCGTAATTTATAACACATCCGAATCGTGATGAATTCCCCTGATGTAATTACACCTTATCAGCTTGTCGGCGGGGAAACTGCTGTCCGAGGGTTGGTGGAACGGTTTTACGGGTACATGGACACAATGTCCGAAGCTCATGATATTCGGGCGATGCATCCAGCGGATTTGACCGGTTCCAAGGATAAGTTATTCAAGTTTCTGTCCGGCTGGTTGGGCGGTCCCGATCTTTATTGCGAGGAGTTCGGTCACCCGCGCCTGCGTATGCGGCATTTTCCGTTTTCCATCGGCACGAAGGAACGGGATCAATGGTTGCTGTGCATGTTCAAGGCGCTCGACGATATGCCTTTGAATTCCGTCTTGCGCGAGTCTCTTGCCCGAGCGTTTACGCAGACAGCCGATCACATGATCAATCGGGCCGAATAACCGCTCATTACACCATTCATAGGGAAAAACCATGAGAATGAGCCCCCGGGAGTTCCTGGACTGGGAGACCAAACGTATCACCCTGCTGGGCATGTCCGGCGTCGGCAAGACGACGCTGGCCAATAACTTGCCGAAGAAGAAATGGTTCCATTATTCCGGCGACTACCGGATCGGCACCAAGTATTTGGAGGAGCCGATTCTCGACAATATCAAGCGGCAGGCGATGGATGTGCCGTTTCTGCGCGATTTGTTGCGCTCCGATTCGATTTATATCCGAAGCAACATCACCGTGGATAACCTGGCGCCGGTTTCGACCTTTCTCGGAAAGATAGGCGATCCGGCTAAGGGCGGGCTCACGCTGAGCGAATTCAAGCGCCGCCAAGCCCTGCACCGGCAGGCCGAGATCGCCGCGATGCGCGACGTTCCCGAGTTTATACGCAAAGTCGAGTCGATTTACGGCTACAAGCATTTCATCAACGATGCCGGCGGCAGCGTATGCGAGTTGGGAGATCCGGAAACCATCAGGATTCTCGCGGAGCACACGATCATTTTATATATCAGGACCACTCCGGAGTTGGAGCATCTTCTGATCGAGCGCGCTCAGCGGGATCCCAAGCCGCTCTACTACAGGGAGGCGTTTCTGGACCAGCAGCTCGCTGAATTCATGAGGGAGAGGGGGTATTCGGATATCGAGGCGATCCCCCCGGACGAATTCGTCTCCTGGGTGTTTCCCCAATTGTTCCGCTCGCGACTGCCCCGTTACCAGGCCATAGCCGACGAATACGGCTATACCGTCGATGCCAATGCGATCGCGAATGTTCAGTGTGAAGACGACTTCATTCGTCTCATAATGGACGCCTTGGCGCGTTGACCGCGTTAACTTTATCCCGGAGAGCTTAACGACATGCCCTTGGTAGCTCATACCGAATTGCCGACGTTTAATCGCTTGCGGGAAGAGGGGCAGGAGATTCTCTCGGTCGAGCGGGCCCGCCATCAAGACATCCGCGAAATGCATATCGGGCTCCTGAACATGATGCCGGATTCGGCGCTGGAGGCGACCGAGCGGCAGTTTTTCCGCCTGGTGGGGGCCGCTAATCCGATCGTGCAATTTCATATGCACCCGTTCACGATCGAGGGTTTACGGCGAAGCGAGCCGGCGCGGGGTCATATCGACCGCTATTACGAGACGTTCGAGCAAATCAAACGCGATGGGCTTGACGGGCTGATCGTGAGCGGCGCGAATGTCACTCATCCTCATCTACCGGAAGAGGCGTTCTGGCAGCCTTTGACTGAAGTATTCGATTGGGCGAAGCGGAACGTCACGTCCATTTTGTGCTCGTGTCTCGCGACCCATGCGCTGTTCCAGTACTGCCACGGCGTGGAGCGCACCCATTTGGGCTTCAAGCGTTGGGGTGTGTATTCCCACCGGGTGGTCGAGCGGCGTCATCCCTTGGTCGCCGATATCAATACCCGTTTCGACGTGCCCCATTCCCGTTACAACGAAATCTTTAGGGAAGACATGGAGGCCGCTGGGCTTAAAGTGCTGGTGGAAAGCGAGGAGGCGGGCGTACATCTGGCTGTGAGCCATGATTTTCTGCGCGTTGTGTATTTCCAAGGACACCCGGAGTACGACATAGTCAGCTTGCTGAAAGAGTACAAGCGCGAAGTGATGCGTCACTACGACGGCGAGCGCGAAGACTATCCGCCGTTCCCGGAGCATTATTTCGGTCTGGAAATGGGCGGCCTGCTCAATGAATACGGCCAACACCTCCGAAGCGCCAGACGCGTCGGAAAGATGCCTCCTGAGTTCCCCGAAGAGTCGGTGATCCGGCATTTGGACAACACCTGGCGGGATACGGCGAAAGCGGTATTCAATAACTGGCTGGGATGTATCTACCAGGTCACCGATCAAGATCGCCGTAAGCCTTTCATGGATCATATCGATCCGGAGAATCCGCTAGGACTAATGATATGATTCCGCGCGACGCGGTGCGGAACCTTCGTAGGTGACCCCGAGTCGTATCGCGGAAGTTCGGGAGGATCGGTCACTCACGCGCCGAAGCCAAGGCCGACCAAAAGGCGGCTGTCGGTTATCCGGATCAAGTCGCTTTCCCCTAATACCTGAGCATTCGCGCATCACCTCCCTTCCTCTGAGAATGCGAACAGGAGATATCCATGTCTGAACCGACGGTCACTCAGAAGGCCCCGTACGCTGTCGAACTGGAGCCGGGTAAATACTGGTGGTGTTCCTGTGGGCGATCGGCCAGCCAACCGTTCTGCGACGGGTCCCATAAAGGAACGGAATTTTCACCGGTACCCTTCGAACTCAGCGAGACGAAGAAAGTCTGGCTCTGCGGTTGCAAGCATACCGATAAGCAGCCTATGTGCGACGGAACCCACGGCAAACTGTGATGGGTCTGGATGGCAAGACATCAGCCGGTTGATTGACGGGCCCTCATAGACAGCGGATGCCGATTTTTCGTAAAATCCCCGCTAAATTAGCGATATCCGCGAATAACATCAACGGGACGGACCATGCGGTCCTTCCCGTTTTGCATGTTTAAGGTGACACAATTGAACACGCTCGCATTATTGGCCTTGGAAGACGGCACCGTTTTTCGGGGCATATCCATCGGGGCAGATGACTGTTCCGTCGGTGAAGTGGTCTTCAATACATCCATAACCGGTTACCAAGAAATCTTGACGGATCCGTCGTATGCCCGTCAGATCGTAACGCTCACTTATCCGCACATCGGCAACGTCGGCATTAATCGTGAAGACGTGGAATCGACGGGAGTGTATGCCAGCGGTTTGGTGGTTCGCGACGCGCCGGCTCGTTTGAGCAATTGGCGTGCCGACAGCAGTCTTTCGGAATACCTGAAAGAGAATAGGGTGGTGGGCATTGCCGGGATCGACACCCGGAAACTGACTCGCATACTTCGCGATAAGGGCGCGCAGCGCGGTTGCCTCATAGCCGGCAAAGAGATCGACCCGGAGTACGCCGTGGCCAAAGCCCAAGAGTTTCCCGGGCTGCAAGGCATGGACCTGGCCAAGGAGGTCAGTGTAAAACAAAGCTACGGCTGGTCGGAAACGTCCTGGCGGCTTGGCCATGGATATGGCGAGCTTCGGAAGGATCAATTTCATGTCGTCGCATACGACTTCGGCGTAAAACGTAATATTCTTCGCCTTTTGGCCGATCGAGGCTGCCAGTTGACCGTGGTTCCGGCCACGACATCGGCCCAGGAGGTCCTGAAATTGAAGCCGGACGGCGTGTTTTTATCGAATGGGCCCGGCGATCCCGAACCGTGCGACTATGCCATTCAAGCGATCCGAGAATTTCTGGACATCGAGATTCCGGTGTTCGGCATATGCCTCGGCCATCAGCTGTTGGCTCTGGCGAGCGGCGCGAGAACGGCGAAAATGAAGTTCGGTCATCACGGCGCCAACCATCCCGTGCAAGAACTGGATACCGGACGCGTATTGATTACGAGCCAAAACCACGGTTTCGCGGTGGACGAAAGCAGCCTTCCACGAAACGTACGGCCGACTTACCGTTCGCTCTTCGACGGCAGCCTGCAAGGTGTCGAGTTGACCGACCGCCCGGCATTCAGCTTCCAAGGCCATCCCGAGGCCAGCCCCGGACCGCATGACCTGACCCCGTTGTTCGATCGTTTTATCGAAAGCATGACCTATCGGCAGGACAACCGGGTTGCACGCATCGTACCCGCAGGTTGAGTTTTGGGGCCGTGCCGAATGAATTTCGCCCCCAGCAGACATTGATCAAAGACATAACGCTTCATGCCTAAGAGAACCGACATTCAGTCAATCCTTTTGCTCGGCGCCGGCCCCATCGTTATCGGCCAGGCTTGCGAGTTCGACTACTCCGGCGCACAGGCGTGCAAGGCATTAAAGGAAGAGGGCTTCCGGGTAATTTTGGTCAACTCCAATCCGGCCACCATCATGACGGATCCGGAGATGGCCGACGCCACCTATATCGAACCCATAGACTGGCAGACCGTTGCCAAGATCATCGAGAAAGAGCGCCCGGACGCGCTGTTGCCCACCATGGGCGGACAGACCGCACTCAATTGCGCTCTCGATCTGGACCGCAACGGGGTGCTGGAGAAATTCGGGGTGCAGATGATCGGTGCTTCCAAGGATGCCATCGACAAGGCCGAGGATCGGCAGAAGTTCAAGCAAGCCATGACCGAGATCGGCCTGGGCTCGGCCCGCTCCGGCATCGCCCACAGCCTGGAAGAGGCGCTCGCCTGTCTGGACGAGATCGGCTATCCGGCGATCATCCGGCCATCGTTTACGCTAGGCGGAAGCGGCGGGGGCATCGCGTACAACCGCCAGGAATTCATCGAAATCTGCGAGCGCGGATTGGAGCTCTCGCCCACCCACGAACTTCTCATCGAGGAATCGGTCGTGGGCTGGAAAGAATTCGAGATGGAGGTGGTGCGCGATCACAAGGACAACTGCATCATCATCTGTTCCATCGAGAATTTCGATCCGATGGGCGTGCATACCGGGGATTCCATCACCGTCGCCCCGGCGCAGACCCTCACGGACAAGGAATACCAGATCATGCGCGACGCCTCCATCGCGGTGCTGCGCGAGATCGGGGTCGACACCGGCGGCTCGAACGTGCAGTTCGCCGTCAACCCCAAGGATGGCCGTCTCATCGTGATCGAGATGAATCCCAGGGTCAGCCGTTCCTCGGCCCTGGCATCCAAGGCCACCGGATTTCCGATCGCCAAGGTGGCCGCGAAGCTGGCGGTCGGCTATACGCTGGACGAACTGAAGAACGAGATCACCGGAGGCGCGACGCCGGCCTCTTTCGAGCCGACCATCGATTATGTGGTCACCAAGGTGCCCCGGTTTGCGTTCGAGAAGTTTCCGCAGGCGGACGATCGTCTCACGACCCAGATGAAGTCGGTCGGCGAAGCCATGGCCATAGGCCGCACCTTCCAGGAATCCCTGCAAAAGGCTTTGCGCAGCCTGGAGACCGGCGTGGACGGCCTGGTCGGAAAGCTCGACGTTTCCGCCGAGGACGCCCGTAATATTCTGCTTCGGGAGCTCCGTCATCCGGGACCCGAGCGTATTTACTATCTCGCCGACGCTTTTCGGGCGGGATGGACTTTGGACGAGGTGCATGCCCATAGCAGCGTGGACCCCTGGTTCCTTGCACAGATTGAAGATCTGGTTCAAGAAGAACAGGGACTGGCGAAGCGCACCCTGGCCACGCTGTCTTCGGAAGAGCTGTTCGCCTTAAAGCGCAAAGGGTTTTCCGATTCGCGCCTGGCGGTACTGTTGGGCAGCGCCGAGTCGGAAGTTCGGGCCATCCGCCACAAGCATGGCATTCGTCCGGTGTATAAGCGCATCGACTCCTGCGCGGCGGAATTCGCCACGGCAACGGCTTATCTCTATTCTACCTACGAGGAAGAATGCGAAGCCAATCCGACCGAACGGAACAAAATCATCGTTCTGGGCGGCGGACCCAATCGCATCGGTCAAGGCATCGAGTTCGACTACTGCTGCGTGCACGCGGCCATGGCATTGCGGGAGGATGGTTATGAAACCATCATGATCAACTGCAATCCGGAAACGGTTTCCACCGATTTCGACACGTCCGATCGACTCTATTTCGAGCCGCTAACGCTGGAAGACGTGCTGGAGATCATCCATTTGGAAAAGCCGGCGGGGGTGATCGTCCAGTATGGCGGGCAGACGCCGCTGAAGCTGGCGCGGGCACTTGAGGCGGCCGATGCGCCCATTATCGGCACGTCGCCCGACTCCATCGATCTGGCGGAAGACCGGGAGCGTTTCCAAAAGCTCGTCGACCGCTTGAACCTCAAGCAACCGCCCAACCGCACCGCGCGCTCGCAGGATGAAGCCGTGCGCTGTGCCAACGAAATCGGTTATCCGCTGGTAGTCCGTCCTTCTTATGTGCTGGGTGGGCGGGCCATGGAAATCGTATTCAACGACGAAGACCTTAGCCGCTACATGCGCGAGGCAGTCAGCGTTTCCAACGAGTCGCCGGTGCTGTTGGATCGCTTTCTGGATGATGCCATCGAGATGGACGTCGATGCCATATGCGACGGCAAGCGGGTCTTGATCGGCGGATTGATGCAGCACATCGAGCAGGCGGGGGTGCATTCCGGCGATTCGGCGTGCTCGATACCGCCCTATGACCTGAGCCCTGAGCTTCAAGCTCAAGTGCGCGAACAGGTTCGGCAGCTTGCTGAGGCGCTGGGTGTAGTAGGGCTCATGAACACCCAATTCGCCATCAAGGGCGAGGAAATTTTCATTCTGGAAGTCAATCCGCGCGCCTCGCGTACGGTTCCGTTCGTGTCCAAAGCCACCGGTTATGCGCTGGCCAAGATCGCGGCCCGCTGCATGGTCGGCAAGAGCTTGGACGAACAAGGCATCTTTGATGAGCGTATTCCGGACTATTACTCGGTCAAGGAGGCGGTGTTCCCCTTCATCAAATTCCCGGGCGTCGATCCGTTGCTCGGTCCGGAAATGAAGTCCACCGGCGAAGTGATGGGCGTCGGAGTCACATTCGGCGAGGCTTACGCCAAAGCTCAGCGGGCGGCCAGCGTAAAGCTGGCCCGTGGCGGCAATGTGCTGATCAGTGTCCGGGAAAGCGATAAATCCAAAATGATCCCTATCGCGCGCGACCTTTTGGCCAAAGGGTTTCATTTGGTGGCCACCCGCGGATCGGCGAAGGCGCTTGAGGATGCCGGCATTCCCTGCACCACCATAAATAAAGTTTATGAAGGCCGGCCGCATATCGTGGATATGATCAAGAACGACGAACTCCAGTTCATCATCAATACCACCGAGGGTAAGAAAGCCATCACCGATTCGTTCACCATTCGGCGCCAGGCATTGCAACAGCAGATTACCTACACGACCACCATTTCCGGTGCCCGTGCCACCTGTTCCGCTCTGAGCGAACTGGATGCCGGCGATGTCAACCGCCTACAGGATTTGCACCAGGAATTCAGCGAAGTCTGACTTTTAAGGAAACGTGACTATGAAAAAGGTACCGATTACCGCCCGTGGAGCGGAAAAGCTCCGCGAGGAACTCAGTTATCTCAAAACCGTCATGCGCCCGAAAATTATTGCGGCCATTGCAGAGGCGCGGTCGCATGGCGATTTGAAGGAAAATGCCGAATATCATGCGGCGCGCGAGCAACAGGGATTTACCGAAGGCCGGATCAAGGAGATCGAAGGCAAGTTGTCGCACGCGCAAATTATCGATGTGACGACGCTCAACGCCGGGGGCAAGGTCGTTTTCGGGGCCACGGTCGATCTTGAAGATATGGACAACGGCGGCTCGGTGACCTACCAAATCGTCGGCGAGGATGAAGCCAATATCAAAGAGGGTCTTATCTCCATCACATCGCCCATCGCCCGGGCGCTGATCGGCAAGCGGGAGGGCGAGATCGCGACCGTGCAGGCTCCGGGCGGCGTGAAGGAATTTGAAGTTTGCGCGGTCAAATATATCTGAACTATTTTTTGTCCGGATTTTTCCGATAAAGCGTAATGATATGGCCCAGGGATTGAATCAGTTCGGCACCCAATTCCCCGCAGATCCGGGCGGTCATCTCGCGGCGCTCTTCGCGGTCTGCGGCGTTCACCCGCACCTTGATCAACTCGTGATGGTCCAAGGCTAGACCGATCTCGTTTAGCACGGCGGGCGTGATTCCCGCTTGGCCGGTGATGATGACGGGTTTCAGGGAGTGGGCCTTGGCGCGCAAGAATTTTTTTAGATCGGATTTCAACTCGGATTTCCTCGAGAAATTTGGGATTTAGCGAATATCTTCAAACGTGCGTTAAAACATGCCCCGTAGCCGAAGCAGCCGCCGTTGGCTGGCCGAACACTTTTCCGACGAATACGTAAAGCAAGCCCAAGCGCTTGGCTACCGCTCGCGGGCGGTGTTCAAGCTGAAAGAGTTGGACGAGCGGGAACATTTGTTCAAGCCAGGCATGGTGGTGCTGGACTTGGGAGCCGCGCCGGGCGGTTGGTCCCAGTACGCAGCGGAGCGGATCGGCAAAAGCGGCAGAATTATAGCCCTTGATCTCCTGCCGGTGGAAGAGATTCCGGGCGTGACCGTGATTCAGGGCGATTTCCGCGAAGAATCCGTTGTGGAGCGGTTGATGGCGGAGTTGGCGGGTCGAGCGGTCGACTTGGTCTTATCTGACATGGCGCCCAACATGACCGGCGCACGCACCGTGGATCAGTCGCGGGCCATGTATCTCGCCGAACTGGCCCTGGATACCTGTCGGCAACTTCTGAAGCCCGGCGGGAGTTTCGTGGCCAAGCTGTTTCAAGGGCCCGATTTCGACGATTTCGTGCGGGAAACCCGCCGCATGTTCGGCAAGGTCTCGGTGCGTAAACCCAAAGCCTCGCGCGATCGGAGCCCCGAAGTCTATCTGGTGGCCAAGGCCAGAAAGCCGGATTAAGCGCTGTCTTTTTGTTGATCCGGCTTCAGGCTGGAATCGGAACCTCCGATTCGCCTGACCGATTTCGGAACTTCCTCTTCCGTTTCCTCGCCCAATCTCGGCCAAGCCGCCAATACCGCCTTGACCAGCGTCGCCAAGGGAATAGCGAAAAACACGCCCCAAAATCCCCAAAACCCACCGAAAAATAAGATGGCCACGATGATGGCGACCGGATGCAGGTTGACCACTTCGGAGAACAAGAGAGGCACGAGTACGACGCCGTCCAGCGCCTGGATAATCCCATAGGCCAGCAGCAAATACCAAAATTCGTCGGTGAGGCCCCATTGAAAGAAGGCCACGATCATTACCGGAAACGTTACCAGAGTCGCGCCCACATAGGGAATGATCACCGAGAGTCCCATCAGCACCGCGAGCAGCAGGGAGTAATTGAGTCCCATCAACGAGAACGTCACGTAACTCACCGCGAGCAGCACGGTGACTTCGAAAAACTTTCCCCGCACGTAATTTCCGATTTGTATGTCCACCTCAAGCCATACGCGGGTCGAAAGATAACGGTCACGGGGCATATATTGGCTGAACCACGCGAGGATGTAGTCCTTGTCTTTAAGGAAGAAAAACACCAGCAGCGGGACCAGGATCAGGTAAACGATCAAAGTGATGACGCTGACTAGTGACGCATACGAATAAGTCAGCATGGACTGGCCCCAGGCGAGGAGCTCTCGCCGTACCACGGCAGTCAATTCGTAGATCTGTTCCTCGGTAATGAAATTCGGATATCGCTCCGGCAATTGCATCACCAGAATCTGCCCGCGGTTCATCCAAGTCGGCAGTTGCTCGATGAGTTGCACGGTCTGCTGGTAAAGGAGCGGCAGGAGTGCGACGAAGAGAAACAGCAGAAATGCGAGGAAAAGCACGTAGACAATGATGACTGCGACAAGGCGGGGCAATTTTTCCCGTACGCCGATGGCGACTATGCCTTCCAGCAGATAGGCAATGACGCCTGCCGCGAATACCGGCATGAGCATCTGTCCCAAGCTGATCACCAGCAGGAAACCGACAGTCAGTAGGATTGCGAAAGATACGGCCTGCGAGTTCGGCAGTACCCGCTTGATCCAGTCACTCAACCATTCGCGCACGCTTTGCATGGTGACAGAAGTTGCCCTTGTTATGAATTGTTATTGTGTATTGGCGGACAAATAGTACAACAAACCCGCTGAACGAATAATGGACTTCCGCCAAGTACCTTGATTACAAGGCTTTTCGGATGTTTCTTGCACAAGTTATCCACAAGTCTTCAACAGAGTAAAACACACTATATTGTGCTTGACGATTAGATAGACCACACTCTATAGTGTTAGCGTATTAAAAAACATTCAGCCCATCTTCGGAGGACACGCATCTATGGAAACCGAATCCGCAGCCCGCACCAGCCAGCCGACCGCGATTCCCTTGGATACCCCGCCTGTCTCCGCCGATTTGCGCGCGACCGCTCCGGGCGAGATGCGCGTCATCCGGCGCAACGGCAAAGTTACCATTTTCGATGCCGGCAAGATCAGCGTCGCCATCACCAAGGCGTTTTTGGCCGTCGAGGGCAATACGGCCGCCGCGAGCCGGCGTATTCACGAGACCGTCGAGGAGCTGACCGGCCAGGTGGTCAATGCACTGTTCCGGCGGAATCCTTCCGGCGGCACCATTCATATCGAAGACATTCAGGATCAGGTCGAACTGGGCTTGATGCGTGGGGGGCACCACAAGATCGCCCGTGCCTATGTGCTTTACCGCGAAGATCGGGCGCGGCTCCGGGCGCAGAAGGCGGCCGAGCATGAAGAGGCGCAAGAGCCGGTCATTCATGTGACCCTGCCCGACGGCAGCCAGAAGCCGCTGGATGTAGTGCGCCTGCAGAAAATCGTCGAAGAAGCCTGCCGCGATCTTGCCGACGTAGACGGCGGCTGGATTCTCGAAGAAACGCGGCGCAACCTGTTCCACGGCGTGCCCGAGAAGGACGTGGCTCCGGCGCTCATGATGGCGGCGCGCGCCCGTATCGAGCAGGAGCCGAATTACTCCTACGTCGCCGCCCGGCTGCTGCTGGACAGTTTGCGCAGCGAAGCCCTGAGTTTCCTCGGCCACGGCTTTTTCGAGGCCACCCAGAGCGAAATGGCGGATCGCTACGCGGAATATTTTGCGGATTACGTGAAGCGCGGTGCCGAACTCGAGCTTTTGTCGCCCGAGCTGACCCGCTTCGACTTGCAGCGCCTCGGCGTGGCGCTCAGGCCCGAGCGGGACCTGCTGTTCACCTATCTCGGCCTGCAAACCCTCTATGACCGCTACTTCATCCACACCAAGGGCATCCGTTTCGAGCTGCCCCAGGCGTTCTTCATGCGCGTCGCCATGGGGCTCGCCGTCAGCGAAATCGACCGAGAAGCGAAAGCCATCGAGTTCTACAACCTGCTTTCCAGCTTCGATTTCATGAGTTCCACTCCCACCTTGTTCAACTCCGGCACACTGCGCCCGCAGCTCTCCTCGTGCTATCTCACCACCGTGCCGGATGATCTGGACGGCATCTTCGGTGCCATCAAAGACGACGCCCTCCTGTCCAAATATGCCGGCGGCCTGGGGAACGACTGGACCCGGGTCCGCGCCATGGGCTCCCACATCAAAGGCACCAACGGCAAGTCTCAGGGCGTCGTTCCTTTCCTCAAAGTGGCCAACGACACGGCCGTCGCCGTCAACCAGGGCGGAAAGCGCAAGGGAGCCATGTGCGCCTATCTGGAAACCTGGCATCTGGATATCGAAGAGTTCCTGGAACTCCGCAAGAACACCGGCGACGACCGCCGCCGCACTCACGACATGAACACCGCCAACTGGGTGCCAGATCTGTTCATGAAACGGGTGGCGGAAGAGGCGGATTGGACGCTGTTCACCCCCAGCGACACACCGGACCTGCACGACCTTACGGGCGAAGCGTTCGAGAGGCGTTATGCGGAATACGAAGCCAAGGCGGATCGGGGCGAAATCACGCTGTACAAGCGTCTCCCGGCGGCCCAGCTTTGGCGCAAGATGCTGTCCATGCTGTTCGAGACGGGGCATCCCTGGATCGCCTTCAAGGACCCGTGCAACCTGCGCTATACCAATCGGCACGTGGGCACGGTGCACAGTTCCAACCTCTGCACCGAGATCACCTTGCACACCAACGACAACGAAATCGCCGTGTGCAACCTGGGCAGCGTAAACCTGTCGAATCACGTCACCGAAGATGGCGTTCTGAACGCGCAGAAGCTGGAGAAAACCATCTCCACCGCCATGCGCATGCTGGACAACGTCATCGACATCAACTACTACAGCGTTCCCCAGGCGCGCCGCTCTAACCTGTACCACCGCCCGGTGGGTCTCGGCGTCATGGGCTTCCAGGACACGCTGTACAAGCTGCGCATTCCGTATGCCTCCGACGAAGCCGTAAGCTTCGCCGACAAGAGTATGGAGCTGGTGAGCTACTACACCATCAAGGCGTCCACCGACCTGGCCGAAGAACGTGGCCGCTATTCAAGCTTCGAGGGATCGCTATGGAGCCAGGGCATCCTGCCCCACGATTCGATCGCTCTGGTCGAACAAGGGCGCGGCAGTTATCTGCAACAAGACCGCAGCTTTACCCTGGATTGGGACGCGCTCCGCGAGCGAGTGAAAACGGTGGGCATGCGCAACAGCAACACCATGGCCATCGCTCCGACGGCGACTATCTCCAACATCTGCGGCGTGTCGCAATCCATCGAGCCGACTTACCAAAACCTGTTCGTCAAATCGAACCTCTCGGGCGAGTTCACCGTGGTCAATCCGTATCTGGTAAACGATCTGAAGAAGCTCGACCTGTGGGATGCGGTCATGATCAACGACCTCAAGTACTACGACGGCAGCCTGCAAAAGATCGAGCGCATACCGGACAATCTCAAGCAGATCTATGCCACGGCCTTCGAAGTCGACCCGCGCTGGTTGGTGGAAGCCGCGTCGCGCCGGCAGAAATGGATCGACCAGGCGCAGTCCCTCAACCTGTACATGGCCGAACCCTCCGGCAAGAAGCTCGACAACCTGTACAAGCTGGCCTGGATTCGCGGTCTCAAAACCACCTACTACCTCCGCACCATGGGCGCCACCCACGTGGAGAAGAGCACGGCCTTCGACGGCAAGCTCAACGCGGTGAAGACCGATCCCATCGACGATGCGATTCCGGGGATGATGCATCGTTCAGCGGAAGGCGCTTTCGCTGAGGCGGCGGCTTCGGGGGTGAAGATGTGTTCGATTGATAATCCGGAATGTGAGGCTTGTCAGTAACTTGCTCCCTCTCCGCTGAGGGACCTGTCGGGTTCCCTCTCCCTCTGGGAGAGGGCTAGGGTGAGGGAGCGAAATTTATCTCTCAACCGAGAAATTGGGGAGAATGTTATGGCAAAAAATACAGGTAACGGTTTTCGCCATGGATCTGTCGATAATCGATCGCAGACCCAAAATCCAAAAAACGGAAATTGGACAAAGCGTGATACTTCAACTGGCCGTTTTATGGATCAAAAGACTGATGGCAAACCTTTTAAAGGCGTTGCGAAGGAACCGGATGATCGTCGTTGAGATACCTTATCTGTCGTAGTCGTAGGGTGGGTTAGGCGTAGCCGTAACCCACCGAATGAGGTTTCGCTTTTAAGGTGTCGCTGCCGCGACGGGTTGAATTGAGTGTGGGTTCTCGGACCCACGGCCGAGGCACTTTTCTTTGCTTGTCCAAAGAAAAGTACCCAAAAGAAAGGACACCCGATTGCCGCTTATCTCCTCCGCTCCTCGCTTTCGCCGGGGGTTGCCAGAAGAGATATCCCTATCCCTCTGGCAACGCGCGGAATCCTTTCCGCGCCCCTTTGGGCTATTCCCGCCGAAAGCTCCGGTGCTCGGCGCGGCAAACGGGAAATCTTATACATCGCCGCTCAATTGCAATGAGTATTAAGAAAATCGGTAGACCTGTTTTTTCTTGGTATCATGTGCAATGAGGCAAAGCTAGTTTGTTTCATTAGGATTACATATGGCGAAAAAACGTGTTTTTATAAGCTTTGATTATGATCATGATGAAGATTTAAAAATACTTTTGGTTGGTCAATCAAAACACCCAGATACACCCTTTGAATTGGCTGACTGGTCTATTAAGGAAGCTATATCTGAAAATTGGAAAGAAAAGGCACGTTCGAGAATCAAGGCAGTCGATCTCCTGATCGTCATTTGTGGTGAGTACACGGATACAGCAACAGGTGTCAGTGCTGAAGTACGCATTGCCCAAGATGAAAACAAACCGTATTTCTTGCTCTATGGTCGCAGTGACAAGAGATGTGTAAAGCCTAAGGCTGCCAAAGACAGGGATAAAATGTACAGATGGACTTGGGAAAACCTGAAAATCTTGATAAATGGCGGTCGATAATGAAGAAAGCTCTTGTTGTTGGTATAGATGATTACTCTAGTGCCCCTCTTAATGGATGCGTGAACGATGCGATTTCCATTGCAAATACATTAGAGAGAAATGGTGATGGATCGCCGAATTTTTCAGTGCGACTAATCACTAGTAATGAAACACATGTTTCGAGTGAGCGATTAAGCGATGCCATTGCCGATTTGTTTCAAGGTGACGCGGAAACCGCGCTTTTCTTTTTTGCTGGCCACGGAATAATCAACCAAGAAACAAACGCTGGATATATTGTTAGCCAGGATGGGAGAAGAGGGGCATGGGGAGTCGCACTCTCCGATATATTGAGTATGGCTAATAAGGCATATCCCAGAATTAAATCAACCGTTATTATTCTGGATAGCTGCCATTCTGGTTTTGCTGGAGAAGTACAGGCTCTTGGCGACAATGGCATATCTGCAATCGGTAACGGAGTGACGATTCTCACGGCGTGTCACCGCGAAGGAACTGCGGCAGAAGCCAACGGTCATGGTTTGTTTACAGAGATGTTGCTGGATGGGCTGAGTGGCAGTTCCGCTGATATTTGTGGCCGGATAACACCAGCTTCTGTCTATTCTCATATTGATCAGACATTAGGACCATGGGAACAGCGACCTATTTATAAGGCCAATGTTCAAACATTTGTAACGCTGCGGGAGGTAAGCCCAAAGATTCCGAAAGAAGTATTGCGACGTTTGCCAGAATACTTTCCGGATGCAACGTATGAGTTTCCCCTAGATCCTTCGTTCGAGCCAGACAGAGAAAATATCCCTGAGGAATTACGGCATATTCCTGTCAATGAAAATAATGCGCGCGTCTTCAAAGAGCTGCAAATGTGCAATAGGCATGGATTAGTAGTCCCACTTAATGCTGAGCATATGTATTATGCAGCCATCAATTCAACCGGCTGTAAGCTTACAGCACTGGGTGCACACTATCGCAAGCTTGCCGAAATGAAACGAATCTAATAAGGGTGATTGGATGAAAGTTTTTATTTCACATCAGAAGGTAGATTCTGAATTGGCTGGCGGTATCGCAAAGCGGCTACATGAAACACACCAGATTGAATGTTACCTTGACATCATTGATCCGAATGCATCGCAAGCAGGGGACGAATTAGGTGAACACCTGCGCAATGAATTAGGAAAATGCACTCAACTCATGGCAGTTGTTTCGGAAAACACCAAAAGCTCTTGGTGGGTGCCTTGGGAAATCGGAGTTGCCACAGAGAAAGATTATCCTATTGCAACCTTTGCCCGTGATAACACTCCTCTTCCTGAATATTTGAAAAAGTGGCCTTACCTTAAGACTGCGGCTGACTTAGATGAATATGCTAAGGTCACAAAAACTATTGCGAATACGTTGAAGTTGCGGAAGTCGTATCTAACGGAGGCATCAGCACGTCGCTCAAGCACACAGGAATTCTATCGTATCCTGCGCGGGACATTGGGGCAGTGACAGCATGGCGGACTGGGTTGAGGAACGAAACCCAGCGAAAATGAGGTTTTTCCGCTCTGAGCGATGCTCTATCCCTTCCCGCTCCATACTGTCCTAATATCTGGAACGACGACAATCGTTGTTCCCGTCGACGCAGCCGAGCATCGCAGGCGCGGGCGGGAATGGCCCGAAGGGTGGACGCAGGGATGCGTCCACTCGGCAGAGGGATAGGAAATCCCTTCTGCCGAGCCCTGACCGTGCCTGCGACGCGCAGGGCACCGCGAAGCGGCAAGTCGTCGGGCCGCCTTTTCTTTGGGTCCTTTCTTTTGGCGGCGCAAAAGAAAGGACCTCGGCCGTGGGTCCGAGCACCCACAGTCAAATGAAGCCTCGCGCAGCGACACCTTCAAACCGGCTTCCTCCGCCTCAACCCCACCAAAAAACAATACGCCCCCAAAGCCGCCAAAACATGCTTGAGCGCATGCCCGCTGATCGGATACATCACCCGAAAGATCGGCTCATCAAGAAGCTCCGCCAATTTGGCGACCCCATAGAACCCCAGCAACGCCCAAACATACCCCGTGCCCGTGAATGAAGGGGGAAACAGAAGCAGTATCAGCGGAATCAGCAGCATGGGCAGAAACTGGACGAGGCCGTAGGGGCGAAGGTCGCCGTGTCCGGATTGTTCCGTTAGATGCCAATAGACGATCGATGCGATCCCGAGAAAAATCAGCGGCCACAGCAGTTTTCGCCCCGCTTGGCGGGAGAGGTGTTCGCCGACGATTATGGAGACAAAAGCCATAAAGGCAACGGTCATGGGCAGGCGGTCCCAGACCAGGGTCGCGTTATTGGGGGTGAGATGGTAATACGCCGAGCCGAGGGCGATCAGCGCGATGCCGATAAAGAAGCTGAAGTAGCTCGCGCGGAGTTCCGGGAGCATTCCGTGGCCGAGTTCCCGAAGCGCTGCCAAGCCGATCAGGAGGAAGGATAGGTTGGTCGCGACATTCCAAAAATTCGGCACCCCGAACCAACGGCTGCGGTCGGCGAATTCGTGGTAAGCCAGATCCTGTGGGACCGCCGGAATCATGAACATTCCAATGACTGCGAGCGCCGTAATGCCCAGGAGTAGAGCAAGTTTGCGAGTGATGCGATGTTCCGTTTTCATGCTGGATGGTGTTTGGGGCGAGTGCGCATAATGTAACTCGTACTATACAGACCCAGTCGGTCCGCATACCATTAGCCGACGGATGGCCTTGGGCGTCCGTGCTTGTTTAGACACGAGGAGAGATCCTATGAAAACAATGACGCTGGGTTTGCTGGTCATGCTTTTGGGGGAGAGCGGCGCGACAACCGCCACGGAGGTGAGTATCGAAAGCGCGACCAAGCAACTCCTGAAAGACACCGCGAAATCGATGATTCAGCGCGAGACGCACGGACGAGTGCACGTGGCTGCCGAGAGCATAGAGAAAGCCAAGAATCTTAAGGAAAGCATCGATAGAGCGCCTGCTGCATTCAAGGAGCAAGCCTTGGATGCCGCCAAAGAGTCTGCCGAGAAGCAGTTGAAGGAGACGGTGCCGGCTGAAGCCAAGCAGGGCGTCAAGGCCGTCGAGGACAGCGTGGCCCAAGCAAAAGCAATTAAAGATCAGGCCAAAAATGCGCCCAAATCGGCCCGGGAAGCCACGAAAGCCGTGAAATACAAGGCCAAACAAGAGGCGACCGAGAAGGCGCTTGACCTGTTGCGTTAACCGGCTTTTTGCGCCTCGTCCTCTTCAAGGGCGAGGCGGCAATGGCGATTGATCATTGGTATATGTAAGAAAACCCATTCCGCCATTTTGCATGGGCTTAGCCCGGCGGGAGAGGCGACTAAGTCCCAAAAAGCTTATGCAAAAGGGTGAAAAGCCGGCCTACTTTCTGCGGAATACCGCAGTGGACCATAACGCCCGCCCAAATTCGAGGCCATAACCCTGTCGCGACTCGCGTTTGACGACGACCGAATACCGCAGCAATCGTACGATTTTTCCGCTTTCAACAGCAAATACGACCGTGGCGGGTTCTCCCACCGAGGCATCGGGGTGTATGGCTGTCTGCAGAAAGATTCCCGAACGGCTCAGGTTTTTTGTGATTCCGCGTAATGAGCCACCGGCGGGGGAGATAAGGTAAGCGCGAACGGACGAAATCGAACGCGGCGCAGTCCGGCGGTCTCCAGGTGAAGCGTTCTTCAGATTCATCGTGTTTGGCCTTTTGTTTTTCGGTAACCCCAAAATCAAAATTTCATCACATTTCTTGGAGGTTGACGAGAGCGGCTCGCGAATCGGAAATTCGATGGACAATGTTCCAACGGAGAATGATCGCTTCTCGGCACGCCGTGAGCCCCAACTGTCTAAGGAGTAGAATGAATGCGTGCAGATCGGGGAATGATCTGGATTCAAGAGAGAATCAGGCAACCGAGATGCATTGAAACGTAGTAGCCAAAGGAGCTTGGATCATGGCTGAAAAACTCTTGCGCGATATTAAACCGGTTTCCCCGGAGAATTTGGACGATCTGATAATGATCATGGCCAAGAACATCGAAGATTCGCTGTTCAAAAGCGGGGCGCGGCCGGGGCTCGATTATTCGATCCTGGACCTTTACAAACTGGCCCAGCCCTTTGCCCTGGAAGTGTTCAAGAAGAACATCAACACCATGTCGTTTACCATACAGTGGTAAAGCGGTTAGACCAAACATCCAAGAAAGCCTGATCGTTTTACGTCGAGACCGGCGCCTGCGGCACGACTCCGGCTCGATTTGCTGTTACAGCGAATAGTGCTCGCGGCATTGCCGATTCGACCTTGCTCATCGAAACAGCGTGATTTGGTCCGAAAATGCGGGAAGCGGGTTTGCTGCCGCATGGTATCGGCCTTGTAGACGGATGCAGCCCCATCCGAAGACGCTCAGCCGAGTCCACGGACACTGTGGCGAAAGTTGACTGCTACATATTGTGTCTCGGGTATTTTTGTGCACAATATATAGTCACCGTAGGTCGACGAGCTCTCTTGTAATCGAAAGCTGCGTAGACATTTTCTCCTGAACACTCATAGGCCGAAAAGAGGAAACAAAAGCATGTTGAACTGGGAAGATCCCCTCGCCGGACTTACTGGCAAATCGAACCAAGCGCCAGCCATTCAACCTTCGGTCGAAGACGTCACAACTTTAATGCAGCCCGTTTCCGATGTAGCTCGGAAGGCACCGGAGCCTGCGCAGGCGGAAGATTCGGCAATCGGCTGCGGCGCCACCGGGCTTGAAAACATCGAGATGGGCGCCAAGCGCATCCAAGTCGATGATAAGCAAATTATCAATTGCCGCGCCGACCTGAATCAGCTCGTGCCGTTCAAGTACCGATGGGCTTGGCAGAAATATCTGGATGCCTGCGCGAATCACTGGATGCCGCAGGAAATCAACATGAACGCGGACATTGCGCTATGGAAGAGCATCGACGGACTGACCGAAGACGAGCGCACCATCATCAAACGGAACCTCGGATTCTTTTCCACGGCCGATTCTCTGGTGGCCAATAACCTGGTGCTGGCGGTATACCGGCACATTACCAATCCGGAGTGCCGCCAGTACCTGCTGCGCCAAGCCTTCGAAGAAGCGCTGCACACTCATGCCTATCAATACGTCGTCGAGTCTCTCGGCATGGACGAGGGCGAAGTGTTCAACATGTACCGCGAGCTGCCGGCCGTGGCGCGCAAGGCGGAATGGGCGTTGCCATTTACTCAGTCGTTGGGCGATCCCACATTCCGGACCGGAACGCCTGAAGACGATCAGCGCCTGCTTCGCGATCTTATCGCCTTCTATGTGATCTTCGAAGGCATTTTCTTCTACGTCGGCTTTACCCAAATCCTTTCCATGGGCCGGCGCAACAAAATGACGGGTACCGCCGAGCAGTTCCAATATATCTTGCGGGACGAATCGATGCACATGAACTTCGGCATCGACGTCATCAACCAAATCAAGATCGAGAATCCGCACCTATGGCGCAAAGGATTCCAGGATGAAATTATCCGGATGATCCGCGAGGCGGTGGACATAGAAATTCAGTATGCCTACGACACCATGCCGCGTGGCGTGCTGGGTATGAATGCCAGCATGTTCAAGGACTATCTGGAATTCATCGCCAATCGTCGCTGCGCCCAGATCGGATTACCGGAACAGTACCCCGGCGCCGCCAATCCGTTCCCTTGGATGAGCGAAATCCTGGATCTCAAGAAGGAGAAAAACTTCTTCGAGACCCGGGTAACGGAATATCAGACCGGCGGCGTTCTGAGCTGGGATTGACCCTGACTTCGGTAAATCCCGGAGGTAATAAGCCGCGTTTGATGTCTGCGTTGAGACGTTCCGCCGGTGTACGGCGGACGTGACATATGTCCAAAAATAAGACACTTTACGTATTGGCCTTGTTACAAAGCCGGGTTAATGTAAATGCGCTGCACCTAACCAGTGCCTCCAACACTTAATACGTGCGGCAGGAAACCCGGTCAAGGACGCTGGGTTTCTCTATAGCGCTTTCCCATTTAGGTTAATTGCGGAATCAAGTTTCATCAGGAAACGCTATAGGCATGGAAATTCCTATGGTGCGGCTGGGGGGCAATCTCCCGCGCTGAAACGGATCGGGCAAATGGTGTTCGGCCTCGCCGACTTCAAGGTTCGGGAGCGTCATCTTCGCTTCGGGGAACCACTCCTTCCAGAGCCATCAAACTTCCCGTTACAGGTTGCCGACAGCGCAACTCTATCGATTGCTCCGCACTATCGCTTTTAAGCGACCGGCTCACTTCAATGGAGGCTTCCGTTACCGGCGGAGTTTCCTCCGCATTGTAGTCTTCCCGTATCAAATACCGGTATCCGCCCGAGGAAAACCGAAGTTCAAGATAGGTTACCAACGGTCGCGTATAGCGGCTGTAACGAACGGCAGGGGGACACAAGCCGTCATCGTCGTGTATACCGGTGCTTGACGCCCGCCGGGAAGTATTCGGGGTCCTCGAACGGCCGCAGCGTAACTTCGGGAAGTTGTTTCTCCACCGGCGTATAGTTGGCGAATTCGCTATTGAGCCGCAATAACTGCGCCTTAACCGATTCCGCGAGCGCCTGACATTTCCGGTCGTCCGCCGTGGCGCCGGGCAAAAGCTCGGCCGTCACGCTCAGGTACTTGTCTCCGTCGGCCGATTCTTTGGTTTCCAGCACGAATTTACCGGTCGCCCAAGCCATGATTTCAGGCTGCTCCAGCCCGACCGTCACGTTTTCAGGATAGATATTCGCGCCGTAGAAAGACACGGTGAAGTCCGCGCGCCCGAACACATAAACGAAGGGTAGGGGCCGGCAGGAAAAGGTGTCGTCCAGGCCGTAATCGGTCAGCGACACGCCCCAATCGCGCAGGAAGTCGCGCATTTCGCGGTAGTTGAGAATTCCGCCTTTATCGGCGATGTGATAGCGGACCAGCGGGACCCCGTTATCGCCCGAAACCACTAGGGTTTCCTCGTGGGCCTCGAAAAACCGGCTGATCGGATCGTACTGGACCAGCGTCGGCAAGCGCGATTCGCCGAAGAGTTCCCGGGCAGCCTTGGGATGATCCGCCAGAAAGCGGCGGATGGCGATGCTCAGCGGCGTTTCGTTGCCCAGTACCCCGGCGTCCGCCGTGCCGTAAAGAGAGGCCGAATCGTAACACCGGGCCTTCGAGCCGACCCGTTCACCCACCAGGCTCCGCCATTCCTCGCTGAACACTTCGCCGGCGAAAACCATTTTCACCCGGTAGCGCGGCCACTCGATTCCGGCGGCAAGGCCGGCGTCGACGACATCTTTGATAAACGGCGGGTAACCCAGGAGCACGGTTTGCTCAAAACGCGGCGCCAGTTCCTGGATCACCCGAAAGATTTCTTCTTTCTTGTTGCCGGGCGTCGCCACCATCAGGGGATATCCTTTGGCCGCAAGGTGCCAGGCGCAGGACGTGGTGTACAGTCCGCCGACCCAGTTCCCCAGGGCGAAGCAAACCACCGCGAGCGTGCTGCGTTCATGCACCCGGAAGCTGTCGTGGAATAGCTGCTCGAAACGAAGCGCGATATCCAGTTCGTCGATTATCGATCTCGGCCAGAACGTGGGCTTTCCCGTCGAGCCCGAGGAAACCGCCACGCGGTCGCATTCCAGCAAGCTTCCGTTCCGGCAGCGCTCCGGCAGTGGATAGACGTGCATGTAATTCGGCTTGTCGATCAGGGGGAGTTGCCGGAAGGCGTCGAAAGTTCCGATCGTCTCGGGCGCTATGCCATGCGCATCGAGAAATGCCCGATAAGCCGGAACACGGTTCGCCGTGCGATGGAAAAGGTCTAGCATGACGGCTTCAGCGTCCATGGCGAGCCGATCGGCCATCAGATCGTCGAGCGATCTAAATATAAACCGATGGAGCCGATTTTGGATTTCGGATGTGCGATTGGTCAGCATGATTCGTCGCGGTAATCAAAAAGCGATGTTTGAATTATGATCTTCATCTGTTTTTCAAGCCAACACCGTAGAGGGGTCTATACGAGTTCCTCACGCGGAAATGGCCGAAGACCGAAGAGGCATCGATGTACTGACCGTCCTTTCAGGACGCCTATCCACAAGAATCGAAGTCAATGAGCAAGGTTTGGATATTTCAGGAATCGACGTTGGAAGTCGCGCTGGACGAGTGGGTCCGGGAGCAGATTGAGCATTACCCGCATAAGGAGGAGTTTATCCGCACCGTGGCGCTGGCGATGCGCGACTTCTTGGATTCGCGGCAGGTGGCTGATCATAAGATGGTAATGAATGCGCCCGAAAAGCCCTTATCTTGAGGACGCCGGCGGGCAAATGCTTGACGGTGGCCCGACCGATCTGTTTCAGTCGAAGAGTAGATTATTCCGACTTCAGTATGCCCGGGAGGCAGTATGCACAGCTTAGCTAAGGGAACGGTTCTGATGGCCTGCATTCTCAGCGGAAGCGCATGGGCGTATGGCGGTGGCGGCGGAGGAAGCAGCGGCTGCGCCGAACCGAAATTCTTCGATCCGAAGCCGAGCGGTTCCGTCCCCGCCCTGGCCGAATTCGCGTTCATCGCGTCCGACAATACCGACAGCGGCACACTAACGGTCCAAATCGATGGCCAGGCGATTCAGCCCGCGCTCGATCGTCGGAGAAACGGCGATTGGCAAGTCAAAGCCGTCCTGTCGCAGCCGATCACTGAGCCGGGCAGGGTTCGGATTTCGGTCAAGGCGAAGAGCCGGGACGGCTGTTGGGGGTTTCAGCCGTATTATGTGGAGATTAAGCCGTGAGTTCCGGTGTTGGATGCCTGGGCGTAAGCTTTTTCGAGAGGTTCACCCCCACTGCTCCAATACCACGACCTTCCATTGGCGGTTCTCGGTCGGCCGAATAGTCTGCCAGGAGGCGATGCGATGGGATGCCGGGCCATTCGCATGGTTCGAGCTGTGGTAGTAGCCGACACCGGCTTCCTGGTCGGCAATCTGTTTGGCGAGTTGCCGCAGTTCCGGAATTTCGTTGAAGCGTTCTTCGCGGAACAGGTTTTCCCCGATTTCGGCCGTATCGGTGTCGTAAAGGATGAACCCGTCGTCCTGAATGATCCACACGGCCCTCTCCCGGGTCTGGAGCCCCGCGGGCAACAATCGTCCCAGGAACTCGGCGGCCTTGAAACGGGCGGACAGGAAGCCCGGTATATTTTTGCCGCGCTTGACGGGCACCACGAGGGTCACGGCGTCGAAATCCTCCGGCGCTTCGTAGACGCGGCTCAGTACGGGTTCGGCCAGTTCCATCACTAGGCGGTTGTGTTCGAACTGCGAAGTGTCCGCGCCGATGGCCTGAGCGTATTTCGCCGGGGCCACGGCGGTGATTTTCCCGGGGGCGAGCGTGGCGGCGAAAAGTTCGGCACCGGGATACCGGGTTAACAGGGATGTCAGCAGCGGCGTCATGGCTTTTCGGTCGCCTACGGCGCGCACGGTGCCCGCAAGCTCTTCCATGCCGTCGCGTACCGCACCTATGGCATTCAATATGTCTTCCGCGATTTGATCGGCGGCGGTCAGGTTGTCGTTGGAAATGCGCGTCACATCGGCCAGAGCCGTCTCCGCCCGATGACGGGCCTGGATTGCCTGATCGCTCTCGGCGACCGCGATTTCCCGCGCTTTCCGGGCATCCATGGCGAAATCGACCGCGAGCCCCGCCCCGATCACAATGGCCACCATGACCGCGAGACCAGCGGCGAGTGCTGTCTTGTTGCGGGCTACGAAGCGGCGCATCAATTCGCCGCGCGAATAGGCGTAAGTGTGCACCAGGCGACCGTCGCGGAAGGCCCGCAGCTCATCGGTCAGTTCGGTTGCGTCGCGGAAACGTCGGAGTTTATCTTTCGCCAGAGCCTTGTCGCAGATGGCGGTAAGTTCGGCCGGCGCGGGAACCGGGCCTTCGCGAGAGGAGGGCATCGGTGCTCGGGATTTGAGCCGTTCGACGATGGACGAGAGGCTGCCTTTTAGAGGCGCCCTCCCGACCAAAATGTGATAGAGGATGCAGCCGAGCGCGAATACGTCGGTCTTGGCGTCCACCTCACCATAGCGATGGTCCACCTGTTCGGGCGCCATGTAGGCGGGCGTTCCGAGAATTTCTCCGACTTGAGTGAGCCCCTCGGAATCGGCTTCGGTGGAAGTTTCGGGTACAGCCTTGCGAAATACGTCGGCTTCGGTGCCGATCTTGGCTATGCCCCAGTCCAGGATGATGGTTTCGCCGAACTGGCCCAATACGATGTTGCTCGGCTTGAGATCCCGATGCACCACTCCTTTGGAGTGCGCGTAGGCCATGGCTTCGCAGACATCGATAAGCCGGTCGAGCAATTGCAAGCGCTTTGCGAGAGCCTGCTCGGGCTGCTCCGAGTTGCAGGCGGAAAGCGCCTCGGCCATGGTCTGCCCGCGCACGAGGCGCATCACGTAATAGGGGGAGCCTCGGGATGTGGTTCCCATATCGTAGACCGGGACGATGCCCGGATGCTCCAGGCGCCCGGTTATTTGGGCCTCGCGCAGAAAACGGCGCTTGATGGTGGAGTCGATGGCTTCGTTCGGCGCGAGCATTTCCTTGATGGCTACTTGGCGGCCGATGCGCTCGTCGAAGCCGAGCAGCACCCGCCCCACGCCACCGGAACCCACCGTGCCGCACAAAGAATAGTGATCGGTGAATCTGTAGTCCGCTTTGAATTCTTGCCGGCCTTGTTCGGGATTGAGTTGAACGTTCAGTACCGTGTAGTCGTCGAAGTCGGCGCAATTTTCACCGCTCATGTTCTGATCTTCTACATAAGGGAAAATCATTAATGTAGTTCGTCATGGGGTGCAGGACAAATAACCCAAACGCCCGTGGGTCCGGCCATCGAACCGGATAGGGTTTCCAAGGATTGTTTCTCGTTCGGACCGATTCGCATGGGATCGAAAGAACGGAACGGGCATGCCCCCGGTCTAATGGTTCGGGGTTGTTCCGAAGTGTATGGAGATTGCGGGTATGTTCACCGAGCGTGTCTTTGGCGATTCAGGGACAGCGGAGGAAAATGCCGGCGCCACAGCGCCGAGCATCATAAGGCAAATACTTCATCGCATTGAGTGCCTTTTGCTGTGCTCTGTCGTGAGTGCCGCGGCCTTTTGGGTTCAACCCGTCCAAGCGGAGGGAATCTACAAGTGCCGAACCGGCGATGGACTTTTATACACCGATGAGCCGGTTTCAGACAGTTGCCGCCGGATACAAGTCAAGGTCACCAAACCCGACCCCGAGGCAATCGCGCGATTGGAGAAGTGGAAAGAACAGCGAGCTATGGAGGAGGCTCGGGAAGCGGCGGAAGCACGTGAAGAGCGGTTGGTGCGAGTCCGCGAGCTGGAGGCGTTGGCGGCATGGCAATCGGCGCGCACGGCGCAAGTGGAAGCTCAGGCCGCTGAATACTGCCAGCAATACGATCCTCAGTCGGTCTATTTCCCCTCACGAACTTATCCCCTCAGAAGCTTCATTCCCTACGGTTATTCAACTTTCGGAGGATATCCGTTCTCGTACGGGCCTTACGCAACGGGTTACTTTAGGCACGGAATGCCGCCCATCCAACTGCATTTCTCCCGGAAACGGCGATAAGGGTAACGCCAAGTACCGGAGCACCCGTCGGACGGCATTCCGTTCCGGCGTCATGACGAGCTTTCATCGCGGCAGCTTGGCCGTCAAATCAAGCCGATAAGGAACGCGATCACGAACAGTCCGAAAAGGACGAGCAGGCTTTTGAGGGTAAAGTCCGCCACTCTCCGGAAAATTCGATCCCGCGCTTTAATCAGTCTTTCGAGCGCATCGATTTGTTGCTGTTCCAAGGGCTCCGGGGCAATACCATCAGGGCCTACGGCAAGAGCCTCCGAGGCAATCTGATTCTGTCGAAAAGAATTAAGTCGTTCGTAGGCCCGACCGCATTGGAAAATGAAATCGGCCATAGGCTCCGGGGCGCCGGAATGATCTTTCAACAGTTGTTGCCTAAGGGTTTTAAGCTCCGTCAAACACTCAGTGATGTCTTCCGGTAGGCGACGGCCCGCTTCTTTAATTTTTCCTTCGAAGTCGGCAGTCTCGATCTGAAGCTGTTCCGAAAGCATTGCATCGACTCGGCGCAGGCCGAGATCGATAAGACTCTTGTTATCTGAAGTTGCCACGTGGGTATTGTGTAGAGAAAGGGGTAAGCTTTAGCGGGATTTGCGCATGCGTGCGCTCGCATCATATCGAAGAGCGAAGCCGTTGTGCCAGTACTTCCACCGCAACGGGCCCTTGGAGCCAGGCCTGGAGGGCGAAAACGGATCTTTTCTTAGAAGCTGTCTTCAAACTACTGCGCGCCGCCATGCCGGCGTTGCTCAAGGGCTCAAAATGCTGATGAAAAGCATCCCTGCTTTTCACTCACCACCTCCCTGTGGTTCGCCCTTGCGGGCGGCCGCGCCGTGCAAATCGGCCATCCTGCCGATTTGTCACCCTGACGGGCGCGCTGCCGCGGTCCCATTTCTCTCCTGGAGAAATGGTCATGTACGCCTCGGTACACGCCGGTTTTTACTCGCCCCATCCCTGGGGCTCGCCCTGTGGGCCAGCCGGCGGCTGTTCCCTTCGCGTATCCCGCGCGCCGGGTCACCCTTCCGCGCCTTGTCCTGACATCGCTCGTGACGTTTGGAGACAGCTTCTTAGATCCTGTTGAACTTTTGACAAAACCCATGGACCAAAATATCAGTAGCCGGTAATACACCGCGACATGGATAGTTTTAGGCTCTTGGCAGGGAAGGGTCATGTGTAACCTCTCGGTCGCACATTCATGACACGCACAAACCGCATGGAACGCGACTCCTCCTTATGACGCCCTTAAGCTGCTGCTTCGGCAGGTTTGTCTGATTGCTGAAAGGAATCGGTCTTGCCGTTCAGGCCACGAGCATTGTCAATAAAATCTGATTTGAAACCTACGGTTTGGTTTCCGATACGCGCGGCCGGGTAACTCACTGGTATTGTCATTCGTTTAAGAACGTCAAGGATGCACTCTCAAAGCGGAGGTCATGGATATGACAGGTAGTGGACGGAAACACATCGTCGTAACCGGCGGAGCCGGATTTCTCGGGACGAACCTCTGCCGCTGGTTACTAATAAAAGGTCACGCGGTCACATGTGTCGACAATTTCCGAACCGGAGGCAAGGAGACCCTCCTCGGGCTCATGGAGTTGGGCACTTTGGACATCATCCGCCAAGACATCACCTTGCCGTTGCTCGTCGAAGACGTGGATGAAATCTACAACCTCGCCTGCTCCGCTTCGCCGGTTCACTATCAGGCCGATCCGGTCCACACCCTGAAGACCTGCGTGCAAGGCTCGCTCAATCTCCTGGAAATCGCCCGTTACTCGGATGCCAAGATTTTCCAGGCATCGACCAGCGAAGTGTATGGTGATCCCGAAACCCATCCGCAGCACGAAGGATATCGCGGCTCCGTCAATCCCGTGGGCCCGCGGGCGTGCTACGACGAAGGCAAGCGCTGCGCCGAGACCTTGTTCCTCAATTATTTCCGCCAGCACAAGGTACGCGTGAAAGTCGGGCGTATCTTCAATACTTACGGGCCCTATATGCGGCTCAACGACGGCCGCGTGGTTCCGAACCTGATCGGCCAGGCGCTGAAGAACCGTCCGCTGACCATCTACGGCGACGGCAATCAGACGCGTTCCTTCTGCTATGTCGACGATTTGATCGAGGCAATGCAACGCCTCATGGCAACGTCCGACGATGTGTCGGGCCCTTTCAATCTAGGCAATCCGGCCGAAATCACCATGCTCGAGCTGGCCGACACGATCATCGATCTGACCGGCTCGCGGTCGAGAATCACCTTTCGGCCGCTGCCGGTAGACGATCCGGTCCGGCGCTGCCCGGACATCAGCCATGCCAGGGAAAAGCTCGGCTGGACACCATCCACGTCTCTCTCCGAGGGCCTCAAACGCACCATAGACTACTTCGAGGATGTCCTGATGACGAAGGGAAATACGTCATCCAAAGCCATGACCGGAAGTTGATTGCTAGCCCCAAATGCCGGGAATGGCTACGCCTTATCCCGGCCTACAAAGACGTGTAGGCCGGGATAAGCGCGGCGTTTCCGGCACGGAATCTACCGAAAACGGCTCCACGCAGTTTGTTCTCCCCCGAACCGGGGGCATATCCGAAACGATGGATCGACAGGAGTGACCATGGAAAGGATTTTGATTACCGGAGGCGCGGGGTTCATCGGCTCGCATCTTGCCGATGGGTTGATCGAGCGGGGCTATCGGGTGCGGGTGCTCGACACCCTCAACGAGCAGGTGCACGGGGATATCCGGCAGCCGCCGGAGTACCTGAACCCAGCCGTCGAGTTCATGCATGGCGACGTGCGCGATGCCGGTTCGGTGCGCGAGGCGCTGCGCGAGGTGGACGCCGTGTTCCACTTTGCCGCCGCCGTCGGCGTCGGGCAGAGCATGTACCAGATCGAGCGGTATACCGACATCAACAATCGCGGCACCGCAGTCCTGCTGCAACGATTGATCGAACAGCCGGTGAAAAAGCTGACTGTCGCATCGAGCATGAGCGTTTACGGCGAGGGACTTTACCGCACCTCGGACGGCCGGACCTGCGCCCCCCCGGAGCGGCCGCTGGCGCAGCTTCAACGAGGCGATTGGGAGCTGCGTGACGAGCGGGGCGAAGCGCTGCAACCCATGCCCACGCCGGAATCGAAGATCACCTCGCCAGCCTCGGTCTACGCCCTGTCGAAATACGATCAGGAACGCCTTTGCCTGCTCGTCGGCCAAGCCTACAACATCCCGACGGTCGCGCTGCGTTTCTTCAACGTGTACGGCACCCGGCAGGCCTTGTCCAATCCCTACACCGGCGTGCTCGCCATCTTCGCCTCCCGCTATCTGAACGGCAACAGTCCATTGATCTTCGAGGATGGCGAACAAAGACGGGATTTCGTGAATATCCGCGATTTGGTTCAAGCCTGCCTGCTCTCGCTGGAACGGGATGAGGCCGCCGGACGGGTGTTCAATGTCGGCAGCGGCCGCAACTATACGGTGCGCGAGATCGCCGAACACATGGGACGCTTGCTCGGCAAGGAAGACATTCAGCCGGTAATCACCCGGAATTATCGGGTCGGCGATATCCGCCACTGCTTTGCCGATATCGGCGAGGCCCAAGACATTCTCGGCTATCGACCCCGCATCGGTTTGGAAGAAGGCATGGCCGAACTGGTGGAATGGCTGCAAACCCAGGCCGCATTCGACCGGTTCGAGGCGGCCAGCGAAGAGCTTTCGAAGCGGGGATTGCGGCTATGAAGGGCAAGCGCCAACCGTCAACCCGTCTGGAACAAGGCCAGATCAAGGACGATCCGCGTCCAGTGCTGATTACCGGCGGAGCGGGGTTCGTCGGCACCAATCTCGCGGATCGTCTGCTCGACGACGGCATTCCGGTGCTGATCTTCGACAATCTGTGGCGGCCCGGTGTCGAGCGCAACCTCAACTGGCTCTGCGCGACCCACGGCGACCGGGTCCAGGTCGAAATCGCCGATATTCGGGATTTTCACGCGGTGCAGAGTGCCGTGCACCGGGCGCGGCAAGTATTCCATTTCGCCGCCCAGGTGGCGGTCACCACCAGCATTGAAAATCCGATCGCCGATTTCGAGGTGAACCTCCGCGGTACTTTCAACGTGCTCGAAGCCCTGCGCTCGACCCGAAATCCGCCGCCACTGGTCTACACCTCGACCAACAAGGTGTACGGCGATCTTGGCAATCTCGCCGTGCACCGCCGGGGCGACCGCTATATGCCGCTCGACGAGGCCACCGCCAAAAACGGCGTCGGCGAAGACCGCCCGCTGGATTTCCACAGCCCTTACGGTTGCTCGAAAGGCGGAGCCGATCAATACATCCTCGACTATGCCCGTATCTACGAATTGCCCGCCGCCGTGTTCCGCATGAGTTGCATCTACGGGCCGCACCAGCACGGCACCGAGGATCAAGGCTGGGTGGCTCATTTTTTGATCCGGGCCTTGCAGGATCAGCCAATCACCATTTACGGCGACGGCCTGCAGGTCAGGGACGTGCTGTTCGTCGAAGATCTGGTGAGAGCCTTGCGGCTGGCCGGAGACAACATCGACCGGCTGCGGGGACAGGTCTTCAACATCGGCGGCGGCCCGGCCAAAACGACCAGTTTGATCGAGCTTGTGGACCTCATCGAGGAACTGCACGGCCGCCGGCCGGAGCTGGAATTCGCCCCGTGGCGCACCGGGGATCAGAAATACTACGTCTCCGACACCCGCAAGTTGAACCGTGCCGCCGGGTGGCAACCGGAGGTTACCGTGCGGGATGGCGTGGCGGCGACATACGAATGGTTACTAATGTACTCGGACAAACAGACGCGGTACAAACCGGCAATGGTCGCAGCGGAACCGGCGCCGTCGTCGCGGTTCAAACGACTTTGAAGCCGGTCGGAAGCACGAACGAAACCTCGGCAAAGCCAAAAAATGCAAAATAGCGGAGCGGTCAACAGAACAAAAACCTGATCTTTAAGCACCCGATTCGAGCTTCCGGAACGGAAAAAGTCAGCACGGATGGCTGACTAGTCAACAAGGAGGAGATAAACGCGTGAGACCGGCTACGGAACAAGCCCCCCCTCTGGAACCAACCGCATCCGTTCGCTGCATGGCGGCGGTCTTCGCCGGACCTCAAGACATTCAAGTGATGCCGATCTCGGTACCCGCCCCGGGACCGCGGCAGGTGCGCGTAAAGCTGGAAGGCTGCGGCGTATGCGGTTCGAATCTCCCGGTCTGGGAAGGACGCCCCTGGTTCGACTACCCTTTCCAGCCCGGCGCACCCGGACACGAAGGCTGGGGCCGCGTCGAGGCGGTCGGTGCCGAGGTCGAGCATCCGGCCGTAGGCACCCGGGTGGCGATTTTGTCCTATCACGCCTACGCCGAATACGATCTGGTCGATGCCAGCGCCGCGATTCCTCTTCCCCCCGTACTCGACAACCAGTTCTTCCCCGGCGAACCGCTGGCCTGCGCGGTGAACGTGTTTCAGCGCAGCGGCATCAAGCCCGGGGATACGGTAGCTATCGTGGGTATCGGCTTTCTGGGCGCCCTGCTCACCAACTTGGCCGCCAAGGCCGGAGCCCGCGTGATTGCTTTGTCGCGCCGCCCTTACGCGCTCGATGTCGCCCGCCGCCAGGGTGCGGTCGAGACCCTGTCCACCAGCGATTTCCGCGGCGCCATCGATCGAGTCAAAGCGCTGACCGGCGACGTCGGCTGCGATTGCGTGATCGAAGTCACGGGCGAGCAGTCCACCCTGGATCTGGCCACCGAACTGACCCGAATACGGGGCCGTCTGGTGATCGCCGGCTACCATCAAGACGGCCAGCGCCAGGTGAACATGCAGATGTGGAACTGGCGCGGTCTTGATGTCATCAACGCCCACGAGCGCGATCCGCGGCAATACGTCGGTGGCCTGCGCGCGGCGATCCTGGCCGCGGCCACCGGGCGTGTCGATCCGTCGCCGCTTTACACCCATCGTTTCGAGCTCGCGGAATTACCCCGGGCTTTCGAGTTGATGCAGTCCCGTCCCGAGGGCTTCCTGAAAGCGGTGGTGGTGCTATGAGCGCCACCCCGATACAACACGCCATCCCACAACCCCAGCCTATCCGTCCGCGACTGGGTTTTCTCGGCGTCGGCTGGATCGGCCGCAACCGGATGGCGGCCGTTGCGGATGACGGTTGCGCCGAAATCGTGGCCATCGCGGACCCGATGACGGAAGCCTTGCTGGAAGCGTCCCGCCTGGCGCCCGGAGCGATGCTGAGCGATCGCCCCGAGGACCTCTTCGAAAGCCCTATCGACGGGGTGGTCATCGCCACGCCCAGCGCCGCCCACGCCCGGCAGGCGACAGCGGCTCTCGAACGGGGTCTCGCGGTGTTTTGCCAGAAACCGCTGGCCCGGACCCGGCAGGAAGCGCAAACCGTCGTCGATGCGGCACGCCGGGCGGACAAACTGCTCGGTGTGGATTTGAGCTACCGCTACGTGCGCGGCATGCCTGAAATTCGGGAGGCCATCCGTCGGGGCGACCTGGGAGAGATCTACGCCATGGACCTGACCTTCCACAACGCCTACGGACCGGACAAACCCTGGTTCTACGACATAAACCGGGCCGGGGGCGGCTGCGTCATGGATTTGGGCACCCACCTCGTCGACCTGGCGCTGTGGATGCTGGATTTTCCGGACGTCAAGGACGTCGGCAGCCGTTTGTACGCCCAGGGAAAGCTCCTGGCGAAACCCACCGCTCAGGTCGAAGACTACGCCATCGCGGAAATCGGTTTCGTCGGCGGCGCCGTCGCGCGCATCGCCTGCTCTTGGCGTCTGTCGGCCGGCTGCGACGCGGTGATTGATTTCACCTTCTACGGCACTAAGGGAGCGGCCGCGCTCCGAAACGTCGGCGGCTCGTTTTACGACTTCGTCGTCGAACGCTTCAACGGCACGCAGCGTGAGGTCGTCGCCGCCTATCCCGATGCCTGGGGAGGCCGAGCGCTTATCGACTGGATCCGGCGACTCGGCGAAAACAGCTGCTTCGCCCCCGAGTCCCGGCGTCTGATCGACGTCTCTGCCGTACTCGACAGGATCTACGGACGATGAAAGTTCTCATGACGGCGGACACTGTGGGTGGCGTCTGGCGGTACGCGCTGGAGCTGGCTCGAGGATTAGGGCCTTTCGGCGCGGACATCACGCTGGCCACGATGGGAGCACCGCTGTCCGCCGACCAGCGGCGCGAGGTCGCGGCGCTGTCCAATGTCCAAGTGGCCGAGAGCCGCTACAAACTGGTTTGGATGGACGATCCCTGGGCGGATCTCGAAGCCGCCGGCGAATGGCTGCTGAAGCTGGCGGACGATTTCAAACCGTCGCTGGTTCATTTGAACGATTACCCCCACGGCAACCTGCCCTGGCCGGCCCCGGTGCTAATGGTCGGGCACTCCTGCGTGCTCTCCTGGTGGCAGGCGGTGTACGGCGAGCCCGCACCCAACCGTTTGGACCGGTACCGGGGAGTCGTAAGCAACGGGCTACGGGCGGCGGATTGCCTGGTGGCTCCGACCGGAGCCATGCTCGCCGAACTGCGAAGGCTGTACGGTCCGCTCCCCCCATTCCGTGTTATCTCCAACGGGCGCGGAGTTCTGCCCGAGAGCAACAAAAAGCCGTTTGTCCTGGCCGCCGGCCGCCTGTGGGACCCGGCCAAGAACATCGCCGCCCTCGCCCGAATCGCCCCTCGGCTGCCATGGCCGGTCTATATTGCCGGCGAAGCCCGGCATCCGGACGGCGGCGTGTCCGAATTCCCGGATATCCATTGCCTGGATCGGCTTTCCCCAGAGCAACTGGCGAACTGGTTCGCCCATGCATCCATCTACGCCCTGCCCGCCCGCTATGAACCGTTCGGATTATCGGCCCTGGAAGCGGCTTTGGCAGGATGCGCGCTGGTGCTCGGCGACATCGGGAGCCTTCGGGAAATCTGGCAGGACGCCGCCCTGTTCGTACCGCCGAACGACGCCGAGAGGCTCCGTTCGACGCTTCAAAAGCTGATCGACGAGCCTGAACTGCGGCGCGATTACGCGGCCAAGGCCCGAATCAGAGCGGCACGGTTCACACCGGAACGGATGGCCGCCGCCTATTGGAACGCCTATCTCGAACTGATCAAGGATGATCGGATGGCTAAACGCCAGGTCGGTAAAACAATAAATTCGCCTTTCCGGCAGGGACAGCCGGCATGACGCGATTCAGTCCGGGATCGCAGCTACGCGAAGTCATGAGACCAGCGCCGCCGCGAACCCGCTCGTCATGTCTAACGATAACAATGGAATACTAAGATGAAATTCGTCCTCTTTTATCACTCCTTGATCTCCGACTGGAACCACGGCAATGCCCATTTCTTGCGGGGCATCGCCACCGAACTGCTCCAACGCGGCCACTGCGTCGAGGTTTACGAGCCGACCGACGGCTGGAGTCTTCGCAACCTTCGGGCCGAACAGCTTCCCAACTCGCTCATGGGATTCTTCGAAGCCTACCCCCAACTGCTCAGCCGCTTCTACAACATCAACGACATCGATATCGGCGCCGTTCTGGCGAATGCGGATGTGGTCATCGTGCACGAGTGGAACGATCCCGCTCTGGTAAGACAGATCGGACGCCATCGCGCCCGGTCGACTCATTACCGATTGCTGTTCCACGACACGCATCATCGGGCCGTAACGGACCCGAAATCCATAGCCCGATACGATCTGGAACACTTCGACGGCGTACTGGCGTTCGGCAACGTACTGCGCGACATCTATTTGGATCGGGGCTGGACCTCGAGAGCCTGGACTTGGCATGAGGCCGCCGATACCCGCGTATTCCGGCCGATGATGCGCGAACCCGAGGAAGGCGATGTGGTCTGGATAGGCAACTGGGGCGACGACGAACGCACCCGGGAGCTCAAGGAATTTCTGCTCGACCCGGTGCATGCCCTTAAGCTGCGGGCGCGCATTTACGGCGTGCGTTACCCGGCACCGGCGCTCGGAGCCTTGTCCAAGGCCGGGATCGAGTACGGCGGATGGCTTCCGAATTATGAGGTTCCACGAATGTTCGCCCGCTTCAAGGTAACGGTACACGTCCCGCGGCGGCCTTATTGCGAAGCGCTGCCGGGCATACCGACCATACGTCCCTTCGAAGCGCTGGCCTGCGGCATTCCTCTGGTCAGCGCACCCTGGGACGATGTCGAGGGATTGTTTACGCCGGGCAGGGATTTCCTGGTCGCCCGCACACGCCATGAGATGAAGGAAGCCATCGGAGCGATTCTGCACGATCGCAAATTCGCACGAACTTTGGCCAACCAGGGCCGCGCCACCATACTCGGGCGGCACACCTGCGCTCACCGCATCGACGAGTTGCTGGACATCTGCCGCGAACTGCGCCTGTCCCGTCCCATGGAACACAAACCGAGGAAAGCGCCCGCTTTCATGGAAGAGAGGTCTTTATGACGCACCGCTCCAAAGTCGCGTTTTTCGGCTCCAGCCTGGTCTCGTCCTACTGGAACGGCGCGGCCACCTACTACCGCGGACTGATTCGCGCCTTGAGCGTGCTGGGCTACCGCACCACCTTCTACGAACCGGACGCCTTCGAACGGCAGCAGCATCGCGATATCGCCAATCCGACCTGGGCGGACACGGTGGTCTATCCCGCCACCGAACAGGGCGTGTCGAAGGCGCTCGAAGCCGCCCGGCAGGCGGATATTCTCGTCAAGGCGAGCGGCGTCGGCGTATTCGACGAATGGCTCGAACGCGAGGTGCTGAGTCTTCAGGCCCCAAATCGAACCGTCATCTTTTGGGATGTCGATGCTCCGGCCACCTTGGAGCGGGTTCAACAGAACCCGGACGATCCCTTCCGCACCCTGATTCCCCGTTACGACATCATCCTGACCTACGGCGGCGGTCCGCCCGTCGTGGAAGCTTACCGGGCGCTGGGGGCACGGGATTGCGTGCCGGTCTACAACGCTCTGGACCCGGCGACGCATTATCCGGTACCGCCAGATCCCCGGTTGGCCGCAAACCTGGCATTTCTCGGCAACCGCCTGCCGGACCGGGAAGCGCGGGTGCACGAATTCTTCTTCGAACCCGCGAAGCATCTCCCCGAGGCCCGCTTCCTGCTCGGCGGAAGCGGGTGGGAGTGCAACGCGCCGGCGCTTTCCAACCTCCGCTACCGCGGCCACGTGTACGCCCGGGAGCACAACGCCTTCAATTGCAGTTCGCGCATGATCCTTAACATCAACCGCAGCAGCATGGCGCGCTTCGGCTATTCCCCCGCCACCCGGGTGTTCGAGGCGGCGGGCGCCGGGGCATGTATCGTCACGGATGCCTGGGAGGGCATCGAACAGTTTCTGGAACCGGACCGGGAGATCCTGGTCGCCCGGACGGGCGACGATGTCATCCGGTATCTCCGAACGATTTCCGAAGCACGCGCCCGTGCGATCGGTGCCGCCGGCATGCGGCGGGTGGTTGCGGAACACACCTATGCGCACCGGGCGGCGCAGGTCCATCGGATTCTTAACGGGCTGGCGGGAGACGGCGCTTTGAGCAACACGCATTCGCCGCAATCTAATAGTGAAGGGAAGTCTCTTCTCAAACGGGGTAATGCCTCCTTACAACCGCAAACAGGAGTTTGACCATGTCCGAGCCATTGAACATCGTCATTCTGGGACTTTCAATCACCTCATCCTGGGGCAACGGCCACGCCACGACCTATCGGGCGCTGGTGCGCGGCCTGAACGCGCGCGGCCATACCGTGCTGTTTCTCGAGCGCGACGCGCCCTGGTACGCGGAAAACCGGGACTTGCCCAACCCGCCTTACGGCACGACCTGCCTTTATGCCGATGTCGATGAATTGAAAGACCGGTTCACCGAAGATGTGGCTCAGGCCGATCTGGTCATCGTCGGCTCGTATGTTCCGGACGGCGCCGCGGTCGGCCAGTGGGTCATCGACACGGCGCATGGCCTTACGGCTTTCTACGACATCGATACGCCGGTCACGCTGGCGAAGCTGGTGCACGGCGATTACGAATATCTGCACCCGGATCTGATCCCGCGGTACGGTCTTTATCTATCGTTCACCGGCGGGCCGATCCTGTCCTGGCTCAAGCGCTCGTACCACGCGCAACGGGTCGAGCCGCTCTACTGCTCGGCCGATCCGGATTTATATTCTTCCGACTTCGGCGCAATCGAATACGACCTCGGCTATATGGGTACTTACAGCGAGGATCGGCAGCCAACGGTCGAGAACTTGCTGCTCAAACCGGCGCGCCGCTACGAAAACGGCCGATTTGCCGTTGCGGGGCCGCAGTACCCGGAAGCCATCGCCTGGCCCCAGAACGTTCGCCGCATCGAGTATTTGCCGCCCGCCGCGCACCGGCGCTTCTATACCTCCCAGCGGTTCACGCTCAACGTCACGCGCCGCGACATGATCCGGGCCGGTTACTCGCCCAGCGTACGCCTGTTCGAGGCCGCCGCCTGCGGCACGCCGGTCATTTCGGATTTCTGGCAAGGACTCAACAGCTTCTTCAAGATCGGTGAGGAAATCCTGGTGGCCGAGCGGACGGACGACGTTCTGCGTTATCTCCAGGAGGTATCCGACGCCGAACGGATCCGTATCGGCGAACGGGCGCGTGCGAAGGTGCTTGCGGCCCACACCTCGACCCATCGAGCCATAGAATTGGAAAATCATGTGCGCCGGGCACGGGGCGGCGCCAATCCCCGTCCCCGCATTATTCACGGCTACGGCTAGAGCGGTTCTTGGTGTAGCGGACATGCTGCGCACAGCCTACACCGAACTAAAAAATGCTCTAGCCACGAGAATTCACTACCGGATGACCATCGCCAGGAGGTATTGACATGTCGCACGAATCGAAAAAAACGACGAATCACGAGGAGATTCGCCGCTGGGTGGAAGAGCGGGATGGCTGGCCCGCGACCGTCAAAGGTACCGCCGGCAAGGAAGACGAGGCCGGCATCTTGCGCATCCGGTTCACCGAAGGCGGCGATACCCTGGAGCGGATATCCTGGGAGGCTTTTTTCGACAAGTTCGAAGAGCAAAAGCTGGCTTTTCTTTATCAGGATAGGACGCAGAGCGGAGAAATCAGCCGTTTCTTCAAGCTCGTACGGCGCGATTGATCGCCGAACCCTACAAAGCGCCGGCTTTCGACTCGTCTTGACTCCTTCGAAACGGCATTGAACGGGCTCCGCCGAAGGGTTGAGATAAATTTGCCCAAGAAATTCCGCTCACAAGATCGCCATGTTCTTCAGCCGTCTTTTTACGCGCCGCAGTGCGCATGAGACCTTACCGATTCCTTGCGAACCGCAGTGCCCGGACAGTGTCAAATTTTTAAATCGGTCGGTTAACGGAAAGTAACAGATCGCCTCGTTGTGATCGCCGATCGGTAACGACTCATCGAACGCATGCGCCGATTTGATCGGCGCATTCCGAAACTCGAATAGACAAGATCCAAGGAGTATGAAATGGCTAGTCTGCACAAATCCATCGAAGTCAACGTGCCGGTAAAGATTGCTTACAACCAGTGGACGCAATTCGAGGACTTTCCGAATTTCATGGAAAACATCGTGGATGTTCATCAGATCGACGATAGCCATCTGCACTGGCACGCCGAGATCGGCGGCAAGCACAAGGAATGGGATACCGAAATCGTTGAACAGGTGCCGGACCATCGCATTGCCTGGCGCACCACGGTCGGGCCGGAGAATCACGGCGTGGTGACCTTCGAACCGGTAAGCGGCGACCGCACCCGCGTCAGCGTGGACATCGAATATCAACCCGAAACCACGATGGAAAAGGTCGGCGATATGCTCGGGATGGTTTCGTCCAACGTGGAAGAAGACCTGGAGAACTTCAGGGACTTCCTGGAATCGCGAGGACACGAAACCGGCGCCTGGCGTGGCGAAATCCATTAAGGAAGCGGTTTCGGAATTCATGACCGCGGACTACGGCCCGAATCCGTCGCTTTTCAAATCTTACTGGATGGGAGGATTCGAGGGGGCTACACATATCAACTCGACGGGCAAACGCCTGGACATGGTGGCTTCAACGCAGCACGACATCCATGTGGACAGCGACTATGCCATGCTGCGCGACGTGGGCATCCAGGTGGTGCGCGAGAGCGTGCGCTGGCATCTCATCGAACGCGGCGGACAGTTCGACTTCTCATCGCTATTGCCCATGCTGCGCGCGGCCAACGAGCACGGCGTCCAGATCAACTGGACGCTGTGCCATTATGGCTGGCCCGATGATTTGGATCTCTTTTCGCCGGCGTTCGTGCACCGCTTCGAGCGTTTCGTCGGTGAAACCGCCCGCTTTATCGCCGACCACAGCAACGCCGAACCGTTCTATTCGCCGATCAACGAAATCTCGTTCATCTGCTGGGCCATCTGCCACAGCTCGACCATGTACCCCTATGCCAGTCACGGCAAGGGACGCGACAACGAGCTCAAGCGCCAATTGGTGCGGGCGGCGATTGCCGCCATCGAAGCGGTGTGGGAGGTGGACCCGAGGGCGCGCATCGTGCACGTCGACCCCATCATCCATGTGATCGCCCCGCTCGGCCGCCCGGATTTGGAAGAGGCGGCTCGCGCCACGCGGAACTCGATGTACGAATCCTGGGACATGCTGCGCGGCTCGCGGGACGAGGATCTCGGCGGCGACCCGAAGTATCTCGATATCATCGCGGTCAATTATTACCACTCCAATCAGTGGGAGTATCTGACCAACGACCGGCTGTTCTGGCATCTGAAGGACCCGCGCCGGCTGCCGCTCCATTGCCTGCTGCAGGAAGTCTACGAACGTTACCGGGTGCCGATGATCATCGGCGAGACCAGCCATGTCGGTGTCGGGCGCGGCGAATGGATCAAAGAGATCGCTGCCGAAGCCTGCAAGGCCCTGCAATTGGGCGTACCGCTGGAAGGCATCTGCTTGTACCCGATCATCGACCGGACGGACTGGGACAACGACCATCACTGGCACAACAGCGGACTATGGGATCTTGAACCGGATCAGAACAGGGTACTGCGCCGCATGATTAACGAACCGTATTTGGCCGACCTGCAGGAAGCGCAACGGCTGCTTGCCCAGGAGGAGTGCAAATATCGGCCGCCGGATTAGGAGTTCGGGCCATCGGCTCCGGCGCTGTTTGCCGGGAACGCGGAGCCTGTCCTGAGCGAAGCCTGTCCTGAGCCTTGTCGAAGGGGCGAAGGGCTTATCCCGGCCTACTCCGGGCCGTTCAGTCCTTCCCCGGACTTAGGGAAGGACTCGGGTCGGGTAAGTCATCCAAGTGGGCGTACTTATTCCTCTCCTCCGAGCCGGGGAGAGTTAGGGAAGCTCTGATTAAGTCCTTCGACAGGCTCAGGACGAACGGTAACGTATTGATTCCGTTCGTGGTGAGCTTGTCGAACCATGAACGGAATCGACTTGTTCAGAGCTTCCTTAGGGTGGGGGCGAGGGAAAGAATTACATAGAAATAACCGGGGCGTCGTCTCGACACGCGGAGATTTCCGGTCGAGACAATGGACGCCTCAGCACGGAAGGAGGTTTCATGGAACAGGCACTCACGATTGTCGTATTTTCCCACCTGCGCTGGACTTGGGTCTGGCAGCGGCCGCAGCATCTGCTGTCCCGCTTGGCCAAACGGCACCGCATTCTCTTTATCGAAGAGCCCGTGTTGATCGAGGACGGCCGAGCGGCCCATTGGCAGCTCGACGAGCCCGAGCCGAACCTGCGGGTCTTCACGCCCTTTACCCGGATTCCCGAAGGCGGCTTCCACGACCATCAGCTTCCGGTGCTGAAAACCTTGCTGGATGACCTCGCCCACCGCGAACGGCTCCACCACCCGG
>NZ_DASPLO010000005.1:0-19708 GCF_035627495.1 Methylocaldum sp.
ATGGGGCGGCGACTTTGACCGAGGCCGAATCCGCCCTGGCGCGGTTTGGAGAAACCTGGGACGCCAAATACCCGGCCATCAGCCAAAGCTGGCGGGCGGATTGGACGCGCTTGACCGTGTTCTTCGATTATCCGCCGGAGATCCGCAAAGTGCTGTATACCACCAACGCCATCGAATCGCTCAATTTCAGCCTGCGTAAGTTGCTTAAAACCCGCGGTGCGTTTCCGAACGATGAGGCGATCCTGAAAGTCTTGTACCTTGGGCTGCAGCGGATCGAGAAGAAATGGACCATGCCGATCCAGGATTGGAAGCGGGCTTTGAACCACTTCGTGATCCTGCTGGGCGATCGCGTCACCCTATGAACTAATCCCAGTTACACACTTAACTTGACACCCCCCCTTCGCGATGCAATTGGTGCCAGACCTTGTCCGCGCCGTAGACCTGGAAATTCTCATCCCAAACCCGCTGGATTTGCTGACTCAAGCGCTCATCACGCACGGCTCGGGCCGATCTCCGGTCGGGATCGGCCCTCCGAGCGGCATGCAGGTAGTACGTTGATGGGGCAATCGGCAGCATCTTGCAGATCGGCTCGACCCCATAGGCGTCGCGATGCTCATCAATGAACGCCTTCATCGCTTGAACCGGCGGTCGAGCTCCGCCTGGGCAAAATAAGCCGACGCCTTGCGCAGAATTTCATTGGCCTGGCGCAGCTCACGTACCTCTCGCTCCAGTGCCTTGATCCGCTCTCGCTCGGTGCTGGTGAGCCCTTCGCTCTCACCACTGTCTTTCTCAGCTTGCCGTACCCAGCGGCGCAGCGTCTCGGCCGTATAACCGATCTTGGCCGCTATGGAACTGATGGCCGCCCACTGGGATTCATGCTCGCTCTGATGCTCTCGCACCATCCGAACGGCACGCTCCCTTATTTCCAGTGAATATTTTATCGATGTCTTCATGGCTCCATACTCTCAAAAGTTGGAGCCTCCAGGAAAGCCGGGGCGGTTCAAAACTAATGAGCCCGGTGCGGCACGAGTGGCCAAACTCCCGGCGGTTGGACGTTGCCTAGATGTACAAAGTGGCCGACCCGGCACAAGATCGTTGATGCGGAGTTGTGAACTTACGCCAGCCACGCCTTCACGCTTATCTGCCCAGGTGCGCAATGCGCTACGTGTTCGATATCGAGAGGCTTCACACCATCGCCCGACATGGAGTGGGAAAGCCGCATGACGAGATGGTGGGGACTGTGGTAGAGGCTGTTGTTAATGCGTATCCCGCCCACATCGATGCGAGCCGCCAGCGCAGGTGGCTTTTCAGCCTTACGGCGGGGGCAACCGGGGTGATGACCATCCTTCATGCGTCCTTGACCGAGTACCTCATTATTTTCGGAACCCCGGTCGGCACCGAGGGCTTCTCCGGCCGCTATCGCATGGATATTCATGACTTTGTATTGGCCGGTGAGGTCTGGACCTACCGGCCACATTGCTGCGGTGTCCGTGAGGTGGCTCGACCGGGCGATCACACCGTGCTGAAACGCGGTGAAGCTGAGGGGTTCAAAATCCCGGAAGCGGCCTGGATGTTAGAGTATGGTCGGGGTTTCGTACCTGCGGCGTTCCCGCTCATCCTGGGCGACGTGGTGTTCAGTGCTTTCGATGGGACGACGCTGGCCGAGACGGTGTGGGTATATGGCAAGATGGCGCTGCGCAAGCTGGTTGTAAACCGAAAGTTCTGAACCGAACGAGGGAGCGGCTGATGAACCGTGAAAACCCCGGATACGGCGTCACAGTCGACGCGGCGCGGCAAAAGTATGGTTTCGGCCTTTCTTGGCTGGTGCTCATGGTCGCCTTGCCGCCGCTCGTATACTACCTGTGGATCTGCGTCAGGTACTACCAAGGGGCGCTGGTGTTTCCGCGAGACACGGCAGGATGGCTGCAGCTTTGGTCACACGTCTCGCCGCCCACGTGGAAGGCGGCCGCGATCTACGGCGCCTGGTTTTTGTGGCAGGCGGCTTTACAAGTTTGGGCGCCTGGCCGCAAGGTTCTGGGAATGCCGCTGCCGGACGGGCGCCGGCTCGAGTATCGGATGAACGGGATGTTTTCCTTTCTGCTCACGCTCGGAGTGCTCGCTGGCGCGGTAGCGCTGGGTTGGCTGGATGCCACGCTCCTGTATGACCAGCTCGGTCCACTCATGACGGTGGTAAATATCTTCACCTTTGCCTTCTCCGGCTTTCTCTATGTCTGGGGCCTGAAGGGCGCCGGCTGGGAAGGGCCGACGGGGCGACCGCTCTATGACTACTTCATGGGTACGGCTCTCAATCCGCGGATCGGGTTCTTCGATATCAAGCTGTATTGCGAAGCCCGCCCCGGGATGATCTTCTGGATGCTCCTGAATCTCTCCATTGCGGCCAAACAATATGAACTGCAAGGCACGGTGACCGTGCCGATGTTACTGGTGGTCGGGTTCCAGAGCTTTTACCTCATCGACTACTTCATTCATGAAGAGGCCGTTCTCACGACCTGGGACATCAAGCACGAGAAGTTCGGGTGGATGCTCTGTTGGGGCGACCTTGTGTGGTTGCCCTTCACCTATACATTACAGGCACAGTACCTGGTTAACCATACGCACGACCTGCCGGCCTGGGGAATCACTGCTATTGTGGCTTTGAACCTTCTCGGCTATACGATCTTCCGCGGGGCAAACATCCAGAAGCACCGATTTCGACGCAACCCGGATCGACCCGTGTGGGGTCGACCTCCCGAGTACATCGAGACCGCCAAGGCAACGCTGCTGCTGACGTCTGGGTGGTGGGGCCTGTCACGCCACATGAACTACTTCGGCGACCTGATGATCGCCCTGTCGTGGTGCTTGCCGACTGCGTTCGGCCATGCTCTGCCTTACTTCCATATCGTCTACTTCAGCATTCTTCTCGTCCACCGAGAGCGGCGGGATGACACCATGTGTCTGGCGAAGTACGGAGAAGATTGGCGCCGCTACCGGGCACGGGTGCCATGGCGGATCGTGCCAGGCCTTTACTGAATCCGGCGCCCCCTGAAGCGCGCCCGATTCAAGAGCGAATCATCCTCCGGTGTATCCGGTAGTACTTGGTTTACCCGCTGAGCTATCGGCATAATGAAATGACGACAGAGGAGCGCGGTATCGATGTCGATCATGCCACGCTTAACCGGCGGGTGATCAAGTACACGCCAAGGAGCGCCTCGCAGCGGTCCAGGCCGCCTGCGGCAAACCGCTGCCCGGAGTAAGCGCTTAAGTACCTGTTTGCAAAACTACTGCGCGACCGTGATCCGGGGCCGGGCGGTGCTCGGCTTCCTCATGTACTCCATGTACACTCCGGGTCCTCCGCTCCGGCCGCCCCCGGCTGACGTCCGCTCGCTACTTTTTGCAAACAGGTTCTAAGGATTCTGGTCCAAGACGGATCTAACGGCCGAATGGCCAATCACGCGAGAAAACCGATGTTAAGACCTCGACCTCTACTCAGATATCTTTGCAGGCTCCTCCTCATCGGTATGGTGCCAGCGTGGGTCGAAGCGGAGACGCTTCGCGCTCAGCTGGAATCTTTGGCGAAAGACCGCGGTTTTGCCGTCGAAGGGCTGGACCGCATCGGGTCGGAAGCCGCGCGTGCAACGGCCGGTGACCTGCCTACCCGGCTCAAGAGCCTCCTCGAGGAGTATAACTACGTGCTCATGGGCGGGCAGCCCGGCGCAGTCGAACGGCTGGTGATCACCAGTGCCAAGATCCCAGTCCGAGAACGATCTCGTAACGCCACCATCAAGACGACGCGGCTCGGTCCCCATCATCAGGTGGATACAATATTGGTGGGACCGAACGGGGTGGCGCTGCCGATCACATTGATTGTCGACACCGGTGCCTCCACGCTCGCTTTGCCGGAGTCGATGGCCAGCGAACTCGGCTTCACTCCGGAGACGCTTCAGCAGGGTTTCAGCCACACCGCAAGCGATACCATACCGATCAAAGTAGGTATCCTCGAAGTCGTTCAGGTGGGTTCCGTCTTGGCAACGGCCGTGCCGGTCGCCTTTTTCCCGGACGACCGTCTTCAGGGCACCAAGCTCCTTGGGATGAGCTTTTTGAACCGGTTCCGGATGACCCTGGATGAGACGCAGAATGAACTGATTCTCCTGGCGAAATAATGCAGAATCCGGGGTGTTGCAGTGCCGCTATCGCAGGGGCTTCAGCCATGTTCATCGAATCGGCCATCTACTGACACAGAACTGAGTCACATTGGCTCCCCGGCTGTAGCGCGGACTCTCTTCAGCTAGGATACCCATGTAAATTAGCGCGTCGGATTGATCACCCTTCAGCAGCCGGCATCGATTGCCGATGTCGTCAAAATTCGCCGCTGAAAGGGATCAAATCAATGTGCGGATTAACAGTTGGGCTCATCATCCACCAACAATAGGTACCGTTATGAACAGTGACAACGCAGACATCGGGCTAATAGGACTGGCGGTCATGGGCCAAAACTTGGCGCTGAACATCGCCGATCACGGTTATACCATCGCGGTTTATAACCGCAGCCCCGAAAAAACCGAGGAATTCATGGCGCATTGCAAGCGGGAGGAGCCCTCCTGCGAGCGCGTCCTCGGTTTTACCGACCTTCAAGAGTTCACCCAAGCCATTCGGCGCCCACGCAAGATCGTCTTACTGGTCAAGGCGGGAGCGCCGACCGACCGCACCATCGAAAGCCTGCTGCCTCACCTCGAGCCCGGAGATATCATCGTCGACGGCGGCAACGCGCATTGGCTGGATACCATCCGCAGAGAGAAGGAGCTGACGGCCAAGGGATTTCTCTTTATCGGCTCCGGCGTTTCGGGCGGCGAAACGGGCGCGCGCTTCGGACCTTCGCTGATGCCGGGCGGCAGCTTGACGGCTTGGGCCGAACTTGAGCCGATCTGGCGCGCCATCGCCGCCAAGGTCGATCCACAAAGCGGCGCGCCTCTGGGGGGAGCCGTGCCCGGAAAGCCGGTCGAGGGCGGCGTGCCCTGCACCGCCTATCTGGGGCCGAATGGAGCAGGGCACTACGTCAAGATGGTGCACAACGGCATCGAATACATCGACATGCAATTGATCTGCGAAGCCTATTGGCTGATGAAAAACCTGCTGGGGCTCGATGCCGGCGCCATCGGAGCGATCTTTCGCGAATGGAATGCCGGCGAGTTGTCCAGCTATCTCATCGAGATTACCGGGGACATTCTGCAGCAGAAAGATCCCGCGGGCGATGGGTTCCTCGTCGACCAAGTACTGGACGCCGCCGGACAGAAAGGCACCGGCCAGTGGACCGCCGCCAGCGCATTGGAATTGGGCGCGCCGGCGAATTCGATCGCCGAAGCCGTATTCGCCCGCGCCTTGTCGGCCCTCAAGGAAGAGCGGGTCGAAGCCAGCCAATTGCTGAAAGGCCCGGACATTCAGCCGGCGGCCGACTCGGCAGCCCTGTTGGATGCGATTCGGAACGCGCTGTATTGCTCCAAGATTTGCGCTTACGCCCAGGGGTTCCAGTTGCTGTCGGAAGCGCAAAAAACCTACGGCTGGCAACTCGATTTCGGAACCATCGCGCAGCTCTGGCGGGGAGGCTGCATCATCCGTGCACGCTTTCTGCAAAAGATCACCGATGCCTACGCCCGGAATCCGGACCTGAAGAATTTGGTGCTCGATCCCTATTTCAAGGACGTCTTGCACGAAGGGCAAAGCCGATGGCGGCAGACGGTCGCCCTCGCCGTATCCAACGGTGTGCCCGTTCCCGCCTTCGGGTCCGCGCTCGCTTATTTCGACGGCTACCGCAGTGCCCGGCTTCCTGCCAACCTGTTGCAGATGCAGCGCGACTATTTCGGCGCCCATACCTACGAGCGGACCGACCATGCTCGGGGCAAGTTCTTTCACCTCGACTGGCCTGCCCCCGACCGTCCACAGATGGAGGTCTAAACGTGACATGGTCGGAGCCCCTGGTGAAGTCCTGAGCTTCCCGAAATACCTAAGGGTAGGGCGATTTTGTCGGGGATTCCAAATCCGAGAGGCCATCGACGATGACAACGGGGCTCATGTCGATGGCCCTCGCTAGACGAAGATTGTCGAGGACGGGAAGACACTCGTTTAAGGGATCTGAAACAATCAAACCCGATATTTTTGTCATTATTACCCGATGCCCCGATGTTTCGTGAGAGGATCTTCAAGGCTGAATCAGTGAGAACCGAATTTACCTCCAGTGGAGAAGTAGCATGAGTGAATCGACCATCGACACCACGAAAAAACCGGTATCCACCCCTAAGCGCAAAGCCGGCAAGACCTCCGAGGCCGCGAGCAAGGCTGCGGATGCGGGATCGGAAAAACCGGAGGTCATCGCAACACCCGCCAAGGCTTCGCCCACCGCGGGAACCAAGCACAAAAAGCCCAAGCCGGCTGCGCGCCAAGCCGTTGAGGCGAAACCACGCGAGACCGTCGCCACCCCTCGGGCCCGCTCCTCGGCGACAGGAAAGGACGTCAGCCGGATCGCCGCGTTCAAACGGGCTCAACGGCCGAATCAGGAGACCGTTGATCGCATGGTAGCGGAGGCGGCGTATTATCTGGCCGAGAAACGCAACTTCGCACCCGGCTTCGAAGAGGAGGACTGGCTCGCGGCCAAGGCGCAGATTTTGGCGCAGCTCGAAGAGGCGAAGAACCCGCTGGCGAAATAAAAGGCGATTGATCCATCTCGAATAGTTCTAGGTTTAAAGCCTAAATCCGCTTGCCTCGGAAGTGGTAATAGATCACAGCATCCGTTCGCCGAACGCGGTAACGTCTGCTCAAGGTGCCAAGGCTCCAAGTCCTCTGGCCCTCGAATCGTCTATCCACCCCGAGAAGAGAGTCGATCAAATGTCTACGATAATGTCTCAACCCTCTGTCAGTGGCTTGGCTAAATTATTGTTATTGGGTTTGGCGGTGTCCGCTACATCTTTGCTGGCCGCCCTTGTCTTCGTGGTGTTTATTCTGGTGCCCGAGGACGTTCGGAGTGCCACGCTCCGCGGCACCCCGTTCCAGTGGGACACGGTCGTCAATGCGACCGGCATCGATAATCCGGCTGGTATGCCCTTGCCGGATATAACCGGGCGCAAACCTTAGCGATGGACCGCGGGCAGCCCGGGAGCTCAGCCACGCTAGCGACTCTCCTCGAGCGATTGGCCTTGGCTCATCCGGATGGGCTCCGTCGAGGTCCTTTGTTGAAACGCCTTTTCTTCAACGGCCATGTGGCAGGGCTACTGGCCGCTTCGGTCATTCTGTTGGTCTTAAAGTCTCTTCAGCCCTTCTTTAACGGCTCGCCCCCGCTGCTGCTCTTCCTGGTGGCCGTCATGCTGGCGGCGTGGTTTAGCGGATTCAGCGCCGGATTGCTGATTACCGGATTAAGTGGACTGGCCAGTGCCTATTTTTTGGTCAACCCCGAGCATTCGTTCGCCATAGCCGATTCGGGCGACCGACTGCGTCTCGTGTTTCTGGTGAGCGTAGGCGTCGTTCTCAGCCTGATTATCGAGCGGTTGCGCCAGGCGGAACGGCGCGTTCTGCAGACGGTTTTGGAGCGCAAGCAAGGGCTTTACCGTGAGGTGGTGGAACGCCGGGAGACCGAGAAAGCCTTGCTGGACGCCAAACGGGCGCTGGAACTGGAAATCGCCGAGCGTAAGGACGCCGAGGCGGTCCTACGCCAGAGCGAGAACCTCCTTCGCCTGATTACCGACACCACCCCAGCGGCGATTTCCTACGTGGACTGCAAGTATCGCTATCGATGGGTCAATGAGACCTACGAACGCTGGTTTGGCGAAGATTGGGCACAGATCCGCGGCCGGCGTGTTCGTGACGTTATGGGTGACGTGGCGTGGCAGCACATCCAGCCCCTTCTGGATCGGGCGCTGTCCGGGGATACCGTCGCCTTCGAGCTGGAGGTGCCTTATCAGGCGAGCGGTACGCGCTGGATCAGCGCCACCTACACACCGGATACGGATGCCGAGGGCCAGGTGCGAGGCGTCGTCGCGCTGGTCAACGATATCGCCGATCGCAAGCAGATCGAGGCGAAACTGCAGGAACAGGCCGACCAACTGCGTGAAGCCGATCGACGCAAGAATGAATTTCTCGCCATGCTCGGCCATGAACTCCGAAATCCTCTGGCGCCCATCCGCAACGCCGTGAAAATCATGCGGAGGCCGGACGCGCCGGACCCCGCGCTCCACTGGGCGCGCGAGGTGGTGGACCGGCAAGTCGAACACCTGGTGCGATTGGTGGACGATCTCCTCGATGTCTCACGAATTGTCCAAGGCAAGCTGACCCTGCAAAAAGCCTCGGTGGAGTTGGCGGCGCTAATCGATCAAGCGGTCGAGACCTGCGAGCCACTCCTCGATGCACGTCGTCATCGGTTCGTTGTTTCCATACCGGATCAGTCGGTGCGCATCGAGGGCGATGCCGTCCGGCTGGCGCAAGCGGTCTCGAACCTCCTCGTGAATGCCGCCAAGTACACCCCGGACGGTGGGGAGATTTGGCTCACCGCGACGTGTGAAAACGGCGAAGTCCTCATTTCAGTGCGGGATACCGGCGAAGGCATTTCCCCAGCGCTCTTGCCGCACCTATTCGAGGTCTTCACTCAAGCCGAACGCACACTGGATCGGGCTCAAGGCGGCTTGGGGCTGGGCTTGACCATTGTGCAAAAGATTGTCGAACTGCACGGCGGCCACGTCGAAGCGTACAGCGAAGGGCCTGGGAGAGGCAGCGAATTTGTGGTGCGCCTGCCGCTCGATCTCGCGGCGATTTTACCAGAAAACGCAGCCTGAGGTTCTACGCTGGGTTAGCGTCTTTCGCGTGGCCCTTAGATTCAAGATAGGCCCGAGGATGCCTGCTGAATTCTTATCGAGGAGGAGATCCATTCAGATGTCGATGACCATAACTCACAACAGCGGCGTTCAGGCGCTGTATCACGGATTTCAGCAGCCAAACGACGCGACTGGGCGTAGTGAAAATCAACAGCCGGGGTAGCAATTCATCAGTACCATTGCTCTGCGTAAATCATGACCAAATAGCAATTCGTGGATTGATAGGCGACCAGCTGACCGATCAAAGCCGGGTTGCTTCCGCCTGCCCTGGAGAGCTTCAGCAGCGCGATAGGATTTTTCCATTCGTATCAAATTCAACCTCTCGCTCTCTTTTGCCTTCCCTGATCTCAACTTCATAGCTTGTTACGGTACCGCTGGTATTGGAAACTTGAAAGGCTCGCTGGAGCGTAGCACGTGGATGGGTATCCTTTACCGCTTGCAATACAGCTTCAGGCAGCTCGTTGATTTTAATGACCTTCTCGGTTTCCATCAAAGTGCCGTCGGCGCTATATACCTCAGACCGTTCCTGGGCTTTCTCATCCTGAAAGGCGATTTCATAGGCATTTTTCCCGTCGATAGTTTCTTCCTCGTACTTTACGCGCTTGGCCGTAGGATGATCTTTTTGGAAAGCCGCGAGGACTGCTTGAGGGATATCCTGCTTGCTCAGTAATGGTTCATGCGCGGCGACAGGCGAAAAATCTACGATGGCCACCCCAACTATGGCGGCAATAAACAGATGTTTATTCATAATATTTCATCCTGAAGATTGACTCCGATTCCTCTTAGACACCCGTTCACCCCTAGATTCGGTTTCTGGCCTGCCGACTTTTCCGGCTCTCACACTCCAGTGGGGCCGGGTGAAACCGCCAAGCACCCAGATTCGTTATCAGCGTACACGTCTGACCCGGGGCGGCATGGATTTCTGAGCCTCTCAAGAGTCAACGAAAGTCCATACAGGTTCGGATACAAGAAAACCTTGCTCCTGCATCGTGCTCGACGCTGATCAATACACCAAGTTGAATTACAGTCGCGTTCTCGGGAATGGGGAGGTCTTGCGTAAACGGCCGTTTATGAAAGGGCAAGATGTCACCGAGCCGCAACGCGCGTATGGCGCGCAGTAGTTTGAAGACAGCCTCTTAGATAGATCGTGCGCCTAGTGAGGCGAGCAAGGCTTTAAGGGGATCGGGATCGATCGGCTTGACCAGATGATAATTGAAACCCGTCGCCGCGGTACGCGCTCGATCCTCGGCTTGCCCGTATCCCGTTAAAGCGAAAAGCATCATCGAATCTCCATAGTCCTTCCGTAGGCGCTGGGCCACTTCGTAGCCACTCATTCCGGGCAAACCGAGATCGAGTAAGACTACATCCGGCTTATACGTACGGCAGGCGTCCACAGCGGCGTGGCCATCATGGACGACGTGCGTTTCATGCCCCCACAAATTCACCAGCAGGGCCATCGATTCCGCCGCGTCGTAGTTGTCGTCCACCACCAACACCCGTAGCGCGGCCCGTGCTTCCGACGTCGGCAGCACGCCCCTAGAAAAGGAGGGCGGCTCGGTTTTTCGGGATAAGAGCGGGAGGTGGATAATGAACTCGCTGCCTTTTTCGGTGCCTTCGCTGCGCGCTTCGACGTGGCCGCCATGCATGTCCACCAGCCGTTTGACCAATGAAAGCCCAATGCCTAATCCCCCGCGGGCGCGGTCAATCCCCGGATTGACCTGGGCAAAGAGGTCGAAGATGCCGGGGAGGTCGTCCTGGGCAATGCCAATGCCGTTGTCGCGGACCGAGACGAGCGCTTCTCCGTTCCGGTCTTCGACGGTTACCCAGATATGCCCGCCATCCGGGGTGTATTTGATGGCATTGTTGAGGAGATTATCGAGCACCTGCGTTAACCGGACTTCATCTCCCTCGATGGCAAGAGGGCAAGGCGGCAAGGTCGACGTGACCGTATGCTGGTGCGTCGATGCGATGGGCCGATGATTTTCCACCACCCGGGTGGCTAGCGCCACAAGATCCACCGACTGCTTTTGCAGGTTGATCTTGCCGCGCGTTACCCGTGAAACGTCCAGAAGGTCGTCCACCAGCCGGGCCAGGTGCTGCGTCTGCCGCTCGATCATCTCGAGAGGCCGGTGACACTCGGGAAGAGGCGGCGTTTGGCGATGCAGGATATGAACGGCATTGCGGATCGGCGCCAAGGGGTTGCGGAGTTCATGGGCCAGCATCGCCAGGAATTCGTCCTTGCGGCGGTCGGCTTCGGCAAGCTCCACCGCGCGGCGCCGTAACGAGTCTTCGAGCCGCTTGCGCTCGCTCAAATTGACGACGAAAGCAATCCAGGTGAACGGGGAGCGCTCCAGCACGGTGGCGCAGAGTAAGATCGGCACCCGGGCGCCGTCCTTGCGAATGAATTCTTTCTCAAAGGGTGTAACGGCGCCGTGATTAAGCAACTGGTCCCGCGCCGCTTCATCCAAGAGACGGTACTCGGGCGGCGTCATTTCCGGCCAGCGCAATTTCCCGGCCGCCAGGTCTTCACGACTGTAACCCATCATATCCAGGAAGATCTGGTTGGCGTTGCGGATCTGGTCTTCAACCCCTTCCAGCACCCCGATAACGTTCGCCTCCACCAAGCGCCGGGCGCGCATCTCGCTTTCGCGCAATGCCTCTTCGGTTTGCCGACGTTCGATAGCCAAGGCCAGAATGTGGGCGACGGCCCGCAGAAACTGGGCATCATCCTGGGTAAAAGCGCGGCACTGAGTCGTATGCACGCCCAAGACACCATAGGGACGCGCATACCCGGGAATGGTGATGCTCATGCCGCTCACCACGCCATGCTCAAAGAGTAAGGGCGGTCCGCTGAACCGTGTCTCGCTGCGGAGGTCTTCGACGATGACCGGCTCTCCGGCGATCAACGTGCTCTCGTCGGCCGGTTTGGAGAGCAGCAGCGTATAGCCTGCCTGGGAGTCCAGATCGGCGCCGACCGTTGCCTCCCCCACATATCCTTCCTTCCAGCCCACGCCTGCCTTCAGCCGCAACGCCTGCCCATCGGGGAGAAGTTCCAAGACCTTGGCATACTCGATTCTGAGACACCGGGCGATCTGCGCCACGGTGTGCTCCATCAGCCGGTCAAGTCCGATGCCAGCCAAGGCCAATTGGCTCAGATCGGCGATGGTCGCCTTCAGGTGCGCATGCTCCTGTATCTCCGCCTCGACTGTCTTGTACGCGGTGATATCGCGTATGACGCCTATGGTCAGCGTGCCTTCGGCTGAGTTGGTCGGCGCCAGGTGGACATCTACTGGGAACTCGGTGCCGTCCCGACGCCGGCCGTAGAGTTCGGGACGATGGCTCACCTTGAGCCGGTAAGGTGCCGCAATATAGCGTTGCCGCTGGTCGATATGGCGCTCTCTATAGCGATCCGGAAGCAGGATCTCGATAGGTTGACCTTGCAAGTCTCCGCGGTCATAACCGAACAGTCTTTCCAGCTCCGCGTTCATCTGCAGGATGCGTCCCCGAGAATCGATGACCACGATGGCATCCGGTAAGGCTTCGAAGAGTGCCTGACACAAGGTCTGATTCGCAGGCAGTGCCTCTTTATTAGCCTTGGCGGCATCCAATAGGGCTTCAAAAGAGCAGAGATTTTTCTGTTTCATGGTGTGCTGCAGCTGCGTTAGGACAGCTAGGCTACTGAGTTTACCTCTTCTGCCCCCTTAATAGTGATGTTTGTCTTATTGGACTAATCAGTCGGTTTTCTGCCGTCAGCGGGGGATGGTAGGGGAAGGCCACCGAAGTGAGTCATCGGAATGCCTCGGAGGGAGTCCGGTATTTGCGTACGGGTGTTGTCTCACTTACGGTCTGGCATATAGACCTGGTCGCCGACAGCTTCATTCCCTCCGATAATGCTTGCGGAACAGGGCGAAAGCCGCGAGAAACAGCTTTTCACACACACTCTTAGACGGAGTTCGGCTCGGTTCAGCCATCGCGAAGGCGGCGGCCGCGCTGCAATCGTCACTCCTGAGCCTAGTAGTCTATCCGAGTTCATGTGACGGGTAGCTGAAATCGGATATGCTCCAAAGCATTCACTGGTTGAGTGACAGGAGCATTCCGATGCCAAAGAAATACCACGTTCAACTGTCTGTAGAGGAACGACAGCTCTTGGAAAGCCTCATTCGCCGAGGCAACGCTCCGGCGCGCACGCAAACTCATGCACGAATCCTGCTCAAGGCGGATTGGTCCGCTGCCGCGATCACCGTTTGCCCCTTGAAGGGAGATTAAGAGAAGCCAAGCCGCGGGCGTCTGGTCTATCCGCGGGCGATCAGGGCTGCGAGGATGAGTCCAGCAATTACGTTCCCGCCGATGCTCACCATAAGCTCTCGCGTGAAAAAAGCCTGCGGTTGCATTTTGCCGAGCTTGGGATTCTTGTGCTTAGCCGTTATCTCGATGGTTCCGGCGGAGATGTTCCGCGCTATTGTCCGGACCCGCTCCATAACCTCCGTTTCGGTGTGCAAGGCGGGGTGATATTTGATCAGAAAGGTCCCCGTGGTGATGTTCGGTTCGGCATGGTAGATCCCCTTCGCCTGAGGATCCCCGAGGAGGCTTTGCTTGAGCAACTCGGCCAAGGTCCGCTTGTTTCTGATCAGCGGCACCCGGACACGGATTCGGTTCGGAACCTTGTTGTGGACGATGGTGATTGTCTCGGGCATTGCGTGCTCCATCGAGCCAGGATAAAAAAATCGAAGGCATTTTTTAAAGGGATCTGGTCTTTCAGACACGAAAACGTCTGAAGAATGCCGCAAGTTCCCTGTGCCTCGGACAGCTTCTGACGAGCCACGGATTTACCCCTAGCCTCTTGACCTTATGACAGAAACATCTGCGGCCCCAGATTGCCGTTGTCCGTTCGGCTGAAGAACGGGCGCGAGAGCCATGCGGTAACGAGAAACCTCGGATAAGGTCTAAATAATCGGACTCTCCGTTTTCGGCTGGACAGAGCTTGATTGGTTATGGCGATCGCTCGGTCCGCACATCGGCTTACGAGAAACGAGCCCAGTTCTTGTACCTTAGCGGGCGAGGGGTTCATGTTCGGGATCATACCAAACGGGCCGAGCGGCTCGCAGCCGACAACACTACAACTGCCGTTCGGGACGCGAGGTGCTTATGAGTTCCAGGCTTATCAATCCTCTTTGGCTTCGTTCGGCGCTTGTGGCGCTGACCACAGCGTTATCGGCAGGCTGCGCTACGGCTCCGGCGCACATCACTGAACTTAGCGATCGCGAGATCTGCCGCGGTTACGGCATTTACTCCGCATGGTTCATCTCTCACCCCTTGGCAGAACAATACAAAGGCGAAATAGAACGACGAAAACTTGTCACGTCTGAAGAATGGTCATTGGTGGCGCAAGAGCGAATTCAAAAGGGCATGAGTTGGTGCGCCCTTTATGCTTCATGGGGCGTGCCGATCAGCGAACATCCATCAGATCGGGATGAGGGCGAAATCCAGCATGTTTACCATACAGGCTGGCGTATATCGCCCGGATCCGTATACACGAAAAACGGCAAGGTCGAAGCTTGGGGTTACTGATAAAGGTTTCATTAGTACGGATGTCGCCGGAGAGAGTCTTCACCCCGAAGCCGGACTGCATAAAGGGACGCACGGCTATTAGGTGCAGGCCGGCCCCGCACACCAGCCATAGCGCGATTTTGTGACAGATCATTCAGCGGCCGGCAGTGGACGGCGTCGCACGATTTCACCCTATATGCCCGCCGCGACAGCGGAACGGCCGATGGCTTCAATAGCCTAATCCGCTATATGACCGGACAAAAATCCCTATCCGAACTATCGAAACGTTTAGACCGAGGTAATCCTGGTTTTACTCGGGATGCTCGCTGATAGGGCGAGGACTCGGTTTGCTATATGAAGGGGAGAGCGGAACGATGAACTCTGAAGCAGATCCTATCGTCGGCAATTGGTATCAACATCTGGATAAGGGTCAAGCCTTTCAGGTCATCGCCGCGGACGAAAAGGCGGATTCGGTGGAGATCCAGCATTTCGACGGCGACGTGGAAGAAATGGATTTCGACGCCTGGTACCGGCTCGAAATTCAGCCGATCGAGGCACCGGAGAATTGGAGCGGGCCTCTGGATGTCGCGGAAGTGGACGATCTTACCGGCACTGAGGTTTCCGATACGCCTCCCGAGGATTGGGCCGAGCCTCTGGAAGAAATCGTGAAACCCCAGGATCGACCTGCGGCAGAAACTCCGGAAGAAGGCGGAGACGAATGGGGCGAGGGCTACCCCGAGGAAGAACCGTTGGAGCAGGAGCCTTCGGCGGAAGCGCCGGAAGAGCCCGGCGAGAAAAAGCCGCGGCAAGAGAGCGGCGAACCTTGGTCGCAGGACTGAGCACGTTTTTCCGGACCGCTTGAACACATACGGCTATCTGGACTTTCGGCATTGTCGCGCTATGAAGCGAACCCGAGCATCGCCGCTTTGAGCCGATGATCGACACCAGCCGCGACCAATCTCGACGGGCCGCTCGGCGCCTGCACTACAGCGTTTTCCGGTTCGGTGTAGCGCCCCCGGTCCGAGACGACGAGGCGCAGCTTGTAGGCCGGGATAAGGCGGTAGCCGTTCCCGGCAATCGACGTACGAAACGCCGGATACGCTTCGCTTAATCCGGCCTACGGTTTGGGCAAGGAACCCGCGTACGGGGCGGCTCCCTGCTTCAAACGAGTCGCCCCCTTAGCGGCATCTGTTAGGCGACCTCCTCATCTGTGCACCGCCACACCATAGCGAAAAATGCTTTAATACGACCGAACTGATGGCCGCGCTAAGCTGGTCGATCCAACGGCCTTCGCCGAACGCATCGGACACCGCGCCGAGCGGCGGGTACGCCTGCAACCTGCCCATCGCTTGACGGCAACGGCCGTGCGCGAAATCGCACCGTAGCTTCGCAGTGAGTCGATTGAAACCGCATCTCATTCGAAAAGTGTGGAGTTTCTGCTCGACTCATTCAAAATGAACCGGCTCCATCCGACCGTCATTGGATCGAGCGGACTAAGCCATGGAGAAAACTTCGAATTTCAAACGGGACACGGCCTGGCTAATCCCTTCAAAGCTTCTAAAATCTGAGAGCTACATCAACGGAGGCGCCGAGGTGAAAGCTATGCTGTACCGAAAGTGGATCGACTATGTCATAGGATTTTTAAGTCTCGTCGCCTGGATCACACTGTTCGGCTCAGGGCTGCTGATTTCGTCGCGCCCCTACCGTGACCATCTCGCAACATCATTCAATTGGCTCGATTTCGTTGCTGCTACTTCTCTATACACCTATACCAACGTCGCCCTTCTGACATGCCTTGCTGGCGTGATAGGCGGTGTATCGAGCCGGTTGACATTTCACGGGCATCAAACGGACTCTGAAACCCAAGGCGAGTCCACAGACCCGGGCAACCAGTTAGGGCCCGTAAGCATGGCCTACCGGATCGAGTCTCCATTGGCCAGCATGTGCCGTAGCTTTTTGGTCTATCTGTTGTACATCGCTGGTTTAGCCATCGGCATTCCCGGAGGGACCGAAGCCCTCAGCGACACAACCGCCGACCAGTATCTAAGGATGGCGGGTCTATTATCCTTGCTGGGGTTTGCTGTCGGTTACGATCCCACCTTGTTTCACTCAATCTTAGCCAATATACCTGCGCCGATTAGGAAGAAGGCCGGCGAGTAGCAGCTAAACCGCGCCCCATTTGAAAGATGGAGTTACCGTTGTCATCGTGGCAGCTCAAAAACGGCGGCTTTCAAATGAGAATAGGTTTAAAGCACGGCGACATTTTGTAGGATGCGGCGCAAAGCATCGACAGTAACTCAGAGGAAAGTCTGTTCCGAATCTTTACGCAAGGCTCCCCAGAGGGCGCCCAGAGGCAGGTCGAGCAGCGAATAAGCCCGATGCTTCAAACCCGGCAGCGCCCGGGTCGCCGCCAGCATCATTTGAGCGCTCAGGGCAGCCTCGGAAAGGCGGGCCTCGAACATCAGATACTGGTGTTTCGTTTGGCCGGCCGAACCGTGGCGTTGCAGAAGCACGCCGTGCTCGTCTTCAAGAGCCGCCAGACTCTCGACCTGAAACACGGCGGTGCTATCGCCGCCGAACAGTGGGTCGGCGGCAATGGCGCCTTTGACCTCTTCCAGTCTCGTGTCTTCCGCCAATTCCACGTACACATAGCGCTGCACCTGCCCATCGGCGTCCCGGTGCTCGGTGGAGAGCGCTCCCCTGACGCCCGGCACCGAACCGGCCACCGTGGTGTGGTGTAGGCTGATGCCGGGCCGGTGGCTGATGTCGGTGTGTCCTTTCGGCGTGAGCAGGGCGAACAAGTCCCGCATCAGGGACAGCGCGCCGGGATCCCAGCCGGCGCCTACGATAGCGGGTCGTTCGAAGCGAATTGCCCAGCGATCGATGGCCTGTTTGTGTTCAAGGACGGCGTCGCCATGGAACCTTGCGCACTCGACGACCGGCAAGCCGTGCTGGAGCAGATCGTGTACGCACCCCTTAACCCACTCCGCCGGAACGCATACCAGCACCGCATCGAGGCCGGACAACTCGCGGATATGGGAAACAACCCGAACCCGATCGAAAGGCGTGGGCAGAGTTTGCGCCGACTCCGGCCGGCGTACGACACCGGTCAGGACAATCTGTTCATCTTCCCGTGCCGCTTCGGCACAGGCCAGACCGAGTCGGCCGAAACCGACGATGGCAATCTGCAGACGTCGCATGGTTCACTCCCTGAGATATTGAAAATCGTCAACTGCCACGGTGACGTTCCGGATTCCGCGGCGCATCGCTCTCGTCGCCGGGATTTCAGCGCGGATTGCCGATTGGCACCAGGTACAGGACTTTTTCCTCGGAAGGCAGATCCAGAACTTGCGCCGCCCGCTCGTCGTCGAAGTCGCCGAGCGGCGTGCCGCCGAGCCCCAGGGCCACCGCCTGGAGCAGCACATTCTGCGCGGCGTGCCCGGCTTCCATATCGATGTAACGAAGGCCGCGGGAGCCGTACTTTTCTGTCGTTCTCTCCTCCACGGCGGCGAAGACCAGGATCGCTGCGCTCTCTTTCAGCCAATCCTGATGCTGCGCCGCGGCGGCGAGATCGGCCCGAAAGTCGCCGCGGTGAATCCCTTTGACTCTATGCCGGTTTGGGAGGTACCGGTAAGTGCCCGCCGGCACATTGCTCACGTCCCCGGCTATCAGATAGAGCTCCAGGGGATAAAGCGCACCGGCCGAGGGTGCGGTCCTGAGATGATCGTCGCGGGTGATCCCCTGGGCGGCCCACAAGAGTTGGGACACATCCTGCAACGAAATCGGCGTCCCGAGAAAATCTCTCACCGAAGCGCGTCGATGCAGAGTTTCTTCGAGCGACATGGGACCCGTGGTTTGTGGCGGGGGCAGCACGATAGTCTCCGCGGATATTATCCGGTGTCTCCCCGTATCGAACGACTTTGCGACGGGAAGAGCGGTATAGGCCGCAAGAATGCCGGCCAGGAGAAATCGCAGCATGAGAGATCGCGGTACGCAAGGTCCGCAAAAAGCCTTCCGCATCGTTCACCTCCATCATAAGAACAATAATCGGTTTTTCGGCCTGGCTTCGATGGTTCGAGCCGATTGCGGGCGTATTGATAATCGTGCTCGAACATCGAGACGACGACATTCCAGTCGTACATGCCGGCTTCTGTAAGGATACGCTTCAATATCACATAGACCAAAATGTGCAGCCGGCGTTTGCCGAAGGAATCCTTCGGCCCGCGGAGTGCTTCGGCAAGCCGCCCGCGTGAAAGCGGCCGAGGACTACAAGTGCCGGGCGGAACGTGGATGTGAACCGTGCCTTCTACGGTGAACGACACCGCCGCGTTCGGGTCGGACTTGAAAGTGCCGGTATTTTTTCGGATCGGCGCCGCGCCCGGGATGAATCGGTGAGAACCGAGGGTTTGCTTGAGCGCCGCAGCAATACACCAAGGAGACGACTATGAAAGTACTGATGGTGCTGACGTCGCACGACACGCTGGGCGACACCGGCAAAAAAACGGGGTTTTGGCTGGAGGAGTTTGCCGCTCCGTACTTCGTATTCAAAGATGCGGGCATCGAAATCACGCTGGCTTCGCCCAAGGGTGGGCAACCTCCGCTGGACCCCAAGAGCGACGAGCCGGAGGCACAAACCAAGGCGACGCAGCGCTTCAAGCAGGATAAAGCCGCCCAAGCTGCTCTGGCTAACACTGTCAAACTAGCGGGCGTCTCGGCCGCGGATTACCATGCCGTGTTTTACCCCGGCGGTCACGGCCCGTTGTGGGATTTGTCCGAGGATCCGGATTCGATCGCGTTGATCGAAGCCATGTATGCCGCCGGCAAGCCGGTTGCCGCGGTGTGCCATGCTCCTGGCGGGTTCCGCCATGCCAAAGCGGCGAACGGTTCTTCTCTCGTATACGGGAAATCCGTGACAGGCTTCGCCAATGCCGAGGAGGAGGAGATTGGGCTCACCGAGGTCGTGCCGTTCTTGGTGGAAGATGAATTAAGAAAGAACGGCGGCAAGTATTCGAAAGTCGATAACTGGAAACCTTATGCCATTGCCGACGGTAACTGGATTACCGGGCAGAATCCCGCCTCGTCGGAAGCCGCCGCAAGAGAGGTTCTGAAACAATTGGATGCTCGGATGGTTAGTCAGCGTGCAGGTTAATTAAGGGGTCAGGCTTTGATCTCAGGACTTACGCAAGACGCATTTCTAGCGAAGGATTTTTAAGTTGTCGAATAAGGTAGTCATCCAGTAAGCCGTGCTTGAGTTGATAGACCGTTCGACCGGTTTGAGCCGCCAAGGACTTGAGCCGGACCCAGACCAG
>NZ_DASPLO010000006.1:0-2716 GCF_035627495.1 Methylocaldum sp.
CAAGGTGGGCGGCCGCTTGGGCGGGGTCCGGGTTCGGCGCTTATAACACGCCAAGGCCTGCCACTGTTCCAGGTCCAGAAATACGTCACAGGGTAACTCCGGGGTCTCCCGGCTTTGCATCGTCAACCCCATCACGCGCCAGGCCACCACCGCATCGATCGCCAGATAACGTTCCAAAGCCGCCGCATCTTCAAATTGCCGATCTTCGATCCGGCAGCCGCTCTTGAGCACCTTGTGATACACCTCAACCCCCCAGCGGCAGGTATACCACTGAATCCGTTCCAGCGCCTGCTCCAGGTGATCGACCGCGACCGTAGTGATGAGCCGCCAATTCAATGGCTCTACTCCCACCGGCGGATCCTCTTCCCGCGCCAGCACGACATCGACCGTCAGCGTCGGTAAGTGTTCGCGCACCCGCTGCGCCGGCGGCTTTAGCGGGACACGCCCATAACGGACCGCCACCTTCGCCTCACGTTCCCGCCGGCCCCCCTGCCGGGGTACGGTCACGCGATAGGTCCCCGCCATCGGTTGGTGCTCGATAAAGTCCCACAGATGCCCCTCCTCATGGACCACCCCGCGGTTCCAGCAGCCGCGGATCAGCACCGGATGGTGCAACTCCTCGGCCCGCCGGAACAGGTCGTAAACATCGGCTTCCCGATCGCCGACACTCACCAGCTCAAGATGCGGACAGACCGCGCCCACCGCGTGGGTTCGCTCCAAGCTGTCCAGCCACTTGCGGCTCTCTTTGTCCTCGAGCGGTCGACGCTTGCGCTGGTGTTTCTTGCCAAACTCCTCCAAAGGCCTAAATCACCTGCTGGTCCAACAGCCCCAAGGGGGCTCGATCAGGCGTGATCGCCAGGGTGCTGTGCAGCAGAAATCCCCGATGCCGCTCATCCCCCAACAGCCCCAGCCCCTCCGTGGCCGGGTGGTGGGTATAGTCCACCTCGGTCGTGTCCTGGACCGCCAACACCACCGCTTCTCGGGCACACCGTTCCGCCGTGGCGGCGTAATGACGGCTCAATACCGCCTGACGTTCAATACAGTCATTTTCCATGAATCGATAAAGCCCCTTCAGCGCCGCCGGGTCATCGATCCCCTCGGGCAGCGCGGCCGACGGCCGTTCAGCACGCACCGTCGCAATGTGCACTAACCGCGCCGTGCGTCGCAGATCGCCCAAGTCCGCTTGGCCAAACTCGTGTTGCGCCCACGCCGCCCATTCCTTCTGCTTCGCCCAGGTCATGATCAAACCCTCTCTGCCGTAATCGCTCGAGACTTCGACCGCCTTCAACCTCCATTCGCTTCCGCCATCCGTCAGCTTCCCGCAAATTTGTGGGCAAAGGTAAGCGTTTTTAACGGGGGCCAGAAGTAGAGCTAAGCCGCAAGGACTAATTTTTGCTTCGGTGTCATGCCTCCGATGACCGGATTAATCACCCAAATCACTAACGCCACCTGGCTCGAGGGCGACGCCGGGCTGCAGGCGATTCTGTTGAGGCTGCCGAAGAAATAGGCGGTTTACTTCTCTGTCCTTCTGGTTTCGGAAATCAGCGGCAATGTTTGGTGTTCAATCCAACAGGCTGGGCGATGGGATTGTACGCCCTGCAGAATCTGAACTAAGCTGAGACGGACTGCACGGAATTGGGGAAGGTTCCGCCAAGAATCACGAAGACGCAGTCTTATGCCCGGCTCCGGCCGGGTTTCTTTTTAGCCGTGTTTAGATCCGAGAGACTTTCAACTTTCGCGGCAACCGCATGGCTTGCCTAAAGTTCCTTTGATGCAGTACGCTGCAATTGCCGCGTATTACTTGTGCCTCCAACACCAGTACATGCGGTAAGAGACCCGGCAGACATGTTGGGTCTCTTTTAGCTCGAGCAGCCCCATAGAAAATGCTGCTTACCTTAAAGTAGAAAGTCTCTCTTTATATAGATACGGAACTCCCGCCTCTATTCCGCTCGGTTTCATAAAATAGTTACGTCATTGGCGATGGCAATTCACAGTGGCTTAGCCACGGTTGCCTTTTGACGCGCCTGAATCAAGCTGAAAGCCGACCTTAACGTCAGTCCAGACCTGAGGGAGAACCTGGCCCCGGCCGGTTTTTTTATTGCCCGCCGTAAAAGCACGGTTGTGAATAGGGATTTCTCCTAATTCTTTTTCTGAGTCCGCCACGGTTTAATAAGCTTTCCCGAAGGCAGAACACCCCCATCCCCCCCAAGCACTTTGTTCTGCCTTCTTTTTTCCAATCAAAATCCGCTTCAGTTGATTGGTTTATCTAATCAGCGACGCCGACGTCGAGAATTATTTTCGCGGAGGTGTGCGCTGAGCAAAGAAAATTGCCCAGATCAGCACGCCGAATTCGGCAATCCCCATCAAGACAACTGCGGCAAACATCCAGTCCCACCATGTCATGAACCCTCCATATTCATATGGCCTTATTGGATAGAGACTAACCACTCATGCCAGGCCATCTGACCGGCAGGCATAAAAAAGCCCCGACTCAATCGGGGCGATTCGTCCGTGAATTGGTTGGCGGGGAGATTCTGGCGCATCCCCTGCTGGCGCGTGAATCAGTGCCCATACTTAGTCGGCTTTGAAGAATCCGATTTTGTATCTGAAGGTCGGCGACTGAGTCCGGACAGGACCTTCATCAAGGCGGCCCGTCAAACAACCGGGGCGACCGGCGGTAGTGATATCCCCATGAGTTCTCTGAGCGCGGAGATCA
>NZ_DASPLO010000007.1:0-93799 GCF_035627495.1 Methylocaldum sp.
GCGAGAGCGGCGGTCGTAGGCGACCCACAAGGCATCGCGACCGGGCGTCGAGTCATTGTGGAGCCAGGTCCCGACCCCTGGTTGGGTCGGGACCGGTCGAACGCAGGACGGCCGGGGCGCCGAAGGCAATACTCGTCGCCAATTTTTTGCTCCTTTTGGAGACTTGGAGGTCCCAAAAGGTTTCGTAAAAAATGGCGACGCAATCGTTGTAGAACGTTCTCGATCCGTTAACGGGAGCAGGAGCGGGGACTTATGATTTGGGTGATTTCAACGGCCGAGCAAAACGTCTTTGGCTTGATTGATCTTCGCTGCGAGATAGTCGGAGCCGCCCCGGTCGGGATGTATTCTCTGCATCAGGCGGCGATGGGCATCGATGATGATTTCGCGAGAGGAGCCAGAAGCGATGCCTAGGACACGATACGCTTCATCGGTTGTCATTTTGCCATGGTCATGGCCAGCGGTTCGGCTCTCATGCTCCTGCCAGGATGCGTCATGGACGCGCTCCATATAAGCCTTCAGCAGTGAAGCGGATTCTGGGTCGTTGCGGGCATAGTCGTCGTACAGTTCGTTCAGTTGCCCTAGTGTCAAATCGTGCAAGCTGCGGCCGGCATAAAGCCCCGTCAGCACTTCGCCCATGATTTCGCCGGTTATATGGTCGAGCCGCATGCGCAGAAAATGCGACTCCACAAACGAACTGTTACGGCCGCCGCCGGAAGCCGCCTGTTGGGTTGCGGTTCGTTGGTGCTGCCAGCGCCGTAACAGCGGCGCGTATTGAACCAAGAGTTGGACGAGAAGAGGCGCAAGCCGGAATACCGCAGCGATTAGAGCGCCAACCAGCGGAACCAGCCAGACCAGCCGTCCGGTTGCAGCCAGGAATAACAGCGCCAAAACCCCTGCCCAGAGCAGACCGCGCCGGAATTTCTTGGTTGGCGCGGCGGATGGCGTGGAGTCGAGAAAACGGCGGACCGTCAGCACCGCAAGAATAATGACAGCGATCAGCAGGGTGAGTTGAATCAAGGCTTTGCCATCTGATGGGTCAATTGCAGAACGACCCCGCCTCGGGTGCGGCCGAAGTTTTCCAAGGCTTTCAACCCGCCTGCGGCATAGACCGCCACGGCACTGAGCAGATCGCGGAGTTGCCGAGCGCTTCCGGCGTCGAAGCGGCAATGGGCGCCCTGAGTCAGCTTGGCAACCTGCTTGAACGCGAGTTCGGCGGTAGGATCGAAACCTTCCTGAAAGAGAAATGCTCTCATGCCTAGGATTCCCAACTCTCCCGCCGCCTTGCAAAGATAGTCGACGTTTTCTTCCATGCTGTCGCCGACGAATACCAAGGCGTCAACCTTGCTTTTCCGCGTTTCCTGCAAGGCATGCTCCAGAACCTTGCCGATCTGGGTGTATCCTCCGACGCATTCCACGTCAGCCATGCGTCGCCGCAATTCTTCGGCGCGGATTAGCCAAGGGAAGGCCTCGAAGTCCGCAATTCCCCTATAGAAGCAGAGCTGGATCTCCAAGCCGCCGAGAGCCGCCGCCGCATCGAACATCTCCGACTGGATGCGGCGTGCTTCCTGCCAGGTGGGTTCGCGGCTAGCCGTAGCGTCTAGGGCAAAGACAAGTCTTCCTTTGCGTCCTGCCGGTTTGACGTTAGGCGTTTGCGTGAGTTTTTTCAAAAATGCCTGGATGTCACTGCTGCTGGATTGTGACGGAAGCTTTTTCGAGTCGCTCATGGCTGGATTCGAGTGGCGCAGTACAACACGGATTATTCTATCCGGCACATAATCGTTCGGGGAAAATCGCGACCGGACAGGTTTTACTTGCGAACACTTAGACCATCCGGAAAAGGATTTGGCTGCAATAGCTCATGCGCGCATTTGTCGCGACCCCACATCGCAAATATAGCCATCAAGCGTGATAAAGTGGAGTAATTCTTACTCGCTCCGATAATGCTGTGGAGCTTACAAATTAACTGTTTGCATTGCGTTGACAACATGGTAATTTGCGCCTGCTCCATAGTGTTCGTTTATGAACCCCGGAGGCGATAAGAACTTAAGAGGAGGTAGAGCATAATGTCCGAAGATAATAATAACCCAAGTAAGGCGGTTCAAGGTGTCCTCGACACCTTGAAGAGCAACCCGAAAGCTCTTTATGCCGCGATCGGCGCAGTGATGGTGATCATCCTCGTTTTAGCAATGAGCGGTGGCGGCGAAGAGGTGCAGATCAAGACGTCTGTTTCCGTCGGCCAGCAGGTGACTCTGGATAACCCGAACGGCGGGGGTTCGCATTTGACGACCACGCCCGGGTTGGTGAGCACATCGGAAGCCGAAGAGGACCAGGAGCAAAGCGTATGCGTCACCAAGGCAGGGACCAAAGGAACGGTTGAAGAAGAAATGGTAGTCGGTCAATTGCCGTTCGTGAAAGTGAAAGTGCTGGACGGAGACTGCCAAGGGAAGAGCGGTTGGACGTCTAAAGTCAACGTCAAGGGCGGCTGATCGAAACGGCGATGAGCGCCACGGTCATTCGCCCATCGCCGTTTCATGTTTTCTCATACTCATAATTCTCGCAGCACGCGCATCGGGCTGTTTTTTACCACTGATCGCGTATTCATATAACCTGCCAGCCCAACCACCAGCGCTCCTAAAACGGGGGTGGCCAACCAGGTTTCCCAGTGGAACCGATAGGCCAAGTCAAACACCCGGCTGAACAATATCCACGAGATTACCTCGCTGATTGCCGAAGCCAGGATGCCGGCTAAAAATCCCAGCGCGGCGAATTCCACCCATTGCGCATTCCGTAACAAGCGCCGGTTGGCGCCCATGGTCCTCAGCAGTACGTCTTCGTGAATGCGCTCATCCATAGTCGCCCGAACCGCGGCGAATAACACGGTAAACCCTGCCGCCAAAGCCAGCAGCAAGACGTACTCGATGGCGTGTGTTACCTGCTGCAAAATCATTTGAAACTGTTTCAGCAGCGCGTCCACTTCCAGGATTGTCATGCTCGGGAAGGATTTGGTCAGCCGCCCCAGCACCGGCTTCAGGTCCGTCGGCACATAAAAGCTGGTGAGCCAGGTGTGCGGATAGGCATCGAGGCTTCCGGGCGAAAAAATCATGAAGAAATTGGGGGTCATGGTATCCCAGCGTACGCTGCGGGTGCCGATCGCAGTAGCTGCCAATGGTTGACCTGCAATGTTGAAAGTGAGTTTGTCACCCAGATCGATCCCGAGACTCTCGGCAAGCTCAGCCTCCACCGAAACGGTAAGCGGACCACTTCCATCTACCCATTTTCCCTGAACCACCCGGTTGTCCGGTGGCAGCTTCGACGCCCAGGTGAGGCTCAGCTCGCGATTGATGGAGGATTCGGCCCGTGAGTCCTTGTGCACGATCGCAAAGACGTCTTTGCCGTTGATGGCGGTCAGCCGACCGCGCACGATGGGGTAGTACTCGCTGCTGGCGATACCCTCTTGGCTCAAGGCCTCGCGGAATCTTTCCAGATCGGTGTCAAACAAGTTAAGGGCGAAATGATTGGGCGTGTTTGCCGGTAATTGCCGCTTCCATTCCTGCAGCAGCTCGGTACGGACCAAGAGGCTGACCAGCATGGCCACGAGGGTGATGCTGAAGGCCAGTATCTGACTCACCCCGAGCCGTGGGTGGCGGGTCAAATGCTGGAGGCCAAAGCGCCACGACAGTGAAACGTACGGCAAGAGTAAGCGGCCGAGACCCAGCAACCACAAGCCGATGAGGCTGAATACGGCCACCGCCGTACCGCCTATGGCCAGCACGCTGGCGGTCATGATCCAATCGCGGGTATAGCGCCAGAGGAGAGCGCTTAGGGTAAGAGCGGCGAACCCGTACACCACCCAGGCGCTGGACGGTAAAGGTTCGAGATCGCGTCGTAACACTCGCAAGGGAGCCAATCGCCTGAGTCTGAGTATGGGCGGCAGGGCGAAGCCGAACAGGATCAGGAGTCCGGTGGCCGCGCCGAACATCACCGCGTGCCAGTCGGGACTGGCCAACGTGTGCGGCAGCAGGGAGCGCAGTAAATGTATGACGCCTTCCTGGGCCAGATAACCTAAGGCACAGCCGAGCGAACTGGCGATGAGGCCGACAGCCAAAAACTGGCTCAAGTAAATCCATAGGATATCCCGTTCGCGAGCCCCCAAGCATTTGAACATGGCGGTCATGTCGTAGTGCCGTTCGGTATAGCGGCGCGCACTCATGGCAATGGCGACACCCGAAATCAACACCACCGCGATACTGGTCAATCCCAGATAGCGTTCGGCGCGGTTCAGGGCATTGCCCAGTTCGGGCCGATCTTCGTGCACGTCGAGGATGCGTTGGCCCGGATGCAGCTGGGGTTTGAGCCAGCGCTTGAATGCGCGTAGCGCTCGTTCGTCACCGGCAAACAATTCGTAATAATGAACGTGACTGCCGGGTTGGATGACCCGAGTTTCGGCGACATCGGCTTGGTTCATCAGTACCCGGGCCGAGAGGCTGTAGAGGTCGCCGCGACGGTCCGGCTCATGGGTGAGAATGCGAGTGACGCGCAGCGGCTTTTCACCCACGGTGATTTTGCTGCCCAGATTCAAACCCAATGTCGCCAGCACGCGCTGTTCCACCCAGGTCTCGCCGCGATTCGGGATCTCGCGGGTTTCGGTGGCTAGCGCGATGCCGCCCAGGGTGGTGCGAAGCGAGCCGCGCAACGGATAACCGTTTTCGACCGCTTTAACGCCTACTAAAAGCAACTCGTCGTTTTCGATCAATACGCTGGAAAACTCGGTGGTGCGGGCTGCTTGCAGCCCGTGCGACGATGCCTCCTGCCGCCAGGAATCCGGCGGTTCCTGATGACCACCGACAACGAGATCAGCCGCCAAGAACTCTGCCGTCTGGAGATTCATCGTGCGGACTAGCCTATCGCCCAGTAGGCTAACCGCGCTGGAGCTGGCTACCGCGATCAGCAGCGCCACCATCAGGATGGTCAATTCGCCGCTGCGCCAATCGCGTGCGACCAGTTTCAGGGCAAGTTTGAAATTTTTAGCCACGGCTGGATCTCGTCATTTTCAGCATGCCGGCGATGCTTGATAAAAGACAAATTTGCCGGAAATAAATTCGGACGCGCGAAGCATACCCGGCGGGGCTCGCGTCAGGAAAGAGTGCGGAATGCTAAGCTTTAACGAAGATAATCAAAAAGAGACAATCCCTGTACCTTGACATATGCCTGCTGAGCGGCCTGTAGCGCAACTTGCTGGATATTGAACCGGCTGATCGCTTCTGCGTAGTCCAGATCCTGGATATTGGACAAAGTCGCTTGAGTATCGACTATGAACCTGCTTTGCAGGTCTTCCTGCTCGTCCAGTGCGTTCAGCCGTGCGCCGACGCTTGCTCGGGTATCCAAAATGTTTTGCAGCGCCGCGTCGATATCGGTCAGTGCGGCATTAGCCGCATCGTGGAAAGTCAAGTCGGCGCCTGTGCTTGATTGCGGGTTGGTGAAGCCGAGGTCGGTCAGGACTCCATCGCTATCGTTACTGACGGTCACGGACGAGGTGGCCCCGGCGGTTGCCGAAACGAATTCAATCGACCCCGCTCGATGCTGAGCGGCGACCGTTCCGCTCAAAGCAGTGGCGCCGATGCCGGCATTTATGGCGGTGACGAGATCGTCGGCAGATGCATAGTTCGCGGCGGCGACGGACACCGTATCCGCCGCGCCGCCGTCGACCGCCAGATCGAAAGTCACAGCACCGCCGCTGTAGTCGATGCCGGAGGACAGATCCTGCGTTCCGAGGACAGCGCTGTGAGATGCGGTGAAGTTTCCGGTCAAGGCCTGGGTCAGGGAATGCAAGGTATTGAGTATGCTCTGCTTGCCCCCGGAGGCGGCTATGGCATTGGCTCCCGAGCTTGAAGAAACATTCTCGAATACGGCGAATCCGGAATCGCCATCGGCCATGGGCCGTTGCGGGCCGATTTGCAGGAGACGCTGATTCTTGTCGCCTTGATAGACATAGCTCGGCGGGGTCCGGCTATTGTCGAATGCGAATGGGACGGCGTCAGAGCGAAAGCCGGCGAAAATATATTCGCCGTTGGCGTCCCGCGTATTCGCCAGTCCGAGCGTTTCGTCCAAAAGCTGTTGCATTTCCTTTGCGATGGCCTGGCGATCGCTGGAGCTAAGCGAGTCGTTGAGGCTCTGGACAGTCAATTCGCGTGCACGCTGCAGCACGTTGTCCGCTCCCGCCAACGTGGACTCCTCAAATTCCAATCTTGACCGGGTTGCCTGAATGTTGGACTGAAACTGTCGGTTGCTTTCCAGCGATTCATTTAAGTCCAGTGCACGCACCGCGGCACTAGGGTCATCCGCGGGAGTCAGGAGGCGCTGGCCGGTGGAGAGCTGCAATTGCGTTTTGGAGAGCTTGGCTTGCTGGCCAAGGATCGCATTGATGCCGAACTGTTCCATCAAGGACGTTGAAATGCGCATGCTTATCTCCTCACGGCTCCGATCAGCGCATCGAACATATCGTTCATAGCGGGAATCAATTGTGCGGCGGCCTGATAGGCCTGTTGATACCGTAACAGGTTGGCCGCTTCCTCATCGAGATTCACGCCCGACACCGAATCGCGCGCCTGTTTCGCGTGGTCCAGCAATTGTCTCTGTGCAGTACTATCGATCTCAGCGGCGTGGGTCAGCGTGCCTACGTCGCCGACGATGTCGTTGTAGGCGTCCTGATAGGTGGCTTTCCCGCCCAGAAGGGATGGCGTCGTCTGTAGCTGAGCCAGGGCGCGGGCGTTGGTGTTATCGCCGGGTCCCGTGAAAGGCGATCCTGCCGCCGCGATTTCTCGCGGGTCGGTCAGCGAAGCGGCCAGATCGCCGGCCACTCGCCGGAACGGGCGAATGAGAAAGCTGTCGTTGGCCGCCGCGGAGCCGCTTCCGATGCCAATGCTCAAGCCGTCTACGGCGAAGGTTCCGGTGGCATTGGTGAACTGGGTGTTGTCGCTCAGACGGGTGAGGGTGTAATCGGTACCGTCATAATCCAACCGGTAATCGGTCGCCGTCAAATCGGCGGGACCGTTGCCGGCGCTGTTGTCGAAGGCGATAGACAACACGGCGTTGCCGCCATTCGTCTGCTTATTGAACGAGCTGTATTGGCCGATCGCCGGGTTCGTGACGTCGGTGAAAAAATTGGCACCGGCATTTCCGTTCAAGTCGGAGCCAGCCGAGTGCTGGGCGTTAAATAGGGCCGCGAGCCCCACGGCGATGCGCCCTAGCGCGTTTTGGGCCGGGTCGAGTATTTCGCTGCCGAAGCGCAATAATCCACCAATTTCTCCGCCGCTGATGGCGCTGGTAATAACAACGGCGCTAGAGCCTCCGACCGTAATGGCGATGTCTTTCTGGTCGGGATCGTAAGCCGAGTCTTGCAGGCTCAACTGGCTTGCCATCGAGCCCATGACCAGTGCCTGTCCGCTGCCGATAAAGACGTTCAAAGAGCCGTCCTTTTGTTCAAACAGGCTGGTGTTCACTTTCTGCGCCAATTGCTCGGCCAGCAGGTTACGCTGATCGAGCAGATCATTGGGCGGTTTGCCCGCTTGGCCATAGGCCACGACGATACGCTCGTTTAGAGCGGCGATCCCCTTGGCCAGGCCGTTGATCTCATCGAGATTGGTGCTCAAGTTTTGATTCACTTGGCTCCGCAGGTCGTCCATGCGGTCATTCAGAACATTAAAACGCCGTGCCAGCGTTTCGCCCTCGGTCAACATCACGCGCCGCGCGGCGATCGATGTGGGATCGTTGACCACGTCCTGGACCGAATTGAAAAACGATTGAAGCGAGGGCGACAGGCTGGCATCGGGATCCGCGATGAAGTTGTCGACCTGTGTGGCCATCTGGTGGTAAGTCTCCAATTCCGCATGGGTGGAGAGACTGCTCCGGAGCTGAGTGTTGAGAAAACTATCATAGGAGCGAGTGATAGACGCAATGTCGACGCCGTTTCCGACAAAACCCGCACCGGTAAACGAGGGCAAGCGTTCGACTTGCTCCGTTCTCTGCCGGCTGTAACCTTCGGTGTTAACGTTGGCGATGTTGTGCCCGGTCGTCGTCAGTCCGCGCTGAGCCGCCATCAATCCGGATGTCGCTATGCCAAGAAGTCCGCCAGCCATAATTAACCACTCGAATGAATAATGCTCTTACACTCGTTATCGGCACTGATCGTTCTAACTGAAGACCGAATCAGGCAACGGGTAACGTTTCAAACGCACGATGTTCCTCGTATATGGATAGAACCTTGCGTGCATAGTTGGGATCCGTGGCGTAGCCGGCCTTCTGCAAGGAAGCCATGAATTGTCGCGGATTATCGGTATGTTCCAACGCCGCCGCGTAACGGGGATTGGTCTTAAGGAAATTCACGTAATCCCGAAAACTCTCGGCATAGTCGTTGTAGGCGCGGAATGCCGCTCTGTCGCGTACGGCGATACCGTCGGCGTATTCGAGGGTCCGGGCGGTCACGTGCTGGCCGGTCCAGTGCCGATCGGCCTTGATGCCGAAGAGATTATGGCTGTGTCCGTCATTCCCTCGCGCCGCCATCGTTTTTCCCCAGCCTGTTTCCAAGGCGGCCTGTGCCAAGAGCAGCTTGGGATCGACGCCCAGTTCGGCGGCAGCTTCCTGAGCGTGAGGCCAGAGCGCGGTTACAAATTCCTTGGGATTGGCGAACGGTTCGGTTTGGGGTGAGCTTTGGGCGGTCCGAAGCCGAGCGGTCGCTTTATCGGTCATCTTGGCTGCGGTTCCGTACTCCACTTTCAAACCTTCGGCTGTCATGTGTTCAGATGGCCCCGCATCAATCCTGGGAAGCGCATTATCGCGGTATTCGTCGAGGCTCATGCCGGGTTTTGGGTCACTGGAAGATTTGTCGCCGCCCAGCTGCTGAACCAGCATATCGGAAAAGCCGAGGCTGGACCGCTTGCCTAGTTCCACTGCCAATTGCTGATCGTACATATCGCGAAACATCTGGGACTGCTTGCCGTCCATTAGCCCGCCCTTGGGCACGGCCTCTCGCATGCTCTTCAAGGCCATTTGAATGAACAGCGACTCGAATTGCCGGGCGGTTTCACCGAGTGCTGCCTTCGGGTCATGCTTAGCCTGATTCTTGAGCTGGGCGGTGCCCTTGAAGTCGGTATACACATCGGCCATGCCCGTTTGCTTTATCATGCCGGTTCTCCTAAATCACGATCAGCTCGGCGCGGAGTGCTCCGGCGCTTTTCAAAGCTTCCAGGATGGCGACGAGATCGCTTGGCGCAGCGCCTACGCGATTGACAGCTTGCACGATTTCATCGAGCGATACCCCGGGATTGAAAACGAACATACGGTTCGCTTCCTCGTTTACGGTCAAGTCGGATCGGGGCACCACGGCGGTCGAACCTCCGGAGAGGGGCGGGGGCTGGCTGACGATGGGTTTTTCGCTGATGGTGACCGAGAGATTGCCGTGGGTCACGGCGGCTGGTTGAACCCGGACATGGCTGCTGATCACGACCGTGCCGGTGCGTGAATTGACGATGACCTTGGCGGGGGCCTCAGCCGGGCTGACTTCCAGATTTTCGATCATGGACGTGAACGAGACCCGCTGGGCCGGATCGCGCGGCGCGTTGACCTGAACGGATGCCGCATCCAACGGACGCGCCACGCTTCCGCCATAGGTTCGGTTGATGATGTCGGCTACTTGGTTGGCGGTGGTGAAATCGGGCGTATGCAAGTTGAGCATCAGATTGCTGCCTTGGGCGAAACCCGTCGGGACTTCGCGCTCCACCGTGGCGCCATTTGGAATTCTGCCGGAACTGGGCACGTTGACGGTGATCTTGGAACCGTCCTGACCCTGCGCGCTTAGCCCCCCGACCACGAGATTGCCTTGGGCAAGCGCATAGATCTGGCCGTCGGCGCCCTTGAGCGGCGTCATCAAGAGGCTGCCGCCGCGGAGACTCGTGGCGTCGCCCAGCGATGAAACATTGACGTCGATCGTCTGTCCGGGCTTGGCAAAGGCCGGCAGATCGGCCTGTATGGAAACGGCGGCGATATTTTTCGATTTGAGGTCGATGCCGGGTGGCACGGTCACGCCTAGTTGGAGCAGCATATTGCGCAAGGTTTGGCTGGTGAACCGGTTCTTGTCGCCGGTGCGGTTCAAGCCGACGACCAGGCCGTAGCCGATCAACTGGTTGCTGCGAACGCCGGCGACCGAGGCGATATCTTTAACCCGCTCCGCCATCGCCTGGGATTGCGGCAGGGCAAAGGCCAGAAGACCGATCTTAAAGACTGCGCGCAGAGAGAACATACCCACGGCCTTACCTCAATCGATCAGAAGGGAAACAGTATGCTGGTGAAAAACCGTTGCAGCCAACCCATACGGTTGACGTCGGCCACTACGCCTTCTCCGTTGTAAATAAAGGTCGCATCGGCAACTTTTGTGGAGTCCACGGTATTGCTAGTATCGAGGTCCACCGGGCGCACCAGTCCCGAGAGCTTGATGTATTCATTGCCCTGGTTCAGGCCCACGCGCTTTTCACCCTGCACCCGGAGATTGCCGTTGGGCAGCACTTCCACCACGGTAACGCTGATGTTCCCGGTCAAGAGATTGCTCTGATTGCTCTCGCCTTTGCCTTCGAACTTGTGCGTCGATTCCAGGCTGCTGGATACGTTGTAACCGAGGATTTCAGCCGCTTCCTGCCCCATCAGCATGGGGGCTTTTACCTGGGTGGTCGCCGAACGGTCGGCCTTGGTATCCGCGTCTTTCTGGGCATTCGTTCTTTCCACCAGCCGGATGGTGAGGGTGTCGCCGACCCGTCGCGCCTTATGGTCTTCGAACAGCCGCATGTCGTAGCCCGACTGAAAAATCGCCCCGGGATTCTGCATGGGCGGCGTCATGTCCTCGGGACGGGCCGGCGCGTAGGCAGGATCCCGCCGCGGCGGCGGATTGAGGATGGCGGCACAGCCGTTCAGCGTCAGCAGGATGAGAAAGAGGGCCGTGGACTTCATCGAATCAGCACATCAGAGCGTATTAGAGGCAAAGCCCAGCATTTCGTCCGTGGTGGCGATGGCTTTGGAGTTCATCTCATAAGCGCGCTGGGTTTCGATCATATTGACCAACTCCTCCACGACGTTAACGTTCGAAGTTTCCAGAGAACCCTGGACTACTTTTCCGATTCCGTCTTCTCCCGGCGTGCCGACAATCGGGGCGCCGCTCGAGACCGACTCCCGGTACTGATTTTCTCCGATCGGTTCCAGCCCTGTCGGGTTGATGAAGTCCGCGAGCTGGATGTTGCCGATGACATTGGGCGTAGGGTTGCCGGGCTCCAGGACGGATACCGTGCCATCGTTGCCGATCGTGACGCTCAAGGCGCCCTGCGGCACGGTCATGGCCGGTTCCAAGGGATAGCCGCCGTTGGTGACGATTTGACCGGTGGAGTCGAGCTTGAACGAGCCGTCGCGGGTATAGGCGATATCGCCGTTCGGGGTAAGAATCTGGAAAAAACCGCGGCCGTTGATGGCAATGTCCAGAGAGTTCTGGGTCTGGAGGATATTGCCCTGCGTGTGAATTTTTTCCGTGGCGACTGTCCGAACCCCGGTACCCAGCTGTAAGCCGGACGGGAGCGTGGTGTTTTGCGTGGACTGCGCTCCCACCTGCCTGACGTTCTGATAGAGCAGGTCTTCGAAGAGCGCCCGTTCCTTTTTGAAACCGGTGGTGTTGACGTTCGCCAGATTGTGCGAAATCACCGACATATGGGTTTGCTGCGCATCCAGGCCGGTCTTGGCGATCCAAAGGGAAGGGGTGGTCATGGTCTTGAACCTCTCGGAGTGTCTTTAGCCGATCCGCATGAGTTCGGCGCTTGCGTTGCCGTTGTCTTCGACGGTCTTCATCATCTTGATCTGGTATTCGAACTCCCGCGCCAGTTCGATCATTTGCACCATTTCTTCCACGGTGCTGACATTGCTTCCTTCCAGCGAGCCGGTCACCAGTTGAACCTCGTTGGTGGCTTCCGCCGGAGCCCCGTCCTTGACCCGCATCAGCCCGTCCGTGCCTTTTTCAAGCTGGGATTTATCCGGTTTCACCAGCTTGATGCGGTCGAGCACCGCCAAGGCGGTGGCATTGGCGCCTTGCGGAATGATGCTGATCGTTCCGTCCACGCCGATTTCGACCTTTTGCGCGGGCGGAATGGCGATGGGTCCGGCGTTGCCGAGCACCGCCAAGCCGCTGCCGGTGACGAGTTGTCCCTCGGGCGTGATATGCAAATCCCCGGCCCGTGTATACGCCTCGCTGCCGTCCTTGGCTTGCACGGCCAGCCAGCCTTCGCCGTTGATGGCGACGTCGAGATCCCGCCCGGTGGTTTGCAACGAGCCAGTCGACAAATCGACGCCGGGACGCTCGGTCATGGCATAGACCCGGCTGGGGTACCCGTTCCCGAATACCGGCATCGTGCGGAGTTGCTCGAAATCGGCGCGAAAGCCCGGGGTATTCGCATTGGCCAGATTGTTGGCGTTGGATGCTTGGGCCAGCAGAATCTGCTTGGCACCGCTCATCGCGACATAAAGGCTACGGTCCATGGTCGGAGGTCCTGGCTATCGGGCGTTAACGAATATTGAGGAGCGTTTGGGTGATCGTGTTTTCCGTGGAAATGGTCTGCGCGTTCGCCTGATAAGCCTGCTGGGCGATGATGAGATTGACGAGTTGCTGCGCCAAGTCCACGTTGGCCCCCTCCAGTGCGCCGGCTTTGATGGAGCCGAAGCTGCTGGTACCGGCTACGCCATTGATCGGCACGCCCGAATTGGCGCTTTCTCCCCATTCGGTGTCGCCGAGCTTGGAGAGTCCTTGCGGGTTTTGGAAACGGACCAGGGCCACCTGCCCCAAAGGTTTGGAACCCCCGTTGCTAAAGCGGGCAAAAACGATCCCGGTGTCGTCGATGTCTACCCCCGTGAGTCGTCCGATGGTTAGGCCGTCTTGGGTCAAGGTGTTGACGCTAAATGCGCTGCCAAGCTGGGTGGAGCCGGCCAGGTCGAGCGTGAGCTGGATAGGCTGAGCACTGGGGTTGATGGTTACAGAGTCCGTCTGAAACTGGGTTGTCGCTGTGGAACCATTAACCTGGCTGAGCTTGCCATCGGAGTCGAACAATAAGGTAGTCGGGTCAGTGGTTGTGCCGCCCAGCATGTTTTGCCCGTCCACGTAGGCATGCAGTTCCCATTCGTTGGTGGTCGCGGTTTTGACGTAGTAACTGGTCGCGATGTGGGTATTCCCCAGTGAGTCGTAGATCGTGACCGAAGTGGCATGGGTATAGCTGGTGGGATCCGTCGGGTCGAAAGGCGTGGTGGCGGGCGGGGTTTGACGGGAATCGACATTGACGCCCATCGCTACGGAGCTCGTGGCTTTCGGCAGGCCTTGCGTCGAATCGAGCTGCAAGGTCTGGAATACGCCGGTACTGAAGCCTTCGGCCACTGTTTCGCCATTTGGTGCGTAAACCAGCAGCGGTTGGCCGAGGTGATTCACCACATAACCTTCTTGATCCATGTGAAAGGCGCCGGCGCGGGAATAGACCCGCTCATTGATGTTGTCGACGTTATCGCCGAGGACGAAGAAGCCTTCACCGCTGATCGCGAGATCGAGATTGTTCTCGGTGAATTCAAGGTTGCCTTGGTTGAACTGTTGCGCCACGTTAGTCACCCGTACGCCGGCGCCAGGCGTGATGGACGAAACGCCTCCCAAGCTGCTGGCATAGACGTCGGCGAATTCGGAGCGGGATTTCTTGAATCCCGTCGTATTGGCATTGGCGACGTTGTTGCCGGTTACCGAGAGCATATTGGACGCGGCATTCAAGCCACTTAAAGCAGTGTTAAAGGCCATGACTTACCTCGCTAGATGACAATAGTTATTAAAGGACAGCCCGAATATCGTTTAACGTGTAACGCCCGAGACCGCTGAGATGGACTTCCATGCCTTTCGATCCGCCCACGGTTACGCTTTCCACCGGAGCGGCGATTTGCGTTTCGAGCGCTGTGGTTCGGCCGGCAATAACGGCTTCGGCTTTGATCCTGTAAAGTCCGGGATCGGCAAAGTGCAGTTCGTCTTCCAGCTTGCCATCCCACTCGAACGACAACGGTCCTTCGGCTTGCGGCCCGAGTTCCAGCATTCGGATCAAATTACCGTTCTTGTCCGTAATTCGGACGTTAACCTGTTCGGCCTCGGACGGCACACTCAGCTCGCCCTCGATCTTGCCGTTGGCGGCCAAAATGCCTTTATCGGAAGCGATCAGCGCGGATCGCCCCACCAGGTTCGCGGCCATCAAGGCCTGTTCTTTGTTGGCGGATGCCGCAAAGTCGGAGAATGAGGATTGCAATTGCTGGATTCCCGTCACGGTGCTGAACTGGGCCAGCTGATTGACGAATTCAGTGCCGTCCTGAGGCTTGAGGGGATTCTGACTGGTCAGTTGGGTGACCATCAGCTTGAGGAAGTCCTCTTGACCCAGTTCGTTGCGTTTCCGAGTTGGCGACGCGGTTTCGGTCAGTCCGAGAGATTTAAGCGCGTTGACATCGATGCTCATGATCCGTCACCTCAGGCTTGTCCGAGACGCAAGGTCTGCAGCATCAGCTGCTTGGCGGTATTCGCCACCTCGACATTGTCCTGATAGGATCGGGATGCGGACATCATGTTGGTCATTTCTTCGATGGTGTTGACGTTCGGCTTGAAGATATAGCCATCGGCATTGGCCATCGGGTGATCCGGCGCATATTCCATGCGCAAAGGCGTTTGGCTCTCCACCACGCCGAGTACCTGCACGCCGACCGGTGCGTTACGCTTATCCGAGGCTTCCTGAAGCTGTGCCGCAAACACGGGCTGCCGGGATCGATAAGTCTGTTCGACGCTGCTGCTGACACTGTCCGCATTGGATAAATTGCTGGCCACCAGGTTGAGCCGCAGCGACTGCGCGGCCATTCCGGAGCTGGCGATATCAAAGATCTTGAACGACGACATGGTTATTCTCCCGTCAGGGCGATTCTCAAAGAGGAGATCTTGCCACTCAAAAAGTTGAGAGTGGCTTGGTATTGCACCGCGTTTTCGGCGAAACGCATCTGTTCTTGTTCGGTTTCCACCGTATTGCCGTCCAAACTAGGTTGCGACGGTACCCGATACGATGTTTCTCCCCGCGATCCGAAGGGCGTTGCCGTCAGATGCCCGGCCTGGGTAGCCGCGAGGTTGACGGGGGAGGGGGCGACGCTTTTCAGTACCGAACGGAAATCCAGATCGCGGGCTTTGTAGTTCGGCGTGTCGGCATTGGCCAAGTTGGAAGCCAATAACTCGGTGCGCTGATCGCGGAGTTTCAGCGCTAGGGGATGGATGCCGAGGGCATTATCGAAATTGATCGTCATAAACATATCCTCGTTGCCTGCTGTGCAGTACTAAGCACGAGGTATGCCACGTAAAAAGTGTCCGTCTAAACAGTAGCTTGTGAGTTATGGCTTGAAGACGGAAAAGATAAGCGGCAATTTTTCGCCACTTGGGGCGGTAAATTTGCCGGATAATGTCAGAGAGCTGGCTTTAAGCGGTAATAGCGGCAAGTGGCGCCGCGAACGATCTCATACGAATCAAGCCCGGACGGAAGGGATTCCGTGCTGCTCAGGAACAGGTAGCCGCCCGGATTGAGCACTTTGGCGATGCGCGCCAAGATATCGCGCTTCAATTCCTCGGAGAAGTAAATCAGCACGTTGCGGCAAAAGATAATGTCAAACTTCCCCAGCGCCGCGAAAGGCTTGAGTAAATTGAATTGCTGGAAGCGGACGCGATCGGCAACCTCCGGTTTGAGCTTCCATTTGTCCTGATAGCGCTCGAAGTAACGAGACTTTAGATTACCGTCCAATCCGCGCGACAATGCCATTTCGCTATAGACGGCCTGGGTGGCTTCGGCCAAAACTGATTCCGAAATGTCGGTCCCGATGATCTGTACGTTTCTTTTTATGCCGGTCCAACCGTAACGGAAGAATTCCTCGACACAGAGACCGATCGAATAAGGTTCCTGCCCTGAAGAGCAGGCTGCGGACCAAATTCTCAAGGGGCCTCCGGTTTTATTGGCCGCCCAAGCCGGCAAGAGAACGTTTCTAAGCTCCTCGAAATGGGAGTTGTCACGAAACCAAAAAGTCTCATTTGTGGTCATGGCGTCGATAATGCGGGTTCTGAGCTTCGAGGGGACGGCATCAATTCGGAGTGCGGCTATCAATTGCGCTATAGACGCATAATCACTCTCTTTCAAAAGTCCGGTCAAACGATTTTTAACCAGGTATTGCTTGCCATTGCTGAGCAATATTCCGCACGAGTCCACGAGGAATTTCTGGAAGACTGAAAATTCGTCGGGATTCAAATCCGGTTTCATGAATACTCCACTTGGCAGGCTTGTTTAACGGCTCGCGCGGCATTTCGCGCAATGATGTGCTTGCCTGGTTTCGCTTGATTCGGAACTTCTTATGTCCTTCTTGCTTCTTGGGTCGATAAAAGATGTTCTTCCAGGCGCTGTTGTACAACCCGCGCGAGATCATCCGGAACGTATTTGGCAAGAAACTTGTTGGCGCCGACTTTTTCAACCATCGTCTGATTGAAGACACCACTCAGCGAGGTATGAAGCAACACATATACATCTTTCATAGCGGGGTCTTTGCGCATCTTTGCCGTGAGCGTATAGCCGTCCATGCGCGGCATTTCCACGTCGGAAATTATCATGGCCAAGTAATCATTTAAATTTTTTCCTTCGGATACCCAGTGTTCGAGGATTTCCAGCGCCTCCTGGCCGTCTTTGGCAATCGTGCTCGTCACCTCGAGCTGGTCTAGTACACGCACGATTTGAGTACGGGCAACGACCGAATCGTCTACGACAAGCACACGCTGCTCAAGGACCTTGGTGTTCTCATCAATCACGCCGTCCGAAACGTGGTCGCTGCCACCTATGACTTCCTTCATTACTTTTTCCACGTCGATGACTTCGATGAGTTCCCTTTCGTATTGCGTCACGGCGGTAAGATAGCTTTCATTACCCGCGCCTTTCGGCGGCGGCTGGATTTGCTCCCAGCCCATATTGATGATGTGGTCGACCCCACTAACGAGGAATCCCTGGGTAGAGCGGTTGTATTCGGTGATGATGACATAGCCGCCGCCGTCGCGAGGCAGCGGGCGCGCGCCAATAGCCATGGAAAGGTCCATCACCGGTATGGTTTTGCCGCGCAAGTGGGCAACCCCGCAAATCACCGGATGGGATTTCGGCAGCTGAGTCAGGGGCGGACACTGAATGACTTCCTGCACTTTGAATACGTTAATTCCGAAGCGCTGGAAGCCACCGAGTTTGAACAGCAGCAGTTCGAGGCGATTGTGTCCGGCGAGCTTGGTTCTTTGGTCCACGCCTTCGAGTATGCCAGCCATTCTGAATCTCCGGGAAAAGTTGATCGTGACTAAAGTGTAGCGGCTGGCGGGTGATCCGCTTGAGTCCGGTTCGGCATATTACATGCATCCTCTATTTAATCATTGGAGATGTATGTATGCCAGGCAAACTAAAATTTTTGTTTCTACTCGCGTTGGCGGCTCCCGCGGCTTTCGCCGAGATTCGGCTACAGTCCCACGAGTCGATTTCGGCCGCGATAACGGCACTGATCGAGTCGGATTTCCGTCAGCGAAACCAGGAATACCAGGCGGAGCCGGTCAAGCTGGACATTCGTCTACAGCTGCCTCTGTGCGATCGGCCGTTGGATGCCTTCTTTCTTCCGGGGCGGCGCGAAAGCGGATTTCTTTCCGTCGGCGTGCGTTGCGAAGGCGGACGTCCTTGGACCATATACAACAAAGTTCAGGTCAAGGCTTTCCGGGAAGTTGTCATACTGAAAAATGCTGTGAGACAGGGTTCCGTTCTTACCGAGGCCGACCTTGGTTTGGAGAAACGAGACCTCGCGGAACTGCGCGGCGGTTATTTCACTTCTCTCGGGCAAACGGTCAATCGCCCTGTTAAGCGAACCTTGCCGGCCGGCACGGTGCTGAGCCCTGAATGGCTGTCCGTGTCGAAAATGGTTCGGCGTGGACAGAAGGTAATCATTCGGGCGGAGAGCAGTCATTTTGCCGTCAATATGTCGGGGCAGGCTCTGGCCGACGGGGAGGCCGGTCAGCGGATTCGCGTTCGCAACGACCAATCGGCGAGAATCGTGGAGGGTACCGTCATGGGACCCGGTCTGGTCTTGATCGGACTTTGAGGGCAGACAGAAAAAGGTGACTTGGCCCTAAAGTTGGCGGTCGGGGGGCCGATAACAATTTAAATGGTTCTGCCAAGAGGATGCGGTCATGGAAATTAAGCTTCAAAACACCATCAGCGGTCTCTCCACCGGGGCGACCCATAAAAAAACGAATAAAGAAACGCCGGCTGGCGTCGGGGAGTCCGATGCCTCGTCAACATCGATTGGCAGTGTGTCTCCCGAAACATCGCTTCGGCTCTCCGAGGTCACAGAGCGTTTGTTGACCGAGTCCTCGGTTGACGATGCGCGGGTGGCGCGGATTGCCGGCGCGGTTCAGTCGGGCAACTACGAAATCAATCCGCAGCGGGCGGCGGAGAAGCTCATCGCCATGGAACGGATGCTCCCTAGGTTCTCATGACCGCACACGCCCAAAAGCTTCGCGAGCTGTTCCGCCAAATGCTTGACGGACTCGGCGGAATGTTGAGCCTGTTGGAGAAGGAGTCGGAATGTCTCGCGGCGCGTGAGATCGAGGCAGTGGAGGCAGCGTCTTCGAAGAAGCAGAAACTCGCATTCCTGCTCAACGATTTAGCTGCTCGCCAGACCGGGTTTGTCCACGCGTACGGTTTGCCGTCCGACGCGGGCAACATCAATACGTTTCTGGACCGGCTCGATTCCGAACTGCCGGAGGTGGAGACCCTGCGGGCCGAGTGGCGCGAGATCGTGCGCCTGACTTTGGCCTGCAGAAGGCAGAATGAACTCAACGGCGCTTATATCGGCCTTTTGCGCCGCCACGTCGATTCCAGTTTAAATTTTCTTCACGGGTTCTCGTCGGCGGGTGCAACCTATGGGCCGGACGGATCAAGGTGCCGTGGAGAGATTTCGCGGCAGTCATTTTCGGTTTGACCCGCATGCTCGACAGGCTGAAGCGAATCTTGCGACGACCAGCCCTTAACGTAGCGGCAGAGAATTCGGATGAAGCTCCTTCGAGCCCGCGACCAATCGGCGATTACGTCATCGATCCCGTCCAGGTCTTTCGGGTTTTGAAAGATTTGCAGAAATGTCACGCGCTGCTCTCGGTTAGAGTGCCCGGAGTTCATCGGGCGTTTCTTTCATCGCTCTTGGACGTGGACGGCGAAGAAAATCTTATTGTTCTCGATGAGCTGAATCCGAACCGCGGTCACGAGCTGTTGGCGCGCCGTGATCACTTCGTGGTTGATGCCCTTCTACGAAAAGTGACGGTATCTTTTCGTGTCACCAATTTCCTCATAGGCGAACAAGACGGAATTCCGTTTTTGAAAGCCCGGATTCCAGAGGAAATTTACTACCCGCAACGGCGGAAAAGCCGTCGAATTACAGTCCATTCGGCGCTCAGAATTCCATTTCAAGCCAATTTAGCGGCAGAGCCTTACCGGCTTGACGGCAATTTGGCGAATCTGTCCGAAGGCGGACTCGCGGCTGTCGTTTCTTTGCCGCTCGAAGCAAAGCTGCCTAGAGAGTTGAAAAACTGTTACGTGTCATTTCCGGAGGGCGACGTTATCGGCTTCTCGCTTTCGATTCGTTATGAGAAGCGGATATCGAAGGAAAAACAAATGATCATCGGCGGTAGCTTCTCGGATATCGACCTGGTCGATTGTGCCAAAATTAAACAGTTTTTGGGGGCGCTGGAGCGGGATCAACTTCGGCATCGGGTTTATCCCGTTTGAAAGGCCATTCTTATGTATTGTAAAACAAGACGACCAGTCGTATAGTTAAGCCATGGCTCGAATCGGCAGCAAACAAATTACTCGCGAAAAGCTCTTGGACCAGGGGGTCGCCATGCTCATGGAGCACGGCTATCACGGCACGGGCTTGCAGGAGCTGCTGTCCAGCGTTCAGATTCCGAAGGGATCGTTTTACAACTACTTTCCCAGCAAGGAGGAATTCGGTGCGGAAGTTATTCGGCACTACATCGAGCCATTCATTCGCCAGCTGGATGATTACTTGAGTCGGCCGGAACTGGATGCGCTGTCCGCGATGAAGCGTTATTTCCGGGATTTGATCGAAGAACTGGAGCGGCGGCAGTTCAAGGGCGGATGTTTGTTGGGTAACCTGATCGGTGAGATCGGGGATACCAATGAGACGTGTATGGCCTCTCTCCGGGATGCCTTTCATCGTTACAGGGATAAGTACACGGAAGGCTTAGCTCGCGCCCAGGCGGAAGGGGCGATACGCGCCGATCTATCGGCCGAAACGATGGCGGATTTGCTCTCCGACAGTCTGCAGGGCGCTTTGCTGCGAATGAAGGTTGAGCAATCCGTGCGTCCGTTGGAGGTCTGCTTGAGCCATCTGCTCGACGATTATTTCAAACCTAAGAGTTCTTGAAAGCGAGGAGGTATGCAATGAAAAAACAGCGGATAAGAGAGAAAAAACTGATTCGGGCCTTGCGCGGTATGACGCTCGGATTGATGTCCGGATTGGCCTTAGCCGCGGTGGGTATGTCTTCCGTCAATGCGGATGAGACCTGCCTGTCGCCCTATATGGCAAAGATCACGGGCCAGGAAGATTACGTGTACGTTTGGACCCTGGGTGCAACGGGTATCGGCGACGAGCAGGACAAACTGGTGACCGTGGACGTCAATCCGAAGTCGCCCAAATACAGCAAGATCGTGGACAGTCTCTCCGTGGGCGGCCGTAACGAGGCGCACCATTCGGACTTTACCGATGACCGGAACTATCTTTGGGCGGGCGGATTGGACACCAGCAAGATTTTCATCTTCGACGTCCACTCCGATCCGGCCAAACCCAAGCTGCACAAAACGATTACCGATTTCGTCGCGAAAAGCGGCGGCGTGGTCGGACCTCACTCGTTTTACGCCTTGCCCGGACGCATGCTGATCACGGGCTTGTCGAACAACAAGGATCACGGCGGACGGACGGCGATGGTGGAATACACCAACCAAGGCGATTACGTCGCGACCCACTGGGTGCCCACCGACAGCGATATGCGCGGCGCGGTGAAGTCGGGCAAGTATGCCGACGGTTACAACTACGACGTGCGTGCGCTGCCGAGGCGCAACGTATTGGTTTCCTCGTCCTTCACGGGTTGGAACAACTACATGATGGACTTCGGCAAGATGCTGTCCGACAAGGAAGCTATGAAGCACTTCGGCAATACGGTGGTCGTCTGGGATCTGCACAGCCGCAAGCCGAAGAAGGTGTTCGACGTACCCGGCTCGCCTTTAGAAGTGCGCTGCGCCTGGGAGGAAACCCACAACTACTGTTTCACCACGACGGCGTTGACTTCCAAGATCTGGCTGATCTACGAGGATGACAAAGGCGAATGGCAAGCCAAGGAAGTCGCCGATATAGGCAATCCATCGAAGGTGCCGTTGCCCGTCGATATCTCCATTTCCAACGACGACAAGCGGCTTTGGGTGAATACCTTCATGGACGGCAACAGCCGTGCGTTCGACATCTCGAATCCGCATAAGCCGGTGCAAATCTATGAAAAGCACATCGGCGCCCAAGTCAATATGGTGTCATCGAGCTGGGACGGGAAACGGCTCTATTACACCTCGTCTCTGCTCGCCAACTGGGATAAGAAGGGCAAGGACAACGAGCAGTTCCTCAAGCTTTATCACTGGGACGGCAAGGAGCTGAAAGAGCAGTTCGCCATCGACTTCTACAAGGAGAAGCTCGGGCGTCCGCACCAGATGCGTTTCGGTGCTTACGCGCTGTACAAGAGTGTGGCCGAAGCACGGCCGGCGGAGCCTTTGGCGGAGCTTCGCCGTCGCTGACCCGGTGTATTCCGGAGCTGCGACGGCGGCTCCGGAACGCCGACGGTTTTTTGACGACTATTGATAATCAACGAGAGGAGGCTGCCATGCCCAAGTATTTAATTGAACGCGAAATTCCCGGTGCGGGAAAACTGTCTGATCAGGATTTGCACGCCATTTCGCAGAAATCGTGCAGTGTATTGAGCCGCTTGGGGCCGCAAATCCAGTGGGTGCAGAGCTATGTCACGGATGACAAGGTTTATTGCGTCTATATAGCGCCCAACGAGGAGATGATCCGGCAGCATGCCCAAGAGGGCGGATTTCCGGCCAATCGGATTTCGGAGATCAAGACGGTTATCGATCCGACGACCGGCGAGTGATGTATTTTTGCAGGGTGGGTTAGGCGCGCACATCAATCATTCGGATTTTCACCGTCCCTGTGCGCGCCGTAACCCGCCATTGGCGTGATTATTTGACCCGCATCCCCGGCTGCGCGCCCTCGTCGGGAATCAGCACGAACGGTCCGCCGCGCTCATCGCTCGCGGCAAGCACCATCCCTTCCGACAGACCGAACTTCATCTTGCGCGGCGCAAGATTCGCGACCATTACGGTTAACTTGCCTTCCAATTGCGCCGGGTCGTAGGCCGATTTGATGCCCGCGAACACCGTGCGGGTTTCGCTGCCGATATCCAAGGTCAGCTTCAGCAGCTTGTCGGCGCCTTCCACATGCTCGGCTTTAGCGATGCGGGCAATCCGCAGATCGATCTTGGCGAAGTCGTCAATCGATATGGTGTCGGCGATCGGTTGAATCGCGTGTTGCTGATGCTCCGCGTGGCGTTGCTGGGAATGAGGTTCCGGCTGGGCGGCGGCTTGCAGGTTCTGTTTGTTGGCTTCCACGAGAGATTCGATTTGTTTGGGGTCAATCCTGGTAATGAGATGTTTGTAAGTTTTTATTTCATGTGACAGAAGGCTTTGATTCAGATCTTTCCAAGTTAAAGGCTGAATATTCAGAAAAGCCTCAACATGTCCCGCTAGCCGCGGTAGGATCGGTTTAAGCATCAAAGTAAGCAGACGAAAAAGATTAAGTGCTGCGGTGCAAATTAGATGTAATTCTTCAATATTTTTCTCGTCTTTCGCTAATTTCCATGGCTCTTTATGGTTTACATACCTATTAGCGATATCCGCAAGTTCCATGATTACGCGAATAGCACGCCCATATTCCCGCTTCTCATAAGCGTCAGCGACATGCTCTATTGCAAAGATACGAAATCTATCAAACAAGTTTGTTTGGCCAGGAATTATTCCGCCGTCATCATTTTGTTCTTCCGCCAGTTGTTTGTAGTAGGGCTTCGGATCGATGATTGGTAACGTGTTAGCTAGTTTGCCTCCGAAGTTTTTTTCTATAAATCCCGCTGTCCGACTCGCAATATTGATGTACTTCCCCACCAAATCGCTATTCACCCGCAGCACGAAATCTTCCAAATTAAGATCAATATCCTCCATCGTCCCGTTCAGCTTGCAGGCGTAGTAATAGCGTAGCCATTCGGGGTTCAGTCCCTGCTGCAGATAGCTTTCGGCGGTGATGAAGGTGCCGCGCGATTTGGACATTTTCTCGCCATTCACGGTCAGGAAGCCGTGGGCGAAGATCTTGCTGGGGGTGCGAAAATCCGAGTGTTCCAGCATCGCGGGCCAGAATAGGGCGTGGAAATACAGGATGTCCTTGCCGATGAAATGGTAGAGCTCGGTGTTCGAATTCTTGTTCCAGTACTGTTCGAAATCGAGGTTCAGCCGCTCGCACAGATTTTTGAAGCTGCCCATATAGCCGATGGGCGCGTCCAGCCAGACATAGAAGAACTTGCCCGGCGCGTCGGGGATTTCGAAGCCGAAATAGGGCGCATCGCGGGAAATATCCCAATCGTTTAGGCCCGCCTCGAACCATTCCGCCATTTTATTGGCGGCTTCATCTTGCAGGTGTCCGGCGCGGGTCCAGGTCTTGAGGAACTCCTCGCATTTTCCGAGCTTGAAGAAATAATGCACCGATTCTTTCCGCACCGGGGCAGCTCCCGAAACGGCAGAATAGGGATTAATCAGATCAGTCGGCGAGTAGGTCGCGCCACAGACTTCGCAGGAATCGCCGTATTGATCCTTGGCGTGGCACTTGGGACATTCGCCCTTGATGAAGCGGTCCGGGAGAAACATTTCCTTGACCGGATCGTAGTACTGCTCGATCGAGCGCGCCTCGATCAGTCCTCGCTCTTTCAGCCGGCCGTAGATGGTTCCGGCCAGTTGCCGCGTTTCTTCCGAATGGGTCGAGTAATAGTTATCGAACTCGATATGAAAACCGGTAAAGTCCCGCAGATGTTCGCCGTGGACCCTTCGAATTAGCTCCTCCGGGGTAATGTCTTCTTTTTCGGCCCGAAGCATGATGGGCGTGCCATGGGTGTCGTCGGCGCAGACGTAATGGCAGGTATTGCCGCGCATTTTCTGGAATCGCACCCAAATGTCCGTTTGTATGTATTCGACTAGATGGCCCAGGTGAATCGGGCCATTGGCATAGGGAAGGGCGCTGGTGACGAGGATTGTTCGATTGGTGGTCATGAGACGAATGTAAGGGTTTCTGTTATGGCCGAATTATCCCACATTTCGGGTGGGCGTTCCGAGCCGCCCAACCGGGACAAAAGCTGCGAGGAAAGCCCGTAAGCCTCGAGTTATGCCTGGTTAAAAGGCTGCAGTCATTAAGGCTTCCCGGGCAATTGTGTAGAATAGCGGCTTATTTCGCCCGAGATGCCGGAGATTTGAATGCCGCTTACTCAATCTGACGTTGAGAATGCCCTTAAGACCGTGTTGGACCCCAATCTGGAGCTGGATCTGGTGTCCGCCAAATCGGTCAAGAAAATCGAAGTGGAGGATTCCCGTGTTCGGGTGAAAGTGGCTCTGGGCTATCCGGCGGCCAGTTTCCACGCTGAACTCAAGAGCCTGATCGCACAAAAGCTGCGTGCCGAAACCGGCGCGGCCGAGGTGACGGTCGAAATCGTCACGGATATCGTTTCCCACTCGGTTCAAAAGAATCTGAAGCCGATGTCGGGAGTGAAGAACATCATTGCGGTCGCCTCCGGCAAAGGCGGCGTCGGCAAGTCCACGACCGCCGTGAATCTGGCGCTGGCTTTATCAGCGGAAGGCGCGCGGGTGGGTATCCTGGACGCCGACATTTACGGGCCGAGCCAGCCGCTCATGCTGGGGATTTCGGGACGCCCGGAGACCGAAGGCGGAAACAGGTTGATCCCGATGGTCGCCTACGGCGTGCAATCCATGTCGATCGGTTATCTGATCGAGGAGGACGCGCCGATGATCTGGCGCGGCCCCATGGTGACTGGCGCCTTGCAGCAATTGCTCAAGGACACCAAATGGGACAATCTGGACTATTTGATTATCGATTTGCCGCCCGGCACCGGCGACATTCAATTGACCCTGGCGCAGCAGATTCCCGTATCCGGCGCGGTCATCGTGACCACGCCTCAGGACATCGCCTTGCTGGACGCCCAAAGGGGCCTGAAGATGTTCGAAAAGGTGGGCGTGCCGGTCCTCGGCATCATCGAAAACATGAGCATTCACATCTGCTCGAACTGCGGCCATGCCGAGCCGATTTTCGGTGAAGGCGGCGGTGACAAAATGGCTCGGAAATATGGCGTAGAGCTGCTCGGTTCCTTGCCGCTCGATATCGGCATCCGGAAAAACGCGGATGGCGGCCATCCCACCGTAGTCGCCGAGCCGGACAGCAAGCCGGCGCAAATCTACAAGGAAGTGGCCCGTAAAATGGCGGCCCGATTGGCTTTGAAAGCGAAGGATTACAGTGCGCGATTCCCCACCATCACCATCGTCAACGACTAACATGGGCATTAAATCAGACCGCTGGATCCGCCGCATGGCGGAGGAATATGGGATGATCGAGCCCTACGAGCCGCAGCAAGTTAGGGAGGTGCAAAATTCCCGCGTAATCTCCTACGGCACATCGAGCTACGGCTACGACATCCGGTGTTCGAGCGAATTCAAGATTTTCACCAACATCAACTCGGCCATCGTAGACCCGAAGAATTTCGACGAAAACAGTTTCGTCAACGTGATGTCGGACGTGTGCATTATCCCGCCCAATTCCTTTGCCTTGGCGAGAACCGTCGAATACTTCCGCATTCCGCGCGATGTGCTGACGATATGCCTCGGAAAATCCACCTACGCCCGCTGCGGAATCATCGTCAACGTGACACCGTTGGAGCCGGAGTGGGAGGGTCATGTGACCCTGGAGTTTTCGAATACCACGCCGCTGCCCGCAAAGATATACGCCAACGAAGGAGTGGCCCAGGTGCTATTTATCGGCGCCGACGAGATTTGCGAAGTCTCTTACAGAGACCGGGGAGGGAAGTACCAGGGGCAGACCGGGGTGACGTTGCCCAAGACGTAAAAATCAGCAAATCCAGGCAAGGCGGCATGACTAATATCGAAGAGCTTCTCGGCAAGAATCGGTTGTGTCTTCATGATCCACAGTTGTGCCGCCATTTGAGCTTAACGCTGACGGCACAGCGCGATCAGCAGTCGTTAACCGAGTGTTTGGCCCAATGGCTCGAACAACTGAGTTTGGCAGAGAGCTTTTCGATATACCGCCTGATCGAGGCTAGCCAAACTAGAGGCGGAGCTCATGTGGCGATAGGCGAATGGCGCATCGAGGGATTGTTTAATATCCCGAGGGAAAACAGTGTGGTTGCGGCTTCGGCGGTGGAAGGGGTAGTTTCTTGCCTCGAAAGAGGCGAGCCGGTCGAGATATCGAGAGACAATGGCGCGCTGCGCTACGTTCAGCCGGTCAAGGATCTTCGCAGTACCGCGCTTCTATTGGTATTCGACGGCTTCGTCGGTAATGATTCGGCCAAGGAGTTTCTCGCTGATTTGGCTCATCTGGTGAGTAATCTCAGTCTTCTTCATATGCAAAGCGAGCGCGACGCGCTCACCCGTCTGCTCAACCGACAGGTTTTCAATCGCAAGCTAAGCCAAATCCAACACGATCTAAGCCTTAGCGATCGTCGGCACATGGGTGAGGATTCGGGATACTTCCTTGCCCTGATCGACGTGGACCATTTCAAGCGGATCAACGATCACTACGGCCATCTTTACGGCGACGAGGTGCTCGTGGCGCTAGCCGATCTTATGGAGCAGACGTTTCGTCATACCGATTATCTGTTTCGCTACGGCGGCGAGGAGTTTGCGGCTATTCTGAGCCGGCTCAACGAGGGACAGGCTGAAAATGCCTTGGAGCGTTTTCGGCTCACGGTAACAAGGAAAATGTTTCCACGAATAGGCGGCATCACCCTCAGCATCGGCTATTGCCGAATGGAGCCCGGGGCATCCAGTCAGATGATCGAGCGTGCGGACAAGGCGCTTTATTTTTGCAAGAACAACGGGCGCAACCGTGTCGCCGAGTTTCGTAAGCTTTTGGCGCAAAATCTTGTGTATGAGCCGGTGAACGTTTCCGGCCTAGAGCTTTTTTAAGATTTATTGAGAGTAAGACTATGGCCGATGTGTCCGCATTGTTCGCGGAAGCTCAAACCTACATTCCGGGCGGAGTGAATTCGCCGGTTCGTGCTTTTAAAGGGGTCGGCGGAACCCCCGTCTTCGTGGAACGCGCCGAAGGGCCGTACCTTTTCGGTGTGGACGGACGCCGCTATATCGACTATGTAGGATCCTGGGGACCCATGATCGTCGGGCATGCTCACCCTGAAGTCGTGAAAGCCGTGCACGATGCCGTGGCTCGGGGACTGAGCTATGGTGCTCCTACGCCGATCGAAACGGCAATGGCGAAAAAACTGTGCGAGTTGGTGCCTTCATTGGACATGGTGCGCATGGTGAATTCGGGGACGGAAGCGACCATGAGCGCCATCCGCCTGGCGCGCGGCTACACGGGCCGCGACAAGATCATCAAGTTCGAAGGCTGCTATCACGGCCATTCGGATTCCCTCCTGATCAAGGCGGGTTCCGGAGCTCTGACGCTGGGTGTGCCGAGTTCGCCCGGAGTTCCGGCCTGTTTGGCCGAGTACACGATTACCCTTTCGTTCAACGACGGGGATGCGGTGCGCGAGGTATTCTCGCGTTACGGCGGGGAGATCGCCTGCATTATCGTAGAACCGGTGGCCGGCAACATGAACTGCGTACCTCCGAAACGGGGCTTCTTGGAGACCCTTCGGGAGGTCTGCGATACCCATGGATCGGTGCTGATCTTCGACGAAGTCATGACCGGATTCCGCGTCGCGCTTGGCGGAGCGCAGGCTCATTACGGTGTCTCACCCGATCTGACCACGCTCGGCAAAATCATCGGCGGCGGCATGCCGGTCGGCGCCTTCGGCGGCCGGCGGGAAATCATGGAAAAATTGGCTCCGCTCGGCCCGGTCTATCAGGCGGGAACCTTGTCCGGCAATCCGGTGGCCATGGCCGCTGGACTGAAGACCTTGGAACTGATTTCCGTCTCCGGCTTTTTTGATCGCTTGACCGAAAAAACCCGCTATCTCACCGAAGGCTTGCGGGAACGAGCCTTACAGTCGGGAATTCCATTGGCAGTCAATGGGGTCGGCGGCATGTTCGGTCTCTTTTTCACCGAAGAGAAAGTCATCGACAGCTTCAGGCAAGTGATGGTCTGTGATCAGGATCGTTTCAAGTGCTTTTTCCACGCAATGTTGGACGAGGGCGTCTATCTCGCTCCGTCCGCGTTCGAAGCGGGCTTTGTTTCGGCGGCCCATGATTTCGAGATTCTCGATCAAACCCTACAGGCGGCGGAGCGCGTATTTAATCGGCTTTGAGCTTTGAAACCGTTTACGCTTGGATTGCACTGCATCCCCATTATGCCGGCCTAGCAGTCTTTTTGATCGCCATGGCCGAGTCCTTGGCGGTGGTGGGACTGCTAGTCCCCGGCGTCGCCATGATGTTCGCCGCTGGGGCGCTTATTGGCGCCGGAGCCCTTTCGTTCGGTCTGACATGTGGCTACGCGATCGCCGGAGCCGTGGCGGGCGATGGCGTCAGTTTCTGGTTGGGATGGCGCTATCGCGATCGGCTCTCTTCCCTCTGGCCTTTTACGCGCTATCCCGCAATGATCGACCGCGGTATCGATTATTTTCGCCGCTACGGGGGGCGCAGCGTGCTGTTCGGGCGTTTCATCGGTCCCGTTCGGGCCGTGATTCCGCTGGTGGCGGGCATGCTGGCAATGCCGGCGCGGCGGTTCATCTACATCAATGTGCTGTCCGCCATCCTCTGGGGTCCCGCTTATTTGTTGCCGGGCATGGCCTTCGGCGCATCGCTCGATCTGGCATCGAAAGTAACCGGACGATTGGCGGCCTTATTGATCGCGCTGCTGGCGGTCTTATGGGTCGGGGCTTGGTTGAGCAAACATCTTTATCTTTACTTCCAACCCCGAGCGCATCAGCTCATTCTCGTGACTTTCGATCTTAGCCGAAAACACCCTCTGCTCGGACGTCTCACCGCTCCCCTCATCGATCCCCAGCAACGCGATTACGCCGGTCTAGCCGTGTGGGCCGCTATTTTGGGCCTGTCGAGTCTATTGGCATGTTACCTGGTGCCGGCGGATTTGGTTCCGGTATCCTTGGAGGCCTGGAGAAACCCCTGGGCCGATTATGCGTTGATCGTGTGCGAGGAACTGGGCGGGACTTTGGCCGTGTTGGCTTTCTCGGCGGTTGTTTTCGGCTGGTTGTTGATTCGGAAAAAAAGCATTGCCGGAGCACACTTCCTGGGGACGCTGGTTTTCGCGATAACGTTCGGGACGATTTGCCATTTCTTTGGCGATACCCCGCTGCTCGATAGCCATGTGCTGAACGGCGGCGCCGTATACGGCTTCGCCGCCGTGCTGACGGCGGATAGCGCGACACCGCGTTGGCGCTGGCTGATCTATTCCGCAGCGACCCTGCTGATCATTGTTATTGCATTTGCTCGAGTCTATGCGGATACGGGCGAATTTCTTGCGGTTTGTTTCACCTTATTGATTGTTCTGGTCTGGCTGATCCTGCTAGGGGTGGCCTATCGGCGCCATCGACACGGCGACTCGCCGATCGAGGGTTTGGCGTGGATAGTGATGGTTTCCTTGGTAGGCGTTGGATCATTCGGCTGGCATAGCCACTCGATGGAAGAATTTTTCTACCGGCAGCCGCTGCTAAGCGTGGACGAGCGGCAGTGGCTCGAAGACGGCTGGCGGTTTTTGCCCGCTTATCGAGTGGAAACTGTTGGCCGACCCGAACAGCCGCTAAGTATTCAATGGGCATCGTCCATCGAATCCATCCGTTCGGACTTGGTTAAACTCGGCTGGCAAGAGCCGAAGCCGTTAAATCTCTCCCAGACGCTGCACCTTCTGAATCCTCAGACAGAAATATCGAACTTGCCGGTTTTGCCTCATTTCAACCAAATGGAGGCGGATGCTCTCCGTATGATCAAGCCAACGTCCGACGGACGTTGGCTGATCGTCCGTTTCTGGTCCAGTGGACAACAGTTGCAGTCAGGAGCGATTCCGATCTGGTTGGGGAGCGTCGCCTTTTTGGAGGAGCATAGTCTCTTCGGTGTCCTGAAGTTCTCCGAAGAGGCCAACAATAGTCCGGAGGCGTTCAAAATTTTCACCAATGATCTTCGGTCGCTTCGCCCGTTCTTGCTGAGAACGGGCGAGAAGGGCCGGATGATCGCGCTGCTTCCCCCGTAAGGTCATAATAATCAACTCTTTTCCGGATAAATAACGCCGATGGATAAAATGTATTGGGTGGCGGATATGCGTAATGTTTCGCCTCTTTTCGCTCTGGCTGTCGGCATATTTCTGGGGTTGGCCATCGGATGGCTCATAGCATCCTTGCGCCACAGGGGGCATCATCCGGAATTGTGCCGGCGATCGGCGCAGGAGCAGGCCGAAAAAATGGCTGAATTAGCAAAGGAATTAGCTGCTCGCCAAAATCAAGTCTACTCGTTAAGCACGGGGCTGGCGGTCGCTGAAGAAAAAGCAGGACGCATTCCGTTGCTGGAAAGCGAACTGACCGAAAAAAACCAACGCCTTGAAACTCTGCAGACCGAGTGCGCCGAACTCAAGACGCGTCTGGAGAGCGAGGAGAAGAGTATGGAAGAAAAGCTGGCGCTGCTCCGTAACGCGGAGGTTCAATTGTTCGCGCAGTTCGAAAATCTGGCGCAGAAAATTCTGGAGGAAAAGACGCAGAAATTCACAGAGCAAAACAAGAGCCAGCTCGATGGCGTCTTGAACCCGTTTCGCGACCAGCTCGGTGACTTCCGGAAGAAGGTGGATGAAATGCATATCCATGACGCCAAGGACAGGGCATCGCTGCGGCAAGAGATCGAGAATCTCCGCCAGCAGACCCAGCAGATTAATCAAGAGGCGGTCAATCTGACCCGTGCGCTAAAAGGCGATAAGAAGCTGCAGGGCGCCTGGGGCGAATTGATCCTGGAACGGGTTTTGGAGCAGTCCGGCTTGCGCAAGGGCGTTGAATACGAGACTCAGGGCGGCTATCGCGACGGCGACAATCGGCTATTCAAACCCGATGTCATTGTGCATCTGCCGGAAGGCAAGGACGTCGTCATCGACTCCAAGGTCTCGCTGGTGGCTTACGACCGATGCTGCGCTCTGGATGATGGATCGGAACGGGAATTAGCGGTGCGGGAGCATGTTCAGGCGGTGCGCAACCATATCAGGACCTTGGCGCAGAAAGATTATTCCAGCTTGAATGGGCTGCGCTCGCTGGACTTTATCCTGCTATTCATGCCGATCGAATCGGCCTTCATGCTGGCTTTCCAGCATGACGACAAGCTGTTTTCGGATGCTTTCGCCAGCAATATCGTGGTGGTTACGCCGACCACGCTGTTAGCTACCTTGCGCACCATAGAAAACATCTGGCGCTACGAGCGTCGAAATGAAAACGCCAAGGCAATCGCCGACAAGGCGGGCTCAATTTACGATAAATTGCGTGGATTCGTGGAAGATTTGGAAAAATTGGGCATCCAACTCGGCAGCGCCCACAAAACTTATGATGATGCAATGAACAAACTGACTCGCGGGCGCGGCAATTTGATCCGGCAGGCCGAAAGTTTCGTGGAGCTGGGCGCTAAAGTGAACAAACGATTCCCCAAGAGCATTCTGGATAAAATCGATCTGGACGTCGAAGAAAACATGTATACCGCACTAAAGCTGGAACTTCCGGAGATAGGGGAAACGAGTGAGTCGCCGGAAGGATGATCGTGCGGTTTTTTTGAACTGAACGGTCCAGATCGGTTCGAGGAAAGAGACCCGTCTGGTCCTCAGCGCTTCATCATGTCGAAGAATTCGGCATTCGTCCTGGTATCCTTCAGCTTCCCCAGCAGGAATTCGCTGGCCGCCATTTCATCCATGGGTTGCAGGATTTTTCGCAGAATCCAGCATTTTTGCAATTCGTCCGCCGGAACGATGTATTCCTCGCGGCGGGTGCCGGACCGGTTGATGTTGATGGCCGGATAGACGCGCTTCTCGGCGATTTTACGCTCCAGGTGCAACTCCATGTTGCCGGTGCCCTTGAATTCTTCGTAGATCACCTCGTCCATGCGCGAGCCGGTGTCAACGAGCGCCGTGGCGATGATCGTCAGGCTGCCGCCTTCCTCGATATTTCGCGCGGCACCGAAAAACCGCTTGGGACGTTCCAGGGCATTGGCATCCACGCCGCCGGTCAATACCTTGCCGGACGATGGGATCACCGTATTGTAGGCCCTGGCAAGGCGGGTTATGGAGTCGAGCAGAATGATGACATCACGTTTGTGTTCGACCAGGCGCTTGGCTTTTTCCAAGACCATTTCCGCCACTTGAACGTGGCGCGCCGGCGGTTCGTCGAAGGTGCTGGATACCACCTCGCCTTTGACGCTCCGCTGCATTTCGGTAACTTCTTCCGGCCGTTCGTCGATCAGCAGGACGATCAGATAACATTCCGGGTTTCTTTCGGCGACCGAATGGGCGATATTCTGAAGAATCATGGTTTTGCCCGCTTTCGGTGGAGACACGATCAAACCGCGCTGCCCTTTGCCGATAGGTGCGACCAAATCGATGACGCGCGCCGTCAGATCCTCGGTCGTGCCGTTTCCCAGTTCGAGTGCTAAGCGCTCGACAGGGAACAGGGGTGTGAGGTTCGAGAATAGAATTTTGTGCTTGGCGTTTTCCGGCGGCTCATAGTTGATTTGCTCGACCTTGAGCATGGCGAAGTAGCGCTCGTTGTCCTTGGGCGGACGAATTTTCCCGGAAATCGTGTCTCCGGTGCGTAAGCTAAATCTACGAATCTGACTGGGGGAAACGTAAATATCGTCGGGTCCGGCCAAAAATGAGCTGTCGGCGGACCGCAGGAAGCCGAAACCGTCGCTCAGAATTTCCAGAACGCCGTCGCCATAAATGTCTTCTCCGCTTTTGGCCTGCTTTTTCAGGATCGAGAAGATCAAGTCTTGCTTGCGAGTTCGCGCGACGCCCTCGATATCGAGCGATTCGGCGATTTCAATGAGTTCGGAAACGGGTTTGCGTTTAAGATCGGTCAGATTCATAGACGTTAGTGAAGAGCAGAAATAAATGATCTAAGGATTGCGCTCGTATGGGAGACGAGCTTGGAGAGAACGGCCGGAAGCGGCTCGGTTAAGAGGACGACGTTTAGATTGATGCCAAAGTTAGCACAGCTGTGCGAGGCCGTCTAGTTAGGAGCGACCCGCACATGCCGGAGCCTCAAATATTGGCGTCAAGGAATGCTGCCAGTTGAGATTTGGCCAAGGCTCCTACCTTAGTGGCTTCCACTTCGCCGTTCTTGAACAGAATCAGCGTCGGAATTCCGCGTACGCCATAGCGTTGGGGAGTTGCCGGATTGTCGTCGATATTGATCTTGGCAACGGTCAGCTTACCTTCATAATCCCCGGCGATTTCGTCCAGAATAGGCGCAATCATCTTGCAGGGGCCGCACCATTCGGCCCAGAAATCGACCAGAACAGGGCCGCTCGCTTTGACGACTTTATCCTCGAATTCGGCATCTGTAACTTGAAGTATGCGTTCGCTCACAATGAACTCCTCGCTGTTTTGACGGGGGGATTTGAAGGGATTGGGGCGCCAACGGCCAGTACGAATGGTGTAGCTTTCCCTTGCGTGCTCCCATTTCAGCTTAAACGGGAAACAATTTCAAGCCCCGTGAATCCTTATACAATCACACCGCGCGGGGCCTAAGGGTGAATCAGGTCGTACGGATAGAAATATGTTCTTGAAGCTGCAAAGTGTTCGTGGTCCGGATGTGCGCCTGATGCGTCTAAAGGCTGTGTCTGAATGTGTCGGACGTAAGGGGTAAGGGATGCCGGTGCGATCACGAAGAGGTGAATGACGGCGCGATACCCCGAGTTTCGAACGCCGGAGCAGTGCCGCCGATTTCAGTCTGAGGGCATTAATTCGCGAAAGTCGTCTATGGCATTAAATTCGACAATGCTCTTTGAGGGTAGGCAGCTATCGGATTTTTTTATTGCAACCAAGTGGTGGATGCCGAACTGGCGGGCGGCGCGCAACACCGCTAGGCTGTCGTCAACCAGCAGTGTCTGTTCCGGCGAAAAGGGTTCTACCTCGCTTAGTGCCTGCCAAAAGGCGGGATTTTCCTTCGGAAGTCCAAGAGCATGCGAAGAGACGATTTCATCAAAAAAGGTGTGAAGACAGGTGCGCTCCATCTTCAGGCCCAGGCTTTTCGGATGCGCGTTGGTTACCAGAACGAGACGCTTCTTGCTTTTGCGAACGCCATCGAGGAAATCGGTTACATGGGGCAGTACCGCGATCAGTCCCGCGACTTCGGTCTTCAAGCCCGCAATATCCAGGCTCAATTGATCGCTCCAGTAATCCAGGCAGTACCACTCGAGTCTTCCTTCGGTTTGTTTGAACCGGGGCATCAATTCGGTCTTGGCGTCGCTTAGGGATAGCCCGTGCCGTTCGGCATAGCGCAGCGGAACGAATTCGAGCCAGAAGTGGTTATCGAAATTCAGGTCTAACAGCGTGCCGTCCATATCGAGAAACACGCTGCTAATGTTTCGCCAATCGATCATGAGTTAATATTCCGGTAGGTTGCTTCCAGTATTATCCTCGATTCCCCCATTTCAGCGTATCCAGTGAGTAGCTGCGGATTTCAAGCCATGCCCCTTAGAAAAGAACCATCCCGCTTTCTCGAGTCCGTAGTCGGTCTTGCCAAGGAGGCGGGGCGCCATATTCTCGAAATCTATGGATCGGATTTCCGTGTGGGCGTTAAAGAAGACAGTTCGCCGCTCACGGCGGCGGATCTCGCCTCGCATCATTGCCTGGTCGAAGGTTTGGGGACTCTACGTCCCGCCTATCCGATCATTTCGGAAGAGTCCAGAAGTTTGCCGTTCGAAGAGCGATATGAGTGGGAAACCTTTTGGCTGATCGATCCGCTGGACGGTACCAAGGAGTTCATCAAACGAAACGGCGAGTTCACCGTCAACGTTGCTTTGATTCACCGCCATCAACCGGTGCTCGGTGTCGTGTACGCGCCGGCAAAGGATCTTTGCTACTTTGCGTCCGAGGGTTGCGGCGCTTACAAACAGATTGACGATCTGCCTCCTCAAACCATCGAAGTCACGACGAGCGCCCTGCATCCGCTGAGGGTGGTCGGCAGCCGTTCGCACCAGACCGAAGATCTGGGGGTTTACCTGAATCGATTGGGCGAGCATGAGCTCATGTCGATCGGCAGTTCGCTGAAACTCTGCTGGGTGGCGGAAGGCGCGGCAGATCTCTATCCCCGTATCGGTCTGACCTCGGAATGGGATACGGCGGCGGCGCATTGCATCGTGAAGGAAGCCGGCGGCGAGGTGGCTGACCTGCGTGGGCAGCCACTGCGCTACAACACTAAGGCATCGTTGCTCAATCCTTATTTCCTCGTGTTTGGAGATAAATCCAGGGATTGGTGCGGCTATGCGGATGGAATCACGGGCTAAGTAAGTCGGGGAATATAGCTTATGAAGATGTCTTACTAATGATTGAGACATAGATTCCGTGGCTGGTTCTCCTCATAATTTTGCGGTCGCCAACAGAATAGGACAGGTTCTTGACGAGTTAATTGGAGGTAACGGAAAAGGTCGGTATATGCCTTTGTTCGGCCGTGCTGGCTTGACGGAATGCTTAAATCCGAGTACCGTTATCGACCATTTTTATTCTGTTGTCTCGACTGAAGCGGGCGTTTTTTTGAAACGCCTGATTCTTTTTTAGGGGTGGTAAAACCTGTGGAGCTTAGCGGCGCGGAAATCGTTGTCCAGTGTCTTAAAGACGAAGGGGTTGAATATATTTTCGGTTACCCTGGCGGAGCTGTATTGCATATTTACGATGCTCTGTTCAAACAGGACGACGTGAAGCATATCTTAGTGCGCCACGAACAGGGCGCAACCCATGCCGCAGACGGTTATGCGCGCTCGACGGGTAAGCCCGGCGTAGTATTGGTGACCTCCGGCCCTGGCGCGACCAATGCGGTAACCGGTATCGCGACAGCTTATATGGATTCGATTCCAATGGTGATTATTACCGGACAGGTTCCTCTGCCGGTAATCGGTAGCGATGCCTTCCAGGAATGCGACACCATTGGCATTACCCGGCCCTGCGTAAAGCACAACTTCCTGGTGAAGGACGTGCACAAGCTGGCGGAAACGATCAAGAAGGCATTTTACGTAGCCACCACCGGTAGGCCCGGCCCGGTGGTCGTGGATGTTCCGAAAGACATTACCGATCCCCATATCAAAATCCCTTACGAGTACCCGCGCTCGGTTTCGATCCGCTCCTACAACCCGCAAGTCAAGGGGCATCGGTGGCAGATCAAGAAAGCGGTCGATCTATTGCTCGCCGCTAAACGCCCCATGATTTATTCGGGGGGCGGCGTGATTTTGGGTAACGCGTCCGAGCAATTGACGGAAGTAACCCGGCTGCTCGGATTTCCCATCACTAGCACGTTGATGGGGCTAGGCGCCTATCCGGCTACGGATAGGCAGTTCCTGGGCATGCTGGGCATGCACGGTACTTATGAGGCGAATATGGCCATGCATGAGTGCGATGTGCTGTTCGCCATCGGAGCGCGGTTCGACGACCGGGTAACCGGTAAGCTTAGCCAGTTTTGCCCGCATGCGAAGATCATTCACATCGATATAGATCCCGCCTCTATTTCCAAAACGGTGCGTGTCGACGTTCCCATCGTTGGTGAAGTCGGTCCGGTTCTTAACGACATGATTGAGATGCTGCGGGGCAGCGAGAAGCGAGCCGATGAGGAGGCCCTCACCGTATGGTGGGATCAAATCGCGCGCTGGCAATCGTTAGACTGTTTGCGTTACGACAGCAGTAGTTCCGTTATCAAACCGCAATACGTTATCGAGCAGTTGTACGAAGTCACCAACGGTGATGCGTTTGTCACTTCCGACGTCGGACAGCACCAGATGTGGGCGGCCCAGTTCTACAAATTCGACAAGCCGCGCCGTTGGATCAACTCGGGTGGGCTCGGCACCATGGGGTTCGGTTTGCCGGCGGCTATCGGTGTTAAGCTGGCGCATCCCGATGCGGAAGTGGCTTGCGTGACCGGAGAGGCGAGCATTCAGATGTGCATCCAGGAGTTGTCGACCACCCTGCAATATCGCACCCCCATCAAGATCGTGAACCTCAATAACGGCTACATGGGCATGGTTCGCCAGTGGCAGGAATTTACGTACGAAAGCCGTTATTCCCATTCCTATATGGAGACGATTCCCGATTTTGTTAAGCTCGCCGAAGCTTATGGTCATGTCGGTATGCGCATCGAAAAACCGGCTGATGTGCGTCCGGCCTTAGAGGAGGCGTTCAGGCTTAAAGACCGGACCGTATTCTTGAATTTCCTGACCGACCCGACCGAGAACGTCTATCCCATGATCGAGGCCGGCAAGGCCCACCATGAAATGCGCCTTGCTCCCGGCATTACCGACGAAAGGGAGCTTGCCTGATGCGCCATATCATTTCCATCCTGATCGAGAACGAATCGGGTGCGTTGTCGCGGGTGGCAGGGCTTTTCTCCGCGCGCGGTTATAACATCGAGTCGTTGACCGTCGCGCCCACGGAGGATGCGTCGTTGTCGCGAATGACGCTGGTTACCACCGGCAGCGACGAAATCATCGAGCAGATCACCAAGCAGCTCAACAAGCTGATCGATGTGGTCAAGCTTATCGATATTTCCGAATCCTCCCACATTGAACGCGAATTGATGATGGTAAAAGTACGCGCCGTCGACAGCGCCCGCGAAGAGATTATTCGCCTGACGGACATCTTTCGCGGAAAAATCATCGATGTTACGCCAGCGAGCTATGTCATCGAAGTAACCGGCGAAAAATCCAAGCTGGACGCCTTTCTACAGACTCTCGATCAAGAATCGATCGTCGAAGTCGTGCGTTCCGGCACCACCGGGATTTTGCGCGGTGATCGAGGACTTCACGTCTAACCACTGTTGATTGACGAATTACTGAGCCAAAACGATAAATCACGAGGACCATTCATGCAGGTTTATTACGATAAAGATGCCGACCTTTCCATTATTCGAAATAAAAAGGTCGCCATTGTCGGCTACGGTTCGCAAGGCCATGCCCATGCCAACAACCTGAAAGATTCAGGCGTTTCGGTAATTGTCGCATTACGTCCGGGTTCGGCTTCCGCGATGAAGGCCGAGAACGCCGGTCTCACTGTTATGTCGATAGAAGAGGCCGTGAAGCAAGCCGACGTCATTATGGTGCTGGCCCCGGACGAGCACCAGGCGAAACTCTATTCCGAGCAAATCGAGCCGAATATCAAGAAAGGCGCGGCTTTGGCGTTCGCCCACGGGTTTAATATTCACTTCGAGCAGATTCAGCCGCGCGCGGATCTGGACGTCATCATGATCGCTCCGAAAGGCCCTGGCCATCTGGTGCGTTCCACATACACTCAGGGCGGCGGCGTGCCATCCTTGATCGCGGTGTATCAGAACGCTTCCGGGCAGGCTAAAGAAATCGCGTTGTCCTACGCTTCGGCTAACGGCGGTGGACGTGCAGGAGTTATCGAAACCTCGTTCCGCGAAGAGACCGAAACGGATCTGTTCGGCGAGCAGGCCGTATTGTGCGGTGGCGCAACGGCTCTCGTGCAGGCCGGGTTCGAAACCTTAGTGGAAGCCGGCTACGCGCCGGAGATGGCTTACTTCGAATGCTTGCATGAGCTGAAGCTGATCGTCGATTTGATGTACGAAGGCGGCATCGCCAACATGCGCTATTCCATTTCCAATACCGCCGAATACGGCGATCTGACCCGTGGCCCGCGCGTCGTCACGGAGGAGACGAAAAAGGAGATGAAGAAGATTCTCGGCGAAATTCAGCGCGGTGAGTTTGCCCGCGAGTTTATTCTGGAGAATCAGGCCGGTTGTGCCACGCTGAAGGCCAAGCGGCGCCTCGGGCGCGAGCACCAGATCGAACAGGTCGGCGCGAAGCTGCGTGACATGATGCCTTGGATCAAAGCCAACAAAATCGTCGATAAGAGCAAGAACTAAGTCTTGCTTCCGGTCGGGCCGAGCCGATTGGCTCGAGCTCGGCCTGCCAAATTGGCGACGGGTTATGCTAAGCTAGCCCGCATTACCGGTTGACCCATCTTAAACAGCGGGACTATGGAAGAACAAATCCCCCCTGCGAGGCGGCGGCGCGGCATTTATCTCCTGCCGAACTTATTCACTACGGCAGCGCTTTTCGCCGGTTTCTACGCCATTACCGCCGCTTTTAACGGGCGCTTTGAACTGGCCGCCGTGGCCATCTTCATCGCCATGATTCTGGACGGTCTCGACGGGCGCGTGGCTCGCCTGACCAACACGCAAAGCGCTTTCGGGGCCGAATACGACAGCATGGCGGACATGATTTCATTCGGTGCCGCTCCCGCCTTGGTCGCGTACATCTGGTCGCTGACTACATTGGGCAAAATCGGGTGGGTCGCCGCGTTCGTACACGCCGCCGGCGCGGCTCTCCGCTTGGCCCGCTTCAACACCCAGATTGCAACCGCTGATAAACGGTATTTTCAGGGCTTGCCAAGTCCTTCTGCCGCCGCGATTTTGGCCGGCTTTATCTGGTTTAGCGAAACGTATGGTTTGACTGGCGAATCCATGCGCTACGTTTCGCTCGGATTAGCGTTGATGACCGGTCTCTTGATGGTTAGTAACTTTCGTTACTACAGCTTCAAGGATGTGGATCTCCGGGGACGGGTGCCGTTCATGTGGGCTATCCTCACGATGCTGGTGTTCGCCTTCATCTTTACCAATCCGCCCTTGATGCTGTTTCTGATATTTACGGCTTACGCCGTTTCAGGTCCGGTGCTGACCTTGGTTGGTCGGCGTAAAATGCGGAGTGAGCGCCGAATCTGAGGGAGTGTGGGGCTGTTTGCTGCCAGCCCCATGCTTTTCCGATGGATAAGACGAAACTGTCCCCGTTTACAGCTATGGCGCTTGTACGATGCCCGGATGAGTAATATAGTTGCTCAAAAGGCAGTTTTAAATCCATGCATCGAATCATCATTCCACAATGCTGTAAGTTCGGCCGCGTCGCCGGCCGCGTCAGTGTTGTCTGCCGCTCTGAATTCCTCAGCCTTCTGAGTCTTCGTCTCCTGCCCTGAGGGGCAGTAGACTTGACGCATTCCAAAATCCTAGGCACGAATATACAGGTAGGCCCTCCTGAAGGGAGGCTACGAGAGATAACGAGGTTTTATCATGAGCGACAAACTCATCATTTTCGATACGACGTTGCGGGACGGCGAGCAAAGTCCCGGTGCTTCCATGACACGGGACGAGAAAGTCCGTATCGCCAAGGCTCTTGAGCGTCTGCGGGTGGATGTGATCGAGGCCGGTTTTCCGTCGGCGAGCCCGGGGGATTTCGATGCGGTGCAAGCCGTGGCGCGGGCGGTGAAAGAAAGTGCTGTGTGCGCTTTGGCGCGGGCTTTGGATAAAGACATCGATCGGGCCGGCGAGGCGCTTAAGGAAGCCAATCGGGCCCGTATCCATGCTTTTATCGCGACTTCGCCGATTCACATGCAGAGAAAGCTGCGCATGGAGCCGGATCAGGTGATCGAGTATGCGGTGAAGGCCGTGAAAAGGGCGCGGCAGTACACCGATGACGTCGAGTTTTCGCCGGAAGACGCCGGGCGCTCCGAGGAAGATTTTTTGTGCCGGATACTCGAGGCGGTGATCGATGTGGGCGCGACAACCTTGAATATCCCCGATACCGTCGGTTACAGCGTGCCTGAGCAATTCGGCCGTACGATCCGCCGCTTGCGAGAACGCATCCCCAATTCCGATAAAGCCGTCTTTTCCGTGCATTGCCACAACGATCTAGGCTTGGCGGTGGCCAATTCGCTGTCTGCCGTCATGAACGGCGCGCGGCAGATCGAATGCACTATTAATGGCTTGGGTGAACGAGCGGGCAATGCCGCGCTGGAGGAGATCGTCATGGCGGTCAAGACCCGCAAAGACGTGTTTCCGTGCCGGGTCGACATCGACACCCGTGAGATTGTGGCTTGTTCCAAGCTCGTCTCGAACATCACCGGTTTTCCGGTACAGCCCAATAAGGCTATCGTCGGGGCCAATGCTTTTGCGCACGAGTCCGGCATTCATCAGGATGGCGTCTTGAAAAGCCGCGAGACTTACGAAATCATGAGCGCGGAGGACGTGGGGTGGACCACCAACCGAATGGTGCTGGGCAAGCATTCCGGCCGCAACGCGTTTCGGACGCGTATGCAGGAATTGGGCATCGAGTTCGGATCCGAGAAAGAATTGAACGATGCGTTCCAGCACTTCAAGGATCTGGCGGACAAGAAGCATGAAATTTTCGATGAGGACCTTCAGGCCTTGATTACCGAAGCGGGCGTCGAAGCGGAGGACGAGCGCGTTAAACTGGTTGCGCTCAAGGTGTGCTCGGAAACGGGCGAGACTCCCTCTGCACGAGTGACCCTCAAAGTCGAAAACGAGGAAATGACCGGCACGGCCAAAGGCGGCGGCGTGGTCGACGCAAGCCTTAAGGCCATCGAGTCCCTCGTCCATACCGAATCCACTTTGTCGCTGTACTCGGTCAACAGCATCACCACCGGCACCGACGCTCAGGGCGAAGTGACAGTCCGTCTCGAAAAAGGCGGGCGCATCGTCAACGGCCAAGGGGCGGATACTGACATTGTGATCGCTTCGGCCAAGGCTTACATCAATGCGGTCAATAAGCTGCTGGCGCCTCGTCAACGCATGCACCCTCAAGTGGCGGGGGACGTTTGAGGATGCGCGAGTTTTGCAAGGGGGCGGTGTAAAAGCCGCCCCCGCGTTTCACCATGCCTCTCGACGAACGACAACGGGAATATCTCCGTTTAATGGGGATCCAAGTGTGGGTACCCCGGTTGCATATCCCATTCGGGGCTGTCGAGAACCCTAATCACTTTACCCCCATGCCGGATGACTTGCATGAGAGCGTAGATACGGTGGACGTACCGGTTCCCGGCACTGCTTCGACTTGTCCGCTTAACTGGGAGGATTTGGAAGCCCGAGTAGCGGGTTGTACCGCCTGCCCGTTACATCAGGGCCGCACGCAGACCGTTTTCGGCGTCGGCACTCGGGAGGCCGAATGGATGGTGATCGGCGAAGCGCCGGGAGAACAGGAGGATTTGCAAGGCGAGCCGTTCGTGGGGCGGGCCGGGCAATTACTCAATGAAATGATTCGGGCCGTTGGTCTAAAAAGGGAAGCCGTTTACATCGCCAACGTGATCAAATGCCGTCCGCCTAAGAACCGCGATCCGGCCCCGGAAGAAGCCGCGGCCTGCGAGGGTTATTTGAAAGGACAGTTGGCGTTGGTGAAACCCAAGATTATTCTGGCCGTGGGGCGTATTGCCGCACAAAATTTATTAAAAACCGCCACACCCATCGGTAAACTACGCGGTCAGGTGCATTATTACGAGCACATTCCGCTGGTGGTGACTTACCATCCCGCTTACCTGCTGCGTTCGCAATTGGAAAAGCGACGGGCTTGGGAAGATCTCAAATTGGCCATGCGGACCTTTCGACAACAAAATAGCTAGAGAATTTACGGCCGCTATGTCCGATTTGTTCGAACGTATCAAGAAGTTCATCAGTTATGACGCCGAAACCGAATTTTATTACCGACACTTCCCCAGCCTCGCGGAGAATGCCGAACTGATAATTCGTCCCATGCGGCGGTCGGACTTGAGCGTCGTGGCCGCCATCGAGCAACGCGCCTATGAATTTCCCTGGGAGCCGGCCACCTTCCGGGACTGCTACAGCGTGGGCTATTGCTGCTGGGTAGGCGAAAAGGCCGGTCAGGTCGTTAGCTATGGAATTGCGACGGTCGGGGCGGGGGAGTCGCATGTGCTCAATCTCTGCGTGTCGCCGCAAAATCAGGGGCAGGGCTACGGGCGATCGATGCTGGAAAAACTCATGGCAGTCGCCAAAGAACACTACGCCGAAACGATTTTCCTCGAAGTACGTCCTTCCAACAAACCCGCCATCAAACTTTACCATCAGTTGGGATTCAACGAGATCGGCACCCGCAAAGGCTATTATCCGGCCCGAAACGGCCGAGAAGATGCCCTGATTATGGCTCGGATGCTGTAACCGTCCGCCCGAGAAGTTTCATTCCCTCGGCTTAGAACGGATGGCTACTCCGGTTCGCCAAATCTTGGTGGGTCGCCGACGGCTTCGAACCGCCCGAATTTAAGCAGTATCGCCGGCAGCAGCAGCAGGTTGAGTATCGTGGAGGAGACCAGTCCGCCGATGATGATCGCGGCCATGGGACCCATGATCTCGCGGCCCGGATTGTCGCTGTTGACGGCGATGGGCAGCATCGCAAGCGCGGTGACCAGCGCCGTCATCAGGATCGAAGGGAGTCGTTCTTGCGCGCCCTGGATCGCCGTTTCCAGATTCCATGGCCGCTTTTCCCGCTCCACCAGATGCCGGTAGTGCGAAATCAGCATGATGGCGTTGCGCACGGTGATCCCGAACAGGGTGACGAACCCTACCATCGATCCGACCGAGAGCGTGCTACCCGTCAGGATCGCCGCGGCGACGCCTCCGGCCAGTGAAAAGGGAAGATTGCTCAAGGTCAAGAGCGTGTGGCGTACACTGCCGATGGCCAAAAAGATCAACAGCAGGACTCCAATGCCCGACAGGAGAGCATGGACTGTCAACTCCCAGCGTGCTTTACCTTGCTCCACGGCGGCTCCCGTGAATTCGGGATAGATTTCAGGCGGAAAGTCGATAGAGGCGAAGGTGCGCCGGCGAAGCTCTTCCACGAATGAACCCGGATCGCGTCCGGTCACGTTTGCCGTGACCGTCTGCACACGCTGTCCGCCACGATGCAGAATGTTGTAGCGTCCTCCGATCTGTTGGATATCCGCGATTTCCCCCAGTTCCACGACAAGGCCGTCCGGGGTGCGGAGCGGTATGTGCGCTACGGCTTCGGAGCGGCGCCGCAATTCCGGCGGCAGAATTACGGCCACGTTATAGGCGCGATTGTCCAAGTAATAGCTGCCAGCCACCCGGCCTTGCAAAGCCGTTTGCAGGACATCGGCCACTTCCAGCGGACGCAAGCCGTAGCTGGCCAGGTAATCCAGTTTCAGGCGAATCTGCAGCAGCGGCGTGCCGGGAGGCGATCGCAGCTGCACATCGGTGGCCCCGGGAAGATTTCGAATCAAGTTGGCGACCTGGCGCGCCTTCTGATCGATCTGGTCGAGGTCCGGGCCGTATAGATTGACCACTATGGGTGCCGTATAACCGGAGATGGTTTCGTCGACTCGCTCGGTTAAAAAGGTATTCGCTTCGAACAGGATTCCCGGAAAATCACCCAGGATCCGCCGGAGACGGTCCAGCACCGATTGCTGGCCTTCGCCGGACAGCGGCTTCAGGCGGACTTCGTACTCGCTGTAATGGCTGCCGTAAGTATCGGCTCCGCGCTCGGCCCGGCCGGCCCATTGCGAGACCGATTCGACTTCCGGCATCGTCAGAAATTGCCGGGTCAGCAGCCCGCCGATTCTGAGCGATTCGGCCAGCGACGTGCCGGGAAGGCTGGTGGTGTGAACGATGTAATGGCCCTCCCGAAGTTCGGGCAAGAATTCCCCGCCGAGGTTCGGCAGCGCCGCAAACCCGAGTCCGCAGATCAACGCGCTGATCCACAAGGCCGCTCTTGGCCGTTTCGCAATGGATCTCAGCAGGCTGGCGTATCTGGGCTGAAGCAGCCGGATCAACGGCGGGATGTTATTGGCCTTGCTGTTTTCCAAGAGAACATAGCAGAGCGCGGGCGTCACCGTCAGCGCCACGAGGAGGGACATCAGAATGGCGAGGATATAGGCATAACCGAGCGGGGCGAACAGGCGACCGGCAACGCCGTCGAGGGTCAGGAGCGGCAAGAACACCAGCGCAACAATAAAGCTGGCATAGATCACGGAGCTGCGCACCTCCATGGAGGCTTCGTAGACCACGTGGAGCGTCGGGCGCGGTGTCGGGCTCAGGCGGTTTTCGCGGAGGCGGCGGAAGATGTTTTCGGTGTCGATGATCGCGTCATCCACCACCTCGCCCAAGGCGATCGCGAGTCCGCCCAGGATCATGATGTTGAGATTGATGCCGAGATTCAGCAGCGTCACCACGGCAGCCAACAGCGAAAGGGGTATGGCGATGGCCGAGATAAATGCGGTGCGGAAATCGAACAGAAAGGCGTAAAGCACCAGAACGACCAGAAAACCGCCCATCAGCAGATGCCCGGCAAGATTCTGCAAGGATCGCTCGATGTAATCCGCCGGCCGGAATAGACGGGGATAGAAATCGATAGTCTGTTTGGCGAAAAGCTGCTCGAATTCTTGGAGCACGCTTTCGACGCTCCGCGAGACGCTCAGCGTATTGGCGCCGTACTGGCCGATCACCATCATGACGATGGCAGGCTTTCCGCCAACGGCGGCGGCGCCAATGGGCGGTCTGGGCGCTGTGGTGACGGTCGCCACATCTGCCAGAGTGATATTCGCGCCGTTTTGGCGCAGCAGCACGACCTGCTTCAAAGTTTCCTCGGCAGCCGGAAGGCCCACGATATTCAGGTTGATCCGCTGGTTGTCGTTCTCCACGAATCCGGCTCCGGGCATGCCCGTCGCCTGGCGAGCGGCGCGCACGACGTCCTCGGTAGCCAGGCCGTGGCGGCGCAGCCTGTCCGGGGCGATCTGAATCTGCAACTGCCGGATTTCGCCGCCGAACACGTTCACATCCGCAACGCCCGGCACGGCGAGAAGACGCGGTACGATGGTCCAGTCCACCAGATCGCGAAGCTCCATAAGGCTGCGGGAAGGCGAGCTAAGGCCGATGGTGAGAACCGTCGCGGAAGATGAGGACAGCGGTACGGTCACGGGCGGACCGGCGCCCACCGGCAGTTCGCCGGCAAGCACGGCCAGGCGCTCGCCGACGAGTTGCCGGTTACGGTAAATATCGGTGTCTTCCTCGAAAACGGCTGTCACCACCGAAAGGCCCTGGATCGACTCGGATCGGATGCTGTCCAGGCCGATCAAGCCGGCCAGGTGTTTCTCGATGCGCGAGGTGACGAGGGTTTCCGTCTGTTCGGCCGTGAGGCCGGGAGCTTCGGTTTGGATGACGACACGGGGTGCGGAAAACTCGGGAAAGATATCCAAACTCGCCTGGCCGAGACGGAGCGCGCCGTAGAACAGCAGCAGGAGGGCGAGCGCAATGACCACACCGCGCTGCTGCACGGAGAACCGAACGATGGCGGACAGCATCAGTCGTCGTCCTCGTCCGGAATATCTCCCCGGAACTCCTCCGAGAGCAACATCTGTCCGCCGGTTACGACGATCCTGTCGCCGGCTGCAAAGCCTTGATCGACGAACCATGAGTTGCCGTGTTCGCGATAGGCGGTGATCTCGGTGCGGGTGAACGTTTGATCGTCCGACTGGCGATAAACCCAGGGTTTTCCGGCATGCCAAACGATCGCCGACGGCGGGATGGCGACGCCGGCTAGCGGTGCACCGGAAACCGGTAGCCAAGCGTTGATTCTCATTCCGGCGCGCAGTTGATTGCTTTGGGCGTGAAAGAAATAAGTCTCGCCCTGTACAAGATCGTCGGTTTTTGGGGCGGGAGAAATGAATTCGGCCTGATGCGCCAAAGTCCGGTCGCTTTCCCGGGCAACGAACAGGGCCCGCTGATCGGACGGCATCGATTGGCCGCTGGGCACGGCGATCAAGAGCAGTACCCGGCTACGGCTCAAGAGCTCCCGAAATAGCCGCGATTCGCCGTCGAAAGCGAGATGGGTCAGTTGTTCGCCCCAGGATTGTTCGGCCTCATGTCGAATTTCCCGCATCAGTCGCCGGGCAGCCTCGAGTTTGGCGCGATCAGCCTGGTATTGCGCCTCGGCCTGAGCCAAATCGCGGCCGGCAACGATGTTCTCGCGGTGCAAGGTCATCAGCCGGTTCCGGTTTTTTTGAGCCAACTCGATTGCGGCGTTTGCGATTTCGACCTCGGTGCTGGCCGCTTGATAACGAACGTGCAAAGCCAACAAAGGCTGAATGTCGACCACCCTGCCGTAAGCCGCCATCTCCGGCTGAAAAGCAAACGCGTTCAGAACCTCGGTTGCCAAGCCTCCGGCTTTTTGTTGCTCGTCGCTTAGACGGACGGTCGCGGCTCGCCGGCGGGAATCCGGCTGACTCTTTACGGCTGGCGTCGATTCGTGAGCAATCTCTTCGGTCTGACCGTCGCCGTCATCGGAGAAAACGGGGAAGGCGAAAACGGTGAAAAACAGCGCCGTCAGGAAGGACAGACAGGAAGTCGGCTTCATTGAAAAAATCGTAACTACGCGGGATTAAAGCAAAAAATGCATGTATTCGAAGCCGGAGGACTATAACTCAGCTGGTTTGCGAAACACAAACGATGGAGCCGAATCGGCTGCCGTACAACACTGGCCGGATGTCCTCGATTGAAAATTGTTTGACATGGTATCGACCAAAAACCACAATGCGGATGGGATGCGTTCTTTCATTATCCGGAAAGCTATCCGATGGACAAGGCGTGCAGCGCATGCGTTGTCCGGGCGCTTAAATCCCACACATCCAATAAAAAAGAGGAAGAGCCAATGAAACTCAAATATTCGCTGTCTGCTCTGGTATTGGCGGCTGCGGCCGGTGCTGCAATCGCCGAAGAGGACGCGGCTATCGCGCGCACGGTCGACCAGGTCAAAATGCTTGATGCTCTTTATAAAACCGCCGTGGTGCTGATCACCGAGCATTATGTGGAAAATCCTTCGTCCATTTCGGCGGCCACCGCATCGAAGCTGTTGTTCTCGGAAATGAAAAAGAACGGGTTTCATGAGGCCCGCCTTCTAGGATTAACGGATCAACTGACCAACCCCGAGGAAAACACCCCAAAAGGGGATTTCGAAGAGACGGCCAAGCAAAAACTTATGTCCGGTGAACAGTACTATCAGCGAGTGATCAAGGAAGGCGACAAACGGTATCTTTACATGGCCACCGCAGTCCCGGTAGTGATGGAAAAATGTGTAATGTGCCACGCCAACTTCAAGGATAAAACCGGTCCTATCGGGGCACTGTCCTATAAAGTCGCGGTAATCGAATAAACCTTTTAATTTTCCAAAGCTGAGGAACACGGCCTTGAGCCGTGTTTCCTTTTTGGGGCTTCTCCATTGCGTTTGCCTTGTATCGGCAAGAACGGAAAAGTCTGCCTTCGGGAAACTCTGTAGGCAGTTGCGGCGCTTCTCGTGGATCATTTATCCTGCAAGGACTTGCCAAGGAGTCCGCCTATGTTCGATTCAGCGCAATATGGTCCGGTTCTCAAGCCTTTACTCGCCGAGGAGCGGTTGAATTCGCTCGGTCCGGGTACGCCGAACGACAAGGTTTTCCCTTTGCTTCAGGCTTTGTCGGTTGAGCAAGCGTTTTTTCCGCACCCGATAAAAGATGCCGGCATGGCGAAATGCTGTCTTGCCGGTTTGTGGCTGTACCACGACTATCTCGACGAGAGCCATCGCATCAGTCAATCCGTCTCGACTTCCACGGGCAGCTATTGGCACGGCATCATGCACCGCCGCGAGCCGGATAGTTGGAACAGCAAATACTGGTTTGACCGGGTAAGGCAACATCCGGTTTTTCCCGCTTTGTGCGAGGCTGCGAAAAGCGTCGTAGAACAGGATTTACCGCTGCCCGAAACACGCTTCTTGCTGGAACAGCGGCAATGGGACCCCCATCGATTCATCGACCTTTGCGAGGCCTGCCGGACGGGGAAAAGCCAAGCCGAAAACCTGTGCCGAATGATTCAACTGCGGGAATGGCAGTTGCTGTTCGATTATTGCTACAGGCAGGCTAGCGGGTTGCCCGTGTTTTAGGGCTTCACTCCAGCCGAAGCACTTTCGCCCCCCGAATGCGGTGCGTTTTAAGGTCTAGCAATGCGCGGTTAGCGTCTTCCAGCGCGTATTCTTCAACTTCGGGGCGAATGGGAATTTCGGCGGCCAAGGCCAAAAAATCGCCAACATCGCTTCGGGCGACATTCGCCACGCTTTTGATTTCCTTTTCCATCCACAGATGACTTGGATACTCCAGGCGTAGCAGATAATCCTTGTCCGCGTCTTCCTTGCGTATCGCGTTGATGACCAGTTTCCCGCCCGGGGCGAGGTGCTTGAGGGCTTCGACTACCGGCTTCCAGACTGGCGTCGTGTCGATGACGGCATTCAGCTTCGCCGGCGGTTCGTCGTCCGTGTCGCCGGCCCAGGCGGCGCCTAATTCCAAGGCGAAGACTCGCTCCTCGGGATTTCTGGCGAACACGAATACCCGCGTTTCCGGATAGCGGTGGCGAACCATCATCAAGACCAAATGAGCCGATGCGCCGAAGCCGGTGAGTCCCAGATTCTCGCCATCTTTAAGTTCCGCCAGTTTGAGCGAGCGATAGCCGATCGCTCCGGCGCACAGCAACGGTGCCGCTTCGACATCGGAGAACGTCTCGGGAATGGGAAACACGAACGCTGCAGGCGCCGCCATGTATTCCGCATAACCCCCACAAACGTCGCGTCCGGTTGCTTTGAATTGCGCGCACAGATTTTCGTTCCCTGCCCGGCAATAAGGACAGATTCCGCAGGCTGAATGAATCCAGGCGACGCCAACGCGATCGCCGACGGAAAAACCCGAGGTTGAGCTGCCGAGTTCGTGCACCCGGCCTACCACCTGATGTCCCAGGATCACCGGAAGCAGCGGTGGCGGCGTGCGGCCTTCGATCTCGTCCAACTCCGTGTGGCAGACGCCGCAGGCGGAGACTTTGATCAGCAGCTCATCGGAACGGGGAACCGGTTTCGGCCACTCCGCCAAGGTCAACGGCGCCGGATTCTCGGTCAGTTTGGAAATCCGCTCTAGGATCATCGCTTTCATGGCATCGCCCTGGGAGGAAGCCGCGCCGGTATTATCGATATGGATCGTACTCGTTGAGATAGGTCGCAATGGCGTAAGAAACCGGCCAGAACAAGGTCTCGATAGCACCGTTGAAAGGCAGCACAAGTCCCGCCATCGCGCGTTCGCTGAAGGTTGGTTCGATATACATGTCGAAATCTTTCCGGAGCGTGTCTCGATCTTTTGTCAAAAGCGCGTATTCCAACCGGGTATCGTGGAACGCCATGGGTCGGTCGGTTCCGGTCAGGCTCAGCGTAGCGCAGCCGGTTAAATTTATCGTCGCCATAAGAAAAAGCAGCACCCAGATAGAAAGCGTGTTCATTTTGCCTCCGGTTTACTCTTGAGAGTCGCGAGCCGACTAAATTCTCCGGGCACTGAATATTAATATCAAAAATCGTCATGCCGGTAGGAGGGACGCCCGGCGATGCTGTAGATCAGGGGCGATGAATGCTTTCGCCCCGCGAGATGCCGCCAGCAATGATATGGGCGGTGCGTAAGGGCTCCGGCAAGCGGCCGTGAACGGCAAGCGCTCGGATAAAGATCGCGGTTTCCTTGGCAGATAATCCGGCGCGTTGAACGTAAACGTCGGCCATCGGTTCCATTGGTCCGGCCTGTTCGATAAGCCGCCATTTCCGTTGCCCGCCGGGGACATGGTTGAGCAGAGCGTCGCGGATTTTTCCGAGATTCGGAAGATGGCGGGCAACGACGACAACCGGCCGATCCAATGCCTCATGCAACCGGTGTATATCCACGACGTTGAATCCGCCGAAGGCGATGCCCTGAAGCAAAATGGCCTGAAGATGAGGGTAAAAGCGCGAACTACTGACCAGATCAATCAAGACCCGGGTCGAATTGATCCCATCGCGGCGCACTTGCCCGGATAGGACTCCATCGAGACGATGTCCCGCATAGAAAGCGCCGACGATTATCACATCGCCCCGATGACTCCGCTCGAAAGGAGCGTCATCGAAACCGATTACATGGGAAAGATGAGGGTATGCCATTGAGCCTCGCAGTCGGACGAAAAACCGGATGCCAAGTCTCCGATTATCGTACGGTGCTCAACCGCAGGATATACACAGGCTGTGGTTGATTCTCGGTTTGCTTCTGGCGCTTGTAAAGCCGTTGCGCCCAGGCTTAGGCTAGATCCGTCTCGTTGATAACCAAGTTCCGTCCGCTGTCTTTCGCTTTGTAGAGGCAGCGGTCCGCTCGCCGCATCAGGTCGGATACGGTGTCGCCCGGATGCATCTGGGCTACGCCGGCGCTGATACGCACCGGTATGGCTTTGCCTTTGTATCGCAAGGGAATTCGGTCCAGCAAGGCACGAAGACGGTCCAGGACGAATGTGGCGCCCGACGCGTTGCCGCCGGGGAAGATGGCGACGAATTCCTCGCCGCCCATACGGGCGAAAATATCCTGTGGCCTCAACAGCCCGCGGGCGGCCATAACCAAATGTACCAGCGCCTGGTCGCCGGCATCATGGCCGTAGGTATCGTTGATATGCTTGAACAAATCGATATCGATCATGCCGATCGACATCTGGTCTTTTTGGCGCCGGGTTCGCGTGAATTCACGGGTCAAGATGATGTCCAGCCCACGCCGATTCAGCACACCCGTCAGCGGATCGACTTGAGCGAGGGTCCGGCTTTCCTTTAGTTCATCCTGCATGCGCTGGAGCAGTTGCTGAGTTTCCCGTAATTCGGCCTGGGAGTCGGCGACTCTTTGCCTAAGCTGGGAAATCGTCTTCATGATTTGCCCGAGCGCCTGCTCCATCGAAAATCCTGGCGCTTGCGTAGGTGCGTGCTTCTCGTTGATGAGGTTCTGAAAATGGCCATCGAAAGTCCCCAGTTCGGCCGTAAGACCGAACGTCGTGTCGGTGAGGATTTGCAGCACCATATCCATGGCGGCGGTGACCTCGGCTTCGGGGGTAGCGGCCGGCAGCAATGGCTCCGGCCTCTGCCCGGTAAGCTCGCCGGCGATCAGATAGTAGTGCTCCGCGTAGTGATCCGGCGTTGGAGGCAAACCGGATTCCGTCAGGCGTCGTAAAGCTTGTCGCGCTACCGCAACGGGCTGGGGAGAGATGGTCTCGGCTGTCATTTTGGAGCTTTGCTGGCAATCGGCTCAGGGTTTATAGCAAAAAAATAGACTAAATTCCGTGATTTAGTAAGTTTTAGGTGGGATGTACCCGGCGCCGGAATTCTTTACCGCGAGCAAAAAGGTCGGAAATTTAGGCATCGGCCATCCGCGATGCTTCCGGATAGTAGCGGCTTGCGACGGAAAATAGGGCGGCGGTGGCGAGCATCAGTGCGGAGAAAAACCAGAAATAATCGGCTCCCGCCAATATCGAAGTACCGTCCGGGTTCCGGATGAAAAAATTGACCGCGCTGGTGAAAAGATTTCCGGCGGCCACGGACACCATGAAGAAGGACATCACGAAAGACTTCATGGTGGGCGGCGCTTGGGTATAAGAGAACTCCAGGCAGGTGATCGACACCATGACCTCCGAGGCGGTCAGGACGACGTAATTGAGCAACTGCCAGCCGATGGACGGCGTGGCTCCGGCATCCAGAGCACGCTGAATCCAGGCCGCCAATGCAAACGAAAGAGCGGCCAGAAACATCCCCGTGCCGATTTTCCTTAGCGCTGTAAGGCGAATACGGCGTTCGATCCGCGGATAAATCCCGTAATAGAATAGCGGCGTCAAGATCATGATAAGCAACGGATTGGCGGCTTGAATCTGTGACGGCAGAATCCGGTAGCCCATGAACGTCTGCTCCATCTTTTGCGCCTGAAGCACCCAGGACGAACCGGTCTGATCGAACAGCGCCCAAAACATCGCCACGAAGGCGTAGATAACGCCTAGCTTGGCAAGGCTCCGCAATCCCTCGTGGCTCAAGGTTTCCCGCAGGAAAGCGACACCCCCGGCGGGTATGTGGGCGAACTGATAACGGCCCGACCAAAAAATCACCGTGGCGATAAGCATCAGGATTCCGGGTACGGCGAATGCCGTCGAAGGCCCGTAGTGTTCCAGCAGCCAGGGCGTCACGAGCATGGATGTGAATGCGCCCAAATTGATGGCGAAATAGAACCAGCTATAGACGCGGCTGAGCAAATGGCGATTCGTTTCCGCGAATTGATCGCCGACGTGGGCGGAAACGCAGGGCTTGATGCCGCCCGCCCCCAATGCAATCAGGCTCTGTCCGAGCAGAAGGCCGGCGCGGGTGTCGTCCAGCGCGAGAGCCAAGTGTCCCAAGCAATAAACCAGCGACAATACGATGATGGTGCGGTATTTCCCCAGCCATCCGTCGGCGAGAAGCGCACCCAGAATCGGCGTGAAATAAGTAGCCGAGACGAATAAGTGAAAGTAGCCCTTGGCTTCCTCCTCGCTCATCGGGTCGGGAGAGCCCGCAGGGTTCATGAGATATTGGCTCATGAACACCACCAATACCGCCCGCATGCCGTAGTAGCTAAACCGCTCGGCGGCCTCGTTGCCGACGATGTAGGGAATGCCGGGCGGGAGGCCGGGGATAGGGAGGGGTTTGGTACGGTACGGCGTCATGATTCCAGTCTCGTTTCTTCTGGGTTACCTGATGTTGCCATACCGAAAAAAGTGGTGTGCCGTCGATTCGAAATGCGATAAGTCGTAGCCGATCTCACTAATTCTTGATTTAGATCAATAAATGCCGAATTACCTTTCGTTACTGTTTACCCGCGAGCCGACTCGGCCGCAGTCACAAAAATAACTATTTTGAGGAAGCCATAATGGAAAATGAAAAAGATAACTTCTGGTTGTACATCGGCGGAGTTATTGTCGCTGTCGCGCTGGTCCTGGTAATGGTCAAAGGAAGCGAGCACGAAAAATACGCGACAAGTGCAAAGGCTATAGCCGAAGACTCCACCAACGCTTCTTACCGATAGAACACAGGATTAACTGCTGTTTTTGACTTTATAACCAAAAGTATTGAACAGCCGAAATGCAGCGGCAGGATGGGCGCTTAAACTTCGCCCATCCTGCTGATTTCGGGTGAGTCGAAAGACGAGCCACAAGGACGAGGCTTTCAACGGTAAACCGGTGTACACCACTCAAGAACAGCATGTCCGGCCGCTCTCCCTCCGCATATCGGCGGAACCCGCTTACGACAAACTCTTCATCGCCACTTCGTAGACATCTTTCGAAACGTTCTCGGTTCCGGCAATTCGTTGAAGCTGCTGGCGCATCAGTTTTTGCCGCTGCGCATCGTAACGCCGCCATGGCGTCAAGGCCGTCAGCATCCGTGCGGCCACTTGGGGATTCAAGACGTTCAATGCGATGACATGGTCGGCGAGAAACTCATAGCCCGCGCCGTCGGGAGCATGGAAATTGACCGGATTGGCCTGGGAAAAGGCGCCGATCAGCGAACGGACCCGGTTGGGGGTCTTCAAATCGAAAGCCGGGTGCGTGAGCAGTTCTTTGACCCGATCCAGCGTTCCGGGTAAATGGCAGGTGGCCTGCAGGGTGAACCACTTGTCGATTACCAGGTCCTCTTCTTGCCAACGCTCGTAGAACTCGGCCAGGCAGTCGGCTTTCTCCGGATTATGGCCGTTCACAATGGCGGACAGGGCCGAGATCTGGTCGGTCATCGTGCGCGCGTCGCGGAATTGCTTGGCGCTGAGTCGGTGCGCCTCGTTGGTCTCCTGCTCGCTGAGATAAGCCAGGCAGACATTTTTCAGCCGGCGCCGGCCCACGGCTTCGGCATCGAAGCGTCCCGCTTCGTCGGTGTGATACGTCTCGTACAGGCGGCGGAACTCCGATGCCAAAACGCCGGCCAGCTCCAGTTTCACGGCTTGCCGAGCGTTATGCACCGCGTCGGGATCGATGATCTTCATCGAGGCGCTGATATAGTCCTCGGACGGTAGGGTTAGCAACAGTGCCAGATAGGACAAATCGGACCAGTCTTGCGAAATCACCTTTCGATAGGCGTCGGTGAGATGGCTGTCGATGGTTTCCGGCGTCTCCCCTTTGGCAAATCGATTGACCAGATCGAGGATAGCCTGCGTGGCCAGTTCCTGCCCGGCATCCCAGCGGTTGAAAGGATCGGCGTCATGGGCGAACAGGAAAGCCAGCTCCTGATAGCCGCGGTCCATGCGCAGCCGGACGGGCGCGGAAAACCCGCGCAGCGCGGAGATCACGGGTTTTTCCGACAGATTGACAAACCGGAAGCGCTGTTCGCGCTCCTTTACATCCAGTACGCGGCTTTTTTGCGCATGGGATTCCGTTTCACCCTCGAGCTGCAAGGGCAATTCCGTGCCGTCGGGTGCCAGAAGCCCTAACGCCAAGGGAATATGGTACGGGTCCTTGGCTGGTTGACCCGGCGTGGGCGGGCAGGTCTGCCTGACGGTAAGGTTCAGCACGCGGTTTGCCGCATCGTAGTCCGCGGCAAGATGCAGTTCGGGCGTTCCGGCCTGGCTATACCAGCGGCGGAATTGCCCAAGATCGGTGCCGCTAGCCTCTTCCATGCATTTGACGAAATCGTCGCAGGTCACGGCTTGCCCGTCGTAGCGCTGGAAGTAGAGGTCCGTGCCTTTGCGGAAGCCTTCCTTGCCTACCAAGGTTTGGATCATCCGGACCACTTCGGCGCCTTTCTCGTAAACGGTCAGCGTGTAGAAGTTGTTGATCTCGATGTACGATTCGGGCCGCACGGGATGAGCGAGGGGACCGGCGTCCTCCGCGAATTGCCGGGTGCGCAGCATGTTGACTTCGTCGATGCGCTTGACGGCGCGGGACGTCCGGTCGGCGCTGAACTCCTGGTCGCGGAATACGGTCAGGCCTTCCTTCAGGCTGAGCTGGAACCAGTCCCGGCAGGTGATGCGGTTGCCGGTCCAGTTGTGGAAATACTCGTGGCCGATGACGCCCTCGACGTGCTCATAGTCGGCGTCCGTGGCGGTATCCGGCCGCGCCAGCACGTACTTGGTGTTGAAGACATTGAGCCCCTTGTTCTCCATCGCGCCCATGTTGAAGTGGCTTACCGCCACGATCATATAAAGATCCAGGTCGTATTCCCGCCCGTAGTTCTCCTCGTCCCAGCGCATGGCGTTCTTGAGGGACTGCATGGCGTGATCGCATTTGTCGAGGTCGTGCTTTTCGACGAAGATCTGCAAAGTGACTTCTTTGCCGGAACCCGTCACATAGCGGTCTTCCAGGCATTCCAGTTGTCCTGCGACCAGAGCGAACAAATAAGAAGGCTTTTTGAACGGATCTTCCCATTTCACCCAATGGCGGCCGTTTTTTAGCTCGCCGGTAGCAATCCGGTTGCCGTTGGACAGCAGCACCGGATAGCGCGATTTGTCCGCGACGATGGTCGTCGTGTATTTGGCCATTACGTCCGGGCGATCGGCGAAATAAGTGATCTTCCGGAATCCCTGGGCTTCGCATTGGGTGCAAAACATACCCTTGGAGAGATACAGCCCTTCCAAGGCCGTGTTCGCTTTAGGATTGATCCGGGTGACGATTTCCAGATCGAACGGGCGGTCGGGAACACCGGGCAAGACCAGGGATTCTTCGGTGAGGCGGTATTCGGGTGCGTTCAGGTTGCGGCCGTTCAGCCGGATCGATTCCAGCACGAGTTCCTCGCCGTTCAGTTCGAGCTCCCGGTGTTCTCCGGGCGATTCCGGATTCCGCCGCACGCGAAGCCTAGAGGTGACGCGAGTATTCTCCTCGTCCAACTCGAAAAAAAGATCGGCGGTCTCGATGAGATAGTCCGGTGGCGTGTAGTCTCTGAGATAAACAGTATTGGGTGTGTGTTCGCGCATGGTTGTCCCGACCTTGTGTCAACAATAGTGGAATGATAAGGCTTAGACCGGGGAAACGGGAGAGCTGTCGGCTTTTGACGCCTTTTTCCGATCTTGCTCAATGGCTGAATGTCGTCTAAAGCGGTTAACATGAGTGAATGACACGCTTTATTTACACTGCTTCAGGCTTGGCGGCCATGCTGCTGCTTCTCGGTTGCGGGCCGGACGAACCGAGTACCCGCGTGGTCGGCATTCTGGAATGGGACCGTGTGGAGCTGATTGCGGAGGCATCCGAGCCTATCGTCGAAATTCCGGCCAATGAGGGAGACTGGGTCGAACCGGGGCAAGTTCTCGTGCGGCTCGACCCGGCGCGGCTATTGGCTCGGCTGAACGATGCGGCGGCGTCGCGGGATCGGGCCGCCGCGAGGCTTCTGGAACTGGAGCGGGGGCCTCGGACCGAACGCATCCAAGAGGCGGCGGCCCGGTTCAAAGGCGCCGATCAGGTCTACCAAGTACGCAAGCGCGAATTCGAGCGGGTGAGCGATCTGCTGCCCCGTAAGCTCATCAGTCCGGACGAAGTGGATCGGGCGAGAAGGGAACTTAAAGCGGCCCTTGCCGACCGCGATTCGGCTTCGGCCGTCCTCGAGGAGCTCAGGGCCGGCACCCGTGTGGAAGAAGTGGAGCAAGCGCGCCAGGCGCTGGCCTCCGCGGAGGCAGCCGTGCAGGTCGCCGATACCAATCTGCAACGCTTGACGGTGCGGGCACCGGTGGCGGGGCGCCTCGATAGCTTGCCGCTCAAGCTCGGGAACCAGCCGCAAGCGGGAGCGGTGCTGGCCGTGCTGCTCTCCGGCATCGCGCCCTATGCGCGCGTCTACATTCCCGAACCGATCCGGATCCACATCATGCCGGGAGATGCGGCGCGGATTTGGCTGGACGGTGTCGCCGAACCCTATGAAGGCACCGTTCGGATGGTGACTTCGGACCCCGTGTTTACGCCTTTCTTCGCCTTGACCGAGCGCGACCGGCGGCGTCTCAGCTATGTCGCCAAAATCTACCTGAGCGAGACGGTCCGAAATGTGCCGGCCGGACTTCCGGTCGAGGCCGAGCTGTTGGGTCTCTCGCGGCCCAAGCAACCATGACCGGGGAGTATGCAGTCATAACCCGCGGCCTGACCCGTCGCTTCGGAGCGCTCACCGCCGTCGATCATATAGATATCGCCATTTCCCGTGCCAGCATCTACGGGTTTCTCGGTCCCAACGGTTCCGGCAAATCGACGACGATTCGCATGCTGTGCGGCTTGTTGGATCCCACGGAGGGAGAGGCGGTGGTTTTGGGCCATCGGATTCCCGGCGAGACCGAGGCCATCAAGCGGAAAATCGGGTATATGACCCAGCGCTTTTCCCTTTACGAGGATCTCACCGTCCGGGAGAACCTGGAGTTCATGGCCGATATTTACAGCCTGCCGCGCAAGTCCGTCCGGCAGCGCATCGACGAATTGCTCGAGAAATACAATCTCGCGGACCGCCAGAAGCAGTGGGCCGGGACGCTGAGCGGCGGGCAGCGGCAACGCCTGGCGCTCGCGGCGGTGACGGTACATGAGCCGGAGCTGCTGTTTTTGGACGAGCCGACCAGCGCGGTCGATCCTCAGAGTCGGCGCGATTTCTGGGAAACCCTGTTCGAGCTTTGCGAGAAGGGGACGACCATTCTGGTGTCCACCCATTACATGGACGAAGCGGAGCGCTGTCATGGTCTCGCGATTCTCGACCGCGGCCGCGTGGTCGCGGACGGCGCGCCGCAGGAGTTGGAGCGGCGCATCGACGCCACCGTCGTGGAGATGGAATCCAGTGACTCGAGAGCCGTGCGCCGGCTGCTGATGGATTTGCCCGGGGTGCTCAGCGTGACCCAACTCGGTATGCGTCTGCGGGTGCTGCTCGACCGATCCATTTCCGATCCGCTGGCGGAGATCCGCACGGGCTTAGTCGATCGGGGGATTCGGTTCGATGCCCGGCTGACGCACCCGAGCCTCGAGGACGTCTTCGTCGCCGCCACGCAAGGCCGTTATCTCAAGTGAACGGCTTGCTGCGCCTTTTCGCGATCTTGCGGAAGGAAGTCCGCCAGCTCAGGCGGGACCGGCTGACCTTCGGAATGATCGTCGGCATTCCGCTGATGCAGATCACGCTGTTCGGCTTCGCCATCAATACCGATGTGCGCCATTTGCGCGCCGGGGTGGCCGATCATGCGAACACTCAGCTCTCGCGCATCCTGACCGCCGATTCAGAAGCTTCTCAAGTCGTCAAAATTACCCGTCAGGTAGAAACCCCGGAACAATTGGAAACCCTACTTCGGGAAGGAGAAATCTCCGTCGGGATTTTCATTCCCGCCGATTTCGCAGAGCGCCTCGAGAGTCGGGACAGACCGGCCGCCCAGCTCATGATCGACGGATCCGACCCTCTGATTCTGGCCGCCGCACGCCAGCTCACCGGAATGGAGCTGCACTACGACACGGCGCCTCGGCAGACCGCTAATGCGCCTCTGTTCGAAATCCGCAATTACTACAACCCGGAGCGGCGGTCGGCGGTTAATATCGTGCCGGGGCTGATGGGGGTCATTCTCACCATGACCATGGTGCTGTTCACCGCTGTCGCCATCGTGCGGGAGCGTGAGCGCGGCAATCTCGAATTGCTCATCAACACGCCGGTGAGAAATCTGGAACTGATGGTGGGCAAGATCATTCCCTACGTCATCATCGGATTGATCCAGGTGAGTCTGATTCTGCTGCTCGGGGTTCTACTGTTCCGCGTCCCGATTTACGGGCGGATCAGCGACATATACCTGGCTGCCCTGGCGTTTATCGCCGCCAATCTGACCATCGGGCTGGTGATTTCGACACTGGCCAAAACCCAGTTTCAGGCGATGCAAACGACTTTTTTCTTTTTTCTGCCGTCAATACTCATTTCAGGGTTCATGTTTCCCTTCGACGGTATGCCCAAGGCGGCACAACATATAGCGGAACTGCTTCCGCTGACGCATTTTGTGCGTCTGATCCGGGGTATCATGCTGCGCGGCGCGGAACTGTCGGAACTGCTGCCCGAAATCTGGGCTTTGATGGCGTTCATGCTTATCACCTTGGCGATCGCCGTGCTGCGATTCAAGAAACGGTTGGATTGATTGCCCGACGGTGGAATAACAGCCTAGGCCTCCAGTCATGGCGTGCCATTTGCAGAATTTTTCCCGAAAGGCCTTTGTCTTATTGGAGTCCTTTCGAAAACTCTCGCGTCTTTGGCGCCTGCCCGGTTCCGGTTGAATATTAATGTCTGAACTCAGACGCCGGAACGACACCTATTACGAATTGGACATCGAGTATGAGTTCTTCCGATACCTCCCGTCTCGATGGGAGGATGCCAGAATCCGAGCACACACGGGAAATACGGGCAGCGCAAACAAGGCTGTTATATCAGCAAGTCTCATCGGGTTTGATCGCCACGGTGGTCAACGCGACGATCCTAGTCCTGATCCTGTGGAAAGAGGTTTCCGAGATTTTATTGACGGGCTGGCTTTTGACCGTCGGAGTCGTGGTATTGGGTCGTTACGGTCTGCTCCGCGCCTATTTGCAGGCTAATCCGACGAGTGTCGACTCGCCTCGTTGGGCGCGCCTTTTTTTGCTCGGTGTCGCCGCCAACGGGGCGCTTTGGGGGCTCGCGGGTTTTTTCCTTTTTGTCGAGCAAAGTTACGTCCATCAGATATTTCTTGGATTTATGCTCGGCGGAATGGTGGCGGGAGCGATGTCGACCTTGTCCTCGTTTCGAGGCGCTTTTTTGGTTTTTCTGCTGCCGGCATTGCTCCCATATACGCTGCAGGTGCTGCGTCATGGCGAAGATGTGCATCTTGCGATGGGAGCCATGTTATTGCTCTTCGTGGTTATGATGTGGACGATTTCCGAGCGGCTGTACGCGACTGTGGCGGAATCCTTGCAGCTTCGCTTCGACAATCTTGACCTCCTGGGCGATCTCACTTGGGCAAGGGACCGTCAAAAGATCATCAATCAGGAGTTATCCGCACAGATTGCGGAAAAACAGCGCGCACAGCGCGAGTTGCAGGAGGCATGCGAAAAGCTGGAACAGCGGGTAAGGGAGCGCACCGAAAAACTCGCCCGATCGGAAGAGGCCTTGCGGGATGCCAACCGTCGCAAAGACGAGTTTCTCGCCATGCTCGGTCATGAGCTCCGAAATCCTCTCGCTCCTATCCGCAATGCCGTGAAGATCATGCGCAAAACCGGGATGTCCGAGCCAAGACTGGATTGGGCGCGCGACATCATCGATCGGCAAGTCGATCACCTCGCCCGGCTGGTTGATGACTTGCTCGACGTGTCCCGCATCGTTCAGGGCAAGATCAGTCTTCACGCAACCACGCTAGATCTGGCGACCGCTATTAATCAAGCGGTCGAGGCGAGCCGGCCGCTGATCGAAGCGCGGCATCATGAACTTTTCGTTACGATGCCCGAGGGTCGTCTTCAGGTTAAAGGAGATCAGGTGCGGCTGGCGCAGGTTATTTCCAATCTGCTCAACAATGCCGCCAAGTATACCGACACAGGCGGAAAGATATGGCTAACCGCCGAAGCATCCAGGGATCGGGTGAGCATCCGCGTGCGGGACAACGGCGTTGGCATACCGGAAAAACTTCTATCCCATATTTTCGACCTTTTTACGCAAGCCGACCAAAGCCTTGCCCGAGCCCAAGGCGGATTGGGCATCGGGCTCACCCTGGTCAAGCGGCTGGTCGAGATGCATGGCGGAGAGGTTGAGGCTCAAAGCCCGGGCCCTGGTCAGGGCTCGGAGTTTTCGATACACCTGCCGCGTTTTTGGGGCGAGATTGGCCAAGCCGATGCTGCCCGGTCGAATGCGCAGGGTAACGCCTGAGCGGACTATAGGCCTTAGCGGCCGCTAGGGTTGAACGGGCCGGAGATCTCGGCCGAAGGGAAACAGCGATAGCGGGATGAGCTTGATATGCTGCAGGGCGAAAGGGATACCGATGATCGTGACGGCCAACACGGCCGCACTGGTGAGGTGAGCCAAGGCAATGGCCCATCCGAAAAGCACCAACCAGATCACGTTGAAGATGATCCGCAAAGGACTGTTGGCATTATCGAGCTCCACTACCTCTTTGCCAAAGGGCGCGAATACGGCAAACCCGAGCTTGATCGACTGGAGCCCGAAGGGTATGCCGATCAGGGTCAGGCATAAGCCAATTCCACCCACCACATAACCCAAACCGGCGAGTAAACCACCAAAGATCAGCCAAATGATATTACCCAGTAAACTCATGGCGGCAAACGAACTCAATCGCTAAAGGGGGCATTGTTCGGAATCCTTCTTTTTTGAGTCGTTGTTCATTCGCTTCGTTCGTTTTTGGAATTCAAAAAATATCGCCGTCCAAAGCATATTCCGCTGACCGGCCGGGTCGCCCGGCTCATGGAATAAGTCAATGGTGGCGGCGAGAATCCGTTCCTCCGCCACAGGCGCAATGTCGAGCGTCCTCATGCACGATTCCGCTGCGGGTCTAGTCTCGTAAGGTCCCGGTTCGGATTACGGCTTTCCCTACAGGGAACCTTGCTTTCTTAACGCCGCCGACCGCGGCCGCTTTGCCCACGGGGACGTTCCAGGTTAACCCGCAGGCAGTTGCCGCGCAGGGTATGGCCGTTCAAGGAGTTGATGGCGGCCCGCGCCTCGTGGCCCTCCATCTCGACGAAGCCGAAGCCGCGGCAGCGGCCGGAGAAAATGTCGCGAGCCAGTTCGATCGAGCGCACTCGTCCGTGTTCCGCGAAAAGCTCGGTGAACTCCCGTTCGGTGGTGTCGGCTGGCAGATTACCGGCATAGATTCTGAGCATGGTTTTCTCCTGAAGGTATGGGCGCTGCCCGGAGGCGGCGCAATGGTTGAAAAAGGATTTCCTTAAATACTTAAGGAAACTCTGAACAAGTCGATTCCGTTCATGCCCTTCGACAAGCTCAGGAGAGCGTTCGACAAGCTCACCACGAACGGAATCAATACGTTACCGTTCGTCCTGAGCCTGTCGAAGGACTTAATCAGAGCTTCCTTAAGAGCGTGCTTTAAAGCATGCTTCGGGGATCGAGGCCGGTCATAAAGCGCTCGCACCCCACGATTCACGTTTTTTGGCGCAGCCGTTTCAAGCGGCTCACCAGTCTATTGACCAAACACCGGCATGGATGGCCGTAGTGCCTCCTCGGCAGCGATTCGGCATACCCAACTACGGAACCAACGCCGGCGGATCGTGTGCGGGGCTCGCTGTGGACCCCAGCAAGGACAACAAACCGCGCAGCAAGTCGATCGGGGCCGGCGGACACCCGGAAATGGCGAGGTCGACCGGGATCACATTGGAGACCGCTCCGCAACTGGCGTAGGACACGCCGAACTCGCCGCCGCAGACGGCGCAGTCACCGACGGCGATCACCCATTTCGGATCGGCCGTCGCCTCGTAGGTTCGTTTCAGGGCCGCTTCCATGTGGCGCGACACCGGCCCCGTCACCATCAGAACATCGGCATGACGCGGAGAGGCGACGAAATGCACGCCGAACCGCTCGACGCCGTAATAAACATTGTTCAGCGCGTGGATCTCCAGTTCGCAACCGTTGCAGGAGCCGGCATCCACGTGGCGGATGGACAGACTGCCCCGGAAGCGTTTGTCGATCACCACCTTGAGCCTGGCGCCCTCGCGCTCGATGGCCTCGTCCCCTTCGACTCCGCTCAGGACAGGCTTGGGAAGGGGCGGGATGCGCTCGGTGAGGACGCCGGTGCGGAAAATCTTGCCATAGATGCGCAACATTGAAGTTTCCTCAGAGATCGTGGCCGGAATAGGACCCGTTGACCGACTTATTGCATACCGGGAAGTCGGGCACGATATTGCCCAGCACGAGCTTCTCCAGGGCCGGCCAGTTGACGATGCTCGGATCGCGCGGGTAGTACCGGCGGATGCGGCCATCCGCGCCAAAGCGGATATAGCAGAGAATTTCGCCGCGCCACCCTTCCACCGCACCGAAGCCTTCAGCCCCATCGCCGGGTGTTCGCCACTCGGCGGCCAGTTCCCCGGAGGGCAGGCCGGCCAGCATTTGTTCGATGAGGCGCAGGGCCGCGCGCAGTTCCTTGTAACGGACCCAGAACCGGGAAGCGACGTCGCCTTGGGTTTCGACGGGCACGCGCACGTCCAGACTATTGTAGGGAGGGTAGGGTGCGTCGCGGCGCAGGTCGAAATTCCGACCGCTCGCCCGGCCCACATAGCCCAAAGCGCCCAAGGCGGAAGCCAACTCGCTCGACAGCACGCCGGTGGTGAGGAACCGGTCTTCCAGCGAGGAGTTGGCGTCGAGTATCGTGAGCAATTCATCCAGCTCCCGGCGTAGCGAGGCGACCGAATTCCGCATGCGAACGGCCGCCTCTGGCGGGACATCCACGGATACACCCCCCGGAACCAAGGTATCCATCATCAGACGGTGGCCGAACAGCGCCTGGTTTTCCCTAAGCCAAAGCTCGCGCAGACGGCCGAACTGGTAATAGCCGAAGGCGAATCCCACATCGTTGCACAATGCGCCGAGGTCCCACAGGTGATTGATCACCCGTTCCCGTTCCGCCAGGATGCCGCGGATATAAGCGGCTCGCTGAGGAATGTCTACATGGGCCGCGCGCTCCATCGCCATGCAGGCGGTCCAGGCATGGCCGACCGTCGTGTCGCCGGATACCCGCCCGGCCAGCTTGACGAGTGCTATCGGATCGCGTCCTTCGGCAATCTTTTCGATGCCCTTGTGCACGTAGCCGAGCCGTTCCTCCAGGTGCAAAACGGTTTCCCCCACAGCCTGGAACCGGAAATGGCCCGGCTCGATGATCCCGGCGTGAACCGGGCCCACCGGAATCTCGTAAACGCTCGCTCCATGCGCCTTGAGGAAGGGGTACTCGTTGTCCGATGGCGTCTTGGCGGGCGGCTGCCCATCCGCGGGAAAGCTTTTCCGCAACGGGTAAGTGGTTTCGTCCCAGGCTTGATGTCGGGTCCAGCGCTTGGGGTCGGGGTGATCGGTGAAACGGATGCCGAAGAGATCCTGGATATGTCGCTCCACCCGGTCCGCCGCCCAATAATGCGGCGCATGGGAGGGCAGGGCGGGATTATCGGCCGGTAGGTAGGTTCGCAGGATCAGGTAGCACCCTTGCTTTTCGAGGCAGGCGCTGACTGCCAGGTCGTGGCCCCGGTCTTCCGCCCAAGCTCCGGCCCAGCGCCAGTTTTGCGCGCGGGCTTGCTGTGCGGTTCTACCCCAATCGCCGCTGTCTACCTCGATCAGATCGGCGGGCGGCAAAAGGCTCGGTGCGATCAACCGGGCTTTGATGTCTTCCGAAACGAGCTTCATGCAAAGCATCCAGCAGGGATCGACTACCCCGCCGGGTGAAGAGGGATTTCCCGCGGGAGCCAACTCCTGCCGGCCGGAATTCGTCGAATCGAATTCCTTAGACTGATTCACTGCGGCCCGCTCTCCAGTTGAATATCTTGCGGCGGCGCGCCGCTAGCGGATGATCCGAATAAGGCTCGTACCGGTCCAGTCCGTGAACCTCGCAGCGGCCACCCGAGGCGATATAGTCCTGGCTGAAGCGTTCGATGAACTCCATGACGGTATGATCGACCAGAGAGGCATAGGTCAGGTCGAAAACGATGGTTTCGCCGGTGGGAAGCTCGGCAAGCTCGTCCTTCAGGGCTAGAAAATTGGAAAAGATGGCCGCGCCGTTGAGCTTGATCCGGTAGCCGGTCTTTTCTCGAGTGATCCGGTAGGAAAGCTGGAACAGGTTCCCGAGTTTCACGCCTTGCCAGCGGTGTATCAGCAGCTTGGCGGCGATACCGATGGCGACCCCGATCAAAAGATCGGTGGTCAGAATGCCGACGATGGTGATGACGAACAAGGCGAGTTGCTCGAAGCCGATATCGAGTGTCTTGGCGAATGCTTTCGGCGAAGTCAGGCGATACCCGGCGTAGACCAGCAAAGCGGCCAGCGAGGCCAGCGGAATATCGCGGATGAGGTGCGGGAACAAGGCCACGAACAGCAGCAGAAAGAGGCCATGGAAAAAATTCGACCAACTGCTACGTGCGCCATAGCCGACATTGGCAGAACTCCGTACGATTTCGGCGATCATGGGCATGCCGCCGATCAGTCCTGAAAGCACGTTGCCTGTACCAATGGCGGTGAGATCCCGATCGAGATCGGAGCGGCGATGCTCCGGATCGAGGCGGTCCACCGCGGAGGCGACCAACAAGGTTTCGAGACTGCCGATCAACCAAAGGCTCAATACGGCATTCCAAAAGGCCAGCGTCCCGATTTTCGAAAAATCGGCGAAGACCAGGCTATCGAGAAAACTATCCGGGATATCGACGAGAAACTGCGGTGCGTTCACGAAGATATGCCGGTGCCAAGCTTCATTTTCGGCTCCCTCGGAAACGAGATAAAGCTCGGTCTGGTTCAAATCGAACGCCCGCCCCAGTATGAACCCGGTCAGCACGACTAGGACGGGTGCGGGAACCCTGCCGATACCCTTGTTTCCGAGCAGCGGCCAGGCAAACAGGATCAGAAGTCCCAGTCCGCCGATCAAGAAGATTTCCGGATTGTAATGCAGCAAGCTTTGAGGAATATGCGTGAGACTCTGCAAGGATGTTTCGACGGTGGGTCTGGCGCCGACCAGGATATGGGTTTGCCTTGCGATGATGATGATGCCGATGGCGGCCAGCGTACCGTGGGCAATGGCGGCCGGAAAAAACGTGGCCAGACGTCCCGCTCTGAAAACACCCAGCAGAATTTGCAGGACTCCCGCCACGACGATCGCGGCCAGCGTGTAGCGGTAGCCGGCGAAGAGATCGCCTTGACCCAGTGTATGAACTGCGGAGAACAACACGGTGATCAGTCCGGCGGCGGGACCCGTGATCGTCAGGCGGGCGCCGCCGATCCGGGAAACGACAAGGCCGCCGATAACGGCGCTGAGGATGCCCGCCATCGGAGGAAATCCCGAAGCCATGGCGATGCCGAAGCACAAGGGCAGGGCGATCAAGAAGACCAGGAAGCCGGAGACCGCATCGGTGCGCCAGTTGTCGGCGAGATCGGCCAAGCTGCTTAGGATTGACTGAGGAATCCGTTTCAAAATGGTGATGCTCCTGAAATGAGTTGAGTGGCCTGGCTGAACCAATTGCCCAGGAAACCCGGAATGGATAGTCCGAGCCAGAGCACCAGCGCCAGATGGATCATCACCGGCCATAGATTGGCCGGGATGGCGGTTTGGCCCTCCGGGATATCCCCGTAGACCATGGTCTGCAAATGCCGGAACAGACCGGCGAAGGCGATGCCGATGCCGATCAGGAGCAGCGGTGTCAGCCAGGGGTAATCGCGCATGGTGGCGATGAGCACCAGGAATTCGCTGGCGAACACGCCGAAAGGCGGAAAGCCGGCGATGGCCACGGTGCCGATCAGAAGGCCCCAGCCGATGGCGGGCTGGGTCAGAATCAAGCCGCGAATCTTCGTCATGCGCTGGGTGCCGGCGAGCTGGGCGGCATGGCCGACGGTGACGAAAATCGCCGATTTGGTCAGCGAGTGGGTGGTCATATGGAAGAGGGCGGCGAAGGTGGCCCAAGGACTGCCGATGCCGAAAGCGAAGGTCATCAGTCCCATGTGCTCGATGGACGAATAGCTGAACAGGCGCTTGATGTCGGTCTGCCGGTGCAGGAATAGAGCCGCGACCAGGAAGGACACGAGGCCGAAACCCATCATCAGATAACCCGCCGTGTGAGTGCCGAGGGAGCCATCCACCAGCATCTTGCAGCGCACCACGGCGTAGAGGGCGTCGTTCAGCAGCAGCCCCGAGAGAATGGCCGACATGGGTGTCGGTCCTTCGGAATGGGCGTCCGGCAACCAGTTGTGCAAGGGAACGAGCCCAATCTTGGTGCCGTAGCCCACCAGCAGGAACACGAAGGCCAGTCTCATGATGTTGGGTTCCAGAGCCGCGGCGTTCTCGTGCAGTACCGTCCAGAGCAGCGCATTGCCGCCTATGCCCAGTTTTTGTTCGGCGGCGAAATAGAGCAGCACCGTGCCGAACAGAGCCAGGGCGATACCGACGCCGCACAGGATGAAATACTTCCAGGCCGCCTCCACCGACTCCGGGGTTCGGTACAGGCTGACCAGCAATACCGTGGCCAGCGTCGCGCCTTCCATCGCCACCCAGAGCACGCCCATGTTGTTGGTCGTCAACACCAGGTACATGGCCAGCATGAAGCCCTGATACATCGCGTAGTAAAGCCGCAGACGCCTGGCATTGACGCGCCCGGCCTCCTGTTCGTGCGCCATGTAGGGACCGGAGAAAATGGACGTGGTCAGCCCCACGAACGCGGTCAGGGCCACCAGGTAAACATTGAAGGAGTCGATGTAGAGAAGCTGGCCGGAAGACAATTGGGGCCCGTGAATCAGTACGTCGACGGCGAGCCAAACCGACGCCGCCAACGCCCAGGCGTTACAGCGCACATTGATCCACCCCGCCCGCCGGCTGTCGGCCACAAGACCGAGGATCACCATGCCGGCCAAGGGAATCAGCAGAATGAGATAAACCGCGATCATGGCTTATCCGCCTCGCTCAGCTTGCTGAGCCGATCCACGTCTAGAGAGTCGATGCTCTCGCGGATCTGGAAGAAGAACACACCGAAAACGACCGCGGCTACCAAGACATCGGCCGCAACCCCCAATTCCACCACCATCGGCATGCCGTAGGTGGACACCACGGCCGCGAAGAACAATCCGTTCTCGATGGACATGAAGCCGACCACATGCGCTACCGCCTGCCGCCGGGTAATCATCAAGAGCATGCCGAGCAGGACTACGGCCAGGCTGACGGCGATGGCGTTGAGCGTCACCAGGGGAGAATGGGCGACGACGGGAAGACTCACGTAATAACTGAAAACCATCAAGAACGCCCCGCCCATCATCACCCGAGCCGGATGCTCGATCGTGTCCAGCTCCCGGTGCAGCCCCATGCGATAAATCAGCCGTTGCAGCATGATGGGGATAAGGATGCCCTTGAGCAGAAAACTCAAGCCCGCCGAGATGAAAAGATGGGGAAAATCCAGCGCGTAGGCGACCATGGCCGTGGTCGCCGCAAGCAGGATGCCTTGGATTGCGAACACCAGGACCAGACGAACCAGGCGGGACTGGCCAAGCATCAGAAACGAGGTCAAGGCGATGAGCCCCGCCAGTAGCAGAACCGCCTGCTGATATAGACTGAGTTCGGCGATGGCCATCAGCGCGCCGCCTCCAGAATGATATGGCTCAGCATGCCGAGGACGCTCAGGAGGTAGGCGAAGCTCAGATACTCCTGCACCCGGAAGATGCGCATCTTGGCGAAGAGCGCTTCGAAAAGGGCCAGCACGACCGTCAGCACGGCCAGTTTGAGAACGATCATTCCCAGACCCAAGCCGAGCGCATTCAGGGTGAAGGTTTGGGCGATTCCCCACGGAAAGAAGATATTGGCGATGAGGACGCCATAGATCATGAGCTTGATCTGGCTGGCCCACTCGATCAGCGCCAGCCAGCGTCCGCTGTATTCCAGGATCATGGCCTCGTGGATCATGGTCAACTCCAGATGGGTGGCCGGGTTGTCCACGGGAATGCGGCCGGTTTCCGCGATCGCCACTAGGATTAGGCCCCCGACGGCGAACACGAAGGACGGGCGCAGCACGAGTCCGGTATCGAGCACGAAGTTCATGGCCTGGGACAGATTGGTGGTATGCGCGCTCATGGCCAGGGTGAACACTGCCATGAGCATGGCGGGCTCGGCCAGTGAGGAGATCGTCATCTCGCGCGACGATCCCATGCCGCCGAAGGCGGTGCCGATGTCCATGCCGGCCAGCACCAGGAACGTCCGGCCCAGGGCAAAGAAACCCACCAGTACGATGACATCGGCGATGCGCGCCGTGGGCAGGTTGATCGCCACCAGAGGCACGATGGAGGCTGCCAACACGGTGGACGCGAAGACGATGTAGGGTGCGGCGCGAAAGATCCAGGAGGCGGGGTGCGGCACGATGGGTTGTTTTCGGTAGAGCTTCCGCAGATCCCGATAAGGCTGGAATAGGGATGGGGCTTTCCGGTTTTGCAGCCGACATTTGACCCGTTTGATCCAGCCGGACAGCAAGGGCGCCAAGCTGATGAACAGCAGGGTTTGGAGTATCGCCATCAACCAGGCCATCAACTGACCACCCAGAGCAGAACGATCAAAGTGAAGAAGGAATAGCCGAGATAGGTCCGGATATTGCCGGTCTGCAGGCGCCCGACCCAACGCGCCAATCGGGTAATGGCTCGTCCCGATGGCTCGTACATGACCAGCCAGGCGCGATCCAAGACCTGAAACTGATAGCGAAGCCCAGTCACGCGCGTGTTTGCGGGTCCGTCCGTCTGCTCTTCGACCGTCTCGCGGGTATCGAACACCGGCTCGAAAATACGGCGTATCGGCATACTGAAGGCGCCGGACGTGTATTGGGTGCGGGGCGTCAATCCGCCGAAACCGCAGTCCCAGGGTTCGGCTCGGCGCGGTTCGAGACCGGTGCGGCGATACAGAAGGTAATAGCACAGCCAGCCCACCGCCACGGTGCCCAACAGGACCAGCGCCGGCGAATAGGCAGCCACCTCCGGCGACACCGGCGTTAGCCAGAGCCAGCCGAGAGCCGATATGTTCGGCAGAACGAACCCGGTCAACTGCTGGGTCAACGTGCCCAAGGCATTGATGAGAGGCGTCGGCAATACGCCGAACAGCACGCAGCACGTGGCAAGCAAGGCCGGTCCAGCCAGCATGCCGGGGTGCCGGACTTCGCGGGCGTGAGCAATGTGGCGGGAGCGCGGAAGACCCAGGAAGGCTATGCCATAAACCTTGACGAAGCAGGTGGCCGCCAGGGCCGAGGTCAGGGCCAACACCGCGCTGGCGGTGGGAATCAGGCTGCGGAGAACGCCGCTTTGGATGCCGCCGGCCTGCAGCGCCGTTTGGAAGATCAACCATTCGGAGACGAAGCCGTTGAAGGGCGGCAAGGCGGCGATGCTCAGCGTGCCAACTAGGAACAGGGCTGCCAGCTTCGGCATGCGGTGGATGAGACCCCCCATATTTTCCAGGCTCTGTTCATGGGTTTGGTGCAGTATGGCTCCCGCGCCGAGAAACAACAGGCTCTTGAACAAGGCATGGTTGAGTGAATGCAGCAGCGCCGCCACCAGTCCCAGCGTGCCCAGTTGAGGCTGCCCGCTACTCTGGAAAATCAGCGCCAAACCCAGCGCGGTGAAAATAATCCCGACGTTTTCCACCGACGAGTAAGCGAGAAGCCGCTTTAGGTTTTGCTGTTGCAACGCGTAGAGGATGCCGAGCACGGCGGAGGTCGAGCCGATCAAGAGTACCAGCACACCCCATTGCCAAAACACGGGATCCAGCAAATCGAAGGCAAACCGAATGAAGCCGTAGACTGCGATTTTCAGCATGACCCCGCTCATCAGGGCGGAGATATGCGAGGGCGCGGCCGGATGGGCTTCCGGCAGCCAGGCATGGAGAGGAACGAGCCCCGCTTTCATGCCGAAACCGGCCAGCGCCAGCACGAAGGCGATGCTCGCCCACACCGGATTCAAGGCCGCGCCGCGCAGAGCTTCGAACGTCAAGCCGCCACCAAATCCCGCGAGGACGCCGAACGCCAGAATAATCGCGATCGCGCCGATCTCCGCCATCAACAAGTAAAGAAAAGCCGCGCGGCGATTGGTCGTGTGCTCGTGCTGGTAGGCGACCAGGAAATAGCTGGCGACCGACATCAGTTCCCAGGCGATCATGAACAGGAACGCATCGTCGGCGAGCAACACCAGCTCCATGCCGGCAACGAACAAGCCGGTGAAAAAGCCCAGGACCGAAAGACGGTGTTTGCCGTGCTCGAACTCGCGAACGTAGCCGGGGCCGAACAGGCTGACGGCGGTCAGGGGGATGCCGAGCACGCAAAAGAAAAAACCGGCCAGCGGGTCTAGCGCCAAGTGCCAGCTCAGCCAGGGCAAACCGAAAGGCAGCGTTGCGGTGTGGGTAGCGCCGCCCAGGAGCGCAATGACTCCGGCCAATACGGCGAACCCACCCGATACTCCCAACAGAGCGAAGGGCGCTGTCCTTGTCAGACGGGAGAAACGACCGGGCGTCAGCCACTCATTTCCCCGTACCGGTAACTCCGCCTCAATACGGGCCAGGTGGCGAGGGGCTTTCTTCATAGACCACCGAATTCCATGCCATAACAAGCCGCTCGGCCCGGCGGCCAGCGCCACGAGGCTGGACAGTAACGCCGCTAAAACCGAGATGCCGGCAAAGAATAGGGACATGAAGAGTGGGTGTTTATACTATGTGTAGTAGATGTTTGATAGGATTGCATAGTATCAGTATTATATGATTTGTAAATGTTAAAAGTATTAACATCTAGTGTGTATATGAAAATTCTCGAAAACCGAACCGCGCGTTTGACGCTACTCATTGATCCCGACAAAAAAGCTACGTTCGAGCGTTTGTGCGCGGATGAAGACGTTACGCCCTCGCAGATGGTGCGGAAATTGATCCGTGATTACATTGAGCAGCGTATGGGGCCAGATTGGAAAGAACACGTGTTCAAAGATCGACAAGTGGAATTGTGACGCTGCGTTTTGCGTTAAAGGCGGCAAAGGTCTGTGATCGCGGGCCCAAACATCTTGTTTGTTGGAAACACGCGAAAGACGTGCGCGTCGTTTGGAGCGGATGCCAGTTTTCGATCTCGCTATCGAATTATCACAGGGTCATATGAGATGATTGTTTTGTGACCAAACGAAACAATCGGGGATAACCGGAAACGCCGTAGGCAAAGCCTATCGCCCCAATTTGCTTAAGAGAAATCTGGATGTCCCGTCCATCGGAGCAAAGCGGGGGCGCTATTGGGGGATTTCTTCGGAGATCAGCGGCGTGTTTATCTATTTGGCGATGGACGACTCGGTAATCGGTCTGCTGAGGGGGCACCGATTTTTTTGGTCTCCTAAAAAAAGAAAGGCAGTCCTCTGCTAAAGTTAAAACGCTAAAAAGCGCCTTCGGGCTTCCTATAACAAAAAGAAAATGGGTGTTGCTTGAGGACACTGTCTAGATCCACCTGTGTTTTGCACCGTTTAATCCGGTGCCGGTGGGTTAGCATTTTCCTATCTCTTGCGTTGGCGGTCGGTATCGGATGCGACAGTAAATCCGTTATGGCAGCCGAGCCTAGTCCTAAGATCTACGCAGCGGACGGCCACGCCGATTCGCTCTCGCCCGAAACCTTGCGCGAAATCTTCTTTATGCGACTGACGAGTTGGCCCGATGGCACTCCCATTCGTGTCTTCGTACTGCCGGATAAGCATCCTCTCCATAACCGCTTTTCCAAGGAAGTGTTGGGTGTTTATCCCTTTCAGCTCCGGGCGGCATGGGATCGGCTGGTTTTCTCGGGAACAGGTTTGATACCGCATGTGGTCGAGACGGTTGGAGAAATGCGGGAGCGGGTTCGGGCGACACCGGGGGGTATTGGCTATGTTGACAAATAGGAGATTTCTAGGAATGGCCTCCGCCATGAGAATCATTAGTTCTCGAACGATCGCGCGCCAGGCTATCATTGCCGCGTGCTTTTTACTGTCCGGAGGCGCATCGGCACTGGATTTCAGCACCATCGACTGGCAATTGCACGGTTTCGCAAGTCAAGGATTTACCTACACCACGAGCAATCAGGTTTTCGGCGCGAGCCGCCGAGGTAGTCTCGATTTCACCGAGCTGGGTGTCAATGGTTCCGTGAGACTGCTGCCCAACCTTTTATTTTCGGCCCAAGGGCTTTATCGGAATGCCGGTGGGTCGGATCGGGAGGATTTTCGGCTCGATTTCGCCCAGGTCGACTACAACGTTACGCTTTTCGATTCGTCTTTGACGCTGGGGGTGCGAGCAGGCCGAGTCAAGATACCGTTCGGGCTATATAACGATACACGGGATGTGGTCTGGACCCGGCCCTCGGTGATTCTGCCCCAGTCCATTTATTTCGATACGCTCGCCCTCCGGCAAGCGATGATCGCGGCCGATGGAGGATTGCTGTATAGCCGCTATAACTGGGGCGATCATCGATTTAATCTGGAATTTATGGTGGCTGACCCGCAGGATGACACCGGAGACGCCACTGATTTTCTCACCGGTATTCCCGATGCGCCCGGTACGATGGAAGGGCGTCCGTTATTTCTCGGACGAGCCGTTTACGAGTGGATGGGCGGACGCGCGCGCGCCATGTTCAGCGTGGTCGACTTGGAACGTGATTTCAGATCGAATATGTCTGCGATTCCATCCGGCAGTGTTCGGGCTTTATATCCTTTGTTCTCTCTGCAATACAACGAAGAGCGCTGGTCTTTGACCGCCGAATACGGCTGGATTGATACACGGCGCAGTGGTTTTACACCGGTTCCTCTGGAGAATACTTCGGAAGGATTTTATGTCCAGGGCGAGTACCGATTGACCGAGGACTGGTCGGCCGTACTTCGCTACGACGTTTTCCATGCCGACCGCGACGACCGCAGCGGCCGTTCGTTAGCCGAGCAAACCGGCCAAGCGCGCCACCGCTTTTACGCCCGTGATCTTGCCGTCGGAGTTCGCTGGGAGTTTGTGCGAAACTGGTTGATCGCCGCGGAATATCACAACGTGGATGGCACCGCTTGGCTTTCGCCGCGCGACAATTCCGATTTGTTGCAAGGCGGTGGCGATCCGCACTGGGATCTCTTTTCCCTGATGCTGTCGTTTCGCTTTTAATGCCTTTTGCCGGATAACGGAATGAGGGATGACATAAACCGTTTTTGGACCCTGCGCCGAAAAGGTTTTGTGTTCCTGAGCCTACTGTTATTAATGCTGGGCGTCGCGTTCGGTGCTCTGAACTATTGGAATTTAAGAACTCAATTCAAGGACCAGCAAACAGCCAGCAATGCCGCTCTTCGGACAGAGTTCGAAGCGCTAATGGAGCGCTCGGCCGACCGTTTGCAGCGCCTAGGTGTCGTGTTCGCTTCGCTGGGCAAACTCGAACGGCTCATTACGGCGCCGCATCAGGGTGAAAGGGTTGCCAGATTGCAGGAATTCTTTTCCAGTGTCCGTTACGAACTGGACGTCGAACATGTCGAGCTGTTCGATGCCCAAGGCCATTCAACGTGGCGCTGGTCGTCCTCAACCGCGGTAGCGATTCCGCAAGAACGGTTACAAGGAGTCCTAAGCCGGGTTCTTGACGCGGAGCAGCCATTGGCACTCTTAACCTGCCAGCCCGGCTGCAGCCTTCATGCGTTCGTGCCATTACTTTCCGACGGACGGAGTGCAGGCATTCTCATGCTTAGCCAGATGATCACCGATCTGGTACTGGACCTCTCCGCGGGTGCTGGAACGAATCTCGCCATTCTGGTGGCCGCATCGGACGCAAGCGAGGAAATGCTGGGGTCTTGGGGGCTTCGGGTTGCTGCGCTGTCCAATCCTCAACAGCTAGAGCCTTTTTTACGGGATCTCGCCAAGCACTATTCCGGCCCGGAGGCGATCACAAGCGGAAAATGGCTGAACTGGAACGACAAGAAATTTACGGTTTATTCATTACCACTGAGCCAGATTCTGGACGGCGGTGAGACCGGCTATCTTCTGTTCATCGCCGATAAAAGCGCTTCGGCCGGGACGCTCGATAAGGCTAACCGGGACGCACTGTTCCTGATTGGGACATCTCTGGTTATAGCTGAGATTCTATTGTTCTTGCTGCTGCATGCCCCACTACGGCGCATTCAGCATCTTGCGGCTACATTGCCGTTGTTAGCTCATGGAAACTATCACAGAGTTAACGAGCGACTGAAGACGCTCAGCCGCTTAGTCGAATGGAAAGATGAAATCGACATCCTTTATGCCACGTCCATCCGATTGGCTCATCAGATCGAAGAGCATCAGAACACCCTGGCGGCGGAAAGGGATTTCATTCAAGGGCTATTGGACAACGCGCAGGTTTTGATATTGACTCAAACTCAGGATGGCAGAATCCGCACCGTCAATGAATTGACCTCCCAAATCTTGGGCCGTTCTAGCGAGGCGCTAAAGGACGCCCGCTTCATCGAATTAATCGAGATCGATAGCGAGACAGCGGATATCGGCCGAAATCTCGAAAAGCTCTTCTCCAATTTGTTGCATCGCCTGGAACACGAGGCCGTCCTGACCTGCTACAACGGTAGCAAGCGCCATATCGTCTGGGTACATACCCGCTTGGGACTGGAGCACGAAAACGGCATCGCCGTGCTTTCAATCGGGTTGGACGCCACCGAAAGAATTCAGGCCGAATCGCGTATCCGCTGGCTCGCCAATCACGATTCATTGACCGGTCTCCATAATCGGCTTTGGTTCAAGGATGAACTGGAGCGCAGTTTTGCCGAGGCGGAGCGGAACAGCGTTCCGGCAGCCCTGCTTTTATTCGACTTGGATCACTTCAAAGACGTCAATGACAGCAGCGGACACGCTGCCGGAGATGCGCTGCTCGGCCTTTTAGCTAATGAACTGCGGGCGCGGGCACGAAAATCGGATGTGCTGGCTCGCCTGGGTGGCGATGAATTCGCGGTTTTGATGACCGCTACTGACCAATCGGGAGCAGAGTGCTTTGCCCAAGACCTCAATCAACGACTGACCGAAAAGCCCTTTCGGTTCGGGGATCGAAGCTATCGTATTTCCGCCAGCATAGGCATCGCATTGATACCGGATCACGGAAAAAACGTGGAAGAGCTTATGGCGAATGCGGATGCGGCGATGTATCAGGCAAAAAAAGCTGGGCGTGGACGGTGGCATTTGTTCTCTCATTCGGGAGAGGAACGGGCTCAGATCAGTCATCGAGCGTATTGGCGTAGCGTCATTGCTCAATCCCTGGATCAAAAGCGCTTGTTTTTCCATTATCAGCCGGTGCTCGACATGGCAACGGGGCAAGTCGCTTATTATGAGGCACTGCTTCGGTTGACTTTGGAGGATGGGCGTCTCGTCCTGCCCGGTGAATATATGGACGTCATTTTGCGTTCGGACTTGATGAACGCCATCGATTCGTATGTAACGCGAGAGGCGATCGATGTTCTTGGCAAGGATCGAGAGGCGCGTCTGTCGATCAATCTTTCCGCCACGGCGCTCACCGAGCCAGGATGGGCGGAACCGCTCAAACAAGCGGTTCGCGACGGTAATTTGGCTCCGGAACGCTTGTTGCTCGAGATCACGGAAACCGCCGCCATCGCCGATTTAGATGCGGCCAGACGGATTATGGACGAGTTGACTGACATCGGGTTCGGATTTGCGATGGATGATTTCGGAGCGGGATTTGCCTCCTTTCATTACCTCAGGCACTTGCCGATAAAGCATGTGAAGATCGACCGTTCGTTTATCAGCCGTCTTGCCACTGACGAAGACGACAATGTGTTTGTCAGTGCACTGACCGCGCTCGCTCATGGCTATCGGCAAAAAATCGTCGCCGAAGGAGTTGAAAATGCCGAGACACTAATTCGCCTTCACGCGTTGGGGGTCGATCTGGTACAGGGTTTCTTTATTGGGCGTCCCGATCGATATCTAAAGCCGGTAAATGTACCCATGATCGATCCGTTATCGATGGGATTGTAAAGGTCATCCGATCACAGTTTTTAAACTATTATTTTTCTATGAAAACGATCACGCTGCCCGAATTTTACTGTCCTTTTCCCTCACGCCTTAATCCTCATGCCGAGGCAGCTAACGGTCATACCTTGGCATGGATAAAGCGTTTCAACCTTGTTTCCGACGACCTTGAATGGCAGCGGCTGGAGGCGTCCAAGTTCAGCTGGCTGGCAGCCCGCGCGTATCCCGATGCTTCTTCCGAGGGGCTTAAGATCGTCTCGGATTGGAACACCTGGCTGTTTATTCGCGACGATCAATGCGATGAGTCTGGTTTCGGACGAAGTCCCGATAAACTCGCTCATTTCCATGAGCGGTTGACGGAAATTCTTACCGGCCGTGAACCCAGCGAAACGGACCTGCCCCTTGCCCGTGCGCTGCACAATCTTTGCTCTAGACTGCGACAAACGGCGAGCGACGCTTGGATGTGCCGGTTTATTCTCAGTGTCATCGAATATTTCGAGTCCTCGGTTTGGGAAGCTCAAAACCGTGCCTCGGCAATCACGCCCGACCCGACAACGTATGTAACGATGCGCCCGTTTACCGGAGGGCTTTATACCGACATCGAGTTGATCGATGTCGTGGAAAACATAAACTTGCCGCTCCACGTGCGTAAACACGAAATTCTGCAGAGTCTGATTCGGATGGCGAATAACGTCGTCTGTTGGTCTAATGACATCATTTCATTCGCCAAGGAGGTCCAACACAATGACGTTCATAACCTGGTGGTGACGTTCCAGCATCATCAGCGGCTCTCCCTTCAAGAGGCTATCCAACAAGCTGCGGAGCTGACGAATAGAGAAGTACGAAATTTTATTGCCGTGAAAGAGCAATTGCCCATGTTCGGCGCCGGGATCGATTCCGACGTTCAGCGTTTTGTTTCCGTTCTATGTTCGTGGATGCGCGGCAATCTCGATTGGTCCTATACCTCGGGGCGGTATGCGGTCTCGGCCGTCAGCGAACGTTCGTGATGCTGGACGGAGAAGCAGGGGGGGGGGCGTGGGGCGCATCCGAGATTGGCAAAATCATCGAAGACGTGCCGTCTCGACGCTCAACGGCACGATTCTCGGTCGGTGGCCTCGAGACAGCACTGTGATTGACAGTCATCAAACTCATCTTGCAGTTTCCCCGTGTTCGGGAAGATCGGCGTTTATCGTTGATGTTTTCGGGACCAGCGCGGGGGAATGGACTCCTCCGCTGCGGTTTTGGATTGCTCGACCTTCATCCCCGATTGTGTCCGCAGCAGGGCCAGTTCGCGATTAGTCGCGTCAAGTTTTTCTCCAAGCTCGTGTATCAACTGATAGAGCTGTTCGAAATGAACCTGGAAATAGCGCGCTGATGGGAACGGTGGGAGGGCCGGCGTTCCCGGATGTAGGGCCGGGTCGCGTTCGTGTCGCCTACGCCTGGGTTTCATCTTTTTCCCCTAAGGATACATTTTTGCGTGACGGGAAAGCGCCTTTTGCTGGAAAACCGCGCCCGGTTTATGAAGGCAACGAATCGATGAGACACTCGATGCCATGCGGCGGAAAGTGCCGCAGGCGATACGGCAGGCGGTATGCCCGCCTTCTCAGCGCTGCAGCCGGTAGTCGAAGGGGATGGTCACCGCCACCTGGGTCCAGCCATGGGCCTGGGACACTGGCACCGGTGTGACGCGGCGCAGGGTGGCGAGCGCTTCCTCATCGAGAGTCGTATGGCCGGAGCTTCGCACGATGTCGGCCGTGAGCAGGCTTCCGTTGCCGCCGATCACCGCTCGGATCAAGACTTGCCCCTCCCAGCCGTTGCGGCGCGCTTCGCCAGGATAGTGCTTGTTCTTCCGGATCTTGTCCGCCAGATATCGGCGCAGCCAGTCGAAATCGGGTTTGGGATCCGGCTGAACCGGCTGAGAGTTGCTGGCGAGACCGGTCAAAGGCCCGGTAGTGGCCACGGTCGTCGGCATCGGTGCCGCGGCGGGCGGTTCCGGCGGTGCCGCCTGCTCCTCGACCGTCTCCGCAGCCAAATAGCGGGTCACGGGCTTGGGCTCCGATCGCTCAATGAGCTTCGGTTTGGGCTTGGGTTTCGGCTTGGCCTTCGGTTTGGGAGGTGCCGGTTTAGGCGGCGGCGGGGCCACTTCGGGTTGGGGCGGTGGGGTCGCGTCCGCTAGCGGGGCCGGTGCCGGGCTGAACAGGCTGATTTCCCACCGTATGGGTTCCGGTTCAGGCTTTGGCGGCTGGCTCTGCCACAGCCAAAGGACCATCCCCATCAGCGAGCCGTGCGCCAGCAGCGACAGCCCGAATCCATTCAGATGCCGCTGCAGAGGCGTCATGAGGCGGGCTCGGCGCGTTCGACTTCCAGGCTGACATGGGGGAAGCCGTTGCTCTTGATCCCGTCCACCACCTGCACGAACTTCTCCAGCACGATGGCGCGGTCGGCCCGCAGGACGATCAGCCGCTCCTTCGGGTAGGTGCTCAAGGCATCGCCCAGGCTCTCCACCGGGATCGGCGTTTCCCCAAGGAACAAACTGCCGTCGGCTTTCAAGGTCATCAGCACCGGATCGTCGTGATTCGGTTCTTCCGCCTGCTTGGCCTCCGCCAAATCCACCGGAACCTGACCGGTGACGATAAACGTAGCCGTGGTCAGAATGATCACCAGCAACACCAGCATCACATCGACCAGCGGGATGACGTTGATCTGGTCGATATCACGATCCAAGGCGCACCTCGTAGGCAGTAACCAGCTCCTTGATGCGGCGCCGCAGTACGTTGTTGAGCACCACGCAGGGAATCGCCACCACCAAACCCATGGCGGTCGCTTTCAAGGCCATGCTCAAACCGATCATGATGCTGTGCACGTCCATGCTTTTGTCGATGCCCATGTTATGGAAGGTGAGCATGATCCCCATGACGGTGCCCAACAGCCCGATGTAAGGGGCATTGGCTGCCACCGTGCCGATCACCGTCAAATGGCGGGTCAGCTCGGTCTCTAGGGCCGCGCTGCTGGGGTACACGCTGAAATCGACGCGCCGATAAAAGAACCAGCGCTCGAAAGCGATCCCCACGGCCCATAGACTGGCCAGTAGCAACAAGCCGATGACGCCGTAGTCGACGAGGTTGGATAAATATGTGCTATCGAGTTGAGTCATTGTTGTTGTTCCCAGGTTCAAAGCATCCGAGCACCCCCGAACGTCAGCACGATCAATGCCAACGGCTCATATTGCGCATGAAAAGCGCCAATCATCGGATAAGCGCTGGGAGGGTCGACGTCTCCTGCATCCGCTGTAGTGCGTCATTTGGCGCAGGTTCTGTGGCAAATGACGCATTCCCGTAAAAGGCGAGCGCGCTCTTAAAAAACTCGTCAAAAAGCAACCGTATGGGAAACTCGCGCGAAAACGCCCGAGTCGAATATTGGTGAATTCGCCGACACGGCGATGAGGTTATGTTTGAGAACGCGCGTGGGCGATCGAGTAATAGGAGATTCCGCAGCAAAGGGTTTGCCTAATTTAGGAATTCGCCGGGAAAAAGACAGCGCAGGCCAGTATTGCTTCAAGACCTGTTGAATATGCATGTTACCCAACAGACATTCGGTACGATGCCCGATGGTACTCCCATCGACCTATTTGCTCTCACCAATCAGGGGGGACTCGAAGCACGGGTCATGAGCTATGGCGGGACGCTCGTCTCCCTGCGGACCCCGGACCGCTACGGCGCGGTGGCCGATGTAGTTCTTGGTTTTGACAGCCTGCCGCCCTATCTTGCCGGGCACCCCTATTTCGGGAGCCTGATTGGCCGGTACGCCAACCGGATTGCCCATGGCATCTTTGAACTGCACGGCGCGACCTACCACCTGGCTCAGAACAACGGTCCCAACCACCTCCACGGCGGGTGGAAAGGCTTCGACAAGGCGATCTGGAGTGCGTGTCCGAAAATCTCTTCCCAAGGAGCGCAAGTCGAATTCAGTCATCTCAGCCGCGACGGTGAAGAGGGCTATCCGGGCAATCTCCACGTCACGGTTATTTACACGCTAACGGATCGGAACGAACTCCGGATCGATTACACCGCAACGACAGACCGGCCGACCGTGGTTAATCTGACCAATCACACGTACTTCAATCTTGCCGGGACCGGCGCAATTCTTGACCATGTCCTCCTTCTCGCTGCGGACCACTTTCTTCCCGTCGACGCTACCCTCATTCCGACCGGAGCCCAGCGCTCCGTCCAAGGGACTCCGATGGACTTTACCCTGCCTACGGCAATAGGAGCCCGGATCGACGCGGACGATGAGCAATTACGTTTCGCCCACGGCGGTTATGACCACACCTGGGTCCTTCGCAAAGATCGGGCTGCTCGCTCGTTGGCCGCTGAAGTGTATGAGCCGGCCAGCGGGCGTGTACTGACCGTCTTGACGACACAGCCGGGCATTCAGTTCTACTCAGGGAATTTCTTGGATGGGAGCATTCGCGGAAAGCGTGGGGAAGTGTACGCAAAACATCACGGGTTCTGCTTGGAGACGCAGCATTTTCCCAATTCGCTCAATGAGCCCGATTTCCCTTCGACCGTCCTCGTACCGGACGAGACATATCGATCCATCACCATTTATCGGTTCGACATACGTATATAGCGGGCCGATAAGGCCGAAGTGCTCGGCGGCGGTTTTATCTATCATCTCCGATCTGAGGCAACGAATCATCGAAGAGAATTTCGGGAGGTAATCCGATCATTGCAGTTGTTGCGGCCATTTCAAACGCACGATCCCGCTCTGCTCACGATCGAATTCACCCAGAGATTCATTGGCCAAATAGATACCATCCTCCGCGGGCACGGCGGAGGCTACGGAGGCAAGCCTAGGGCCCTTATACATAGCCGCATAGAGAGGCTTGCTTCCGTCAGGACTCACGACGATCACACCGGTGCGCTGCGTCTGGCGCAGCAGCAGTTGGGGCGGCAGCCGCAGGAGCAGCGGCTTGATCCACGCATTTGCGTGGGCCCAGGTCAGAACGGGGCTTCTCTCCGTGAACATGGCGAGCCAGATACGCCCCGAAGCGTCCCGGTCCATGCCGTCGTCCATGCCGGTAAGTCCGTCGAGCACCACTTCGTAGCTGCCCGCCTTCGGGCCTCGGAGATAGAAACGAGCCAGGCGGAAAAGAGAGGTCTGGGTGACCAAGACCGATTCCTCTCGCGGCTGGCCCGGGTGCAGGTCGTAGAGTACGCCGTTGACGAAGTGGAAGCCCTCCGCGATGAGGCGGGTGGTCCCGCTATCCAGGTCGTGCCGCCATAGGCGCCCATTGGGGGGAAGCGCAATGGCTTCGTCCACCGCATCGTCTAGCGAAGTGTCTTTGTACGAGAACGGTTCGGAGAAGTAGATGCGCCGTCCATCCTCGGAGACTTCCAGGTTGTCGCATACCACCAGCGGGCGATGATGCTCCGCCCCGCTGCCATCGCGCCGCAACTCGGGGGCCTTGGGATCGTCGTCGGCATAGACGATTGGGTGATCGGGATCAATCAGAGTTGCCGGTACCTCGAGAACGATAGGCTCGATTTTCCGGGTGTCGAGCGCGAGGCGGTAAAGTCCGACAGCTTCTCCCGGAAATGGCTCGCCATAGGCATGGGAGGAGCAAAAATAAACATGGTTCGGATCGCCGGGCGCTTCGTGTATGCCGAAGGCCATCAAAGGCGCATCCACTAAGGGTTGAGCCGCGTGCGTGGCGAGATCTACGCTCCAGATTTTTCCGTCCGTCGCCGTGACTAGTACCGTGGTTCCGCCTTCGAGGAACACGACATCGTCGTAACCTGGCAGATCGGACCGAAAATGTTCCAGACTAGTGGCGAAGTCGGCGGAATGCTCAACCGCCGCGATCGCCGCTGCGGTAGACGGGTCGAAGGCGACCGACTCGGCGACGCAGCACCGAATTTCAGGTCTGGGCGCCGCGGCGATCCACCAGACGACGATCAGCAGCGCAAGGCCAATGGCAATCCACTTTTTCATGAGTCTGATCCTCAAGCATTATGAGACCTTATGGCTATCGACTTTGTCACCAGCTTGCTGGAGCTTCACTGCAGCGGCGGCAAGCCATTGTTCCGCGGCTTGTAATCGCGGTCCTCTTTGCGCCGTCTCTGCACCGAGTCATCGACGATTTCATTGCCGAACTCGACCGAACCTATGGCGCGATAATGACGCGGATTGTTCCTGGCATAAATTCCGTTGAGGAATTGCATATAAGAGTCGGTAAACACGCCCAAATAGTTATCGCCCCGCACGTTGATCGGAGTAATCGCCAGATCCGCCGCCATGGCTTTGTCTTGAATCCAACGCAGCGTCACGTCAGACAGGCGCCGATCTCGATATCCTCCGCCGATATCGCTGTGCGCGCCGACAAACCAGCGCTGTTCCAGGTTTTGTTCGGGCTTCACGTCGGGCGTCCATAGGCACGCATCGTAATCTATTCGATGTTCGTCGATCGCAACGGCGTGATAAGCGTTTTCGACGATATGGCTCAATCTCGTGTCGTGAAATTCATAAAAATGCATGTTCAGGCGCTGCAAAGTATCCAGCGGGATACCCAGGGCTCCGACTGTATCCCAAACGCCGAGAAACTTAATTTTGATTTCCCGAGAAAACTTCGCTTTGAACTCCAGAGCCGTCGAAGAATCGGGGCCGTCGTCTCTGGTGCGATAGATTCCATAGGCCATGGCCGTGCGCAGCGTGAGCTGCTTGTTTTTCACCAGACCGCAATTGCGAATGAGCCCGGCCAAACTCCTGGCGGTATAGGCGCCACGGCTGAAGCCGAGAATATAAACCTCGTCGCCTTCCTGATATTCCTTGGCGAGAAACTTGTAACCGTCCAGGATATTTTTCTCCAGTCCCACCCCCATGGCGCCGCCGATAAAGCGGTCATACCATTTCGTGCCGACGCCCTCGTCATACCATTTGACTTGCCGGATGCCATCCGCCGCGGTGTCTTTGATCGATTTGTAAAACCGGCAAACATTGGTCTCGATCTGCTGGTCAGCGGGCAAGCTTTCGTCGGCGGGTTTGTTCCATGTGCCATCGAAGCAAATGACAATCCGTTTCATACTAGCCCCTCGATAGAACTCTTCCTCGGCCTAATTTATCGCCACGATTCCGCTGCGCGTTGGGCGGTAATGGCAGGTTTTAAAGCTGCCTTCGGACAAACGGAAGGGATAAGAAATCCAAACCCATTTTTGAGCGGACAATGCGCTCGCGCCGAGACGTTGTCAATCGATGAGGTTGAATGGGTTGAAGTTGACTCGCGCACAAAGGGGCTCAAGCCATGGTGTGTCGAACCAGAGCTCTTTGTGAAGCCTTTTCCATACGATTATCGTCTTGAAATTCCTTGCCGTTGCGCAATTGCGCGGAACATGATATCCGTTGCGCTACGGACAAGCCGTAAACCGGAGGGAGATGTGGAAAGCGGGGGGAGATTTAGGAAACGTTGGATTCTTGGGATCTCACGGCTTTCCACATCCTGAATGTTTTTCGATGGACTTTGAGTTTCCATCTCCCCCCAGCGGCGCAGCCTTTCCGACATACCTGTTCGTTCCCGCAATCCCACTAATAATAAAGAGGTTGTGATCGCCATGAACGAGATACTGACTTCCCAGAACAAGGTTTTGGTTACAGGGCCAACCAGCTTTCTCGGCTACCATGTCACCAAGCGCCTAAACGAACGCGGTATCCGGCCGCGTGCGCTGATACCGCAAGATGCCGATCCGTCCGCTTTGCGGGATTTGAATGTGGACATCGTCCGGGGCACGGTCGAGGACGCGGCTTCCTTGCGTGCCGCTTGCGATGGGGTGGACACGATTTTCCACTTGGCCTTTCTGGTAAGCATCGGTGGAGGCCAAGAGACGCGCATGCAGCAAGTGAATGTGGTCGGAACGCGCAATCTATTGGATGTGGCCTTAGATTCGGGCGTTGCGCGCGTCGTCGTGACCAGCAGCGCGCTCGCCGTGGGCGTCAGCCGCGAGTCGCAACCGCTTAACGAAACGGCGGATTGGACCCTGCACCGCCTGGATCTCCCGTATGCGGCGAGCCGGCGGCAGGCCGAAGAGGAGGCGCTTGCACGGTCGAGCCAGAAGATGTCGGTCGTTGCCGTCAATCCCTCCTTTACCATGGGGCCGGAGGATTACGTCGGGGCGCCCGCCAACAAGCTTCTCAAAGCCGTCAGCGCCGGCAAGCTTCCCTTCACTGTTCCGGTCGGCTTCGGTTGCCTGGACGTTCGCGATTTCGCGGAGGGCATGCTGTTAGCCGCCGAACGCGGTCGTCCCGGTCAGCGCTATCTGCTCAATGGCCACAACGTGATGGTGGACGAGCTCTTGGGGCAAGCCGCCGCTATCGCCGGCGTGCGGCCACCTCGGTGGCGACTGCCGATTTGGGCGGCCTACGTTCTGGTTACGATGCTTCAGGCCGGTTACGCCTTGGCCCGAAAGCCGTTCCCTCTCAGCCGCAGCGTGCTCCAGATCCTGGGCCGCTACGCTTGGTATGACACGGCCCGTGCGCGCGAAGAACTCGGTTGGAATCCGCGCCCGCTGCAGCAGACGCTCGAAGACACTCTTCGCTGGCTAGGCCAGAGCGAAGCCGGATAGGGGCAGGATGATCTGAACGAACGCGGACTCGTAGTCCGGGAAAGGGCGGGCGTGACGCGCCCGCCTCCGAGTCCATCAATGGAAGCCGATCTTGAGGCCCATCGCATACAAATTCTGCTCATCCATCTCGAGTGCGCTACGGCGTTCCAGCACTCCGAGTCGCAGCATGGCGCGCAGCGATTCGCGCATGGTGATCTCCGAGGCATAGCGTCCCAGGCATTTGTGCCGTCCGTAGCCGTGCTGCAGATAAACCAGGCTTTGCGGCGCTTCTTGAACGCGTTCGCGATCGCCCAAGTAAGGGACTAGCCGTTCGTCCCGGGTAACGTCGAAGGCCAAAGGATTCGGCACCGCCTCGGGATCCCGCATCGCCGCGGCATAGGCTGCGAACACGAGGGTTCCCTTGCGGATGGGAACGCCGCCGAGTTCCGCGTTATCCTTCACGCACAGTCGTAACAGGACTTCGCCCTGCGGCTGTAGACGTAAGGCTTCCAAGGCGTATTTGCGGAGTCCTTCCAGGCGTTCGGCGTAGTCCGGGCTATCCGGCTCGACGCTCGCCCAACGTAAGGCTTGCTCGTAGCTGGAACCATTCAGCACCTCGTACTCGCCGTCCTTCAGACGGAGCATGGAATCCAGGATCCGGGCGGTCGCTTCCTGGGGATTCACCACCGCGCCGACCGCCGTGCCGAACACGTTGGACCGGATCATCGAATCCGAAAGGCGTCTGGCTAGTTCGTCTTTTGGCAAAGGGGCACTGAGGCGGGCGGCAAGTTCGTCCGTCAATGTCTCGCCGTCCCGGTCAAGCTCGAGCTGCATCCGCAGAAGCCGCGTCAGCATAGTATCGGGAACCGTATCGCCTTGCCGCAGCCGTTCCTTGTTGTGCTTAATCAAGGCGAACACGTAGGCGCTGAGATACTCGGTCGCGATCACCCCGCGTTCGCGGAACTCGGCGAACAAGGGATGCGCCGGGCTGAAGTTGTTGAAGATGTTGCGGAACGCGTCCTTGACCCAGACGAACAGGTCATCTGCCGTGGGCACGATGCCTTCCTTAATCTTGCTAAACGAGAAGACCGCTTGCAGGTCGTCGTCCAGCGGAAAGCGGTCGCCGCCCCGAAACCCTGGCAGGGCGGAAGGCGTTCCGTGTTCGTAGTAGTGGACCCCTAGATAATCGCCGACGATCCGAAGCGGCACGAACTTCGCGAGCGTCGGGACCACGTCGATTTCGCCGAGACCCTCGGTTTGCGCCCGACGTGTCCAGCGTTCGGCCTCGTCGCGCGTCAGGCGCGAGAGCGTCTCCTCGTCGGACCGTGATACGGCGCGCCGCAGTATCACGTCGTCCAGCCGGTAGAGATCGTCCCGGTCGGTGCCGAGCATGAAATGGGAGTAAGCTTCCGGGTGTTTGGCCTTGTCGTCCGTGGCGCGCGCCATCTCCGCCGCGTAAGGGTCCACGGTGAAGAGGTCGGTGCGTTCCAGACAGCGGATGACCTCCGCATGCCGCATGACGATCACGGGACCGACAGCCGGCTTGAAGATCGGCATGACGTCCCTCGGTTGCGCCAGAAGTTCCTGGAACATTTCATAGGGTTTGGTCGCCAGCCATTTGGAAATCACCTGCGCGACCGCGCCGCCGCGCGTCTTGGCCGCCGCCGCGAAAGCGGCGGCCGCGGCTTCCGCCGCCTGCTTGTCCTTCTCGTAGGCGCCGGGATCGCCAGCGTATTTCGAGTCATCCGGATTCGGCATCGGTGGCGGCGGAGACGGCAGGGGAGTCCCTTCTTCGGCGATCGCCACTTCGCGCAAAAAGCTGGTGGTGGTCGGCGGTGGAGCCGGCTCCTTTTCCGGCCCCGGCTTGCTCGGCTTAGGCTTATTTTCCAGGACCGCCTTGATCAGCCCGATGAGCTTGCAACCCTGTCCATAGAGCTGCTCCCGCATCGTCGTCCAGTTCAATCCGGCCATGCGTCCTCCTGTCCTTATAGTGTTTTCATGTACTCGATGACGGCGCGGACTTGGTCATCCGACCATTCGCTGCCATAGGTATGGCCGGTGTTCGAATTGCCACGGAGCGTCGTGTCATGCTCGGCGAAGTGCACCGTATCGCCGGGGCCGTATTCGTCGAGCTGCGGCGCCTTGTCCCAAACGAAGCCGACCTTCGCTTCGTCGTACTTGATGTTGCCGCGGACGAATTTCGCCGGCCGCTCCGCGGGACGGAAGAGATGCCACAGGGTCGGCACCGAACCGTTGTGGAGATAAGGCGCCTGAGCCCAAATGCCGTAAAGAACATCGGCCTTATAGCCCGACTTGTCGCCGCGCGGCGTGCCGAAGTAGGCTTCGTCATCGGCGGACCGGCTGCCCCGCTTCGGCCGGCACCAGTCGCTGCCGCCGTTTTCCACGTACAGTTCGCAGGCCTCACGGGTCAGCTCCAGTAACCCCAGGCGCGCCGTCGGCGTGATCTGCGTCGCCCGATTCATGTCGCTGCCCACGTTGTAGACTTTCTCGTTGCGAGCATGGTGGCAGGCGGACGCGCATTTTTCCTCGAACAGCGGCTTGCCTTTCGTCGCCAGGTCGAGATCGACCGCAAAGGGGTAGGGGGTGGGCGGCAGATTGTCGATGAAGGGGTTCATCGCTTCATGGATGCGGACATCCACTTTGGACGGATCGCCTCCCGAGGAGACCCCCGAGGCGATCACCCGAGCCTCGGCGGCCTGGTTCGCGTCCCAGTTGGCGTACGCATGGTCGCGGGAGAACCACAGGCTCTTGATATCGGATGCCCCCGGATCGTGGGGCATCCACCCGGGCGCGGTCGTGAACAGTCGCTGGCCGGCTTGCTTGAGGCGCTCCTCGCGGGGTAGGCTTTCCAAGCCCGCAAAGAACGGATGATCGTCGGGTAGGCGCGCAAAGAAACCTTCCCGTTTGGCATGCAGCGCGACCAATCCGGAGGCGATGCCGAAGGCGTCCATGCGGCCTGGACGTGGGCCGAATACCCCCGGTGCCTTCTGTCCGTCCTTCTCGGTATAGGAAAGCTTCGAGGTCAGAGCCAGATACATCAGTTCCGTCTTCTTGGCCGAAGCGATCAGTCCTCCTACGGCGCCCGGCAGATTGGCCAAGACGCGCGCTACCTGAACCTTGGCGCGCTCGGCGCTGGCCGACCGGTCCTCGGGCGTCCGTCCGCCGTAGAACCAAGCGGGGTCCGTTTCGGCCTTGGCCTTGAGGAAAGACGCGATCTTGGCGATTTGATCCGGATCGGCTTTAACCTGGCTCGGATCGGGACTGTCGACCTTGATGAGCTTCTTGCCGGTCCGATAGAGGAGTTCCGCATAGGCCTGCGCGTCGATTTCGGTATTGGGTGCACCGATGAGGTACTCGACTCGGTCTTTGACGTACACCCTTCCCGTATGGCAGGCCCCGCACGAAAAGAAGACGTTGTCCGTGCGCTTGTCCTCCGGAACCGTAGTGTCCTGGACGGTGAAAAGCCCGTAAGGCAGGGGGTGGCGCTGTTCCGGAGGAAGCAGCTTGCCCGTTGCCGGATCGTAGTCGTCCGGATAGGGACCGAATCCCAGGTTGCCCAGTGACCCCTCGCCTTTCCAGATCTCCGGGTAGGTTTCGACCAGGGCGCGCAGGAACACGTAGGGTATGCCGTTGACGCTGAGCGGGTAAGCCTTGAACCATTCGTATCCTAAATGGTTGCTATACCAGGGCGTGCGAGCCGTGTCGTCGGTCGAAATTCGGCTAACGGTGGAATCGTTTAAATATGTCGTCTGAAGTTTTTCCCGCTCCGAGCGCTCGTCCGCCCAACTGCGGGTTTGTTTCTCGGGCGGCTTGCCGCCTGGTTCGGATTCCGTGCAGGAAATCAGCGTAGTGAGGATGGCCGTGGCCGCTCCGCAGCCCAATATAGCGCGAATGGAAGAGGTCAGTTTCTTCATGGGGTCCTCCTAAGCTTTATTATTTTGGCGTATGTGTCCGTAAGGTCTCGGTGTGGCCGAAAACGCCGGTTTTCAGGTAGCCCTTGTTGCTTATGTTTGCTACCGCCGATGAAAGGGAAGCGTCGAGACCTGACTTAAGAACAGAATGACATTGTTGCTAGATGCGCTCTATCGTTTTGGCCAGAAGCCAAACGCGCACTCATCGGGCCACTCGATTGTTAGATTTCTGATTTATTCAACTCCAATTACGGGCCAAGCAGCGTCCGCCACCATAAAAGCCTTTTGCCGATTCATTGTCAAATTTGACCAACGTTGGCCGCTTTGGCGTGGTCCGATGCGACCGAACATCAGGGATAAGCACGTTGGCGAAATCGATTTGAGCCGTGTTGGAAAAACTTGGGGTTTTGCATCCAGATGCCTTGCGATCCATGCCTGGCCGATGGATAAGTCCTCTGACCGAAGGCGATCACCGCGATTCTGGGGATCGCGGCGCTAAGTGTGTCCAACTGGGCGAGGCGGTGGCAAACTCAGGGGCTGATGGGACTATCTGTATTCTTTCCAATCGGCAGCGGACTTTCCAAGCTGATCGAAGCGGCGAGAGTGACAGGAACCGGTGTGAGCATCACTATTCGATCAGTTCCGCTTCCAATTCTCCGACCAGGCTCGCCGCCACTTTTTGCAGAGATCGCGTTTTGGCAAAGACTGTTTGCTGACGGAGGTAACTGCCCCCAACGTCGAGGCGAGCCTCGAGTTGACCGAGCCAGTCTGCGGTCTTCAGGTCTTCGGCCGTTTCCGCCAAGCTCGCCAATAAATCGCGCGTAAGCGTCTTGATGGGCCGGATATGGCCCATGTCATCGACGATGATTTCCGCCTCCACGCCAAGATGGGACGCTCGGAAACAGTTTTCCTTTTGCGCCCACCAATGTTGAAGCATCGAGGGATAAACGGGTTCGTTCTGCTGCCAAGATCGTTGCAGGTATACCAGCAGGGTCTGAATCAGAGCGGCCAGCATGAAGGTTTCCTTCAAGGTCGGCTGGACATCCATTACCCGAACTTCCAGTGTGCCATAGTGAGGACTCGGCCGGATATCCCAATGGAAGTCTCGTATGACGTGGGCGGCGCCCGCCGCCCGGAGGTTTTCGAAGCATTCGGCAAAGTGGCGCCAGGACGTAAAGCTCGGCGGTAGGCCGTAGTCCCGCATCGCCGCCAAGACGCGCTGCCGGAATGATGCAAAACCGGTATCCTGGCCCTGCCAGAATGGAGAACTGGCCGAGAGCGCCAGGAGGATGGGCAGATACGGCTTGAGCAAGCTCATGACGACGACCGCGGCATCGCCGGACGGCATGCCGACGTGGACCTGGAGAGCGTAAGTCTTCAGCGTGTGCGCCAGGTAGACCATCCGCCGCTCCATCTCGATATAGCGTGGCAAGGGCGTCACGGCGGCGGGACGCAGTGAAAAGGGATGGGTGCCGGCGCCGCAAAGCGCGAGATGCAATCCTTCGCAGCGGCGCTTCAGCTCCTTGACCAGGCTGGTAATATCCGATCGCAGTTCTTCGATATCGGCGCACACATGGGAATTGATCTCCACCGTGGACTGCGTAAATTCCGGCTTGATGCAGGGTTCTTCCGGATAGCTCTGCAGCAGGGGAAGTATGCCGTCGGCCAAATCAAACGTTTCCGGATCGAGCAACTGAAATTCGATTTCGATTCCCAAGGTGGGATATTTCGAACCGACGAATTCTAGCTCTTCATTATGCATACGCCTCGATGGCATCCCGAGCCACCCGGTCGAAGAATGCCGCCCCGATCTTCAAGACCTCCTCGTCGAAATCGAAGGCGGGACTGTGTAAGGGGATGTGTTCCCACCCCCCTCGGCGTGCCCCGAATCGCACGTAACAGCCCGGGATTTCCCGAAGATAGTAGGCGAAGTCTTCGGATCCCATGCTGGGATAATCCATGAACGCGAGGCCCTGTTCGCCGACGATGTTCTCGGCTGCCCGCCGCGCGATTTCCGATTCGGCGAGCGTATTCACCACGGGCGGATAGCCCTCGTTGATGGCCACCTCCACCTGGGCGTTGTGGAGTTCTCCGATACCCTTGGCCATGCGCTCCAGACCCTTGATGAGGTGTTTCCGCACCTCCGGGAGGGTGGTACGAATCGAGCCGCGGAGGGTTGCCGTTTCGGCGATGACGTTGGGCGCGCTGCCGGCGCTGACCTGACCAATGGTGATCACCGACGGATATACCGGGTTCACTTCCCTGGACACTAGAGTTTGTACCGCCATGATCAACAGCCCGGCGACCACGACCGCATCCACGGCCTCGTGAGGTCTCGCCCCATGCCCGCCGCGTCCCTGGATTTGGATGCGGAAACCATCCGACTGAGCCGTAATCACGCCGGGAGCGACCATGATCTCGCCGACCGGGTAATGCCCGGTCACGTGCCCACCGAAGATCGCGCTGACGCCCGAGAGCGCACCTGAACGAATGATGACCCGCGAGCCGCCGCCGCGTTCTTCGGCCGGTTGGAAAACCAGCAAAACGGTTCCCGGCGGCGGATCATTCTTGAGCAGGGTCGCCGCTCCGAGCACCATCGCCATGTGTCCGTCATGGCCGCAGGCGTGCATTTTCCCAGGATTCAGGGAAGCAAACGGCAAGCCGGTGCTCTCATCGCCCGGCAAACCATCCATCTCGGCCCGCAACGCCACGGTAGCACCGCCCGGCTTGCCCTTTAGCCGGGCCACGATACCGCCGCCGACGCCGCCGTATTCGTAGGGAATACCGAGACGATCGAGTTCTTCCATGATCATGCGAGCCGTGTGCACTTCCTCGAAAGCCAACTCGGGATAGCGGTGCAGCAATCTGCGCAACTCCACCATGCGGGGATAGATCCGCTCGACATCGGAGCGCCCAGCCATAGCTTTCTTTTCCTGCAGTAGTCTCATCGAAACCCGAAAAATCGAATCGGAGAGTTGATCGCCATTGTTTCAATCGTGACAATCAGGCTGTGGAAAAATATTTCCGACAGAGGCAATGTTGCCACGATTACAACCCGCTACTTCCCCAAACGCCCTAGGCCTATGGCTCTTGTTTGAGCGGGCATATTCTCCAGCTTTCCATAAACTACTAGATAGCCGTCGGGGTTCTTAGTTCCAGCCGTGTAGTGATCTTGCAACCCTTTTTTGGACTTCCGTTGCAGGTACCGGCGGCACCGTCACGAGTAATGGTCAAATTTTGTGTACGGGGCGGACTCAGGCGGCGATTTTCTCGGCGTCTTCCCGAACTCCGTCCTTGAACACGACTCCCTCGATAACCTGAGCCAAGCGGGGAATGCCATTGAGTTTTCGCCAGTGCCGC
>NZ_DASPLO010000008.1:0-15785 GCF_035627495.1 Methylocaldum sp.
GGGCTTTTTATGCCTGGCTGATGTCCGCGCTCAGAGAACTCATGGGGATATCACTACCATTGATCGGCCCGGTTATGGGAGAAAGCTCAACCTAACCAGCTTACAATTTCAAAGAAAAATCGAATTCTTCAAGACCGACGACCTACTGTGCGGCGGCCCCTCGGCTGATGCTCGCTGGTGACGGTTTCTAAACAGCTTCTAAGAAGCTGTCTTCAAACTACTGCACACCGCCATGCTGGCATTGCTCAAGGGCTCAAAATGCTGATGAAAAGCATCCCTGCTTTTCACTCACCACCTCCCTGTGGTTCGCCCTTGCGGGCGGCCGCGCCGTGCAAATCCTCCATCCTGCCGATTTGTCACCCTGACGGGCACGCTGCCGCGGTCCCATTTCTCTCCTGGCGAAATGGTCATGTACGCCTCTGTACACGCCGGTTATTACGCGCCCCATCCCTGGGGCTCGCCCTGCGGGCCAGCCTGCGGCTGTTCTCTCCACGTGTCCCGCGCTCCGGGTCACCCTTTCGCGCCTTGTTCTGACGGTGCTCATGACGTTTGAAAACAGCTTCTCAGACAGAAATCCGATACTCCACATATAACTCATCATTTTGATCCGCAGATATTTTGTCGAGGAAGGCGTTCCACTCCGCGGGACTAATGTGATTAGGATTAGGGCTCTTTTTTAAGTCTGAGACCGTGCAGTCAGCACGGATGATCCGACCCTTGGTTTTCTGCTCGAGCCGCTTAAGCAGCGCGGGAAAAGGCATGTCCCAGTGCTTCTTGTTACGCGCTATGTCCTCGTCCACCGGGATCAATGCCACCAACTCGCCGCTAATCATCAGCTCCAACCCCTTTTCGCGCAGCGTGGCGTTATGGCTGGCGTGATGCCCGACTTTATACAGCACGGTTCTGGCCAGCAGATGCGCGGCAGTGATAGCGTTAGAATCCTCGGGTTTGGCGTCTTTCGGCCAGCAAAGATCTGCCCACGAGAGCCAGTTGCCAACCTGGGCATCGCCCGGAAACAGGAGCACCTTGCCAGTAGCAGTCAACTCAATGGCGATCGCGAGGCAAGTGTTATTGGTGTCATTGTCGAGCTTTAGGGCGAGGCTGCCTGCCATTTCGAGCCAATCGGTGTCGATGCGCCGCCAGGACAACTCGTCGGCATAGGGAGGAACCATGGGCGGATCACTGGGGAAGCCATAGCGGTTACGGAAGAACGCTTCTTGCTTTGCTGCCTCGATCGAGAGCTGAAGGCTTCTGTCAAATGGCAAGCTGAGTTCGTAATCCCGGCGTTGGTCAATCGTGAGATTCTCGAACGGCTCCTCGGCAGTATCGAGAGCCGCAATGAACGCTCTGGTGAATTCGGTGGCAAAGGTGAGTTCGTAGACCTCTTTGCCTCGCTTGGTCGGATCTCCTTTCTTGAGCAGTTGCTCGTTTTCAGGCGGTCCCAGCACATAGATATGCACACCGTCCACCCCTGGGAGCGAGAAAGGCTCGCGGCCGGGATAGCAGAAACGTGGGCGGTCCACGCGTGTGCGGATAAAGGCCAGCGCCGCCTCGGTCGTCGCACTAGGCTTCGCGCCGAGGGGACCAGCGAATTCCAACAGATTCATTAGCGCTGAGGCCTTTGGCGAGCCTGCCGCCTGAAGACGCGACGCCGCCCTTTGCAGGGCCGCGAAGGCGGCTTTGCGTTCCCTGCGGAGCTTCTGGGCGAGCTCGTTGTCCGGATCCTCGGTCCACGCCAGCCACAGTTCCCCTATTTCGATCTTTTCGAACACCTCTTTCGCCTGGATAAAGCCGGAGAGATGGTCCCAATGCTCGTGCGTGGCAATCACTACATCCAGCCGCCCACCGGTCGTGGCGCGGATGTCTTCCGCCACAGCCTGCATCTTCTCTAGCTGTTTTTCGGTACCCAGCATAAGACCGCAGTCAATGAGCATGTAGACCGGGCGCTCCCTACCCGGGAATGTGAGCAGAAAGCAGTCTCCAAGCCCCTGGCGATACATACGCACCGCGATCTCGTCGGCCTTCGGCGTGGCGGGTTGACGTGAAGGCCGAGCGGGCGGGGTCGAGCTTTTCTTCGAGGCCGATTTGGTTTTGCCAACCATAGCCTTCCCCTTAATAGCCCCGATGCAGCAGGGCAAACGGCTCCTTGTTCTCTCCTTTGCGGAAGCCACCGAAGTATGTCGCCCCCAGCGTTTGCTCATTCGAGGGCGATAGATACTCCCGCTGCTGCTGCAGGCGTTTCTCACTCAGGATGTTCTTGCCGATGCAGTAACGTACCTCTTTAGTGCTCATATCAACGAGCAATGTGCAGCCACCGCGGAAGGCAAAGTGCTCCTCAGAGGGATCAAGATCCCGGTCAGCCTTTGCCTGCTCCTCGGCGGTGAGGTAACCCTTGCGGGACTGTGTGATCTCGATGACGAGGTCGTTGAGTTGCTGGCCATCGGGGCCGACACGGCGGGCGGGACGCACGGAATGCACTTCGACCTTTGGGAGCCAATCCTGGTCGCTCCACTCGATCGTGGGCGGTGCATCTTCCCCGAGTGCCAGTCCCATTTGCCACGCTGCCTCACCTGTAATGCCTGCTTTCTTGTCCTTGAGCCACGCCCATACCAAGTATTGGTTGCGCTCGTTGCGCCTCCAAATTTCCTCGCGGTCCGACGTCAGTCCCAAGCGTAGTTGTTCTATCTTGCCAATGGGGAGGGCCACGGTGGGTTTCTGCCAGCGTAGACTGTCGATCGAGAGCGAACGGACATCGGGCGGATAGATCCCCCGACGGCGGAAGGCTTCAATCACGGCAATGCGATAACCCTTGTCGTCGTCGGGCACGAGGTCCTCGTCCGCGGTGATCAATGCCCGCAAATATTCACCGAAGGTGACATCAACCGGCGGGCAATAATCGAGCGCCCGGATACACATCCGCAGCACGTGCGAGGCGGACTTGGTAGCCTCGATGGCCAAGCGATTGACCAGATCCGAATGCAGCTCCCCTTGCGGTAGTACACCGCTGCCTCCCGTGGCAATCCGGAGGAGATCGGCGATGCGCGCCTTGAAAATGGCGAGAAAGGCATCGAATACCGCCGCAACGAGGATTGCGCCACGTTCATGGGGCTCTTGCGTCGCCTCGTATTTTCGGGGATCGGGCTGGCCAGTGAGCGGAGCCACCTGATTGATCGCACTGCGTAGCGCCCCTCGGTTGCCGATTGCTTGGCCGAACTGCTGGGCCAGCTCTCCGAGCAGATTCTGGTTGGCGAGATTCCCCTGGGTCCGCGCGATTTGGTGGCGGACCGATTCTGGGAAGGTGAAGTGTTGGAAGAGTGCGACGATATCCGCGAAGGCCTCGTGGAAGGCAAGCGCATCCGGGTTGCTCGCCTCGATGAAGCGCTTGTGGAGCCCATCGAGCAGCGCATGGGTCGTCTCATGGGCAATGATATCGTGCGAGAGGCAGGTAAAGACCACGCCCCCGGGGAGGTTGCGCCCGGGCTCCACGCGTGATGCAGGAAAATAGCCGAACAGTAAGGCCTTTTTCTCCGGGCTGTAGAAGGCATTGGCCTCCCGAAGGGCATGGGGATAGCAGCGCAGCCGGCGGATGAATACTGCCTTGGTCTTCCCGTCTTCTCCCTGGACGAAGCGCGGTGACCATAGTGCAAGCCGCCCCAGGGACTGCTCGAAGTTCCGGATCGTCATCATCGCCACGGCATATACCATTTGCTGATGGAACTGGGGATTTCCCTCCGAAGGAGGGAGGCCATCCTGCCCGAGTAGTCGCGGATCGTTGAGGTTAACTGGGGGGTAGAAGGCGTTGCTGGCCGGGTCGGCATCCACGACCTCAAGGTACTCACCGACCGGGCCCGGCCCTAGTTCCTCTTCCCAAGGTATCTTCAAGACCGTTTCATTGAGTACCGCCGTATCCAGATCCAGTGAGAGGCTGGGGTCAAAGGCATAGGCCCGCAATCGGCGAAACGTAGGTGGCAGACCAACTAGATCTCCAGACATCGCTTCTCCTTTCTCTTATGAACCAGCAGTGCTCAACCCTGCGGCTTCGGCCCCGAGACCAAGCCCACAAAAATCGGCGTTTAGCACGCCGACACCCAGCAACACGAACACTTTTTTATGACGGGGGCCTGAATCCGTAGCGACTCAGGCCTCTACGGTGATGCCCAGTGCGGTCGTCTGCGGCGTGTGGAAGAGGTCGCCCGTAATCACGTCGATCAGCGCCCGACCGGGCTGTCGGGCGTGGAACAAGACCGTGTTCGGAGGCCCCATCGGCGTCAAGATGTTGCCGTCGTCTCCGACGACCGCCTGGAGGAATGGGCCCAACAGCTCGACGACGTCACCGCCGGAGCGGACACGGCCACCGGCCGCGCGGAACAGGAGTACGTCGCCTGAGCGGACCGTCAGCGGCGAGAGACACATGCGCGGATCCTGCACTTCTATCAGCCGTGCCATCGGCCTCACCCCCCTGCGTCTCGGTTCCAGCCGGGATCCCTTGAAGGCCCGGGGTCAGTCAGACTGCCACCTCGACATCCTCCGATTCCGCCCAGTCCTCCTCTTGCGCGGCCGTCACATAGCCCGGCTTGGGGTAGATCTTTCCGGCGAACATGTAGTCCGTCTGATTGATGTCCGTCCCGCCAGTGATCGGCTTGCCATCCTTGGTGATCACCCTGGGGAGCTGGTAGCACATGATTGAGGTCTGGTCGGCCGGGGTACCCATGAGCGATGCTTCGTCCAGCGGGGTGAGGACTTGGGAGTCCACTGTCGCCCTATCCCAGCCATACGTCTCCAGGAACCACTTGTACGCCTTCGCCGGGTCGATCCGGGCGACCAGGTCCTTCCGCATGTGCTCGTGCGGAAAGCCGAGGGTGTGCCCGGTCTCGTGATGGACGACCCGCTTGTACTCCGACTCGGGAGTCCTCATGGTGAATCCCTGAAGGTTCATCGTCGGACGGTTCTTCGGAATGAGCAGGACATCCGTTCCAAGGTACGACCAGTAGCCGCCCGGCTCCCGGGAGATCCGGATGTCCCCGGTCCCGTTGGTCCCGACGAACGAGATGCACCCTGTTTTGGTCCACGCGTTCATGTGGCTGATGATCCGGGTCTTCAGGTCGGCCGGGGTGCTCTCCATGAAACTGATGGTCAGTGTGCGAGGCTTCGGCCCCCAATACTTCGCGGTGAGCACCGCAAGGCGGAGGGGCTCGTTGATCTCGAGCCCTGCCGCGACTGAGGCGAGCGGTCCGAACACCGGTGCGTTAACCGGATTGATCGTCCTGGCAGTCTCGGCCGCCTTCACCAGGAGCCGCTTTGGGAGGGACTTGAGAACACACGCAGGCGTGTCCTCTTGCGAAGCCTGCTCCGACTCCTCACCCTCTTTGTGCTCATAATTTTCGAAATCCTCGCCAATCTCGATTGCCGCACTCGCCACCTCAGCGATCTTGGCAAGAGTCGCACGTAGATGATCGTTCTGATTCATATTCATAGTCCCTCCATGTGAAAAACCGAATTGCGGCCGCGTAGCTGTCCATGCTTCTATGCCGCCTAGCAAGGAAGTACCTAGTTCTGGCTGTCAGGCCATTCTGGGTGGTAGCCAAAATCTTTAATGCAAAAAGGTGGCGATTCTGTCAGGTAAAAAAGCCAAGAATGGCGGCACATACGCCCTATTTGGAATGTATACATCTTTGAGAAACCGAGACATTAAAATTTCACAAACACGGCGTAATGCCCCGGAGCAATGCGCCAATTCCCCCATTCAGGCAATACCGAGGCTGCGGATACGCCACCTTCGGTTATATCTTCGAGAATTCAGCGTGCGCCAACAGCCGTGAGCGTCTATGTGGCCCGCGCCGCCGAGAACTTCCGGGGCCAAGCCTCCCGCGCTGGCGCCCTTTCGGTCTTTCTGCAGACCAATCCCTTCAACCTCCAAGAGCTGCAATACCATCCCTCGACGACGGTCCGGCTGGCTTCACCCAGCGCGGACACGCAGGTCCTGATTCGGGCCGCCCTCACGGGGCTGAAGCGGATCCATAAGCCGGGTTGCCGCTACCGGAAAGCTGGCGTGATGCTGCTGGATCTCTCGGCCGAGACGGTTGAGCAAGGGCCGATAGGTGGGTCCGTTCTCCTTGCCGACCGCGGACGACTCATGGCCGCGTTTGATCAGCTCAACCAGAGGATGGGCCGGGGCACCCTCTGGATTGCCGCCGAAGGGATGAATCAATCCTGGCGCATGCACCGCGGCAATCTCTCACCTGCCTACACCAGCCGTTGGGATCAGCTGCCGGTAGTAAGGCCTGACGCCATTTTCCTTTTCAGCCCGCCTTTTGCTCTGCAGCGCGACCGACAACATTAGGGTCCAAACTCGATAACCCCCCCGATGGCTTCGATTTCTCGCTCCGGATTGCTCGATGATCGGCCTTTCGGAACCTTCAGCGGCGTGACGCTCCAGTCAATGTTAGTGGGCGTACGATTTTTCCAATGCGGTTTACATTGAGACCACGTGCTTTCATACTCAAAGCACTACAAACAATTTCATGTAACCATGAATGTATCCATTCGAGAGCTCAAGGTCCATCTTTCTCGCTACCTTCAGCTCATGCGCTCCGGAGAGACGGTCGTAGTGACGTCGCGTAACAAACCCATCGCGAAGCTTGAACCGATTACCGAGTCTCCCGAAGATTGGAAAGATATCCCGGGTGTACGATGGGCGAAAACCCGGCCCAGGCTGACCCGATCTCGCGGCACGGCACCGGTGATCGAAGGGGAAACGCTGGCCGATTGGATTGTCCAGAACCGGCGATAGCGACCATGAAATTGATTTATCTCGATAGCTCCGCCATCGTTAAGTTATATGTCGATGAAGCGTTCAGCATCGAGGTGGAAACGCTCTTTCGCGGGGCCGATCAAGTGCTCTGCCATGGCATCGGCTATATCGAGGTGCGGGCAGCGCTGGCGGCCGCCAGACGGTTCGGGCGGATAGACCCCGCCGACTATCAAGCCATCGTTTCGGATTTCCGTGGAGATTGGTCCAGCTATAGCACCCTGGGACTCGATGACAAACTCACCGAACGCGCCGCGGAACTGGCGGAGGGATTCGCATTGCGAGGCTACGACAGCGTTCACTTAGCCAGCGCCGACCGCGTTCGATTAGCTAGGCCCGGCATGACATTCATCAGTTTCGACAAAGCGCTCAATCAGGCGGCGAAACTGCTTGGACTCTCGCTTCCGGACTTCGCCCCGTACTGACGGTACTAGAGCATTTTCAAATCTGATGTATGGGGGTTCGGTATTATCCCGTTATGGCGCGCCCGAGCATCGCCGCCTGGAGCCGGAATAGCCCGCAAGGGGCGCGTGAGGGATCGCGCGCGGCGACAAAGGCACAGGGAACGTGCCTTTTGTCGCCCCCGGCTCCAGGCGGTGACGCGCAGGATCAGCGCGCCATCCGGGTGCCCTTTGGTTTCTTTCGTTTGGGCAAGCAACTCGCCCGTGGGGCGAGACCCGCTCCAAGCTAAGTCGCCGCCAACGGCGGCTTCCTTCTTAGACCGTACAGCAGAACTGAAAACGCGATAAACTCAGCCCCAGGTGCCGCTCATGCATGGGTGGAGACTGCAGTGCACGACCCAGCTCGATCGCAACCCGATTGTGCTGGTGTTGGCTAAACTTAAAGTGCGCCTGCGCAAAAAAGCCGCAGAGCGAACCGATGATGCCCTCTTGCTGCAACGGAACTGGATGCCCTTCACCCCAATGTCACCCCAACCTCAGGCGGCCGTCCGGCCCCCGGTTTCCGTCGGACCGATCAGGCTGTTGACCTGCCTCGCCCTGTTGGGGCTCCAGCCGATCCGTGCCGCCGAGCCGATCGCGGCAGAGAATAGGGTCTGGGTCATGGGCAGCGACCGCGATTATACGCCTTACCAGTTCTTAGACGCCGCCGGCCAGCCGGTGGGCTTCGACGTCGATATCACCCGGGCCGCGGCCGAGGTGATGGGGCTCAAGATCGTGATCCGTACCGATGAATGGGAGACCTTGCGCCAGGATCTTGAAAACCAGCGCCTGGACGGTGTGGTCGGCATGTTCTATTCCAGCGATCGCACCCGTAACGTGGACTTCACCAGCCCTTACCTCCAGCTGCACCACCGTCTATTCGTCCCGCGCGGTTCCGCCATCCGTAATCTGGAGGACGTCGCCGCGGCCCGGTTGGTGGTGCAGAACGGCGATCTGATGCACGATCAATGGCGCGCCAAAGGCGGATCGGTGACGGCCGTTCCTACCTTGAGCAAAGCCCTATTCGGTCTCGACGCTGGCCGCTTCGACGCCGCCTTGATTCCGCATCTGCAGGGCGTCTACTTGATCCGCCAGAAGCACATCGCCAATGTCATCGCTATCGGCACGCCGCTGTTTCCGACGCAAAAATGCATCGCGCTCGCCAAAGGCCATCCGGAGCTCTTGGGCCAATTGAACGAGGGACTCACCATCATCAAGGCCAGTGGGCGCTATGACGCCCTTTATAACCACTGGTTCGGCATCACTTCGCCCAGCGCGGCGGACGAAAAGCTCAGGTCCTACCTCGCCTGGGGCGCGGCCCTCCTCGCCAGTCTGATGTTGCTGGGCCTCTCAGGCGTCATCCATTTTCGGCAAAGAACCCGCCGCCTGTCGCAGGAAATCGAGCGCCAGCGGAACAGGGCGCTGCACGATTCACTGACGGGTCTCGGAAACCGCCTCCTCTTGCTGGAGCATTTCGAACAGGCCCGGGCGGCCGCACGACGGCATCACCAGCAGATCGCGCTGCTCTTGATCGATCTCGATGGGTTCAAAGAGGTCAATGACCGCCTGGGCCACCCTGCCGGCGACCAGATCCTCTGTACCGTGGCCCATGGGTTGCGCCGCTCGGTGCGCGACATGGACACGGTGGTGCGCAACGGCGGTGACGAGTTCATTATTCTGCTCAAAGAGCTGTCGAACGAACACCCTGCGACCGTCGTCGCGGAAAAAATCCTCCAGCACCTCGATTCACTCCCAGGTCCCGACTTGGACGACATCCCCCTGGGGGCGAGCATCGGCATCGCCCTTTATCCGACGCATGGCGAGGAGTTGGAGCTCTTGATCCGGAAGGCCGACCGCGCCATGTATCACTGCAAGGCCAACGGCAAGAACCGCTATGGCTTTTGTCCTGGCGAGGCCGTCTGAGTCTTCGCTCGGTCCGGACCGGTATGGCCTTCCCTTTTTGCGACACGTCGGGGATGTCCGAATCGCGGGAATGATTCCTGTTTCCATTCGTTTATATAGACACATCCCTTGGTGTTGTTGACGGTTGGGGAGCGCCATCACAATGCGTCTCATTCGGGTTCCGACCGATCACGGCGAACGCTTCCATCTGATAGACGGCGCTGGCGAGCCTCTGCCGCTTGTAGCCAGCTTCGTATTCGGCCTACAGGCGCGGGGCTGCTCTCTAGCCGGCGTGTGAGCGCGCGGGCCTGCTCACAGCCCGAGTTCGCTCAGCCCTGGATGGTTGTCCGGACGACGCCCCTGAGGCCAGTAGAATTTGCGGTCAGATTCTTTGATAGGCAAGTCGTTGATGCTAGCGAGGCGGCGCTGCATCAGTCCGTTTTCGTCAAACGCCCAGTTCTCATTGCCATAGGACCTATACCAGTTGCCGGCATCATCATGCCACTCGTAGGCGAAGCGGACCGCAATGCGATTGCCGTCGAACGCCCACAATTCCTTGTTTAGTCGGTAATCGAGTTCTCGTGCCCACTTGCGGGTGAGAAATCGCACAATTTCCTCGCGTCCTTCGAAGAATTCGGCGCGGTTGCGCCATTGGCTGCCGATCGTATACGCTAAGGAAACCCGCGCCGGGTCGCGGCTATTCCAAGCGTCCTCTGCCAGCCTGACTTTTTGCGTCGCCGTCTCACGCGTGAATGGAGGCGAGGGTGGACGTGCTTCGCTTGCTTCTTGATACATGGTAAGTCTCCCTCGGTTAGTGGACGAAAGTGTTCATCGAACGGGTAAGCTACTGGTCCACTATCTCCGCAGCGGTGTTGCATAGCCACATTCAGTGTAGAGAGCTGGGCCCGGCCCTCCCATGGAGTGCTTGGCTTGGCTCAGCCTTCACCAAGCTTGACGTGTCCACATAACTAAGTAAAAAAGATCCGCAGGAATCAGGGCGCGGTGTATCCGAAAGGGCTGCCGGTAAGCAGACTTTTCAGCGACGGTTTCCGCCCGGGCATTGATGGTCGAATACCCAAGTTTCGAGTCCTTGGCCCAGAACGGCAGAAGGCCCCAAGTGAGCGAAACCAATTCCCGTTCACCGACATCATCCAGCTGCACCGCCAAGATCGGCTGCGTCGGTGCCGGGTTATCCGGGGCCGGGCCTCTAAGACTCGGATCTTGATTTCCGAGGCCTCGAACCAACGAGTGATGGACTGAGGATCGGTGTATTGGGCGAAGCGACCACACATGGGGGGTTGTAACCGTGGTCAACTAGAAGATCCTATTCAGGGCAATACGTATCATTCGCTATCCACAGTTTCCGGGGACAACCCTGTGGATAAGTGTGGGGATGGAATAGCCGACCGCCCGGCCTATCGGGCTTTTTGTTCGCCTGATCACGTTCTGCTCAACCACCGCGTTTTGGGATCTTCTGAATCTATGTGGTTGATTTTTCGCAATACATGAACTAGCGAACGGTGCCTCAAGGGGTTACGGCCTTACAGTCAGCCGAAACAGACCGGCCATCCCACTGTCAAGACTTGACAGTGGATAACTCGTCGAACGTGCCTCAAAACAGCACATGCACCCCCGGACGGTCTCGCGGTTCAAGCGTGTTCGGTCCGGTCATCGCCCATCCAGGAGGCGGGGAATTGAAATCGGTCCATTCGGCAAAATGCACGAATCCGGCGGCGGAATTGTCAAAGCCGGTGTCCTCGAGATCACGTGATCGAAGGCATCGGCAGTTCGATGTCCCCTTCCCCGCCTTGGTGACGATGATGGACAGAGGGCCGTTCGGCCGATGCACGGTACGCCGACGCTTTGCGCAGGACTGATCCTACGGCAACGCGGCACAAACCCGGTTCCGGCCGGGCTTTTTATTGGCTGATCGATGGACACAAAAAAACCCGGATCTGACCTGGTTTTTTCTTGATGTCTCAAATACAGAAGAAATACAGAATCAGCGTAATGATGCGTCTGTATTTCTCTAAGCAGATGATTTAATTGGCGTCCCCAAGGGGGTTCGAACCCCTGTTACCGCCGTGAAAGGGCGGTGTCCTAGGCCTCTAGACGATGGGGACAAGGACTCTTATCGTTCGGTGAGTGGTGGAGCCAGCGAGGATCGAACTCGCGACCTCAACAATGCCATTGTTGCGCTCTCCCAGCTGAGCTATGGCCCCACGCGGCGAAGAATGCGAATGTTAAATAATGGCTCTGCGTTTGTCTAGGTTTTTTTACCGATATACTGAATTGCTCGGCCGACTCTGGAGAGACTCAAAGTTTTTCCCAGCAACTCCAGCGTAAGATCAATGGGAGGCGATACCGTTGTTCCCGACACGGCCACCCGAAGCGGCTGAGCGACACTGCCCATTTTCACTCCAAGCGTTTCCGCGGTATCTGCGACGGCTTGATGAATCGCTTCGCGATTCCAGATGTCCAACGCCTGTAATTTAGATTCCAGCGCCTGCAAAGCTCCTAAGCTATCGCCCGTCAAGTTCTTGCCGGCAGCTTTCTCATCGTACGTTTCGAACTCTCTGTAAAAGAAGACGCTTGCCTTCGCCATGTCGACCAGGGTCTTGCAACGCTCGCGCTGCGCTTCGACCACCCTGATGGGATCGGGTCCCTGGGTGGGATCGATATTCAATTGCCCCAGATGCCAGCGCAGGTGATGCGCGACATGCAAGGGATCGCTATGCATGATGTAGTGATGATTCAACCACAACAGCTTTTCGGGATTGAACGCCGAGGCTGAATGATTAATGTCATTAACATCGAACAGTTCGATCATTTCGTCCACTGAAAAGATCTCCTGATCGCCATGGGACCAGCCAAGGCGCACCAGATAGTTGATAAGCGCCTCAGGCAAATAGCCGTCGTCGCGGTACTGCATAACGCTGACCGCCCCGTGACGTTTCGATAACTTGGCCCCGTCAGACCCCAGGATCATCGGCACGTGTGCGTATTTCGGCAGCGGTGCGCCCAGGGCCTTTAGAATGTTGATCTGGCGCGGCGTGTTGTTGAGATGATCGTCGCCGCGGATTACATGGGTGATCTGCATGTCGAGATCATCGACCACGACGGTAAAGTTATAGGTGGGCGTACCGTCCGAACGGGCAATGATGAGATCGTCCAATTCGCTATTTTTCACAATGACCCGACCGCGCACGAGATCTTCGATAACGACTTCGCCATCATCGGGATTGCGAAACCGTAATACCGGCTGAACGCCTTCGCGAGGTTCGGTGCGATGGCGGCAACGCCCGTCGTAGCGCGGCTTTTCCTTGCGTGCTATTTGGTCCGCGCGCAGGCTATCCAGTTCGTCCCTCGTGCAGTAGCACGGATAGGCTTTACCCTCGTCCAATAATTGCTGGGCAACCGCTTCATACCGGTCAAAGCGGTCGGTTTGATAGAACGGTCCTTCATCGTATTCCAGCCCGAGCCAGGTCATGCCCTCGAGAATCGCATTGACCGCATCGACGGTGGAGCGCTCCAAATCCGTATCCTCGATGCGCAGGATAAAGGTGCCGCCGTGTTTACGCGCGTACAGCCAGGAAAAAAGCGCCGTGCGCGCGCCGCCAACGTGCAAATAACCCGTAGGGCTCGGAGCAAATCGGGTACGTATGGTCATTCGAATAATCCTGAAAAAAAGCTAGAGTTGCCGACTTTTACCATCGGCGCTCGGTGACTACGGGATTGAGGATAGATAACGATGATACCAAAATCCGGCCGATTCCTTCATCGCGAAGGCCGAACCATTTTACCGAGGGCTTCGAACCAAGCTATCCTTATTGCTTTTCTCGGATTAAGTGTCATCAGCGATCCCACAAACGCATTCCATTCGTAATGACTCTCGAGACGGCAGATACCCTTCAAAACCCTCTATTACAGCTTTGCTCCCAGGAAATGCGGGCGGAAAAGCTCGCGCTGCCCACGCTCCCGGACATCTCCCTAAAGATTCGCAAGGCTATCAACGACGACCGGGCGAATAATTCGAAAATTGCACGGGTCGTGCAGATCGATCCGGCCATTACCGCACGGCTGATTCATATCGCCAACAGTCCGATTTATCACGGGCGCAAGAAAATAGAGAGTTGTCCTGAAGCCTTGACCCGGCTCGGGCTCAAAGCGGCACAGCACTTGATCACCACGTTTTCGCTAAAAGCCGTGTTCATCGCCAAGTCGCCTCAGATTCGGAAACGGATGCACGATCTTTGGGCCCATAGCAGTTATGTAGCCGCAATCTGCGCTGTCCTCGCCCACAAAACTCGGGGGTTCGACCCCGATCGAGCGATGCTGGCCGGATTGGTTCACGATATCGGCAGCGTTCCCGTACTCACCTTTGCCGATCGGCATCCGGAACTGATCGTCGACCCCAGCCATCTTGACCAGGCGATACAGACCCTACGAGTACCGGTCGGTGTGATGATCTTGAGGAAGTGGAACTTTCCGGCGGATTTCGAAGACGTTACCGTCCATGCGGAGAATTGGTTTCGCGATCACTCCGGGGCGCCGGATTACACGGATCTGGTTGTTCTATCCCAGCTGCACAGTTTTGTCGGCACGCTACAGATTCATAAATACCCTCGCATGGATGAAATTCCGGCTTACCGGAAACTCATGGCGGGACAACCGGCCACAGACGTCAGCAAGGACGTACTCGGCCTGGCCAAGGAGGAAATCTTGCAGATCCGGCAAATGCTCACGCATTGACGCGATGGAAATCCGGCTGCCCGTCCTCATCCCGACGACGCCCCTGCCTCAGACCGGGGCGCAGCCGCTAAAACTCGGGGATATTCTCAGCGCCGTCGTTCAGGCACAGATCAAAGACAACAGCTTTCTTCTTCAACTCGACGCCGGTGGGCGAACGCTGACGGCAAACAGCAGCGCCAATCTACAACCGGGACAAATACTCGAACTTCAGGTGATTAAGCTGGGGACCACTCCCGAGCTTCGAATCATCCCGTCCGAATCTGATTCAACAGTGCCGGAGCCAACGGTACAGCAGGCACTACGCCAATTCCTGCCAAAACAGGAACAGATCGCCAATGTGATCAAGGAACTCCAGCTCCTCGTCGCTCAGGCTAAACAAACCTCCGCCCTGCCCACTCCGATAAGAAACGCTTTAGAAAATCTCTTGGCCTCAATTCCAAAACAATCCGAACTGGTTACACCCGAAGGCGTAGAAAACGGCCTGCGGAATTCGGGAGTGTTTCTTGAGGCAAAGCTCGCCAGCCATGCCGATTCGGCGCCTGGCTTTGCCGATTCCGACTTCAAAGCCCAACTGCTACGCGTTCTCGACAGTTTGAAAACGCTTCGGACAGATCAGGAAACCGCGCCCGATCCGATCGGCACCCTGCCAGATGCCGAAATACCCGTTGAACAGGTTCATACCCAATCGGTAATCGCCGACACCGGGGAGCAGACGGAAACACCTGTGTTTCGTTTCGAAAGCGCTAGCTCGGCCGAAGATGTAGCGCTGACGGACAGGCAAACCGCACAAAACTCCGATGATCTGCTTTCCGCCCCTGCTCCGGAGCAGGGAGAAAAGGATTCCCCGAAATCACAGCCGCACTCACAGTCCCCTACCCCACGAGAGCCGGAATACGAAAAATCAGCCGGGCGTCTTGCGGGTCCCGCTACATCGGAAGAACAGAACGCGCTCATATCGGGGGATGAATTCGGAGCCGAGCATATCGCCCAGAAAATCGAAGCCGCCCTCGCGAAAGTGGTAGTGGATCAGTTGTCATCCCTACCCAAGGATGACGCCGCTCCATCCATGTGGCGGCTGGAAATCCCCTTTACCGACGGCGACCACGGAGATGCGGCAAAATTGCTTATAACCAAGGACGCGAAATCCGGGAGTCCGGAAGCTGCCGATCACTGGTCGATCACTTTGGAATTGCATCCGCCGGAGCTAGGAACATTCTGTGCGCGGATCATCTTGAAGGGGGGCCAAATCGATACCTATCTATGGAGCGACACGGCAACGACATCCGACCTGATCCGCGAGCGGTGCGAACACCTGAGAGCCCGGCTGCATGGCGCGGGATTGTCGATAGGCCAACTGGCGCCCCTGGATCGTCCCCCACGCTCGCAGCTCCCTGAACATCCCTCTCCTCCGCTCCTGGACCTCCGCGCGTGACCCGAATCATCAATCCACCTAATATCGCCGTCGCCCTGCATTACGACGGAGAGAGCACCCCGCGGGTGACCGCCAAAGGCAAAGGCGCGGTAGCGGACCAAATCATCGAACTGGCAAGACAGAATAATATTCCGCTGCACACGGACGCGGGTTTGGCGAATGTGTTGGCCAAAATACCGCTGGGCGACGACATCCCGCGGGAACTATACCTTGCAGTGGCCGAGGTGATTGCGTTTGCGTATTCGCTCAGCGGCAAAATGCCCGGCAAATAGCATCAAGCCGGAAAAATTAGCCGAACTACAGGCTTTTAGTGTCCTGTCCCATTAATACGTAGCATAAATCTTGCTTAATTTCTGGGTGTCTTTAGATTTGAGGAGATACCCAATGAAAAACGGCCGCCCGAAAGCCGAACTGGTCATCACACCCGCTGAACGCGAACAACTGGAGGCAC
>NZ_DASPLO010000009.1:0-9527 GCF_035627495.1 Methylocaldum sp.
CAGTGCCTCCAGTTGTTCGCGTTCAGCGGGTGTGATGACCAGTTCGGCTTTCGGGCGGCCGTTTTTCATTGGGTATCTCCTCAAATCTAAAGACACCCAGAAATTAAGCAAGATTTATGCTACGTATTAATGGGACAGGACAATAGATTTGTATGCAAAATGAAACATTCCGAGCCGCCGTTCTTGCCTGGTTCGACCAATATGGACGCAAGCAACTGCCTTGGCAAATTGACCGAACACCTTACCGGGTTTGGGTCTCGGAAATTATGCTTCAACAAACCCAGGTTGTGACGGTTATCCCGTACTTCGAGCGCTTTATGGCGCACTTTCCTGATGTCGCTGCGCTGGCTGAAGCGTCTTTGGACGAGGTTATCACGCTTTGGGCCGGGCTCGGCTACTATGCGCGCGCGCGTAATTTGCACCGAACGGCCCGGATAATCGTGGAGCAGCATGATGGGCAGTTGCCGTGCACTCTTGAAGGACTGAGCGCTTTGCCCGGGATCGGCCGCTCCACGGCCGGAGCGATCCTGAGTCTTGGATCGGGTATCCGTGCGCCGATACTGGACGGTAACGTCAAGCGGGTCCTGTGCCGATATCGGGGCATCGAAGGCTGGCCCGGCGACTCCCAGGTTCTCGCTACACTATGGCAACTCAGCGAAGAATTAACGCCCGCGACCCGGGTGGCCGACTACAACCAGGCCATGATGGATATTGGAGCGACCGTGTGCGCCAAGCGGAAACCGGCCTGTTCCGCCTGTCCGGTCAGCTTGAATTGCATGGCGTTTCAATCTAAACGAACCGATGCCATCCCAGTGCCGAAGCCAAGGCAGGTGTTGCCTGTCCGGCGGTGTTTTATGTTGGTGTTAAAAAATGCCCATGGTGCGTTTTATCTGGAAAAGCGCCCACCCGCTGGGATTTGGGGCGGTCTTTGGAGCGTGCCGGAGTTTGATGACGAGGACGACGTGTTCGCTTGGTGCGCCAAACGGCATATCGATTGTTCCGAACTTGAGCACCTCCCTCAACGCCGGCATACTTTCTCGCATTACCATCTGGATTTTGTTCCGCTGGTGGCTTGCACGAATTCCGAGTACTACGGAATCGGCGAAACGTCGCCCTGGCGATGGTTCAAACCGGATGACACTGCCGGCCTCCCGGCGCCGGTACTAAAACTGGTGGAAGATGTTGCCGGGCAACGGCCGGCGGCGGAGCCCCCGGAGTGAGCGGAAGCGGATGACGCGATAACGAATCGAATTGAGTTTTAAGGCATTACTTAAGGGGTAGCTGATGACGCGACGGGTTAAATGCGCACGTTTGGGAATCGAAGCCGAAGGTTTAGAGAAACCGCCCTTCCCGGGAGCGGAAGGGCAGCGGATTTTTGACAACATCTCCGTTCAGGCATGGCAGGAATGGCTTAAACTCCAGACCATGCTGATCAACGAGCACCGGCTCACGCCTTTCGAGCCCGAAGCACGACAATTCCTTGCGAAAGAGCGCGAGAAATTTCTCTTTGGCGGCGGAGCGCACATGCCAGAAGGCTATGTACCGCCCAAAGCCTGAGTCGGCTCGGGAATCGGATCGGGAGACTTCGAGATCGCGACCGGAACACCGCTTGGCTGCTGTAGCGCTTGTTTCAGCGCCGCGCCATCGAGTACCACTTGTTGTCTGGCCGTTTTTTTCTCGATCATATCCATAGCCGAGTCGAGAAGCTGCTCGTAAGTCATACGGTCCTCGTCCAACGGCTGATGGACTTCCATATATAAAGTCCCGTCCGACCAGCCCAGCTTGACCGGCTGATTAACCAAGTGGACCGGGGTACCTACGTTGACTAACGGATAAAGCCGCTCGATATCCTCCGGATACATCCGGATGCACCCGTGGGTGACCCGCATTCCGATGCCGTAGGCTTTGTCGATGCCGGTGCCGTGGATAAGATAGCCGGGAACGCCCAGCCTTAGGGCGAAACGGCCGAGTGGGTTAAGAGGCCCCGCTGGAACCACGTCCGGCAGAATATCCCCATCGCGGGCATGTTCCTCCTTGATGGTTTCCGGCGGCCTCCAAACCGGGTCCTTCACTTTCTGTGCGATCTTGGTGGCTCCCAACGGCGTACGCCAATCCATTCTGCCGATGCTGACCGGATAGGTAATAACCTGCGTCGCTTTTGTTTTCGGTTGAGCCGGATAGTAGTAGAGGCGCATCTCGGGAATATTGATCACAACACCGGAATGCGGCGCATCGGGAAGAATAAATTGGCGTGGAACCAATACATCCTTACCGTCACCCGGCAACCAGCGATCGACGGTCGGGTTGGCCATGACGATCTCGTCCTGTCCGACGCTGAACTCCCGGGCGATATCGATGAGCGTGTCTTCATGCTTCGCCTTCGTATATTGAATTTCGCCGATAAGGTCGCTGCCGTTCGCCGGGAGTGCGAACACTTCCGCCATAGAACTCAGCGGAGCAACAAGCGTGAAGCTGACTACTAGCCAGCCCAGCGTCCGTTTTTTGAAATACGCCGGTTTAATTCTGTTTCGCGACATTGCGTTATTCCTGCACCACGGGTTGTTTAGTTTGAAGATTTTCGCCGCCAAAGAGTTCGATCAAGCGCGGCAGGAATGCCGCCAATTCAAGGCTCATGACTGCAAAATCCGCGTCGAAGCGCTCTACCGGATCGGAGGTCTCGACATCTGCCGCCTCTTCCTGAACCAAGTCCAGAAAACGGAGTTTCTTGATACCCAGCGCCTCGTCCAAAACAAAGCTTAGACGGTCGTTCCAAGTGATGGCCAATTTGATGACCTCTTTACCGGCTTCAACGTGATTCTGTATCTCCGGTGCGCTAAGGTCGTGGCGACGGCAACGCACGATGCCCCCGTCTTCTTCCGGAGACCGCAATTCGCACTCGCTTTCCAAAGTGATATCGGACGGTAAGGCGCTTTCGGTAATCCAGTGAGTCATAATCGCGCTGGGACGCTCATGGGTCGCAGGTGGAACCACCGGCAACGATCCGAGACTCTGACGTAGCAGCGAAGCGATTTCCTCGGTTTTCTTGGCGCTGGCGCTGTCCACGACAAGCCACCCGCCCTTCGGATCGATGTACGCGTAGGTGCGGCGACTGTGACTGAAGGCGCGGGGCAATAGATCTTGCATGACCTCATCGCGTAGAGCATCCCGCTCTTTCCGGCGCATCGGCCGCCCCTGCCGGTCCTCGATTTCGGCTACCCGTTCCGACAGAAGTTCGCTGACTACTGAGGCGGGAACGATTTTCTCTTCCTTTTGAACGCAGACCATCAGAAATCCGTTGGTGGCGTGCACCAGAGGCAAGGTATCCTTGCCGAGAGGCGCGCACCAGCCGTAACTGACGGGCTCCAGGCTGCCGCAAGGACGAAAGCGGCGCTGATCGAGCTGTTGTTCGAACTCCGCAACGTCCAGGTTGAACGGCTCGGTAAAACGCAATAGAGATAGGTTCTTAAACCACATAATTCCCGCGCGATAATTAAAAGGGGCAAATTATCGCGATTAGCACCTTTTTTGTCATCAACGCCATTTGGTTGCCATTAAGCCACGCCCGAAGAAATCCGGGCTATAGCATGCTCGTCACCGTGAGGGAGAATGAGCAAAGATATGCCTTTTCATATCACGATCGCCACCCATATTTCCGTCGCACTTACTCTCCACAGCGCTTGATGGGTTTGCCCTTTAGCGTGAGCTTACCAGGCTCGGGGAAATAATTAACATTGTCTTATTATTTGGAGAGCTGCATGCTGATCTTTGCCCAAGAATTAAGGCTTTTGAGTAGTACGCGGAGAAGTCGTCCTTTAGAAAGTATACTCACCATGTAGGGTCGCAAACGAGAAATTGCCACTCTTGTTGACGTATCTAATTATTTTAGACAATCCTCTTGAAGAATTGAGTAATTCCATGGGCAACCACCGACAGCCTCTCCCAGCGAGTGTTCTCTACAAAGCATGCAATCCACGGGAATTCGATTTCTCCACCACGGACGAATTGGCGGATATTGGCGTAGTGATAGGCCAGGAGCGCGCGTTGGATGCCATTCAATTCGGCATCTCCATTGCCCAGAAGGGATACAACATTTTCGCGCTAGGTCCGAGCGGGTCTGGAAAGTTGGCGGCGGTTACAGAAATCGTCAGCCGTGAAGCTGAAAACCAGCCGGTACCCGACAACTGGTGTTATGTGAACAATTTCGCCGAGGCCTCGAAACCCAAGGCTCTGAAATTGCCGGCCGGTCAGGGACCTTGCTTCGCCCGTGACATGGAGCAGGTTATCGAGGAACTCAGCACCGTCATTCCGGCCGCCTTCGAGGGTGAGGAGTACCGCAACCGCGCGGAGGAAATCGAGGAGGAAGCGAAGGAACGCGAGGTCAATGCCATCAATGAGCTACGCCGGAAATCCCTGGAGCACGACATCGCTTTGATTGAAACGCCCACCGGATTTGCGTTTGCTCCGGTAGACAAAAAAAGCGAGGTGCTGGGCCCCGAGCAATTCCAAAAGCTCTCGGAGCATCAGCAGCAACAGATTCAGGAGGCGGTAGCGGATTTACGCCACCAGTTGCAGAGGCTTTTGAAACAGTTTCCCGCGTGGCGCAAGGAAGCAAAAGATAAGCTAAAAGCGCTGAATCGGGAAATCGCCGAATTCGCCGTCAACCATTTGATGGACGACCTGAAGGCCCGTTATCAAGCCATTCCCGGTGTCGTCCAATATTTGGACGAGGCCCAAAGGGAAATCATCGACCACGCGGAAGATTTTTTCCCGAAGCAGGAAGGCGGCATGGCGGCGTTGACCGGACATGCGCCGCGGCCCAGTCCGTTCCTGCGCTACAAGGTTAACCTATTGGTCGATCATGGCGAGCGCAAACATGCGCCGGTTATATTCGAGAGCTTGCCCAGCCATAACAATCTCGTCGGACGGGTCGAATACCAAGCCTATATGGGAACGCTGATCACGGATTTCACGATGATCAAACCCGGTGCGCTGCATCTCGCTAACGGCGGCTATTTGATCCTGGACGCTCGGAAATTGCTGATGCAGCCTTTCGCTTGGGACAGTCTGAAACGCATTCTTGAATCAGGCGAAATCCGCATCGAGTCCTTAGAGCGAACGCTGAGCGTGATAAGCACGTCGAGCCTTGAACCAGAACCGATTCCTGTGAATCTAAAGATCGTTCTGATCGGGGATCGCATTCTTTACTACCTGCTCAATGTCTATGATCCCGAATTTCGCGAACTCTTCAAAGTTTCCGCGGATTTCGAAGAAACGGTCGATCGCGATGCAGACGGAAACGCGCTATATGCTCGCCTGATCGCCAGCCTGGCTCGACGGAACCAATTGCGGCCGCTGGACAAGGACGCGGTAATCCGAGTGGTGGAACATGCCGCTCGCTTGGTGGAGGATTCGGAAAAGCTGTCCACTCATCTGCGCAGTTTGGACGATCTCCTCAAAGAATCCGACCACTGGGCGGCGCAAGTGCAACGTTCTGTCATCACGCGGGATGACGTGCAAGCCGCGATCGATCACCAGATCCGTAGGGCTGATCGGCTCCGCGAGCGGATCTACGAGAACATCCGGCGCGGAACGATTTTCATAGACACCGCGGGCGCAGTGATCGGGCAAGTCAATGGGCTATCGGTTGTCAGTTTGGGTGATTTTGCTTTCGGCCAACCTTCCCGCATCACCGCCACCACGCGACTCGGCGCCGGTAAAATTTTGGACATCGAACGGGAGAGCGAACTGGGAGGGGCCATTCACAGCAAAGGCGTCATGATTCTGTCCGGTTTCCTGGCTCAGCGCTACGCGAAAACCCAGCCTTTCTCAGTGGCCGCCAGCCTTGTGTTCGAGCAGTCCTACGGCCAAGTCGAGGGTGATAGCGCGTCCGTGGCGGAACTTAGCGCGATTTTGTCGTCTCTGGCGGATTTGCCGATCCGTCAGTCGCTCGCCATAACCGGCTCGGTCAATCAACACGGACAGGTTCAACCCATTGGCGGGGTCAACGAGAAGATCGAAGGCTTTTTCGACATCTGCAAAGCGGCCGGGCTCAACGGAAAGCAGGGCGTTGTCATTCCCAACGCCAATGTCAAACATCTCATGCTGCGTCACGATATCGTCAAAGCTGCGGAATCCGGCACATTTCATGTTTACGCCGTCGACACCGTGGACCAGGCGCTGGAACTGCTGATGGATAGGTCGGTGGGTGAACGTGATATCACAGGCGCATTTCCGCTAGATAGCATCAACGGCCGTATCGAAAGGCGGCTCAAGGAGTGGATGGACATCCAGAAGGAGCTCAGGAGCCAAGAAAAAGCCGGGGAGAAAGATAATCATGGCTGAGGATGCTCCTATCTCCGAACGTGTTGTCGTCGCTCTGAACGTGCTGCGACATGATATGGGTATGCTCGAATTGGCGGCGCATCTGGCTGCGCGAAAGCAGGCCCGGCTTATGGCAGTTTATGTGGAGGAGACGAATCTAATTAATTTGGCTGAACTTCCCTTCGCAATGGAAGTGGATCGTATTTGCGCCGCTGAGCGTAAAGTGGATCAGCTGCGCCTGATGCGCGCCTTACGTTCTAGAAGCGAACAAGTTCAGCAGGCGCTCTACCGCCTGAATGAAAGCCTGCAAGTCGACGTTAGTTTCAAGACAGTGCGCGGACATTTCGTTTCCGCAGTCATGTCGCAGATTGAGCAAGTCGACATCGTTTTCCTTTCCAGGAGATGTGAGGCGTATAGAGACAGCACGACTCAAAAGTCTTCTACGTGCCCTATTTGGGTTTTGTTCGACGGCTCTAGAGAGTCTGAACGTGCCTTACAGATGGCTGTCGAATTAGCCGAACTGGAGTCTAGCCGGCTTTATATTGCCCTTCCCGCAAAGACGGACGCCGAATCAGAAACATTGAAACGGCAGACGTTGAAATGCTGTGTCCAAAGCGCGTCCGTACGATTTGTCACCGTCCATCCGTTTGATGCTCGGAATCTGTTGCATTCGATGCGGCGCACCGGTTGCCGTTTGCTGGTGGTGAAGCGCCAAGATGGCGATTTAAGTAGAGCCATTTCGGAGGCCGCGGCCTGTCCCGTGGTCTTGGTTTGACTCGTCGAATAGAACATAGTTAAGCCGAGACCGCGATGCAATTAACGAATGGCCGCGCGACGCGCCATCTCGCGGCCATTCGTTGAGTTATCGCCTTTAGTTAATGCTCGGGTGCTCAAATACCCTGAGCGGTTGGCAATTTACGTATGCCAGGCGTGTACCCGTGCCGGGCCGGCAAACCCGAAGTATGCCGCTACTGCTGCGCTCAATAAATGCAGCCAGGCGTCAATCCCATATATTGGAGCCAGTCCGAACAGCGTGTTCGTCGCCGGAATAAGCCCTAACAGGAATAGCACACCGAAAATCACCGCGTTGGCACGCGCAAAGGTCACGGCCCGAGGAAGACTCCGCGCGGCAAGAATACCCCAAACACCAATGCCTATATGTACCAAGTTATGAATTAAATTAACGGGAAAAATGCCAAGCAATCTGCCATAGCCAGCCTCTACAGCTAACTCGGGACCGCCTACAATCGGCTGCACAAGACCCGGAATAAAGCCAAGAATACCTACTATGACGTACAAGATGCCGAACACTTTGGCGAAAGTCTGAACCATGACACGTCTCCTTAATAACAATACTAAACACCCTACTTACTTACCCTCGAACTAAAGATGCCGCCTCCATGGACGGCGGCAACTCGGTATTTTTAATTCCGCTCCGCGGATTCCGAGGACAAGCTTATGTTGTCAGTTAGAGTTTCCGAAAAACGTCTAGTTCAGGCTATAAGGGATCTCTTTTTGTCTGCTGCGAAATCGAATTAGATCGATGAAAAAATCGTGTCGAGTTGCGTACTATTACCTATTCAAAAGTGAATATATCGCCTTCATCCTATTTCGAAGTACTCCGTTGACTCGAAGTTTGAGAGGTACCGATATGCTGACTCAAGACGTGTCTTCAACTGGTTCCATGCAATCCTGTATTGAACAATGTCTGGATTGCCACTCCATTTGCCTGGAAACGGTAACTCACTGTTTGGAAAAAGGAGGACCGCATGCAGAGGCCGATCATATTCGACTCCTCCTCGATTGCGCCGAAATTTGTCAGACTAGCGCGAACTTTATGCTCCGCGGTTCCGATCTACACACGCTAACCTGCGAAGTCTGCGCAGAAACATGCGAGCAATGCGGGGACAGTTGCGAGCAGTTCGAGAATGATCCGCAAATGCAGGCATGCGCGCAAACCTGCCGAAGTTGCGCTGACTCCTGTCAGGCTATGGCTGAGGAGGCGGGTGTTGAATGACGGTTTTTGGATAGCCTGAACCGAGCATCGTCAGCGGAATTCCCAATCTTAAGGATTCGGCTATCTGTCTGTCAGGAGGGCTGGATTATGCGCCAGTCGCCGCCCTTGCCCAATAAATGGGAAATCGACGAGTACCAGGAGTTTAACGTCCACGATTGACGGCGAACTCTTAGTCGGGTGCTGGCGTGTGGTGGTCATGCGCTAGGGAGAGCGCGGTAATCAGGAATCGACTACAAAAACCAGCCGAGAATGAAGAAAGCCGCTCCAGGAAACAACAAGGCGGCTCCCCACCAGGCACCGGCTATGATCGCCAGGATGCTGGCCGCGACTAGAACGGTGCCAGTCGCCTTCAACTTACCACTAAGGCGATAAATCGGGGCTGTTTCCACCGGGTGGGCAGGTTTTTCGGACCAGCCGCAACTGGGGCAGGTATCGGTTTGATCGGGAATTTGGGCGGCGCATTCGGGACATTTCACAAGGGCCATGATTGTACTCCGTCGGTTAATGAATTGAGCTTAGCGGAGATCCAGGTTGCCGACAACGGGCAAAGATCGACCACGCTTCAATATCTAGCTGAAAACTGATCCTGCCACCATTCCGTGGACACCTCATAGATGATGGAACCCAGAGGTCAACTACTGCAAAGACCCGAAAAAAGCGGCGGAATGGGAAATGCAACTAACCGACACTCCCGAAGTTCCCCTTATCGTCAAGCTCTATGCCTCACGGGTGAGCTTCTGCCACATGGTCGATCAAGGCCAAGTCAAACTCGAAGAAGCCATCCGGATCTGGGACATCCGAATATGCACGAAGCGTGAATGTGCGGCTGCTGAATGCTGAATAAAATGAAGCGCGGGTAATCCCCCCGTTTTTAACCTTACCTTTGCCCACATCTTTTTCTATGGCTTTTCGGGTTCAGAACCAGCCACATGTCCACCAGGTCATCGAGCCGCCGCAGGCCGCGCCAAACCACCGTCACGCCCGGTGGGCCCCCGCTACGGCGGCCTTGATAGCCGCCCAGTTCGGCAATCCACAGCGTCGCTTGGGTCAAGGTGGGCGGCCGCTTGGGCGGGGTCCGGGTTCGGCGCTTATAACACGCCAAGGCCTGCCACTGTTCCAGGTCCAGAAATACGTCACAGGGTAACTCCGGGGTCTCCCGGCTTTGCATCGTCAACCCCATCACGCGCCA
>NZ_DASPLO010000010.1:0-3849 GCF_035627495.1 Methylocaldum sp.
TCCCTGGACTCTTCAACCGAATGACCTTATCTTCACTCATGGCGTATTCGCTCCTCTCAACAGGAATGGATGACCTCGAAGACCATCCAGAATACGCCGCCTACCTCAGCCCCTCATCCACAACTTTCGAGCATAACTCAAAAGAAAGGGGAGAGGGGCAGAAAAAGGGTGGGTTATGAAGGCGGACCGTTACCTTTTAGACTGGCCTTGATGCCAGCGAGGATCGCGCCGACGGACGCGGGACCGTTGGTACGGGTTTCGACGAAGGCGGCAGTCTGCGGCGTAGTTCGGCGCTCTGGGCCGCGCTTCCCGTTCATGGCCATTATCACGTTGGCCCGGCTTCGCAGATTGGCTTTCTGTTGTCTCTTCTCCCGGCGCTTGGCGGCCTTTTCTCGCTCGTGCCGGAGCCATTTCCCGAGCCCAAAAGCGTCGAATAGCGAGCGGGAGATGGCGCGGATAGCCGCGAACCCTTTGTAGGCGCAATTTTCTAGGCGTTGCGTTATGGGATGGATCGCGACGATTCCGGCCGCCACAAGGTCATGAATAGCCCGCTCCGCTCTCCGGAGACCAAGGCCGGAGGTCTTGGCCAGGAATTCCATGGTGAGCCCCTGGATCGATCCGTCGGCCTGTGGGATGCCGACGCGGAGCGTCACTAGGTCAGTGTAGTGAAGCAGACAGCCGAGCAGGGCGACTTCCGCCTCGCGGCGCTCGCTGCGTTGCTGGCGGTCCGATTCGTTGACGGCGTTGAGGGCGGGAAGTGTCTTTTGCGGGGAATCGTAGTACTCGCGGATCCGCTCGATGAGCGTCCGTAGCACGCCGGGCCTGTCGGCGTGTTTTTCCGGCGGCTCAAACCAGCGCGGTTTCGCCGAATTGTGGCCACAACGATTACCTGTGTCAAATTCCACAGTGGTATGATGAGACCGTCATAGTCTCATCCCTTTAGGCGGGGGTGACGTGACCGAGGGCCGGCGAATGTTGCAGCATTCTCGGCCCATTTATTTTGTAACATTTCCACCAGTATCCATCTTGCCGGTGAAACGCTGCTCGACCTCGGCCTCACGTCTCAGCACAAAATTAAGTTGGCTTTGATGCATGGAGGGGCACGCCGTTCCGGCGCAGTCTTGCCTGCCCTACTCCTCTACCCCATGATCGACGATGGAGGCAACGACATCGGCCTTGAACAGCACCCGGCGCCCGATCTTTAGGCGGCCAGGGCGCAGCTTTTTCGCGAGCGCCGAGTTGCCTCGAAGCGTAAACCTCAATCCATCTGGGGTTCGTTGGAGTATTTCGGCTACCTGGCCGATGTTCAGGAGCACGCCGTATTTTTCGGTTAGCCGGGCGGTGGTGTTCACTTAAATCTCCGTGTTAATTGGTGTTACGCGGAGAGATTACGTCTTGAGAAAGGACTTGAAAGGAATAGAATATGAATATTTAGTTTACACTTTGGCGAGTTGCGATGGAAAATCCGTCTGAGTCGATGCCGATATACCTACATCCAGGTTGCGATAAGGTTGTCGCAGCCGCAATTCGCGCGTTTGCGGAAGAATGCGAGTCCGGTCCATTCACAACGGCATCCAGACGCTGGCCGATCTGGAAACTGGTTCACAAGCATATTGATCCCGTCGTTTTCGATTATGCAACGCGGACAGGGAGATTGCGCCTTTTCGGGATGGAAAGTTTCTCCGACGCTGCACGAAAGAGCATCAAAGAGATAGAGGATAAAATTAGGGCGCAAATACGATTGGATCTGGAAGAACCACGATTCGGCTCCCAGTCGTTCCAGAATACATTGGAGTCGTTGTACGAGGTACTACTGTTTTGCCGTGGAAGAGGGCCGAAACGTAGCGTGGGACCGTCTACGCAAAATAAATCGCATAAGCCTCAACGCGGAAGGGCTTCGAGAAACCAACGGCTTAAAGCGAGTATCGGCTCATTGACTGGCTATTGCGAGCTCTGCTGGCGTTTATCGGCCGCCAACCAAGCACATGCGAAAGGGTTGGAGAGCAAGGGTCTGAGCCGTCGTTTTTGTAAGGTACACGATCCACGCGACAAAACCTCGCGATACCGGGTCGACCATAAGTACCGAGCGGCATTTCACGCAAAGCTGCAAGAGATTTTTGAGGAGCGCAATAACAATTGGCTTTACAAAGAGTTGACGCGTTGCGACAACATCACTGAAGAAATTCGACGTTTTGCATATGAATACGTCCATGTATCAGCCAACCGGATAGAAGCGGAACTCATGTATCGAAGCGGGCTCAGCAAAGCCGAAATTGCCCGACGGCTGGGAATTACGCGCCAAGCGGTCCATAACATGTTCAGAAAAGAGCTGAGTTACTTTGAGACGCGCACGGCGTCCAACTTGCTCACGATGTCCTCAGCGCGCAAGTGCGTGTAGCGCTTGAGCATTTGCATGGATTTGTGCCCGCTGATCGCAGCGACCTCCTGATCGCTCAAGCCGGCCTCCACAAAGCGGCTGACGGCCTCGTGCCGCAGGTCGTGGAAGCGGAAGTCTTTTAAGCCGAGCGCCTTTTTCAATCGAGTCCATACGGCATTGAACTGGTATGGATTCCGGTGGCCGTCCTTTCCGGGCTCGCCAAAGAAGATCAAATCCGTTTCGATAGGGCGGATCGGATTATTCAACGCCTGCCGAAACAGCTGAGTCGCGCCGAGGGTTAGAGGCACGGTGCGCGGCGTCGTGTTCTTGGTTTCCAGCAGTCGTACGATCCGTCGCTCAAGGTCGACCTGATTGCGACGAAGCGTCAGTATTTCCGACGACCGCATGCCGGTTTCGAGGGCGATACCCACAATCCATCGCAGCATCGGATTCGAGTGGGCGGCTACGGCCTCCAACAGCCGCTTTTCCTCATCGGCCGATAATCGGCGATTGCGCCCAGGCCCCGGCGCCGGACGCCGGATATTGAGCACCGGATTATAGATCAGCCCCAACCCCATTCCTTGATGGCTACGGTGAACAGATGGCCCAAAAGGGCGAGTTCCAGCCGCACGGTATTGTTGCTTCGCGGGATGCGCTCACCGTTGTCGCCAGGGTCGCCGGCCAGGCGACTGTCGCGGTACTGCGCGATAATTTCGGGCGTCAGGGCGATCAGAGAGTACTTGCCAAGCTTGTCGATCAGAATGGCTGCTCGTTTGCGCTCTGCGGCTTGCGTTGACGGCCGTTTGGTTGGGGTCACCTCGGACAGGTATCGCTGCAGGGCGGCCTGCACCGTCATGCGCTCGGCTGGGGCGCGCTGGATATGGATGCCGCGCACCATTTCATCCTCGGTGCGCCGCGACCAATCTTCGGCATCCCTTTTGGTGCGGAAGGTCTTGGCCGTCGTCGGCCAACCGGTCTTTCGAATGACGGCTTTCCAGGTGCCCGAAGGGGTTTTGACGATGGTTGCCATAAGTCTCTCGGTACGGTGTCTCGTACTGCGCACTGTACCGAAATTGTACCTTGGCAACAATCGCGGGCGATAAAAAAGGCCTGCATCGCTGCAAGCCTTTGTTTTTGTTGGTGGGCCGTGTAGGGATCGAACCTACGACAAATGGATTAAGAGTCCACTGCTCTACCAGCTGAGCTAACGGCCCGGTGCGGGAATATCTAATACGGACTAAGTTGGGGTGACCGATGGGGCTCGAACCCACGACAACCGGAATCACAATCCGGGGCTCTACCAACTGAGCTACGGCCACCGTCGAATAAATTACAAATAGATGGCGCGCTTGGCAGGACTCGAACCTGCGACCCTCGGCTTAGAAGGCCGATGCTCTATCCGGCTGAGCTACAAGCGCTTGGTCGGGGTAGAGGGATTCGAACCCCCGACATTCTGCTCCCAAAGCAGACGC
>NZ_DASPLO010000011.1:0-14431 GCF_035627495.1 Methylocaldum sp.
CCATCCCGCTTGCGTCCCATGACCAGCGGCCGCGACAACACTGAGCTTTTCTCTGTCATAGGTGTCCACCTGCTTATACGTGGACACCATCCTTACCTCTTTTCCGCCACCATTCCAGACGTCGTTAAAGGAGCGCTTACCGGTAATCAGCAATAGCAACGGTAGAAAGCCTTGCCAAGGAGTAGTCTCCAAGGTGCTCAAGAATGATGCCGAGAGCGCTTCTCGTCTGCTTGACGGATTTTTTAGATGGAAGGACGTTGTTTAGGTAGCGCTCACAGACTTCCTTGAAGATTGTCTCTTGAGCAGGGGCATGGTCTCGGTAGGTTCCTTGCTCGATCTCAGATTCAATCTTCTTAGCCCATTTCTGAGCAAGGTCTTTGGTTGAGAAGGTTCCAGTAAGAGGCTTATTTCCTTTTAGCCTGATTTGAACTTGAAAGGTCCCGTTAGAACGTTTGCGGATGGTAGCCATCACTCACACCTTGAAGTCAAATGTGACACAGGTGTGACAGAGCAAAGGCAGGGCATCTTGAAGGCTATATAAGCCTTTGATTTTTATGCCTCGGAGGTCCCCTCGAAAATCGGACAGGTCCCCTTAGGAGGGGGACGCTCTATCCTACTGAGCTACCGGGGCGGAGCGGATTGATATCGCCGTAAAGGCTTTTAGATCAGGCGGATAGCTTGAAAATAGGCCTTTATAGTGTACCTCTAAGACCTGTCCGAAGGCCAGTAAATTCATGTCCCTGGTAGGGCGATTCCGACTTCACTCCCTCTCCCAAAGGCGAGAGGGGACGGGCGCGCCAAAATACGACGATTCACCAATCGTGCGATTGCTCTGATATCACTTGAAGCTCTTGATCAACTGCTTGGGTCGTCACAGGCTTCCCGCAAGGCTTCCAATGCCGTGACCAGGGCGGTGAATGGAATCAAAGAGGCTGCCGCCGCCGTCGATTCATTGAGTTCTCGTCCGAATCGGCGCAGTTTCGCGAGACGTGGCTGAAGGCGCTGCCCGGCGAAAAACGCGGCCGGATCGCGTAAGCCGGCGCGCAGCATCGCGCGGCTGAAGCGAACCGATCCGGACCTCAGTCGTTCCAGCAGCACGGTTTGCACCCGGCGTTCCCATCGGTCGCGCGGTTTCACGTTCTCGAGTCGGGGGATCAGCCGTCTGAGGTCCAAATGGTCGGCGACCGCGTCATTCAGTTCGGCCACTTTTGACAGCGGCTCGCCTGTCCCGGCGGCGAGGTCGACCAAGGCCGGAAAGTCGTGCAGTCGTTCCAGGAGAGCCATGAGACGGGCTTCTTCCGCCGTGAAGCCCAAGGCTTCAGACCCGGCGATGCGCTGTTCGTAATCCGGGCGCTCGCTCTCCGCAAGACTTTTCGCGAGATAATCGAGATGCTGTGCTAGGTCCTTGCGCCACACGGCCACCGTCTCGGGATTCGGATAAAGCGCTTTGCCCTTATGCAGCGCCCATAGGCAGAAGGAGTTCAGGAGGCCTTCCAAAAGCAGCAGAAGTTCGATCTGCCGCGGGGCCGCAATTCGACCGTCCAACGCGCAGATTTTGTGGCGCAGCTTACGGCCATCGAGTACGCGGTCGAACAGAAAATATGCTCTGACGGCTTGATTCAGGAGAGGCGGCTCGAGTTCGTCGACCCAAACCAAAAAGCCCACCCCGGCTTGGTTGATGAGCGTGTTGCACACGACGGTGGCGGTAATTTCCTTGGCGAGCGAATGTTCCTCGAGCGTCTCGGCAAAACGCTCTCGCACCGCTGCCGGAAAATAGCCGGCGAAGCAGTCCTCGGTCCAGGATGCCGACAGAAACTCGGTATTGTCGAAGAGCGCCTGCTTCAAGGCCAATTTGGCATAGGCCATCAGTATCGCCAGTTCCGGGCGGGTCAGAACTTGCTGGGAGCGTGCCGCGATTTCCTTGCGGGAGGGAAACGACTCTACCGCCGGGTCGAGCAAACCCGCATTGATCAGCCGGCCCGCCAGTTCGAGAAATGGTTCCACATCCTGGGCACAGCGCCTGTGGTCCAGGGAAAGGCAGAGGCTTTGCCAATAATTGTTGGCCAGCACCGAGCGGCAAACGTCTTCCGTCATTTCCGCGAGCCACCGGTCGCGTTCCTCCTGGTCGGCAATCAATCCCTTGTGCTGCAGCAGGGTCATGAGGATTTTGAGATTGACCTCGTGGTCGGATAAATCGACTCCGCCCGAGTTGTCGACCGCATCGGTATTGATGCGTCCTCCGCCCAGCGCATATTCGATGCGGGCGAGTTGGGTGAAGCCGAGGTTGGCGCCTTCACCGACCACTTTCGCTTTAACTTGGCTGGCGTCGACTCGGGTGAGGTCATTGACCTTGTCGCCGACGTCCTCATGGGTTTCGGCGCTGGCTTTGACGTAAGTTCCAATGCCGCCGAGCCAGAGCAGATCGACCGAAGCGGTCAGCAGCAGCCGGATCAGTTCTTCCCCGTCGACCGTGGCATGACGTATCCCGAGCCACTCGCGGACGTCGGGTGATAGCGGGATATCCTTTGCATCGCGCCGGAATACGCCGCCGCCGGCCGAGATCAAGGCGGGGTCGTAACTGTCCCAACTGGAATTGGGCAGATCGAACAAGCGTCTTCGCTCTCGATAGGACTGCACGGGGTCGGGATTCGGATCGAGAAAGATATGATTGGCGCTGAAGGCGGCGCGTAGGCGAATCTTGTCGGAAAGCAGCATGCCGTTGCCGAACACGTCGCCGTCCATGCTGCCGATGCCGATCGCCGTAAACGGCTGGGTGTCTATATCCTGCCCCAATTCGCGGAAGTGTCGTTTCACGCATTCCCAGGCGCCTCGGGCGGTGATGCCGAGCTTCTTGTGGTGATAGCCGTGGGAACCGCCGCTGGCGAAGGCGTCTCCGAGCCAAAATCCGTATTCTGCGGCGATCACATTGGCGCGATCGGACAGCCGGGCCGTCCCCTTGTCCGCGGCAACGACCAGATATGGGTCGGCATCGTCGTGGGCCACGACATCGGAAGGGCCGGTCACCACGGCGCCGTTCAAATTGTCGGTCAGGTCCAGCAGTCCTCGAATCAGCGTGGAATAAGCTTCCTGGGCCGCCCGGTCGCGATCGGACGAGTCCCGCGCCGGCGATTTGATGACGAATCCGCCCTTGGCGCCTTGCGGAACGATCAAGGCATTCTTGATCATCTGTGTTTTCATCAAATCGAGAATTTCGCTGCGGAAATCGTCCGGGCGATCCGACCAGCGGATGCCGCCGCGAGCCACCTTGGCTCCCCGCAGATGGATGCCCTCCATCAGCGCCGAATGGACGTAAATCTCGAACAAGGGACGTGGCGCCGGCATATTGATGACCCCCAGGCTGCTGATCTTGAGGGCGATAAAATGGTCCGGCTGGTCCACCCGCCGATAGAAGTTGGTCCGCAGCGTGGCGTCGATCAGGTTGAACAGGTCGCGGAGAATGCGATCCTCGTTCGAGTCTTCCACCGCATTCAGCGACGAGCTCAATTCCATGCGGATCGGCAGCATGCCGTCGTCCTCGCGCCGGGCTAGACCGATCCAGCGTTTGTCCGGCTTGAACCGGCTCTCGAAATAGTGAAAAAGCAGCAGGGCCGTCTTGGGATTGTTGAGCAGCGCCTGATGAAAGCGGAAACGGCCGAAGCGGCTGCCAATCTGGAAATAATAGTTTCGGTATGCGCGGAAGACGTCGATTTCCTTCCAGGAAAGGCCGGTCAGCAGCAGCAAGCCGTTTAGGGCATCGTTCTCCGCCCGCCCCGTCAGCAGCGCCATGAAAGCATCCAGCAGCGGCTCTTTGACCGGCATCAGGGAGTCGAGGCCGTCCGCGGCGGGCTTGACCGAGAAGCTGCGGATGAAGACGCGCTGCGATCTGACCTCGACCCTGAATTGAACCTGGTCGACCACCCGCAGGTTTAGGTCTTGCAGGATCGGAATGATCTCATCCAGACTCCGTTCGCGTATGCCGTAAAGCTGAAGGCGATGGTGCGGATCGCCGAGTTGCCGGTCGGGCGCCCATAGGTCGACAGCCTCCCGGCCCGTGCGGGTGACGTGCTCTACCTTGAACGCGTCCCGGGTTGCCAGTTGCGGAGGAACGAGCGCGCGGTATTCGGCGGAGAAAGCCTGCTCGTAGGGAAATGAAGGAGCGGTTTGGTGAAACTCCCGGGCCGCCTGGTCAAGAAAGGTTCGGAAGCTGTGTTCCCAAGGCATGGTAATTTCTCCTGACGAATCGGGATGCCGACGGTGATTCCCGGCAAGGATAACTACGATTTCGCCGGCTCGAGTTCGGTTGCTCGAACAAGGTCTAACCCAGCTTCTTGTACATCTCCAGTACGTTGCCGTTGTCGGTCTTACGGTAGCTGACCCAATCCATAAACGTGCGCATGAAAAAGATGCCGCGGCCGCGCTCGTTCAGGGCGTCGAGATTAGGCGCGGGCACCTTATTCAAATCGAAGCCCTGACCATAATCGTATACATAAATTCGGAGATCCTTGTCTTCGATGTACATGCACACCCGCACGGTTTTGTGGGTGTCGCCCGGTGCAGCATGCTGAATCGCGTTGACCATCGCTTCGGTCAGAACCAGATTAAGATGATAGGCAAGCGCATCGCGGTCGCCGGTATAGACATCCAAGGTCTTGGCTACCTGTTCGGCGATATTGCCGATCAAACTCAGATAGCGAGTTTGATTCGGAACCACAATTTCGACGTTGATGCCCGTCTCGCCGCACATCGAAATCTCCTGGCTAGTCGTTCCCCGGAACCTCCCGGAGGCTGGGATAGATGTCAAATACCCGATGCAAGCGGGTGAGCTCGAACATGGATTGCACGCGCGGCTGTAGTCCCGCCAGTACAAAGCTGCCGGAGCGCAAAGAAGCATTCTTGTAACCGGACAGCAGAGCGCCCAAACCTGAGCTGTCGATGAACCGGACGCCCGACAAATTGACAACCAAGCGCGTGTGACCGTCTTCCAGCAGCTTGAGGATGTAATCCTTTAGTTCGCCGGAGTTATGCGCATCAATGCGTTCCTCCCCGAGGTTGAGGATGGTCCTGCCGTTACGATCTTCAGTCGAGATATTCATCGTTTGGCTCCAGCATCCGCAATGGTTTATGTAGGACAGGCCACATGGGAAATAATAACGTGGAACCCGTCGACAAAAATATAGGCGGAAAGTCCTTGCGGTGACGTTTTTGGGCCGAACCACCTATGCGCGGCGGCCGGACCGCGTTTCAGCGCCTTGTTATCCGGGAACTTGTGACGATTGCGAGTCGTATCAAGAGCAGATTTGCAGCGGCTTGCCGTCCACACGTTTTTATCGGGCCGGAACAACCGGCGTGAAACGACCTATCTACTTAGACGACGGCAGCGGGTTAAAAATTCACGGAGCGCCGTTTCTCTGAAATGCTCCAGGTCCCAGCTCCGCCGGATGAGCAGTCGGTAATGCGCGGACGGAACTATATAGACTTCCGCGTCGGTTCGCACTCCGGTGCGGGTAACTAGGGTGAGGGTCTCGCGCCGAGACATCCTTGTAGAGTATGCCGTCGGTGAACGTGCCGAGCTCGCTCCGAACCCCCGGATAAACCTGGTTGCGAATGCGATAGCGGGCGTAATCATGTAGTCGGGCCGCCTGCGATGGGTAAGAGGCGCAGGCCACGGCGTGCATTACCTCAGGAATTTGCAAGGTGCCATAGGCGAAAACGTTGTACGTACGGGGCATGGGCGTAAGACACGAGCCGGTTGCAGACTTATCATCCGCCGACTGATCAGCCCCCTAAAGCGGCTGTAATCGGCGTTAAGGACTGACGGCGGTGACCCAGGCGTCGATGTGTTCGGCGGTGATCGCGCCGCTGACCGGTAAACGGTTATGGCCGGCGTCGTAGAAATAACTGCGGGGCAGTTCGCCGTACCAGGACGAATCCACCTCGTAGCGTAACCGCTGCGTGTTGGACTCGCTGAAAATCCACGACTCGAGCTGTTTCAGCTCGTGTTTCGCCAGCATGTCGCTCACTTCGCCGGCGAATTCGGCCTCGTCGGTGGAGACCATCACCAAATCCAGCTTCGGATGCTTTTTCATCGACGCTGCAAGGGCATCCAGATCCCGCATGCAACTGGCGCAGTCCAACGACCAGAACATGAGAATAAAAGGCTTTCCCTGCCGGGTTTTCAAAATTTCGTTAAGGCTGCCGGCAACAAAAGGGTGAGTCTGATTTTCGGCCAATAGCGGAACCGAAAAAAACGTCATGAACAGGCAAAGCAGGGCGCATAGTTTTTTCATATCGATATGGATAGGAGTCAGAACGATGTGGGCGGGTCTGTTAATCGATGCGGATCAGGCGGTAACCTTTGTCTTGGCTATTCCACGACAGAAAAATCGCTTGGCCGTCGGTCAGGAGGAACGGAAAATCGACGTCGGAGTCCGACTCCAGCGTCGCCACCGCCTCGGACCATGTTTTTCCGCTGTCCCTGGACTGTTTGACCATCGCCCGATTCTTCTTGCCGTCGAACTCGTTCCAGGCCAAGACCACGCGGTTTCTCATGGCCAATACGTCGGGATGTGCCGGTAGTTTGTGAGGATCGCCCAAAGCCACGGGCTCGGAAAAGCGGCGGGCTTGATCGTCGGAATAGGCATAAAACAAGCCTTGGCGTTTTTTTCCCTGGGTGAACCAGGCGATGTGGTAGCGTCCATTGGGGCCGATGGAAAGCGCGGGTCCATGGACGGGACACGCCTCGATCTCCCAGTCATCGACGGTGGCTCGTGCCGCCGCCCATTCCGCGCTATTTCCCTTGGGCTTCAGCAGACCATGATCGCGGACATTGCCGGGATAAATAAAGCGGGTGAGCAGGACCGGCCGGCCATCCGTGTCGAAATCGACGGCGAGACGGCAGCAACTGCAAACCCCGTCCACGATTTTGTGATTGGATTGAGCGGTTTTTCCCTGGGCGTCCAGGGCGGTGTGAAAAATGTCGTTGCCCCGCGCTTCGTTAATTCCTTCGCGCTCGTCGTGCCAGAAAGCGTGCAAATCGCCATTGGGGGCAATCGCCAATATGGTCTGAAATGAGTTGGCTATCCTCGCCTTGTCGCTCAAAGGTTCCGGCGTGCTGAAGTGCTGTCCCCGATCTGCGGAAACGCTCAAATAGCTTGTCCAGGGCTGCAGACCGAAGGCCGGGTAGGCGACGTAAACCCGGCCGGCGGGTTCGACGGCGATCTGCGGGCGATATTCGCTCTGCGCTCTTATGGGCACGCGCTCCGGGTTGACCGCCACCGGCGGGCTGAAGGTCTTGCCGTAATCGCTGGAAGAATCCACATAGACGTGATCATCGGTCGGCACGACGCGCCACAGCCGTCGGTCCGGGCCGAAAGCCGCCGAAACCGGAAGTTTGACGTCCATGCCGGCATAGCGTTCAAAGCCGCCCGGCGCCGGGTTTGTTCCCGAACCGATCGACGCGCAACCGGCTAAGGTCACCACGGACAAAACCCAGAAACACAGCACAGCTAAGCGGTTGTGGGCGCCGCAGGAATACCACATCCGGATCGCTCTTCGCTTCAGTGCGATAAGCGTCAGGCTTGGAGTCAAGCACCCGGTTTGCAATTTCGCCGCCTTCAGAACGTAACGTTGATTCGACTGGTGATACGGTAATCCGGTTCCACCTGATGGCCGTTCAGATCGGTCACGATAGGTACGCCGAACGACAAAGCCAGGTTCCAGTTCTCGCCGCCCGCAAAGCGAGCGCCCGGTGAAACATAGAGAATATGGCCGCCTTCATCGACGTCCTTTAGCCCTCGTTCGGTTTGAAAGTCACGCCATTCGCCGTTCAATTCGACCATCAGGGTCCAGAGGTTGAAGTTGCTGGACGCCTGGAGCCCGCCGCCGAGCGTTCCGCCGGGGCTCCAGGAGAGGGCGGCATTATAGGTAAAAACATCACCCAGATCGACATCGCGGTCACCCTTAGTCACCCAGGTATAGAGCACGTTGGAGTCGAAGGAGAAATCACCGAGCCCTTGGGTGAAGGCTAGCCCCAGACTGCCGTCCCAGGAGCCGCTGCCGGGTTGGAAATGCACATCCTGAATTTCCCGTTCTCCCTCCTCGTTTCGGGCCGTGACGCGGTCGGTGCGTCCGGTCGGCATTTTGACGGCGCCGAGCAGCGCAACATGGGTCAGATTGTCTTCCGTGTTGAAGAATCGCCATTGGCCGAAGAACGTGGTGTCGCCGATGCCATTCGGGTCTCCGAGGTTCTGGACATGGGGAGCCTCCTCTCCTGCGCCTTCTTCGTCGTCATGATGCTCCTCTTCATCATGGTGGGGCACTTCGCGGACGTTGTTGCGCCACACATAGGGAAAGCGCAGGCCTAAAGTGATGTCGTCGGTGACGCCATAAGCCGCGATCAGCGACGTCGTCAGCAGCGATTCAATGCTATGGACGTGCCTCTCCTCACCCTCAAGCCGCTCGTTGAGCTCGATGAGCCGCGAAGTCGAAAACTCGTTGTAGTCCGTATATTGGGTCGTCACGCCGACCAGCGCCTTGCTTGCAGGCAGTGTAATCGCGCTGCTGGTGATGATCGGTGCCGCCGTGCCCAGGCCGAAGCCGATGGAACCGTGATCCGCCAAGAGTGAATTGCTGCAGAGACTGATGCCCGATGCCAAAGCCGCGGTCACCGCAATTCTTATTTTTTGTTTCATAAAATTCTCACATGCGAGGGGAAGGGATAACGCTATTGTCCCGGTAAACGCTGAAAATGCGTTTTTTCGAGAACAGCGGGGATTTTTTCGAGTTTCGACCGATGCTCAAACGGAAAGGCGATCACGCAGAAATCGAGCCAAGTATGCTGAATCGGTTATGCAGCAGGCGGTAGCATTGCATGCGGACCGATGTTGTTCGCAAAACTGTGGCAAATGACACAGCGCGGTGTGTGAAATCACGCATAAACATTCCTGCCAGATGAGCGTGGACAAGCGTCCATAGCGGTCTGCCGATAGTACTACGCGAGCAGGGCGCCCAATTCCTCGGGATCGACCGGCTTCACCAAATGATGATCGAACCCGGCGGCCTTGGTAAGGGCTCGGTCTTCTTGCTGGCCATAGCCGGTAATGGCGATGATCAGCGCCTTGCTCATCTCCGGGGTTTCACGCAGTCTACGGGCTACTTCATAGCCATCCATTCCCGGAAGGCCGATGTCCAAAAGAACGGCCTGCGGTTGAAAATCGGACGCCAGTTCGAGAGCGGTCGGCCCATCGAGTGCGGTTTTGACTTCATGGCCTTCGAGTTCGAGCAACAAGGCCAAGCTTTCGACGGCATCCGTGTTGTCATCGACCACTAGGATCCGCTTGGATTCGTCCTTTCCGCGATGCGTGGTGTCTTTGTCGGTCATGGATCAGTTCCTTTAGTAAATTCAGCGCATTAAGGCAATCTTACGACGAATTCGCTGCCCTGTTCGAGGCCCGTGCTCAGGGCTTCGATTTGCCCTTCATGTGACTCGACGATCTGTTTCGGTCAGCCCAGGATAGGGACGACAAGCGTTGATGCGTCGGCCTCATCCGCCTTAAATTGCCGGATGACACAATACTGCCTAATGAGGTGGTTTCATAGTTTGAGCGATGCGTGTTTAGGGTTGCGGCGCGGATAGTGAGAGCGCTACGCAGCCAGACTAAGAGTGAATCTTTATTGGGTCGGCAAGTCTATAGAAAAAGCGGGAATTTCCCTGACGGGTCGGCCAAAACGCCGGGCTTCTGGAAATCGGTCCATCGGCGATGGGGAATTCATAAAACAAGTAACAACAAAAAGAGAAAAAATCATGTTCTTGCCATTTTATGTCCCCGGCAGGGAAGCGCTCAGGATTGTCATTGTCGGCGGCGGCTATTCAGGGCTGTCGGCGCTGGTTACGATCCGTGAATATCGTCCCGATGCTGAAATCGTTTTGGTCGATCCGCGGCCTTATCACCTTAAGATCACTCATCTTCACGAAAGTTTTCGCCGCCCGCTGGCGGACTTCAAAGTACCTTTCGCGACCTTGGCGAAACGCTTCAATTTTCACCACATCACGGCGGAGCTAAAGTTCGACGATGCGGAGCTCAAGCAGTGGCAAAGCGACCGGGTCATAACGGTCGGGCAAGATCAAATAGGGTTCGACTACCTGCTGATCGCCACGGGAGCAGGCTTCAAGAAGCTCGCAAAATCCAGCCGTATAATCGATCTCGACGAATTCATCGAGAAATCGGGTCCGGACCTTCTGGAAGAAAATCTAGCGGCAACAGGCGCTTCCGATCCCTGGATTACCGCGGTTGGAGGCGGTGCGACGGGAATCCAGTATTTGTTCGAGATCGCTAATTTCGTGCGGGAGCGCCGGATTCCCTGTCGGCTGCGCCTGGTGGATTCCGAACACGGGGTGCTGACGCAATTCGATGCGAAATTGGGGCAGTACGTACAGGCTCGCATGGCAGACCTCGGAATAGAGCATGTGCCCGGTAGTTTTTTCCGCACTCAGGAGGCGGACCATGTCGTACTCGAGGCGACGGAGACGGGCGAGTTGTCCGAACTCGATTCCCACCTGACTTTGCTTTTCGTCGGCAAAAGCGCGAGCGTTCGGCTACATGCCAATTTCTTCGGACAGGTCACCGTGGACGGCGAGGCCTTGGACCGGGTTTTCACCGCCGGCGACTGCTCGTACTACCGGTCACTCGGTTCGAATGCCATGACGGCTCAGTCCGCCGTGCGCAAAGGCAAGTTGGTCGCCCGGAACATTCTCAGGCATTCGGGACTCGTCAAATTGCTGGAGCCTTATCTGCATCGCGATCTGGGTTACGTAATCAGCATGGGGCCGCAGGATTCCGTGGGTTGGGTAGCATTGGAACGTAATGTGGTGGGGGGCTTTCCCGCAACGGTCGTGAAAGAAATCGTCGAAGCGCAATACGATCTATTGCTTGCGGGCATCGATACCTATGTGTTGTGAAGATTGTAAGGTCGGGTGGACTTATCCTTGTGGCGCTGCTGTCAAAAAACACGAGCAGGTAAGTAAATTCATGGGATACCGGTGCGTCCGATAACGACGCCAGGAAATTTAGGAGGCGGAAGATAATGTTCGGCTCAAGTCAGCCCGTAAAAGCTAAGGCGAGCACAGTAATCAACAAACCCGTAGACGAAGTTTTTCATTTCATCAGCGATGAATTTTTCAACAATTACCCGAAGTGGTCGCCCGAAGTGGTCGAATTGAAACCCTTGTCGGAAGGGCCGGTGCGTCTTGGCACCCTGGCGCGGCAGGTTCGAGTCGATCATGGGCACCGGTCCGAATCGACGTTCAGGGTGACCGACTACCAGCCGAACAAGCGGATATGCTTCAGCGGGGTATCCAGCCCTTACCGCGTTATCTATGATCTCGAGCAAAACAGCGCGCCGTCGCCATCCACCCAGATCGCATTTACGTTCGAGCTGCCGGAGCTTGAGCTGTTCATGCGCCCGTTTGAGAAATTGATCCGAGTGGCCGTCCAAGAGGGTGCCGAGCAGACAGTGAAGAATTTAAAGGGTCTGATCGAGAGCCGTTCATGATGCCTAAAAGGAGCTTGGCAAGGTTTTCGATCAATAACTAAGTCCAAGAGGGCAAAGATTAAGTTTGGGAGTTAGGAGGAACCGATTATGGCCTTCGTTGTGGAAAAAGATCCAGGGCTGATCCCTCAGGTCTTGGCGAAGATTCTCGATTCGTGTATCAACGGCGTAACGCTGGCCGATCCGGACTTGGAGGATATGCCTCTCGTTTATGCCAACAAAGCCTTCGAAGAGATTACGGGATATAGTCAGGCGGAGGTGGTGGGTCGAAACTGCCGGTTCTTGCAGGGAGACGATAGGGACCAGCCAGCTCGCGTCCAGATCCGCGAAGCACTGGCGAATTTTCAACCGATCGAGGTGACGCTGCGCAATTATCGAAAGAACGGCGAGCTCTTTCATAATCATCTTGCACTGACGCCGCTCTTCGATCGGGACGGAAAGTTGATTTATTATCTGGGTATTCAGTATGACGTGACTAGCCAGGTACGTGCTGAAGAAGAGATCAAGCGTCTGAGCGAAAGCTTGGAGAGCGTTTCGAAATTAACAAAATGAGGGGCCGATGCCGCCGTCGCGTGATTAATGCCACAACGAAGAATCAAAATGGTTGGTTTTAACGGTTTTCCTAACAGTATCCGCGTTCGGCCGAAGCAACAACGTATCGTTTTGGCCAGCGCTGTTAAAGCAGATTATGAATAATTTAAGGTTTTAATATGGCGGTTATTTGTACCAGTGTTTGCGTCAACTATACGCCTAAAGAGATGTACGATCTGGTGAACGATGTTCAAGCCTATCCCAGCTATCTTCCTTTATGCAGCAATGTAAAACTGCTTTCAAAAACACCTGCGACCCTCAGGGCCACCATCACCTTGTCCAAAGGCAAGATCAAGTTTTCCTTCACCACGGAAAACTCCATGGAAGATAGCAAACATATCCGGATGAATCTGATCGAAGGGCCGTTCAAGCATTTGCGCGGGCATTGGCGGTTCGAGCCGAGCGCGACCGGCGGTTGCGAAGCCACGTTCCGTTTGGACTTCGAGTTTGCCAATGCCTTGCTTGGAATGGCCTTCGGCGGCTTTTTCAAGGAGGTGGCCGAATCTCTGGTTGATGCTTTCTGCCGCCAAGCCGCCAAAAAATATGGAGAGCGGCCGGCCCACCCGCCTGAAACATTTCATGGTCGTGGGAAACTCACATAGGCCGTTCCGACGGCGCTTTGCCGATCTTCGCGTAGATCGGGTTGCCCTGGCACGCTTTGGTGGTGCGAGACGCAATCCGGTTTGAACGTTAACTGCCCGATTTGGCTGAAAAGCGGCTCTTCGGAACTTCGAAGCGGTGCGTTTCGCCGTGACTCAGATATCTCACGCGATCGTCGAGGCCGGCGGCGGTTACGGCTTTCTTGAAGTCTTCGATCGGTGACTTGAAAACCTCATAATCGTTGTAGTGGATTGGGATCGCCTCGCGAGGGTTTACGATTCTTATCGCCTCTATGCCTTCTTTGGCGTCCATCGTGAGCAAAACGCCCATAATCCGGGTGCCTCCAAGGTGAAACAGCCCCAGATCGATGTCCGGATAGCGTTTCGGAATTTCCTTCAAGTCATCGAATACCAGGGTGTCTCCGGTAATGTATAAGCATAGGGTGGTCAGTCCTTCGGAAGTTTGAAAGTCGAGCATGCTGCCCATGACTGGCGGGAGGAGTTTTGCCAGGACCGGCGGACCGTGCCTGCCCGGCATGGCCGTGATGAGTACTTTCGCCCCGTTCTTTTCCACGGTTACGGACTCCCAGGTCCGGAGAGGCATCGTGGCGGTGAAGCCTTTGTTTTTCAATTTCCCGGCCGCATGCGCTGTCGTCACGATGGGGACGTCCTTTGGCAGCCTTTCTTCGACGATCTGATCGAAGTGGTCTCCGTGATAGTGGGAGAGTACGACGAAGTCCAGTGGCGGAAGTTGCTCGATATCGATGGCCGGGTCGGTCAGTCGTTTTGACGTCAATCCATAGCCCAGATGGGCATGGTCTCCCGCGTGAAGGAAGTTCGGATCGGTGAGAATGGTGAAACCCGCGTACCGGAGAATAACAGTGGCCGTGCCGATGAAGAAAATCGAGCCGTTGCCAAAGTCGGGGAGGGCGTCTTGAGAAGCGGGAAGGCTGATCCGTCTGAAGTTTGGCATGCATCCTCCTTGATGCGTGTTGCGGTGTGAGATGGCGGTCACTCTACGCGTTACCCGAGGTACGATCAAGCGGATGAGTAGGCGGTTGCATTTCATGTGAAATCCACTGCTCGACTCGCTATCGGATACCTGATCCGAAACGTCGGATGGCCAGATTAGGGAAGCATGGCGTAAGCGAGAAACATTCCGAAGGCCAGCGTCAGTCCGGCCCAGGTCCGCATGAAACCGAGTCCCTGGCCAGACCACCACTCGATGAGTCTTTGAAAACGTTCGATTCCGATCAGTGGGGTGACAAGCCCTGTCACGAAAATGACGATGCCGAGAATCCGGACGACATTCGGGGCGCGTGAATCGGACGCAGCGAGCAAGAGCGCCAGGCCGAGGATGAGTCGGAAAGCGGCCGCGATATAGAGCCCCGCCGGAGTTTCGAAGCGCCGCACAAGGTCGAGAAGCCTTTGCGGCGAGACTACACCCAACGCGCCCAACCCGGCGACCATCAAGCTTAGGATAAGAGCTACCGCGGTCATATCGGACCTCCAGTCTTCTGATAGGCATGCGCGCTTAAACAATACCTCACCCTAATTAGTCAGCCCTGAAGTATTTCTAACACACTGACACATATACGGATTCGTTGCATATTGGCTGGTACAATTTGCAAGAAAACCAGTCATTTGATTTCGATTTCTTGCAAATTCGGGTGGGTTGCATGAAGCCAAGAGAG
>NZ_DASPLO010000012.1:0-72970 GCF_035627495.1 Methylocaldum sp.
GCGCTTTCGGGTAAACCCGCCAAGCTCATCATCGGCGCCATGATGCGCAAGCTTTTGCAGGTCGCCTTCGGCGTCCTCAAATCCGAAAAACCCTTCGATCCAGCCCTGCATGGCGCTTGACCCGGATAACAGTATCTACAACCAAGGAAAGTCCCGCCCCCAAGAAACCTCGCCTATTCACACATACTTTTAAGCTGAGCGAGCGATTGCGCCATCTGCTGTTCGCATGTCCGGCGAGCATCCCCCGTTGCGCCGGCGCAGGCTTTCTTCGGGTCCATCTGGACCATCTGCGCTTTCATCGCCTTGCAGGCCTCGCTGTTCTTATCGAAGCTGACCACCGGTTTCCCGCTGTTTCCCTGGCAAGGCCCTTCATAGGTGTAACGCGAGGTCATGGCGAACGAGCCTTCCGCGCCCTTGCCATTGGCTTCGATGACGAATGAACGAGGTCCCTCGCGGGTTATGGTGCTGCGATAGACGCCGCTATCCTCGCACGTGGTCTCATAAACGGCGCGATTGTCCGTGTTTTCGAGAATTTTGCCGCGACAAGCTTTGGGACCCTGCTGCTGCTCGCTCTTCTTGGCCATGTCCATGAGGCTGTCCATGCACATCGTCATGCTCTTCGGCATGGCGCTTGCGCCCTCTCCGTTGTCTTCCATGCCGTCGAACTTGAGAATCTCCATGCGCCATTGACCCTTTTGGGCCGGAGCGTCGCGAAACACTTTGGGCGTGGGCATTTCTTCCGCGGCAACGGCGGACACGCCGCCCGCGATCAACAAAAGCCCCACGACACCGAACTTACCGATCTTGTTCACAGATATCTCCTATGGAAAAAGCACTCAGGGCACCGGCAGGCAACAACGCCGGTTCCGGTGCCCGAAAGCTTAGCCAAGTTCGCGCCTTACGGCCTAAAGCGCATAGCTCTCCTTTGTCCGATTGCGTGCAACATGACAGTCGCTATTTGTGCGAAACCCGACATTCCTTTAGCCGCAGTATCCACTGACAATTGCCGTTCAAGCGCTTCGCATCGGTATGTATATTTATATATAGCGGCATGCTAGCAGGACGATAAACCGTGACTGAAAACGCATTTCCATCGGACATTCAACAATATGCATGCAGGTTTGTGGTTGTCACGGTAAGAATATGGCCGAAAACAACGTTCCGATTCATGTTGCTGGTGTAGGTGGGTTAGGCGCGCACCGCACCGAATCTGGAAAGTTCCTGTGGTGTTTCCGCGCGCCGTAACCCACCAGGCAAGGCCGCGGAACCGGTGGGTTACGGCGCGCGGAGAGTCCTGCGGCCATGGCATGGTTCGTGGCCGTGCGCGCCTAGCCCACCATCGATGGGTTTCGCTTCGCTCTACCCATCCTACAATCGTTTTCGAGTAGAACGGGATGTTATTGGCGGCCAAATCCTAAGCAAGCCATTACCAGGCAGTCCGCGCTCGCCGATCTAGTTACCCCAATTTTGGCCCCGCTTTTGCTTGATCTTCGTTATTACTACACAGTAATAACGATCATCGCGATCGGAGACTTCGTGGAAAGTGCTGTCGCAGCTTACCGGCAAAACCAATTGGGGAAACATCTCGTGACGATAAAAACAAAAACAGCGCTCGCCGTCGCTTGTCACGGCTTACTCCTTGTCGCGCCTGACGGCGCTTCGGCGGCCACCATGGAGGAACGCATGCAGGCGATGGAGCGGCGCCTTATGGAAATGGAAGATCGCCTGGAACAATCGGAAAAGGAAAATACACAACTCCGCAAACAGATCGCTGCGAAGACGCAGGAAACGAATCCGACGAGCCTCCCTGTTGCCGTGCCTGGTGGCGAGGTGAAGGCGCTGAACGACAAGGTCGCCACGCTAGAGAAAAAAATCGAGCTGGATCGCAAGGCGACAGCGGAAGCGGCGAAGAATGCGCCTAAAATCGATATGAACGGCAACGGCCTGGTCATCAAATCCGCCGACGAGAACTATCGCCTGAGCCTCCGCGCCTATGCCCAGGCCGACGGCAACTTCTTCATGGATGATTCGTCCGGCGACACGATTCCAGACAAGTTCACCATCCGCCGCGCCCGCCTGACCATCGACGGCACCTTCTTCAAATGGGCGGATTTCCGTTTTTCGCCTGATTTCGGCCAAGGCAATCTGCGCCTCTTCGACGCCTTCGCCGATCTACACTATTTTCCGTACGCCAGTCTGATGGCGGGTAAATTCAGACCGCCGGTCAACGGCCTGGAACGCCAGCAAGGGGCGCCCAATATCGCGTTCGTCGAGCGCGCCTTGACCCAGAACCTGACTCCGGCGCGAGACATCGGCGTGATGCTGCACGGCCAGATTCCCTATCCCGGCTATAGCACGCAGTACACGATATTGCCGGTGTTCCGGGAGTTCTTAGGGTATCAACTGGGCGTCTTCAATGGTGCCCGCGACGGGGGAAACACGGACAGCGAGCGGGAAGACAACAAGGAATTCGCCGGCCGTCTTTTTTCCCATCCGTTCCTGCACAGCGGCATCCCGGCTTTGGAAGGCTTGGGCGTCGGCATTGCCGGCAGTTGGGGGCAGCCCAGGCGGAACAGCTTGAACAATCTGGTTTCGGCCGGACAGCAGGCCTTCCTGACTTATAACCCGAATATCACCGCTTCCGGAGACGCCTACCGTGTCACGCCCCAGGCTTATTGGTACTGGGGACCGTTCGGACTGCTGACCGAGTACGTCATTTCATCGCAACGCCTGGCCAATAGCACGAGAACCAGGACCGCGCGCCAGGACAATACCGCTTGGCAAGTGCAGAGCTCTTATGTGCTGACCGGCGAAAGGAACTCGTTCTTCGGGATCAAACCGGCCCGGAACTTCGCCCCCTTCGCCGGCACCTGGGGCGCTTTCCAGATCGCCGCCCGCTGGGGCGAACTGGATGTGGACGACGATACCTTCAAATTCAACGGGGTCTTCGTCAATCCATCCACATCGGCCAGCAAAGCCACCGAGTGGGCGCTCGGCTTGAACTGGTATATCAACGGCAATATCAAGTTCATGGCCGATTACGCCCAGACTTATTTTGACAGCGGCGCAGCCCGGGACCGGGATCGTCCGACCGAAAAATTGTTCCTGACCCGGTTTCAGTACCAGTTCTGATCCACGACTCGAAAATCGGGACAGTTGTGAAAAACCTCGATCTTTTCAATCCATTGGGAATTCAGCCATGAATCGTTTTTTGTTGATTTTTTTGCTCCTTCTGCTGACCATAGGCCACTCTGCCCAGGGCGCCGAGCCGGTCAGGCTCACCATCGCCGCCGCGGCAGATCTCAAGTATGCAATGGACGAGGTCGTGAAAGCCTTCAAAGACCAACATCCTGAGGCGATGGTGGATCTCGTCACCGGCTCATCGGGCAAGTTTTACGAACAAATCGCTCACGAAGCGCCTTTCGACATCTTCTTTTCGGCCGACGTCAAGTTTCCCGAAAAGCTCAAGGAACAGGGCTTGACCGCTTCCGAGGTGCGGATGTACGCCCGCGGCCGCATCGTTCTCTGGAGCGCGAACATGAATGCCGGCAAGATGACGCTTCAGGACCTGGCCGACCCCAGGATCAAGCAAATCGCCATAGCCAATCCCAAACATGCGCCTTACGGCCAGCGTGCTCAGGAAGCCTTGGAAAATGCCGGTCTTTGGACCAAAGTACAGAACAAGCTGGTATTCGGCGAAAACATCGCGCAGACGGCGCAGTTCGCGGAAACCGGGGCAGCGGACGTCGGCCTCATCGCCCTGTCGCTCGCGGTAAGCCCTAGCCTCACGGCAAAAGGCGGGTACTACCTCATTCCCGAAACCCTGCACGAACCCCTCGACCAAGCTTACGTCCTCCTCAAGAGAGCCGAGAAAAATGCGTTAGCCGGCGCTTTCGCCGATTTCGTCGCCAGCGAGCCGGCCCGCGCCATCTTCCGCAGCTACGGCTTCATTCTGCCGGGCGAAGCTTTGCCTGGCGCCGCCGAGCCCGAAAGCAGGAGGTCATCGCAATGAAAGAGATGAAACCCGGATTGCTGCTCGTTTGCTTGTGGTTAGCGTTCGGCCAGGGCGTAATGATCCTCAAGCACGGTCAGATTCACCACAGAGCGGCTTCGCATCGGTTTTACGACTTTTTGTCCTCGCCCATGGCGCGAGCCATTTTCACCCGCTTGGGTCATCTTCTACCATGAATCGGCTCCCGGCCCGGATTACCGCCATCGCCAGTCAAGGGGGCATCTCCCTGGTAGATGTGGCGGTGGCGGAGGATACCCTGACCGCCATTATGGTCGAAACGCCGGCAACCGCGCCTTATCTGACCGTGGGAGGAGATGTCTCGGTGATGTTCAAGGAAACGGAGGTCTCCCTCGCCAAGGGGCTTTCGGGCCGCCTGAGCCTGCGCAATCGTTTGAAAGCCGTGGTACGAAACATCAACAAGGGCGAACTGCTGGCCGAGGTGGAACTGGACTATAAAGGACATCGACTGATCTCCATTATTACCAGCCGGGCTATCGACCGCCTGGAGCTGACCGTGGGCGATCATGTCGAAGCCCTGATCAAGGCCAACGAAGTGATGCTTGGGGAGGCGACCCATGGCCTATGACTGGCAACCTTTGATCCTCACCCTCAAGCTCGCCACGGTCACGACGGCGATATTGATCCTCATCGGTGTGCCCCTCGGTTACTGGCTGGCTTTCGGCCGCTTCCGCCTCAAGGCCGTGGTGGAAACCCTGGTCGCCATGCCATTGGTTCTGCCGCCTTCGGTGCTCGGATTCTATCTCCTGCTTGCCTTCAGTCCGAAAAACGCCTTCGGCCGCTTTTTGGATGACACGCTGGGGCTGCGGCTGGTGTTCAGCTTCGAAGGGCTGGTGGTAGCCTCCGTGCTCTTCAGCATGCCGTTCATGGTCCACCCGGTGCAGTCGGGTTTTCAGAACCTGCCGCGCAGCCTCATGGAAGCGGCTTATACGCTGGGGCTGTCCAAATGGCAGACATTGATACGTATTCTTCTGCCGAACATTAAGCCGTCCTTGCTTGCCGGGGTAGTAATCAGCTTCGCCCATACTATCGGCGAGTTCGGAGTCGTGCTGATGATGGGCGGCAGTATTCCCGGCGTGACCAAAGTAGCGTCCATCGCCATTTATGACGAGGTTGAATCCCTCAATTACTCAGCCGCCAACTTTTATGCGTTCATTCTGTTCGCGGTCAGCTTTTCGATCCTGCTCGCGGTGTTTTTCTTCAATAAACGCGCATTGAGACCGCTCTGATGCTGGAGCTGTCGCTGCGAAAACACCTGCACACGGCGGAAGGGAACGTGACGCTGAATCTCGAGTTCGAAGTCGAGACAGGACAGTTTCTGACCTTATTCGGGCGATCAGGCGTGGGAAAAACCACCTGCTTGCGCTGCATCGCCGGGCTGACGGAGCCCGATCACGGAAGAATCGTCGTAGGCGGCGAGGTGTGGTTCGACCGGAACCGACGCATCAACGTCCCGCCCCAGAAACGCGGAGTCGGTTTTGTGTTCCAGGATTATGCCCTCTTTCCCAATCTGAGCGTGCGCGAGAACCTCCACATCGCGTTGGCGGACCCTAAAGACGAGCACTATGTGGATGAACTCTTGAACCTAATGGGCATCAAGGAGCTGGAACGGCGTCTTCCGGCCACCCTGTCCGGGGGACAACAGCAGCGGGTAGCGCTGGCGCGGGCTTTGGCCCGTAGACCTCGGCTATTGCTGCTCGACGAGCCGCTTTCCGCCTTGGACGGTGAAACCCGGCTCCGTCTTCAGAATGAAATCCTGGGAATACACCGCCATTTGCACATGACCACGCTGATGGTCAGCCATGATCTCGGCGAAGTCTACAGGCTGTCCAATCAGGTCATCGTCATCGAGGGCGGCCAAGCGGTTGTCCGCGGCCGACCCGCCGAGGTTTTCAGCAATCGCCGGATCAGCGGGAAATTTCAGTTTACCGGCGAAGTGCTCGCGATCGATCGCAACGACGTCGTATTCACTCTCTCGATCCTGATCGGTAACCGGGTGGTGCAAGTGATCGCCACTGCGCAAGAAATGCAGGATATCCAAGTCGGCGACACGGTAATGCTGGTTTCCAAGGCATTCAATCCGATCGTGATGAAAGTGGATCGGAATCCCGGCCGTACCTCGCGACCCAGTTCATGAAAGGCCATCGATTAATGACGAATCCAAGTCCCGAGAAAGTCGATCCGCCCTCCTTGGTAGAGGGCGAATTGCGCCTCGCCGGCGGCCTCAATGAGCGCCTCTTTCGGCTGCTCGCGGCAATCGAGAAGACCGGTTCGATCAACCGGGCGGCCAAAGATGTCGGCTTGAGCTATAAAGGCGCTTGGGAAATGGTGGAGCGGGCCAACAACCTTTCTCCCCGAATTCTGGTTTCCACCGCAGTCGGCGGCCGGCACGGAGGCGGCACGAAGCTCACTGGCGGCGGCCGGGAATTATTGGAACTCTTTACCAGACTACAGGAAGAGCACCGCCGCTTCCTGGATTCGAAAAATCGGCAATTGGCGGACAACCCGAATCTCGTTTTCTTATTCAGGAGATTAAACGTGAAAGCAAGCGCGCGTAACCAGTTCTTCGGCAAAGTGACCGATATCCGCACCGGCGCGGTCACCGTGGAGGTGTGCATCGGTCTCAAGGGCGGTGACACCATCGTGTCGTCCATCACCAAGGAATCGGCGGAGTCGCTCGGCATCAGAAACGGTGACGACGTGATAGCCCTGATCAAGGCCCCGCTGGTCATGATCGTCAAGGATTTCGGCGGATACCGCCTGTCGGCGCGCAATCAGTTGAAAGGCACGGTCAAACGCATTCAAAAAGGCGCGGTGAATTCCGAGATCGTGATCGAACTGGCGGGGGGCGACTCGGTAGCCGCTACGATAACCAATGAAAGCATGGATTCGATGGGACTCCGCGGAAGCGATACGGCGTACGCCGTGTTCAAGGCGGGGTCGGTCGTTCTCGGGGTTGCCACCTAGAAGGTGGGCTTTCCGCGGGTATCGGCTTCCCGCTAAAACACAACTCTGAAATATGTAGGACACGATTACGCGGATCAGAGCGGCCCCTGAACCTTTCAGGCGTAAATAACGCTTGCTGTTATTTTATGTTTCTATAATAATTGAACCATGGAAATTAAATTTATAGTCACCGCGCTTGCAGCGCTCGCCCAAGATTCCCGCTTGGCTATCTTCCGCTTGTTGGTGCAGGCCGGGCCTGAAGGCCTATCCGCCGGGAAAATCAGCGAGGCGCTGGGCATTCCGCCCTCTTCGCTCTCCTTCCACATGAAGGAACTCGCCCACGCCGATCTCGTTTCGTCCCGGCAGGAAAGCCGTTACGTCATTTATTCGGCGAATTTCCGGACCATGAACGAGCTGCTCGGCTTTCTGACCGAAAACTGCTGCGGCGGCAAGCCCTGCAAGCCGACCGCCACATCCGACTGCACCAGCATCGAGGAGACCCAGGCATGAGTGAAAAAACCTTCAATGTCCTTTTCCTGTGTACCGGTAACTCGGCGCGCAGCATCATGGCGGAAGCCTTGCTGAACACCATGGGTTCGGATCATTTCCATGCCTTCAGCGCGGGCAGTCACCCGACGGGAACGGTCAACCCATTCGCCCTGGAAAGATTGGAAAAAGAGCGAATTCCCACCGAGGGCGCGCGGAGCAAGAGCTGGAATGAATTCGCTCGACCGGCGGCACCGGTCCTGGATTTCGTCATCACCGTCTGCGACAACGCGGCGGGAGAGGTGTGCCCGGCCTGGCCAGGACAGCCGATCACGGCCCATTGGGGTGTGCCCGATCCGGCAGCGGTCGCCGGTTCGGATGGCGAGAAACGCCTGGCCTTCAGCAAGGCATTCGCCGTTCTCCATCGGCGCGTCTCCTTGTTCACGAGTCTCAATCCCGCAAGCTTGGAGCGGCTCGCGCTGGAACAAAAAGTCCGCGAGATCGGGCGCGTAGTCGAGACCTGAAGCAGAGATTTTCCACGCATCAGCCACTTGTTTAACTTAGGAGATACCCGGATGAAAAAGCTAGAAATTTACGAACCGGCCATGTGCTGCAGCACCGGCGTGTGCGGTGTCGAGGTGGATCCCGTCCTCGTGCAGTTCGCCGCCGATTTCCAGTGGTTGTCCGAACAAGGCGTGGAGGTCGCCCGCTATAACCTGTCCCAAGTCCCTCAGGCGTTTGCGGCGAACCCCGTCGTGAAAGCTTCGCTGGAGAAAGAAGGTAACGAATGCCTGCCTCTGATCCTGGTGGACGGTCAGATTGGCAGCAAGGGGAGATATCCGGCCCGAGAGGAATTGGCGTGTCTGTCAGGCGTGGGCATGGGAACGCCTGCACCAAGTATTTACACGGACGCCGTCGCCGAGCTCGTTGCGATCGGTGCTGCTATCTCAGCCAACTGCGAGCCATGTTTCAAGTACCACTTTCAGCAGGCCAAGAAGCTGGGTGTCTCGCGCGAGGACATGATGCGCGCCGTGAAAACTGCCCAGAGTGTGAAGGAGACACCCGCAAAAGCGATGCTGCAACTGGCACACCGTTTTCTCGAAGGAGACCCGGTCGAGCTTCCCGTTGTACAGAGTTGCCGCGGCTAAGATATTGCAATGACGAACACGACGTTCCTCGAACAGCCTCCGCGCTTCCTGTTCTTCACCGGCAAGGGCGGCGTCGGCAAGACATCGATGGCCTGCGCCACGGCGATTCAACTGGCGGAAAGCGGCAAACGCGTCTTGCTCGTCAGCACCGATCCGGCCTCCAATGTGGGGCAGGTGTTCGGCGTCACGATCGGCAACCGCATGACGCCGCTGGACGCCGTTCCGGGCCTCTCCGCCCTGGAAATCGACCCGCAGGCGGCGGCGCAGGGCTACCGCGACCGTATCGTCGGCCCGGTGCGCGGCGTCTTGCCCGACGCCATCGTCAAGGGGATCGAGGAACAGCTCTCCGGCGCTTGCACGACCGAAATCGCCGCCTTCGATGAATTCACGGCGCTGCTGACCGATTCCGCTCTGGTGGCGGGCTACGATCACATCGTGTTCGACACGGCGCCGACCGGGCACACCATCCGCTTGCTGCAACTGCCGGGAGCCTGGAGCGGCTTTCTGGAAGCGGGCAAGGGTGACGCCTCGTGTCTCGGTCCGCTGGCCGGTCTGGAAAAACAGCGGGCGCAATACAAGGCGGCGGTGGAAGCCTTGGCCGATTCCAACCGCACCCGGCTGATCCTAGTGGCCCGCGCCCAGCAAGCCACATTGCGGGAAGTGGCGCGCACCCATGAGGAACTCGCCGCCATCGGGCTGACGCAGCAGCATCTGGTGATCAACGGCATCCTGCCGCCCGGCGAGGCCGAGGACGATCCGCTCGCCGCCGCCATCGTGCGCCGCGAACAGGTCACCCTGGCCGAAATTCCCGAGTCGTTGCAGGCACTGCCCCGCGATCAGGTCGCGCTCAAGCCCTTCAATCTCGTCGGGGTAGACGCGCTTCGCCGCTTGTTGACTCCTGAATCATCGCTATCAACACCCGTCCATGGGGCATCGTGGATACTGAACGCCCCCGACCTGAACAGCCTGGTCGAGCCTATAGCCGCCGACGGCCATGGCTTGGTGATGCTCATGGGCAAGGGCGGCGTGGGCAAGACCACTCTGGCCGCGGCCATCGCCGTGGCGCTGGCGCGGCGCGGACTGCCAGTGCATCTCACCACCTCGGATCCGGCTGCGCATCTGGCCGAGACGCTGCCCAACGTGCCCGACAACCTGGCGGTGAGCCGCATCGACCCCCAGGCCGAGACCGAACGCTACCGTGCGCACGTGCTGGAAACCAAGGGCAGCACCCTCGACGCACAAGGCCGCGCCTTACTCGAAGAGGATCTGCGCTCGCCTTGCACCGAGGAAATCGCCGTTTTCCAGGCTTTCTCGCGCATCATCCGCGAGGCGGGCCGAAAGTTCGTGGTGATGGACACGGCACCCACCGGCCACACCCTGCTGCTGCTCGACGCGACGGGAGCCTACCACCGCGAGGTCACCCGCCAGATGAATGCCACGAGCCTGCACTACACCACGCCGATGATGCGGCTGCAGGACCCGGAACAGACCAGGGTAATCATCATCACCCTGGCGGAAACGACGCCGGTGCTGGAAGCGGCCAACCTCCAGGCTGACCTCGAACGCGCCGGCATCGAGCCTTGGGCCTGGATCGTCAATCAGAGCCTCGCCGCCGCCCAGACCCGCTCGCCGCTGCTGCGACAACGGGCGCTGAACGAACGCGCGCAGATCGAGGAGGTAGCCGCCGGGCACGCCGTGCGCTACGCGGTGGTCGCGCTTCAGGAAGAGGAGCCAGTCGGCGCCGAACGCTTGCGGGCACTGACCGAAATGCCGGCAGACGCCGCTGCCACATGAGTGAAATCAAGAGAGCCGCAAATTTTACTTATCGGAGCATTCGCCATGAAAAGATTCCATGTCCACATCGCCGTCGATGATCTCGAAAAGAACATCCGTTTCTACAGCGCCTTATTCCAAACCGAGCCCAGCGTCCGGGAAACCGACTATGCCAAGTGGATGCTGGACGATCCGCGCATCAACTTCGCCATCTCCGCACGGGGAAGCAAATCTGGCCTGGATCATTTGGGGATACAGGTCGAATCCACCGAAGAATTGGAAGCGGTGCAACAAGGGCTGACAACCGCCGCCTTGCCGGTCGCGGCGCAGAAGCAGGCGGCCTGCTGCTATGCCCAATCCGACAAATACTGGACGGTCGATCCCCAAGGCATCGCCTGGGAGGCCTTTCACTCGTTGAGCACCATCCCGATGTTCGGCGAAGACACGGCCATACAACTCAAATCCGCTTCGAACTGTTGCAACCCCTCCCAACAAGGAATCCGTACGTGAACCCGCGTCCGCTCGATGTTCTCGTTCTCTGCACCGGCAATTCCTGCCGCAGCATCCTCGGCGAAGCTCTGATCAACCACTTAGGGAAGGGCCGCTTGCGCGCCTTCAGCGCCGGGAGCCATCCGACCGGCCGGGTCAACCCGAACGCCCTGGCAACGCTGTCGCGTCACGGTCTGCCGACCGAAGGCTATGCCAGCAAGTCTTGGGATGCGCTCGAAGAGACGCCGATCGATATCCTGATTACGGTCTGCGATTCGGCGGCGGGGGAAACCTGCCCGGTTTACCTGGGATCGGCCGTTCGGGGTCATTGGGGCTTGCCCGACCCGGCCCACGTCACCGGCAATCCCGAAGTCATCGAGGCCGCTTTCGAGGCGACTTATTCCGCCCTGGAGAAGCGTATCCGCCAACTGCTGGCGCTGCCGGTGGAAACGATGTCCCGGTCCGAACTGACCGAGGCGCTGAATCGGATCGGCGCGGGAACCCTTTGAATAGCTTGAGAGCTACCGTCATGAACAAAGAAATATCCATCAATTCCGACCGGACTCTTCACCCGCCAGCTTCAGCCCGCGAGTCCCGCAAGCGGCTGGATTTCGTGGCGCGGTTTCTGACGCTGTGGATTTTTGTGGCCATGGCGGGCGGGGTCGCGCTGGGCTATTTCGTCCCCGGCGTCACCCAATGGCTGACCCGGTTTCAGGTGGGAACCACTTCCATTCCCATCGCCATCGGCCTCATCCTGATGATGTATCCGCCGCTGGCCAAGGTGCGCTACGAGGAACTGCCCCAGGTCTTCAAGAACCTCAAGGTCTTGACGCTCTCCCTGATCCAGAACTGGGTGATCGGCCCGATCCTGATGTTCGCGCTGGCCATCCTGTTTCTTCGGGACTACCCGGAATACATGGTGGGCCTGATCATCATCGGCCTCGCCCGCTGCATCGCCATGGTCCTGGTCTGGAACGATCTGGCCCGGGGCGATACCGAATATTGCGCGGGGCTGGTGGCGTTCAACTCCATCTTTCAGATGCTGTTCTTTTCCCTCTACGCCTATGTTTTCGTCACCGTCCTGCCCGACTGGCTGGGAATCGCATCGGGCCTCGAAGTATCGATCACCATTCTCCAGGTCGCCGAAAGCGTGTTGATCTATCTGGGAATTCCTTTTTTCGGCGGCATGCTCACCCGTTTTTTTCTGGTGCGGCGCAAAGGCCGGCAGTGGTATGAGGAAAAATTCATCCCCAAGATCAGCCCTCTAACCCTAATCGCCCTCTTGTTCACCATCCTGGTGATGTTCTCGCTCAAGGGCGAATACATTGTGCAGCTGCCCCTGGATGTGGCGCGCATCGCCATCCCCCTGGTCCTCTATTTCATCATCATGTTCTTGGCCACGTTTTACATGTCGGCCAAGGCGGGAGCCGGGTATCGCATCAGCACCACCCTGTCGTTCACCGCCGCCAGCAATAATTTCGAATTGGCCATCGCCGTGGCCGTGGCGGTTTTCGGTCTCCAGTCGGGGCAGGCCTTCGCCGCGGTCATCGGCCCTCTGGTGGAGGTTCCGGTGCTGATCGGCCTGGTCAAGGTGGCCCTTTACTTCAGGCAAAAATATTTCACGCCCGGCGACCGAGCCGCCGAACCAATCGCGGAAAGACTCTCATGAATGACCTGAAAGAAGCAAAAGCCCGAGCCGCCAGAGCCTACAACGCCGCAGCCGACTATTTCGACCATCCCGTCAGTTCCTTTTGGCACCGCTTCGGAAAACAAACCGTAGAGCGGATCAACCTTCTTCCCGGCGAACGGGTGCTGGATGTCTGTTCCGGAAGCGGGGGTTCCGCATTGCCTGCGGCGGAACGGGTAGGCCCGAATGGCAACGTGGTCGCGGCCGATCTTGCGGAAAACCTGATTGCCTTGGCTCGAGCCAAGGCGAACGCCAGGGGTTTGGAGAACATCGAATTCCGGGTCGGCGACATGCTTGCCCTGGGCTATCCGGATGCCGGTTTCGACGCGGTGGTCTGCGTCTTCGGCATCTTCTTCGTTCCGGACATGGCTGCAGCGGCCAGGGAGTTATGGCGCATGGTCCGCCCCTGCGGCCGTCTGGCCATCACCACCTGGGGACCTAAGCTCTTCGAGCCGGCCAACGGCGCTTTCTGGGATCTCATCCGCCAGGAACGGCCCGATCTCCATCGCAGCTTCAATCCCTGGGACCGCATTTCCGAACCGTCCGGCTTACGCGAAATGCTTGCGGACGCGGGTGTACACACTGCGAACATCGTCGCGGAACCCGGCACTCATCCCTTGAACGCGCCGGACGACTGGTGGGCCATCGCTATGGGCAGCGGCTACCGGGGCACCCTGGAGCAATTGGATGCCGAGACCTTCGCCCGAGTGCGCGAGGGCAATCTGTTCCGCCTTCACCAGGAGCGGGTAAGCGCCATAGAGACGAACGTCATTTATGCCGTGGCCACGAAAAGCTGATTCCGATCCTGATACGCCAGCATAAGGCTGCGGTGGCCAATGCCTCGCACGCGTTAATCGTGGGTGGGGGATTCATCGGTCTGGAAATGGCCGATCAGGTGTTGCCGCCGCTCGATCCGGAAATGGCCGGTTACGCCGCCGAAAGGCTGATAAGCCACGGCGTCAGCCTGGGGCTTCGCGAAGGTGTCGCGGCCTTCGACAAGCGCCCGGAGCGCGGTTTGAACGTGCGACATCCAAGGGCGAAACGCTCGCTGCCGACCTGGTCATCATGGGAATCGGCGGGCGCCCGGATTCGGAGCTGGCGACCGCCGCCGGATTGGAATTAGGCGCCCTCGGCGGCATTCGCGTCAATGAGTACACGCGCATCAGCGATGCCGCTATCTGGGCCGTGGGCGACGTGGTCGAAGTCAAAAATCGAGTTACTGGGAAATGGCAACTGGTCCCGCTGGCCGGGCCCGCCAACCGGCAGGGACGCATCGCGGCTACGGCCATACTTCACCACTTTTCGTGCAGCAACGGCGAGACGCCGCCTCTGGCTTTCGAGGGCGTTCTCGGAACCGCCGTGTGCGAAGTGTTCGGCCTGACAGTGGCGGTTACAGGCGCCAACGCACAAAATCTTCCTCTCGAAACCTTGCGCGACCGGCTTCACGAACTGCCCCGCGATCGGGACATCTGGCTAGTCTGCGGTGTCGGACAACGCGCCTATTACGCCTTTCGGGTATTGATGCAGAACGGCCTTCAGGTCAAAGTGCTTTCCGGCGGCATGCAGACCTATCAGTCCCGGATGCAAGCGAGTGGCTGAGAAGGGTAAGCACCGTAGGCGGAATAGAGGGACGAAACCCGGCGACATTTGACATGAAGGTCTGCTTGATCATAGTTTGGTAAACGATCACGCCCGAACCGATGGCGCAGCCGACGGGTCTCACCAAACAGATATCAAGTTGAAATGCCCGCCGGAAAAGGCCGCCATCATCGCGGACAAGCTTTGCCGTTCTTCCCGTTGCTTCTCCAGAATGGGCGGTTCCGGTCAGTCCGCTTCCGAAGGCTCCGGTTCCCATAACGGTATTCCTGTTATCCGTTCAAAGGAAAAGCGATGAAAGCTGACGTTGGAAAATGGGCCGTCATTGTTCTCTTGAGCGTTCTCGCCACCGGCTGTTCGAGCATACGTGCGAGAACGGAAACACCCGCGACGGAATGGAAGATTTACCCCGGCGTTCGGCAAGACGTGAAAGAGATGGGCGAAATTTTCAGCGGCGAGCGTCCACAACCGGGATGGCTCAACGGGCTAGTGGCATCCATTCTTATCTTCGACCTGCCTTTCTCGTCCGTCTTCGATACTTTCGTATTGCCATACGACCTGAATCGCGTCCGTAATCCGGAAGCTTCTCAAGTAGCCCCCGACACATCCAAAGGATCGCCGGACCGGGAATCGCAGGAAATTGAAGAAGACAGATGACTGTCGGCGGCTTTTCGAAAAATAGGGGGCGATTACCGGATTTGGTTGCTGTCTTCGTTCAGCCATACGAACCAGGGTGGCCAAGGCCTGAGCGCCTCAAAAAGGTCGCGCTTTGGCCGATAGTCGTGCTCGTGTTAGCCCAAAATCGTTTTGGTCAACCTGGAGACCCTTCGTTAACCGAGGCGGACAGTCCTGATTTGGCAGGAACTTCAGGCCTGCTTGGTGCTGCGGCCGGCAAAAAACAAAGAAGTGGTCCGAAACGAAAGACCCGCGCTTATGCGGCATGCCTACTACAAGTGAGTTGTCAACCAACTCCAGGCTTTGCTCCAATTCCTACTGATGTGTTCAACAAGTAGGCCGTCTTCCATCCACTGGATCTCCACGGTGATACCAATCAAAAGGGCAAAAACAACTACCAAGACTACGATAGTTGTGCGTGCTTGCGTATTTCGATATGCCGCGACGGCATCTGTGAGAGGTTTGTCCGCCAGTGTTTGGTAGTCATCGTCATCCAAAAATGCATAGAGTTTGGTGCGCCACGACTTTCTTGATGTCTCGACGATATCCAAAAATCTTCCGTAAGTGGCAACGGTAATGACGTATGAAGTAACGATATAGATTGCGACAAGAAGATAGATTGCAGCAAAACCAAAAGTACCTTTACCTGCTTTTGTGCCGTCCATAGCAACGCGAATACCAACCACTCCGATCGCAATTGCCACGTCACGCCATACAGCGCTCGATAAATCTCGCGCTTGTTGAAGGAGTTTCTGGACTTCGTCGGCAAGCGTTTTCCGAAGATCGGCCAAAGCCTTGAGGGTATCTTTGCTTCCAGAACGCAGATGAGCCTTATAGACGAGACGCGCAGAATCGAGTGCGCCGACCAGACGCGATTCGAGGCCAACGCAGAAAGAGGCATCTGGGGTCCAGGCACGCGCTAGCTCCGCTGACAGAAACGTATGCCTGACTTCCACATCGTCCCCTTCCAAATAGACCCAAGTCGCCGCTTCCTGGAGAGCCTGAAACGGCACTTCATCAGCTTGAAAGGTGCCGAGATCAAGCCGCCGTGGCGGTTGCCCGGAGAGACCCACTTTTGAAATTCCTCCATCTTTATAGAGATCATTTGGCAGAGACTTCGCGATCATCTGGGCGGCAATTTCCTGCCAGATGGTGACAGCTTCGCAATTATCGGGAGCAGGTCCGGCCAGTATCCAAGGCTCAATTTGAGCGGGGGCCATTAAATCAGGCGATTGGCATCTGACCTGGCGCCTCGGACCGCTGTCACTTACTCGTCTTTCGTCTTGAAGTTCAAGCGTAGTTGGGGAATTGATCCAAGGCTCGATACTGAACGCCCTTGTATTAAAACCATTCTTGGTAAAAGCTAGCCTGACAGTCCTAGCCGAGGAAATCGCCAAATCTTTTTGAAGGAAAGAGCGCCAACCTTCGGGAGTGAAAAGATGAGGCGTGGCATCAGATGATTGAAATCTGAGACTTAATCGTTGTTTTTCACCTTCTCTGCCGTCTTTCGGCTCTATGGTATCTTGAGCTTCATCTTTGCATTCCAATGTGAGCCAAGAACATTGATCGTCGACAACGGCCTGCCAGGCCGATAAAGCGGCACGCGACATCGCCCCGCCGATCCAAAGATGGCCGGGATCCTCGCTGATATTGAAGTCAGCCGCAGCACGGCTGGCTTCAATTGCCTCGTGAACCTTTTTCAATGTCGACATCGTTTCTCGTAATTTGCGCCGTCACGATCACAATTTCTGTGCGACCATCGCCGTGAGGTCTTGTCTCCGGTTCATGTTCTTCATCGAAAATAATGTGAGTGCCTTCTACTGTTTCTAGCCGCCGACGTTTAGGCTTCGGAATGTGCTCCGGATCAATGTCGAATGTCTCCTCCGCAATTCCCTGTTCCTTCAATTTCCGCTTTAGCGTCTTGCGAACAGGCGCATCCTCAGCAACATGTCCAAAAATAGCCGTAATCAGTGGCTCTGGATTATCAGGATCAAAACGGTGTCCACCCTGACGCAGAACATCATAGATACGATTGACCCCGCTAGTCCGAATATCGGGAGGCAGTTCAGTTCGATGTTCTTTGAAGGTCTGCTTAAATGCCTCTACCACCTTACCGCTCATGTCTTCGGGTGAGTTCACACGGCGCGCCTCAAGAAATCCTTGAAAGTAATCAGAAATATGGGCCGGTTCACTTCTATCACGCACGACGATCTTGCCGCCTTGACCATCCGTAAGACGAACTAGAGCAATTTTTTGCATAGCCTCGGCCTTTACGCACGAAGCTTTCGCGAAATCGTTCTAGGCGCGGTACTTGAGGCCCATCTGTATCGTTCAATACATAACGAACAACATCTTCATTATCGTATTTAATAAGCGCATAGATTGTCTCGCCATCCCCCACGCTCAATTCGAAAACGAAGAATACCCCCATGCTCATCGTGCGAGAAAGGTGTAATCTCTGGAAATCTCTAGCTAAATTCTGAGTGTGCTCAGTAAAAACACCTTCATTCTTAGCGATTAAGCGCAGGATACGTTCAGCATTTGACAGTGGCTTAAACTCAAAGAGATTGCCCCGCAAAGCGGATTTCACGCGCTCTAAAAAGAAATCGGTATGCTGCGGAGGAGCAATCTCCTCGAGCAATATCGGTTCTTCGAGAGACTTACCAACCACATGGAAGATCATCCGTCTGATCGACAGCGCTTCCTTCTCTTCATCTGTCAATAAACTCATTCGCCCCCCTTGTCAGCCTCGACTACTCCCAAAACGCCCAGATTCACGGCTATTTTTCTATTGATTAAAAAATAATTATCGACAACACAAATAATATACAACGCTGGGCTCGAGCGGGTATGAGTGAACAGCCTTTCTGCTGTTTTTGCTAGTTCCCAAGCGGGAGCTTAGAAATCAGCAAAAGCCGTGGCCTTCGCCGCAGATTCCCGTGCAAGTGGCAAGGCGCGTAATTGCTGCCGCCTTCAAAGCAGGCGCTCCTCGAAAGCGGGTGCGTAGCGCCTGCTGAAATGTTTATTTGAGCGGAAAGGAAACGTATGAAAGCTGTCAGGTGCATCCTGCTTGTTTTGTTGGCGGCCATGGCTCCCGCGGTGTTGGCGGAACCCGGGAAGCGCGAATGCCGGTTCCCGGAGGACCCGTCTTATCCGGGGAACATTTTCGAGCCGCCGGCATGGCCTGTGACGGACCTCGAAACGTACGCGCGAGGTCGGCTAGGCGTGATCAAGCCGACCTACGATCATTTTTACCTGTTCATCGCCTATCGAAGCTTGGCTGGCTTGCCGATCACGCAGAACGACATAGAACGGCTCCGTCCCCACGATCCCTGCTGGTACACGGATGCACGCGCATTCTTCCACTATGAACCGACTGCCGAGGATAAATTCCAGTCTGCCTTGAGCAGCTGGCTGGATGTGCGGGCAAAGGTCGGCGCGCTTCCCGAAGTTCCGACGATCGAAGCCCGTGCGTCTCACCCTGAATACAGCTTCGTGGAATTTCTGAATTGTCACGCGGATGCGTTCAGAAACGCGGCCACGGTATTGAACAGCCTCTTGTCGACCTATGGGCAAAGCCCGGAAGTGCTCGACTGGGTTAAAGCTCAGGATCAGGTATTCGCCAATTGTGCGGCGCCGTCCGGTCAGCCTGCCGATGCGCCCGCGTCCGCGCCGAAATGGTTACGGCTGGATCGGGACTATCAAAAGGCCGCCGCTTATTTTTATGCCGGACGATATGACGAGGCGGTCAAGCAATTCGACGCCATTGCCATGACCGCCGATTCGCCATGGCGCGAAATTGCTCCCTATCTGGCGGCTCGTGCCGTTATCCGGTCGACCACCACTCAACAGCCGCCACAAGGCGGCTCCCTAGATCCCCAGAAGCTGGCCGAGGCCGAATCCCGCCTGAAAGCACTCCTGGACAAACCCGTCGGAGATGAACTGCGCAAGGACGTTGGGCGATTGCTGCAGTTCGTACAGCTTCGAACGCGACCGGACGAAGTTTTGCGTCGTCTCGACAGCGAACTGACGGCAAGCGAACTGCCGGATTTGATCGGGCAGGATGTGACCGACTATTGGATGGCCTACACCAAAGGGGAAGGCGAGGAATCGCCGTTGCCGTTCGCGTCGTGGTTGTCGGCCATGCGTCGTGGCAGTGACGCGGCCGGAGCTATCGAGCGGTGGCGGGAGAATCGTCAGTTACCTTGGTTGGTTGCCGCACTTCAATCGGCCGGGCCGGACACTCCCGGACTCGATGGAATCCTGGCCGATGCGGAAAAAATCCCTCCAGGCTCGGCTGCCTATTTGACGGTGCGGTATCACTTGGCGCGGCTGACCGGCGATCACGCGACAGCCATCGGTATTATCGACGATGTACTCAAGCTGCCGAACGGATCGGTCGGCATTCAGGATTCCAACGCGTTTAGGCGCATAGGGCTCGCACGGGCCGCAACGATCGCCGAGTTCGCCCGCTTCGCCCCTCGCACCAGTGCCATGTCGATATATGGGATTCCTCCCACGATCGACAGCGACTCGGTACGCATCTTCAACGAGGGGCTTCCGCTCGATGAACTGGCGCAAATCGCAGCCATGAAGAAACTGCCGGACAAGTTTCGCCACGAGCTGACGCTAGTGGTCTGGACGCGCGCATTCGTTCTCGAACGCTGGGATGTGCTAAGGCGATTCGCGCCCCGAATCAAACGCCTGATCCCCGAATCGGGAAATCTGGTCGACGATATGCTTCGAGGATCGAACGGAAACAGGCGCCGGGCCGTCGGTGCCATGCTGGTCGCGCGCTATCCAGGCATGGTCGGCAACATGAGCGACAAAATAACCTATTCGGTAAAGCTGGACGACTTCGCGCGGGCCAATGTGCGTCGCTCGATGGCCCAGGATGGAGAACGAGAGAACTGGTGGTGCGGCTTTCCCTCCAGTGTTTACTGGGCCGAGATGGGCTACGAAACGAGTGCGGAAGAACCGCCTCCCAAGTTTCTCTCACGAAAGTCGATCCAGGCGCTCCGGCTGGAACGACAGAAACTGCGCGAAACTCCCAATGCTACCGATTACCTCGCCAACCTGGTTACCGCATGGGCGAGAACGGCGCCGCGCGACCCGAGATTGCCGCAGGCCTTGCACATGTTGGTACGGTCATCCCGTGGAGGGTGCGTCCGCCAATCCAACTCCGGCGCCATGTTCAGGCATCTTCATAAGTATTTCCCGGACAATCCTTGGACCAAGATCACCAAAGTTCACTACCGGTAGGCATTCCAGCGGCACGCGCGCCCACTCCATGGCTCGATGAGTTTCAATCCAGGGTATAGAGAAATCCGGCGATATTCCTTGCATCCTGTTCGGTCATGCCCGGGTTGGGCATGGCGGTGAGCGGGTCTGCGTCCGGCGGGTTCAGAAGCCAGTGGAAAGTGAATACGGCTGGGCCGAGAAACGAACCGCAGCGATTACACAGCCGGCTTCATAATAATGGCTATATTTGTAAACTCACCTGCGGTGCTGACCTATCCGTTTCGGAGAAAAAATGATGAGCACATCCAATATGCTGATGCTATCCGTCGCTTTGACCGTTTGCTGCCTCGGCGCAGCAGTGGCGGATGAAGGAAAGGACGAGTCTGGAAAGGGAAAGGACAGGTACTACTTAGAGAAGGACTGGAAGGATAAGAAACACCGGGATGTTGAGAAGGACTGGAAGGATGATGGGCGTGGCTCTTACTTCCACGAGCATGGCTACACCCGTCTTGATATCCCTCCTGGACATTATCCTCCGCCGGGCGAGTGCCGCATCTGGTATCCGGATCGACCCGCCGGACACCAGCCCCCTCCCGGCAAGTGCTATCGGTTGCGCACCAAGGTTCCGCCGGGTGCCTGGCTCATCCGTCATCCGGAAGATAATGCCGAGCATGTCCATGTGATTGTCTATGACGACTATCGCCGCGGTGCCATCCGGGTAATCGGAGAGTTCGATATCGGTACGGGCGTATTTGTGGACATTGTCGTGGATAGATGATGCTCGACCCTGAACGGCTGCTCCTTTACACCGAGAAGTCATTCGCAAGCGGCTCATTAAGGAAACACGTCATCAACCCTCCCTTTTGACTTCGATCCCATCTTTTAAAAATTGAAGGACCGCTTCTGGCGGATCTGAAAAACGGCTTTTCTACAGCTTCGCTAGGTGTCGCGAAGGAACACAGAGGCATGGGTGACCGTCCTACAAGGAGGAGGATAGAACCAATGGAACGTGTCAACCTCAACGGTGTGGACCTTGAATATGACGTGCAGGGCGCGGGGGAGCCGTTGCTGCTGATTCATGGCAGTATCTTCGCGGATGCGTTTTTCCCCCTGCTTGTCGAGCCCCGTATCGCCAACAACTATCGCGTGATCTCGTATCACCGCCGCGGCTTTGCGGGCAGCACCCATGCCGGAGACCCATTCACGATAGAGCAGCAGGCCGCTGATGGCCGTGCCCTGCTCCGACACCTCGGCATTCCCCGAGCGCATATCGCCGGGCACTCCTATGGTGCCGCCATCGCGCTGCAGTGGGCGCTCGACGCTCCCGCAGAGGTGCAGAGCCTGGCACTTCTTGAGCCCCCACTCGTCGCGTCGGCTCCCTCAGGACCGACGTTCTGGGAAGAGATTGCGTCCGTCCGGGCGATGTATGAACGCGGGGACAAGGCGGGGGCGACCGATGCCTTCTGTGCTGGGGTGGCGGGACCAGAGTATCGTCAGGTCATCGACACGGTCTTGCCGTCTGGCGCGTTTGAGTTGGCGGTTACTGATCTCGACACCTTTTTCCAAGTCGAACTGCCAGCCTTGCACCAGTGGCGGTTCACCGCCGAGGAGGCCACGCGCATCCGACAACCCGTGCTATCGGTTGTTGGTAGCGAGACCGAGCCGGTCTTCAGAGAGAGCCATGCGCTGATCCAGCAGTGGATGCCACACGCCGAGATCCTGGTGGTGCCGCAGGCGACCCACGCGCTCCAGATGATGAATGCAAGCGGGGTTGCCGATGGCCTGGCACGTTTTTTCACCCTACACAAGCTATAAGGAGCTCGACCGTCAAGTGGAGGGTGTTCGTCCGGTGGAGATCCAGACCGGCGGTTGAGAATCCTACAGCGCGTTACCTGACGAAGGCAGGCAAGCGGCGCTCTCAGCGTCGGCTGCCTCCTGCTTTCGGGCGCACCTGATGCCCGGCGTTATGCTCCCGCTGATCCTCCGCTTTGCAACCAGCCGTTCACTTGTATTTGTTAACTGGCAGGTCGTGGCCGAATGCGGTCCATCCAAGGCTGGAATGACGTTAAGCCGCAAAGATCTAACCTGCTCATCAGAAGCCGAACATCCATTTCCCGGTCCAACTGCCGCTGCGGGACGACCGGTGCGGCGGTTGGATCGGTAAGGTCCGGGTTTAGCTGATGGTTTGATAAGGCTTCTTTAGCGAGCGCCTGTTCGGGAAAGGCACCCAGCACCTTCCTGTCCGCCGTCATGAGAGGTAACTGCGACCTCCGGGCAAGCCACACGAATTCGCAGTCGTAAGCGCTGCAGCCGGTTTTTGAATGGTCCTGATTCAGCTTTCACGGCAATATGTGATTCACACATACCGGAATATGTAAAAAAGGTATGCAAAATTGCGTATTGGAAGACTATAGGCTTTTCGTAACTATGGTACTCGGACTGAAAATCCGAGTATGGTGATTAAGAGCTGGATTGGGTATCAAGAGCGTCCCGAACATTTTTCAATTATGGAAAGGATCGCTCGCAAATCATTAACCGGGAGGAAGACCATGGAAAGAATCATTCAATCTCGTGACACAAGATCCAAAGCCAAGCAAATTTCATTGCTTTGGGCCAAGTGGCTTAGAAAAAACGGCAAGGAAGTTAAACGGGCCCAGCGAGTAGCGTTTGAATCGGATCTGGATTCCTTCTTGCGAAAGTATCCGGATTATTGGGGCGGGAATGAGATCGAGATGCGCTTAAACCCTATATCTACCGAGCATAATAATTGAACGATCCTCGACTTTAAATCAGGAATATTCCAGTTGAAAACCCGAATATTCCTAAGCGGCGGTCCGTGTAAATCTCCGCCGAGTACAACTACCGAGGAATAAATTTCGTTAAGACTCGTTTTAATTATCGGCCGGTTAATTGCGAAAATTTTGGGTCACCATCAAGCCGCGCACGCCGCCATCCATGATGCCGATGCCGATACGCCCGAATTGCGGTCGCAAGATATTCGCGCGGTGTCCGGGTGAGTTCATCAGGCCGGTGTGCGCGAGGTGAATGCTGGGGGCGAGGGCCAGGTTTTCACCAGCGATCAGAAAGCGCACCTTGGATTCGCGCATCCGGTCAAATGGGCTTTTGTCTTCCGGGGTGTAATGAGAAAAATAACTGCGCGTGAACATGTCGGCCGAATGGCCTCGGGCGACTTCGGTCAAGGCGGGGTCAAGCTTAAGCGGCGAGAGTCCGGCCGCGGCACGTTCACGGTTGACGTATTCAAGCATTTGTTTTTCAAGCACGGGTCTCGGCTGAGGGGTTTCGACTTTAAACGGCAACGGAATGTGCTCGTTCGATTCCGGGTAAATCGTGATCCGACGATTCAGCGTATGGGTGAGCGCATCCTCGAAAATCGGCATCAGGGCCGTTGTCAGTCTTTCGGCCAAGACAGCGAAGCGGTTGGCCGTCACGCTTTCGCGGGCGTCTTCGCGTAACTGGCCGGGCAGCGGCACAACAAACAACAAAGCGGCGGCAATGGCTGCCGTTATGAGCCCGTTGGTCAATCCCGGGAGTGTGCCGAGAAGGCGATTGAGGAGCCGTCGGTGAATATCGCGTGGCAAGCGTTTAAGCAGCGCATTCCCGAGCAGCCGAATCGTCAAGCTGGTAAGCAGAACAACCAGAAAAAACGCGGCAGGTTGCCGCCACACTTCGGATAAGCCCGTTTCCGAAGCCAGCAAACCCGCCACCGGTTGATAAAAGAACCAGCCCGCGAGCAAGCTGCCCAACCAGCGCAGAAGATTGAGAAAACCCAAGATAAAACCACGCCGCCATCCGCCCCAGACGCTGAGCAGAATCAGCAGAAAGAGAACAACGTCGATTACGTTAAAGACCATGTCGACAATCCCGTTACCGGCAAATGCAACTTAGATGTGCGTGGTGGCTGGCCTATCCAGTGCCTATCGCTGAATTTATCGACCATGCTGGCGCCCCACACGGGCTGTGCGGTAGTCCAGCGACGGTAAGATGTTTCGGCGTTGTCAAAGACGGACTAATCCGCTCCGGGGCAGTTGTCGATGCCTTATAATGCGCGCCCCAACTTATTTTTTGAGCGGAATCATGTCCACTATCCCAGCTTGCCCCCAGTGCACTTTAGAGAACACCTACCCGGACGGCGACAACTATGTTTGCGCCGACTGCGGCCATGAATGGCCGATGAAGCAGACCACAGATTCAGATGACGATGCAGGTGCGGTAGTAAGGGATGCCAACGGCAACGTGCTGGCCGACGGCGACACGGTCGTGCTGATCAAAGACCTGAAAGTTAAGGGATCGTCCATCACGCTGAAAATGGGCACCAAGGTTAAGAGTATCCGTTTGGTCGGCGGCGATCACGAAGTGGACTGCAAGATGGATACCGGTAATTTCATGCTGAAGGCCTGCTTTTTGAAGAAGGTCTGATAGACCGCCTCTGACCGGATGTGGTCCATCCAAGAGCACGGTAGGCTGGGTCGAGGAACGAGACCCAGCATTATTAAGGACCGCAGATGCCGGATTGCGCTGGGATTTCGCAAAGCTTCATCCCAGCCTACGGGCTTAGCACGGTAGGCTGGGATGAAGCTTTGCGAAATCCCAGCGTTAACCCTCCCAGACCGGGAATAAACGCTGGGTTTTCCAACTCAGCCTACGGTGCTGACGGATATCCCGAAAACAAGTCTTCCGATCCTGAAGTGAACCTCTAATCCATGGCCAAGCAACAATCGAACAGACTCGGCAACGGTCGTTCTCCAGCGCTCTCAAGCTGACTTCTAAATGATCTTCCGGGAAATCCGTGCTTTTGAAGACACGGTTGTGAAAGGCCTTCTCCCGTAGTTCGTCCTACAGGCGTTCAATCGGGTTGCGGCCAGGCTCTCAGAAGTCTACTGTCACGGTCGAAGCAAAATGTTTGAGGCTCCGGTAGAGAGATCAGCATGACTAATCCTGCTAAAAGCACGAAGGCGACCGTTACTCCAGTCCTTCGATATCTAACGCGCCCGCTGCGATCGAACGGCTATGGCGGACATTCGGTTTTGAGAAGCACTTGATTGTGCCGGTTCATGGGATCGGGACACATGGCGGATAACGACCCACAAGCCCACGGTGTCTCGGCCGAGCAGGCACGCCAGACAGTTGACGCCGTCTACCGCTCCGATTCGCGCCAGGTCTTCGCGACTCTGATTCGCTTGCTCGGCGACTTCGATCTCGCCGAGGAGGCGTTGCACGACGCCTTCAGAGCCGCGCTGGAGCAATGGCCGCGCGACGGCGTGCCCGCCAATCCGCGGGCGTGGCTAGTCTCGACCGGACGCTTCAAGGCGATCGACGGCATACGCCGGCGCGCCCGATTCGAGCCGTTGCCGGACGATATCGATGAGCGGCTCGCGGCCGATACCGGTAAAGCGCCGGGCGACGACGGTGTCGAGGACGATCGGCTGCGGCTGATCTTCACCTGCTGCCATCCGGCCCTGTCGTCGGACGCCCAGGTGGCACTCACCTTACGCGAAGTGTGCGGCCTGACGACCGAGGAAATCGCACGCGCGTTCCTGACCGCCGCGCCCACGCTGGCCCAACGTATCGTGCGCGCCAAGGCGAAGATCCGCGAGGCGCGTATTCCTTACGAGGTGCCTTCGCTCCCCGACCTCCCCGATCGATTGGACAGCGTGCTGCGCGTGGTCTACCTGGTATTCAACGAAGGCTACTCGGCGTCATCGGGCGAGTTGCTGACGCGCCACGATCTCTCGGGCGAGGCGATCCGCCTAGGAAGGCTGTTGATCGGACTGTTGCCGGAGCCCGAAGCGATAGGACTCCTGGCGCTGATGCTGCTGCACGAATCGAGGCGTGCCGCGCGCAGCTCGCCGGCCGGCGATCTGATCCTGCTGGACGATCAGGATCGCTCGCTCTGGAACCAAGATTACATCGCGGAAGGTTCAGCGCTGGTGGAAAGGGCCCTGTTGTCGCGCCGGTTCGGTCCGTACACGCTGCAAGCAGCGATCTCGGCCGTGCACGCCAACGCGCCCGACGCCGCGGCGACGAACTGGGCCGAGATCGTCGGACTCTACGATGTGCTGGCACGCATCGAACCATCGCCCGTGGTCGAACTGAACCGCGCCGCGGCGGTCGCGATGCGCGACGGCCCTTTAGCGGGGCTTACTCTCGTCGACGCCATCCTCGCGCGTGGCGATCTTGCGGACTATCACTTGGCGCACGCGGCGCGGGCGGACCTGTGCCGGCGACTCGGGCGAACGGCTGAAGCCCGGACGTCCTACGAACGCGCCCTCCGCCTTACCCAACAGGAGCCAGAGCGACGCTTTCTCGAGCGAAGGCTACGCGAACTGCCGGGCTGAGCCGGCGAGCGCAGACTCAGTCTGCACTGCCCACTTCAATGGCGATAAGCGATTGAAAAGGTGGGAAAACGCCTTTTGGTTTTCGCCTCTGAAAAACGCCACGGATGACTTTTTCAGAGCTGCCCTAACTAGGGCAATCCGATCGTCTGTCTCGATGCAGGTTCAAAAAAGCATCGCGCTCGGTACTCCCGATGTCGAATTTTTCCTTCCCCGAACGACTATCCGATGTGAACGAGCTTTCCACGCCAAACCGGAGGTGTTGACCATGAAGTACCTATGCCTGATCTGCGCCGAGACCGTCATGGAGCAGATGCCAGAGGCCGATGCGGAGAAGCACTACGAGGAGTACAGCGAGTTTACCGAAACTATCAAAAGGAGCGGCCATTATCTCGGATGCAACCGGCTGCAGCCTCCACATGCCGCGATCACCGTGCGGGTACGGAACGGCAAGGTCATGACTACCGACGGCCCCTTTGTGGAGACCAAAGAACAACTCGGCGGCTATTACCTCATCGAGGCCAAGGATTTGAATGAGGCGATACAGGTGGCCTCGCGGATTCCGGGGGCCCGGATCGGGTGCGTCGAGGTGCGGCCGATCGCGGAGGACGCACGGACGCTCCAGGCGCTCGGGTTTGTCGATCCGGGTACCCGCCATTCGACTAATTGATGGAGGCGTCCATGAAGTACCTGTTGCTGATTTACGGTGACGAGCAGGCCTGGGACGAGGCCGGGCGGGAGCAGTGTTACGAGGAATCCGCGCAGCTCGCGCGTCAGATCAAGTCGAGCGGGCAGTATCTCGCCGCTGCCCCTCTACACCCTACGTCGACGGCAACCAGCGTCCGAGTGCGCGGCGGCAAACGGCTGGTGACCGACGGTCCGTTCGCGGAGACACGCGAACAGCTCGGCGGCTATTTCCTAATCGACGCCAAAAATCTCGACGAGGCGATCGGCATCGCCGCACGGATTCCAGGAGCACGCCTGGGCACTGTCGAGATCCGGCCGGTGATGGAAATCGCGGGTCTGCCGGCTGATTAGTGTCTGCAACGGGCGGAAGCCATCAAATGAAGAACATAGGCACACACTTCGACCAACAATGCCGATCAATCACGAAGAAATAGGAGATACCGATGAAGACCGAACCTCAGAAAGAACACGCGTGGCTGCAGAAGCTCGTTGGTGAATGGACGTATGAGTCCGAGTGCTCGATGGAACCCGGCAAGCCGCCGGAGAAGTTCAAGGGATCGGAGAACGTGCGCTCGCTGGGCGGCCTCTGGGTATTGTGCGAGGGCCGCGGCGAAATGCCCGGCGGAGGCATGGCGACAATGTTGATGACGCTTGGCTATGACCCGCAGAAGAAACGGTACGTGGGGACTTGGGTGGGATCGATGATGACCCACCTATGGGTGTACGACGGGTCGCTGGACGCGGCGGAAAAGGTGCTGACGCTCAATGCCGAAGGCCCGAACTGCGCTGAGGAGGGAAAGCTGGCGAAGTACAAGGACGTGATCGAGATAAACAGCGACGACCACCGTGTGCTGACGTCGCACATGCTGGGTGATGACGGAGAATGGCACCAATTCATGACGGCGAACTATCGGCGGAAGGCATAGCGGCCGTAGCGCTCCGAACATCGCCGCCTGGGACCAACGGGTGTAGGCCGGGGCGGGAATTCACGTCCGGTCAAAACTATCGGGAAGCGCGGCTTTCAACCGAAATCCTATGGAGAAAATCATGCTCAAGACAATTGCTATCGTAGTCGTCGTTTTCGTTGTCGCGCTGCTCATCTTTGCCGCGACCAAGCCTGACACTTTCCGTGTCCAGCGCGCGGCGAGCATCAAAGCGCCGCCGGAGAAGATCTTTGCCTTCATCAACGACTTGCACCGTTGGGGCGCCTGGTCACCCTACGAGAAAAAGGACCCCGCGATGAAGAGAACCTACAGCGACGCGCCAAGCGGCAAGGGCGCGGTGTATGAGTGGGAAGGTAACAATGACATCGGCAAGGGACGCATGGAGATCACGGACACATCCCCACCTTCCAAGATCACGATCAACCTCGATTTCGTCAAGCCGTTCGAAGCCCACAACATCGTCGAGTTCACGATCGAACCCAAAGGCGACGCCACAAACGTCACGTGGGCCATGCACGGCCCCGCGTCCTTCATTTCGAAGGTAATGCAAATGTTTTTCAGCATGGACAAGATGGTCGGCAAAGACTTCGAAGCGGGTCTTGCCAACCTGAAGATCCTTGCTGAAAAGTGAGAAGTGAGCGGCGGACGACTTCGGTCCTGCAATCACGCCCGAACTCCGGACGGAATCGATGGATGCCCCCGTAACGGCAGGGAAATTGCGCAGTTTGAAATGGTGCGAGCGTCTAGCCCTCTGTTGCGCTTAGCTGGGGCTGACATGACGGCTCATAGACCGGCAACCGCACCACGAATTCACTGCCTTTCCCAACGCCCTCACTGTGGGCTTCCACCCGCCCGCCGTGCAGCTCCACGAGGCGGCGGACCAGGGTCAGACCAATCCCCAGTCCGCCCCCGGGACGGTCCAAGCTCTGCTCGGCTTGGACGAAGGGCTCGAAGACCCGCGACAGCAGATCCGCGGCCATGCCGATGCCGGTATCCTTCACCCGAAGCACCACCCCGGCATCCGCGCGCTCCACGGCCAGTTCAATGGTTCCGCCATTGGGGGTGTACTTGGCGGCATTGCTCAGCAAGTTTTCGAGGATTTGGACCAGCCGGCTGGGATCGGCCATCAGCCGCACGGGCTCCGGCGGGAGGATCAGCGTCAGCCGGTGCTGACGCGCCTCCATCAGAGGCCGCGCGGTCTCGATAGCGTCGGTTACGACCTCCGCCAGTTCGACAGTTTGGAGGTGCAGTTGCATTTTACCTTGGGTGATGCGCGAGACATCCAGAAGCTCATCCACCAGGCGGGTCAGGTGCATGACCTGCCGCTCGATCACGTCGCGTACCCATTGCAGTCTGGCTTCGAGAGGACCCAGCTTGCGCATCACCTGCACGGCATTGCGGATCGGCGCGAGGGGATTGCGCAGCTCATGGGCGAGCATGGCGAGGAATTCGTTCTTGCGGCGATCCATCTCAAGCAAGGCTTCCTGCGCCCGCTTTTGGTCATGGACATCCGCCGTAACCCCGAACCATTTGATGATCTGGTCTTGATCATCGCGGATCGGAATGCTGTGGTTGCAGAACCACTTGTAAGTGCCGTCATGATGCCGCAAGCGGAATTCCGTATCAAAGGGCACGCCTTGGGTCACCGATTCCCGCCAGCGGGCCTGCATGCGGGCCTGATCCTCGGGATGCACCGCATCGAGCCACCCCTCGCCGAGCGCCTTTTCCGGAGTTTGCCCAGTAAACGTGTAATGGCGCTGATTGAGATAGTCATAGTGGCCGTTCGGGTCCGCGGTATAGAGAATTTCGGGCACATTCTCCGCCAACAGGCTGTAGCGTGCTTCCCGTTCACGCAAGGAGGCCTCCAGCCGCTTGCGTTCGCTGATATCGACAATGGAGGCGAGGACCAGGATCCCTTCGGCTGCGGCGATGGGACTCAGGCCGATTTCGACCGGCACCTCGCGGCCATCCTTCCTCCGCCCGTACAAATCCCGCCCCTTGCCCATCGGTCGGATTTCGGGCAGGGCCAGGAACCGCCGCCGGTCCTGCTCATGCCGGGACCGGAAGCGTTCCGGCACCAGGGTCTCGATCAGTTCGCCCACCAATTCGTCCCGGGCATAACCGAATAGCCGTTCCGCTTGGGCATTGGCCAGGAGGATCGTGCCGTCCTGGCTCACCAAGATCATGCCGTTCGGAGCGGCTTCCACGGCCCATTCGAACCATTTCGTGGTTTCTTTCTGCTCATGCAGCGCAAGCTCCAGCTGGCGCTGTTTTTCAACCGACCGATCCAGCGCCTGGACCTCGGTTTTCCGCAGTTTGCTTATCAGCAGCGTAGTCAGAGAGCCCATCCCCACCAGCAGGAGCATCTGCAGCCGTGCGCCCGGCGGCGCGATGCGTGGATCGAAGGGAACTTGCAGGAAAAAGGCACTATTCAGTGCGCTCAGTGCCGTGGCGAAAAGACCGGCCCGGGTCGCGCCATACCACGCCGCGAGCATCACCGCGATCAGAAACAGCAGCAGCGGCGGATTGCCGCCGGTCAGCGGTTTTAGCCACCAAAGGAAGAACAGAATTGCCGACGTCGCGAGTACCGCTATGACAAAGCCATTCGATAATAATCGCTTAATGGAAGCAACCTCCTCGACACAAAGGCATTCCCGCCCGGATAAATGAATTGGGGCAAGACTATGGAGTCGGGCAGCAGGGCGAAAAGGAAGTTCTTCTTCTTGGAAGATAATGAAGACAACCGATCCGTACTACTTCCAAGGCCCAGGAGTGAGTAAGCGGACAGAGGGATTATCTTTTAAATCAGACTAGTTTACTAGGAATTTTCCTAATAGACTGTTTGGCGCCCGAAAGAATTCCCGTTAGGAGAAAGAGCTGATCTTCCTAATCGTTCCACTTTGTCCGTCCTCTTGCTCCGGAACGGAAAAGGGGCGCACTGACCCGCACTATCCGGTCGTCAGACGGTCTTGTGATATATGAGGGATAGGGACGCAGGAATCCGCAACGCCGGAATGCACGGCCGTCCGCTGCCGCATTCCCAATGGTTTGGTCCAGCCCGGCGGGATCAGTACCGGCACGCGACCTCAAAATCCGCTGAAGGAGCCGGAGGAAACCAGGATGAATGAAGAAAGAAAGCCAAGTGCCGAATGGCCGCTGATGCAGGAAATGGGGATTACCGATCGGGAAATCGCCAGACACCAAGCGTTTTTGGAATTCGGCGACGAGGACATCCAGGAACTGATGAGCATCAATGAACTTGCCCAAAAGTATGCAGATCCCATCATCGAAGACTTTTACAAGCATCTTCTCTCGTTCGAGGAAGCCCGTGCGTTTTTTCCAAACCCCGAGCTCATCGAGCGTGTCAAGCGTGCGCAGAAAGCCTATTTTCGAAGGCTCACGCAAGGCGAGTACGATCAGGCTTATATTGAAGATCGCCTAAAGATCGGCGCGGTTCACGAGCGCATCGGCCTGCCCGTCAAGCTGTACTTGGGGATGTACACCTTCTACCTGAGAGCCGTCGCGGCTCGACTTTTCGAGGCGTATCGAGACGCGCCGGAAAGAGCGCTGGAGGCTTATCTCTCCTTGATGAAAGTGGTTTTTCTGGACATTGGCCTTGCGATCGACACGTACATCTACCGCCGTGAGCAGCTGATCCGCCAGCAGCAGGAAGCCATGCGCGAACTCCCTACCCCGGTACTTCAGGTCCGCGATCGGCTGCTGATCCTGCCGATCGTCGGCGTGCTGGAATCGCATCGCGCCCGCCAGCTCACCGAGCAGTTGCTCAACAGTATCAGCGCCACCCGAGCGAAAGTCGCGATCCTGGATATTACCGGTGTGCCGATTGTGGACTCCAAGGTGGCCAACCATCTCCTGCAGACGGTCAGCGCTGCACGGCTCATGGGAACGACCGTGATCCTGACCGGCTTATCGCCCTCGATTGCCCAAGCGCTGGTGGTGCTCGGCATGGACCTGAGCCCGGTCAAAACCACGGTCGACCTGCAGAGCGGTCTTGAAGAGGCGGAACGGCTGCTGGGTTACAAGCTGATCCCTGTCGGAGAGGGGATGGCCCAGATGTAACGCGGACCAAGCCTCTTTATGAAAGCGCCAATTCTGAAAATCGGCCCCTATCTGATCGCCTCTCTTCAGGCCGAGCTGACCGATACCGATTTGCTGGAATTGCAGGACGCCCTAGTGGAGCAGGTGGGCCGTTTTCGCTCGCGCGGCGTCATCCTGGACGTGACCACGCTGGACGTCATGGATTCCTTCGCGACCCGCACCTTGCGCAACATCGCCCAGGCGGTCGGATTGCGTGGCGCCGACGCGGTGATCGCGGGCATCCGGCCCGAGGTGGCGTTGGCCATGGTGCAGTTGGGTTTGGATCTGCGACTTTCCTGCGTGCGAACCACGCTGGATCTGGAGGAAGCACTGGCAATTCTTGATCATGAAAGCAAAGGATCTGGCCGCCGTGGCTGACGAAGTGCGCGTGATGATCCAGTCGGATGCCGACATCGTGCTGGCCCGCCAGCAAGCGCGCGGGCTGGCCAAGGAGCTGGGATTTTCGGCCAGCAACCTGGTCGTGATCGCGACCGCCCTCTCCGAATTGGCGCGCAATATCGTCCAATATGCTCAGTGCGGAGAAATCCTCCTGAGCCGAATCGAACACGGAAACCGCCGCGGATTCGTGATCATCGCCCGCGATCAGGGGCCGGGTATCGCCGACATCGAACGGGCCATGCAGGACGGCTACTCGACGGGCGGAGGATTGGGATTGGGCCTGCCGGGGACCAAGCGGCTGATGGACGAATTCGAAATCACCTCCGGTGTCGGCCAAGGCACTACCGTGAGGGCCACGAAATGGATGCGTTGATCGAGCATGGCGTCGCTGCACGGGCTTTTCCCGGAGAAAACGTGTCGGGCGACCGTCCTATGGTCAAGCTCGTTCCGAACGGGGTGCTGATAGCAGCCGTGGATGGCCTGGGCCATGGCGTGGCGGCCGGCATCGCCGCCGGAATCGCGGTCGCCACGCTGGAAGACCACGCCGGGGAGGAACCGGAAGCGCTGGTGCAACGCTGTCATCAAGTGCTGAAAGGCACGCGCGGTGTGGTGATGAGCTTGGCCTCCATCGACGTGCGCGAAGGAAAGATGGCTTGGCTGGGCGTCGGCAATGTGGATGGCCTGTTGCTGCGGACCGCCGGTTCGCCCCCGACGCGCGAGGCGCTGTTGATGCGCGGCGGCGTGGTGGGCGATCAGCTGCCGCCCCTGCGCACCGCGTATCTTCCCATCGCGGCAGGCGACCTCCTGATCTTCACCACCGACGGCATCCGCAGCGACTTCGCGACAAGATTGTCCCTCATCGATCCGCTTCTTCGGCACCAGGACGTGCAGGAGATTGCCGACCGCATTCTGGCCCGCTTCGGCAAGACGACCGACGATGCGCTGGTGCTCGTCGCGCGCTACCTGGAGGCCGCTCCATGAACGATACGTTGCGCGAGTTCGCGAAACACTATGCCTCGGAGCTGCGGAACTACCTGGCGGGCGCGGGGGAGGCCGGCCTACAGCGCGCTTATGAACTCGGACGTCTGGCAGTCGAATCCGGCCTGGGCGTGCTGGATATCGAATCGATTTACCGGGAGGCGCTGGCGTCCGTGTTGGAAGGCCTGCCTTCCGCCGAAGAGAGCAGACATACAGTGGCGATGGCGGCGGAGTTCTGGGCCGAGAGTCTCGCGCCTTTCGAGATGACCCATCGCGGCTTCCGCGAAGCCAACGATGAGCTGCGCCGGCTCAACCAGACGCTGAAAGGCGAAATCACGGAGCGCAAGCGCGCCGAGGCGGCGCTCCAGAAAGCCCATGACGACTTGGAACGGCGAGTTCGGCTCCGCACCGCCGAACTGGCGCAAGCCAATGCCGAGCTTGGCGAGGAAATCACCGAGCGCAAGCACTACGAGGCGGAGCTGCGCCTACACGATCGCGCCATCGAAGCGTCCAGCGTAGGCATCATTATCACCGATGCGAGGCAGCCGAATTATCCCATCATCTATGCCAATCCCGCCTTTGCTCAAATGATAGGCTTTTCCCGGGAGGAACTGATCGGGCGCAATCCCCGCATTTTGCAGGGGCCGGACACCGATCCGGAAGCGATTGCGGAAATTCGTCAGGCCTTGCGTGAAGGACGCGACTGCCATCTGACCCTGAAGAATTATCGGAAGGATGGAACCCCGTTCTGGAATGAGCTGTTCCTCTCTCCGGTGCGGGACAACCAGGGCAATCTCACCCATTACATCGGCACCCAAACCGATGTGACCGAGTTGCGCCGGGCGGAGGAAGAGCGCCATGAGATGGAAATCGCCAAACAGATTCAACTGTCCCTTTTACCCGGCTCACCCTTGCAGCTTCCCGGTGCCCTCATTGCCGGCTACTGCCTGCCGGCCACCCATGTCGGCGGGGATTATTTCGATTATTTTTGGGGGCCGGACACCATCGATCTCGTCGTTGCCGATGTCTCCGGGCATTCGATGGGTGCGGCGCTGGTCATGGCGGAAGCACGCAGTACTCTTAGAGCGGAGGCCCTGCACAGACAGCAGGCACAACACGGCCTAGCACGGGGAACCGGGGAAATCCTCCGCGCCTTGAACGCCTTACTTTACGATGATCTGAGCCGGGCGGACCTTTTCATCACCATGTTCTATATGAAATACCACCGCGCTACCCGGCAGTTGAGCTACGCCAATGCGGGACACAACCCCCCGCTGCTGCTGCGTTGCGGCGAAACGGCGTGCCGGGAGCTGGATGCCGAGGGGCTTATCTTTGGGGTGATCAAGGAGGTGGCGTTCGAAGAGAAAGGCACCGTTCTGGACAAGGGAGACCTCGTGCTGCTCTACACCGATGGCGTAACCGAGGCACAGAACCCGGAAGGCAAGTTTTTCGGCGCCGACCGCCTCAGCGAGCTCTTGGCCGCCCAGGGGGCAAATACGCCGCAGGAGATCATCAACACAATCATCGAAGCACTGCAGACCTTCTGCCGCAGCCATTCCTTCGCCGACGATGTCTCCATGGTGGTTCTTAAGGTCACGTAGGGGCTGGCCACCGCCTCCATGTGGGCTAGAGCGTTTTCTGGTCTGGTGTAGCGCCCGCATGGCGGGCACTACACGTCTTAGTCCCGTTCGGACGCCCCCGAGCATCGGAGTCCGGAACCGGAATCGCCCGAAAGGGGCGCGGCGACCGAGGCACACGGAGGTGCCTTCGGTCGGCCCCGGTGCCGGACGAGACGCGCAGGATCAGGGCGTCCGCCGGGTGTCCTTTCTTTTGGTTCCTTTTCTTTGGACAAGCAAAGGAACCCGCGTGCGGGGCGGCTCCCCGCTCTAAAACAAGATGCCGCGACAAGCGGCACCTTGGGGTATGCTTCCGGATATCGCTCATCGCTACATCTTACCGAAAAATGCTCTAGCTAGTTGTTTCCCATCGAGATTTGCGTATAAGGCTATGGGTTCAGACCCTCCACGATGTGAGGCCGGTCGGCAATAGTGGACGCCCTGGCGCGCAGATTTGATGCAGACGCATGCGGACTCCGGGATATCGAGACCGGTCTCAAAGGCGTAGAACAAGGATCTTTCCACTTTCGCCGAAAGCGCTTGATCTCAACCGCCAGGGGTGACTACATACAGGTCATGAGCGTAGAGCAGATTGAAAGCCTTTCGAAGCTCTTGATCCCGCCGCTGTCTCAGAAATTCATACCGAACGCCGCGGGCCTCGCCCAGGCCAAAGGCTTTATTCCATTGGTTGACCGGGCAGGATCTTACCGATGCTCTCAGACAGACAGCCGGCCAGTTCAGGGGACAGGTGACCGGTTTTGGCCGAAAGCGCCTATCAACGGATCGGCGGTTCGCGACCCATTCCGGTCATTCAAGCAGCACAGATAAACACTGTTTTTACTTCGAACAAGCCTAATTCAATGTTTCTTAGTCCTTCTCCATTTTCGGCGACAAACGGACGTGGTCGAGGCTTGCTGTGGCGTGCGTTTGTCCAAGTCCAGCAATATCTCGCGCGCCTGTGGGACGTTAAACTCCAGCATTCTCTCGAACAATGCAGTGCCCTGTGCCTGGTGGGGAGCACCTAAATCCTGGAGAACCAAGGCAATGGTCACAAAGGACTCGCTCATTAAATAACGGGATGAGGCAATATTCCCCATATCCATTCCGGCGAAATCGAGAAGGATATTGCAAACCTTGTATACACGTTCGGGTTCTACGTGAACAAGCTCTTCCAAACACTCACCCACGAATTCCGCCGATTGATAGCTAAGAATCGAGGGATAGTCGCAGAGGGTGTCGAGTAGTTCTCGGCTGGCCCAATCAGGAAGGAAACCTCCGAGACGGAAAATACTGGCAAGAGCCCTGAGGACAGCTTCATCCTGGTCTTCGAGCAGTTGCAAGAGATAGCCATGAACAGTGTAGCGGTGCTGAGATTCCCGCCAAAGATGCGCTATCGAGTGAGCGACACCCACACGGACGGCACGTCGCTTTTCGTTCGTTTCATCTCCATGGATGAGATCATTCAACCATTCGGCAATCCAGCATTCATCTGGGAACCAGACACGGCGCAGCATAACCAATTCGCCCATGCCTTGAGCGGCTGTCTCCCCGCCCTCTTTGAGCATCCTGTCTAACCAATGCTGGGCTACGTCCGGTTCGATCCAGTGCTGACAGTGCGCTAACAGATGCGCCCCTTCTAACGTATCGAGGATGGACGGATAGGTTAGGAACAGCCCGTTCAGGAATGCTTGCGCACGGCTGCGGTCGGCGAGATGCAGCCACTGAAGATAGTGGAACATGGCGATCCAGACGCGGGGAGATTCGGGGCGAAGCAGATGTCTTTGCAAGATGCTCAGCCAGTGATCCGTCCTAGGTGGCTGCGCAAGGAGACAGGCTTTCGACAAAGCCGCCAATATCGGGTAATTCCCATGCGGCAAGATCCTACCACCCGCAAGGTCCCAAAGCAGGCTGCCCTGCGCTTTTTTGCTTTCGTCATGCGACTCGCATGCCTCCTCTGAAGATTCGCCAGCGGGAGCAAGCCAAGTCTCCAGAATGCCGAACAGAGGTTCGGGCAAGGGATGATCGGCATCAACGGCCTTCTCCACAGCCCTCGCTGCCGGGCGGCGGAAATGTTCACTGGCAAACCCTTTCTCTGCCAACTCCAAGATAAGACTATAGAACGCGTTGCGGTCATAGTTGGTTTTGGCCAAAGCCTCGAGGACATCACCCACCGGGATTTCGTTGTGTCCAGGCAGCATTTGCCGCACCAGCCGAACCGCACGCTCGGGGTCCCCTTCCGCCAACTTTGCCAGCTCTCGCCCCGCCTGAATAGCTCCACCTTCCATCCTCTTTCTCGGATGGTCCCAACCGTATTCGTCCGTCAATTCGGAAAACAGGTTGAGTACATCTTTATCTTGTGCGGCCTCCATCTGCTCGGCACTGACTCGGCTGCCGATCTCACGAAAACCTGAAAACCACATATCACGGTCATGGAGGTCAGGAAAAGCCCGTTCCTCTTCCTCCACATGGCGGCGGCAGATCGCGCTCATCCGTTCCCGTGGCAGGACCTTAAGCAACCGCAGCCTGTACTCCCGTGTCCAGCGTATACGATTACGCCGAGTCTTAGCGTCATCATCCGGTACATGGCTGTAGCGGTTCCAACTCCGGAGAAGCTGCTCCAGACGCAGGAACTGCCCTGCGTCAAGGTGAGGGACCAGAACCTGTATCAGTTCCTTGGTGTTCCGATGAACGTCTGAATGTGAGCCTAGGACCAGTCGCCGTGGGTCCGCGCAAAGGAATTCGAGCGCAACATCGGGGTGGATTTTTACGATATGGGCCATGCCTTTCGCCAGGAGGCGCTGCACGAGCATGAGGTCGATTCCCTCATTGGCCTTCTGGAAGGCGAGAAAAGCGTCGGGCTGGCATTCCGCTAATTTTTCTACTGCCTGGACCATGGCGGTTAGGAAAGGCCGTTCGATGCGCGTTTCCCGTTCATCGTCAATGCCATCGATCAAGCTTAAGCCCTGTCGGTATCCCACTACGAAGAGATGAGCCTCCCGCGCAGTAGTGGTTATTACCTGTACGAACCAGGGCCAGACGGCATCTAAGAAGGCACCGGCGGCGGCTTCCGCCAGGGCGGGCAGGTCGTGCAACTCATATCCCTCCAGCAATTTACGACAACGTTTGAACTGGTTCGATTCTTGCCAGAGGTCCTGAAATGGGGTTTCGCTTTCTGCTACTTGAGTCTCCACGTGGGGTTCAGGCGGAAACTCCTTCTCCCACTCCCATCTGAACCAAGTCGCGATCAACCGCGGAGCCTGTTCGGGCAGCTGCATGCTGACTACACCGGCCAGATGGTTCACGGCCCAAGCCGCCACATCGGTCCGGGTCAGAATGCGGCAACAGCGGTCCACTACGTCGGTCTGCCACCCACTGATATGCTCTAACACCCGCCAAGTGAGAACGTCCTTGTCCGCGTGGGGGAGCCAGTGGTCGTCGATCAGATGGAGAACGCTGGGCTGATCAAAGTCGAGGGCTTTAATGAGGATGGGCACTACCGGCCATGCCTCCTGTGCTGACCTGACTATGATCATGGGCAGGTGAGTGGGCGAAAGCCGTGCAAACCAGCCCTGACTGCCGACTACGGCGGCAAGGATGCGGCTCTGATGCCAGGCATCATCGAACCTCTGGAAAAACAAGGCAGCTTCGGCAGGTTCAGGGTCCTGAAGCTGGCCTAGGAATTCGATCAACAACATGCGCAGGTGGAGGCGCAGTTCGGAATCCCAGAGTCGGCGGATTTCGTCCCGATAGGCGTGTCGGTCCACCGCTCGCATGTAGCCTAGAGCATGCCAGACTTGGGGACGTATACGTAGACTGTCTTGCCGCGCCAATACGGCTTCCATTAGTTGTCCGGCTGCGTCTAAGAAGGTTCGTGCTCGGACAAATTCAAACAGCGTCTGATGACGGAAACCGATACGTCCCCTTTCCTCAATCAGGACACCGGCCGCTTCCAGTTCCAGAATCACGGCATAGCGGTTCTCGAAGGCTGCCAGAGGCAGCCAAAGCACTTCCTGGTCCGCCATACGCTCGGTTAAGTCCAACAACAGGCGACGGCGGTTGCCACTGGTATCACAAAGAACGGCCTGCTTCCACAGCGATTCAAGCATGTGCTGATAGCCTTGCAACAGCTCGGCCTCGTCGGTGGTCTTGATCAGACGTAGGAATGTATCTAGGGCATGTGGGGAGCGCAGATCCTCCCGCATGGTTTTATTCCAAGCCGCAGTCCGAACTCCATGGGCTTGCAGGGCAGCGTCTACCTGTTCCCAAGCAGGCAGAGCCAAGGTCAGGAGTTCAGCCTCTAGATTTCGCAGGCGCGGATCGTGGCGATGCTCGAACACTCGGCAGGAGGCTACCACATGCACGTTATCCAACCCGGCTAGATCGCGGATCAGTTCTAGCGGAACACGCAGGCGACTGGAATGCTGTACCACCAAGTCGGCCAGCGCATCGAGCTGATCCAACAGCACTACCACCTTGCTCTCCCGCGCCAGGGTACAGATACAATCCACGGCGGCCGCGGGTAGGCCAAGGTATTCCCCTAAGCCGTTCTGATCCTGAATAGATTCGGGCAGAAAATCTAGCTTGATGCCGAGAGCTGGAATGGAAGCTGCTTCGAGTTGCTGCCCCAAGCGGGCTAGCAAGGCCGACTTGCCGCAGCCAGGCTCGCCCACCAGCAAGGTCAAAGAGTGGATATCACCTTCGATGCGTTGCATCAGAGCATTCAGCTCCGGGCGTTCCAGCCATTGACCGTTTGACAGGGAGACCTGCCAAGTCAGCAGATCGGAGGATGCGCGGTGGAACAGGTTACGCAGCTCGTCAGTGGTAGGTGCCGGATTGCGTAGCTTGTCAAACGCTCGGTCAATACCGGTGCTGAGAGCACTGATTAACCCCGCTTCGTCAGAAAATACGCCAGGCCGTCGATCCCTGCTGACCTCGTCACGAAATGCCGTGATCCTTTGCAGCTTTTCAGGATGATTCATATCGGACAAGGCAACATCCGGAATGCTCGTGCGCAGCAAGACAATCGTCGGAATCCCCTTAGCCTTCGCTCGGCGATATTCCAGATGGGTGATCGAGAGGTTCTCTGGATTATCCGCCTCGGGCTGGTGGCCATAACGGTGTCCAAGTATGAGTACGTAAATGTCGCAACCCTCAACGTCTTCCAAGCAGCTCTCACAGACCGTCTCACTGTCGGGGGCGTAACTGTGGACAGGTTGATGCCCCGCAGTGATCAGCTAGTCCATGACCGCCTGGCGTTCGGCTTTAAGGTCGAGAAGGGTGGAGGAGACGTAAACTGTAGCCATCAGCATCTTTCTTGAGTGGAATGCTAATTATTCACTTAAAAGAGCTATAAATTGTATTTCCATCTTACTGTGGATTTAGGCTTGAGCGTCTGTTCCTGGCCCAGTCTGTCTAAAAACGTGAAAATCGAAAATCTAATGGAGAGACTCAACTGGTTTTTGCCTGAACCTCCTGCCGAGGTGGAGTCAACGATTAAGAATTCACCCGGTTTTGACAGGTTAATGGAGTAAATTCCACGTCAGAATGGCTCGCTCGTGAGTTTTTACACAGCCTGGGCCGAATGCGGTCCCTCTGAGGCTGGAAATGACGTTAGGCCGCAAAGATCAAACCCGCTCATCAGAAGTCAAATACCCAGCTTTCCCGATCCAACTGCCGCTGCAGAACGATCCGGTGCGGCGGTTGGATCAGCAGGGTCCAGGTTTGCTGGTGGTTTCGGTAAGGCTCCTTTACCGATTTGAACGGCTGTGGCGCCAGCACGGCCAGGCAGAAACCGCCGGGCGCGCGGACCGATTCATAGCGAATCAGACCGATGCCGGCTTCCCGTGCGTGTTCCGCCAGCAATTGCGTTCCCGCGTAATCGACAGGGTGCGTCCAGGATTCCCGATCGGAGGCCAGGGGCGGCGCTGAAAGATCGATGGCTTTATGGGCGTCCACATGAAATTCGAACAGCGTCAACTCGACGCTCGCGGAGCGGCCCGACAAGCCTTCGCTATCCAGCCAAAACCGCAGCCGCCAGTAGCTGCATTCGGCGCAGGCCGTTCGGCGGTCCTCGGCGCCGTAAAAAACGCCGGGGTCGGCGCGTCGGCGAAATTGCGACCCGCCCGGCAGCGGCCAATAGCGGAAAGGCGTTGCCAACAGCCAGTGCAAGCCGTGGGCCTCGACGGGCAGGCGGGGCTTGGCTTCATCGAGGATGTCCTCCAGCAGCGTCTGATCTTCCAGATTGCCCGAGGTCAGGTGCATGGTGGCGACCCGATGCTGGGCCTCCACCGCCCGCCAGCCGTTCCCCCGCCAAGGGCGGGACTCAGACGCGAGCGCGGTGGGCGTCCAGATATTCGCAGGCATGTATCAGGCCGTCGACGCGCTTGATGACCTCCATCGGCCGCTGTCCGTCGAAGGCGCGGTTGGTCGATTTCAACCAGCTTCGGGCCAGCTCGTCGTCGCCGCCTACCAGCGAGGACAGCGAACGATACAGGCGCACGAAATGGGCGGCCAGCTCCCAGGGCTTGCCGCCTTCGGGAAGGGCGTATCGGCCGTTCAACAGCCGGGAAGCGGTCGGTTGGCTGGCACCGATGATGCCTTTCAGATCGCTGGGACCCAATCCCAGGCGGCGAGCGGCCTCGATCACCGCTTGAGTGAGGACGCGTGAGCGGTCTGTAGCAGGAGCGGAAGCCGAGCGTGTCATGGTGTCGTCCCTCATTTGCTTGCCGATATATTTATTCTCAGGAATAAAATTATCACAAAATATCTTATGTGAATATCCATTAGAGGGCGGCGTTTGCAAAACCAGCCAGGAATTATTGGAACTCTTCATGCATCTACAGGAGCCCCCGCTTTCTCGATGCGAAAAATTCTCAACCGGCTGACAATCCGAACCTCGTTTTCCCTACTCAGAAGATTGGCCATGAAAGCAAGCGCGCGCAATCAGTTGAAAGGCATGGTCAAACATATACAAAAGGGCGCGGTGAATTCCGAAATCGTGATCGAATTGGCAGGCGGTGACTCGGTGGCCGCCACCGTAACCAACGAGAGCGTGGATTCGATGGGACTCCGCGTGGGCGATACGGCGTGCGCCGTGTTCAAGGCGGGGTCGGTCGTTCTCGGGGTTGCGGCTTCTTAACCGCACTCTGTTGACTTACGGTCGGTATTCGCCCCCCTAACCCAGAAAGGCCAAAACCACATGGATTCGCTAGCCGTATTCTTCGATCAGCAAACCAGGCTTCACGGCTCCCGGACAGCCGTTCGCTACCGGCCGAGATATCGGACCATCCGCTGGAGTTACGACGAGTTGAGGGAGCACGTACTCGGACTGACGCAAGCACTGTCCGCACATGGCGTCGAATCGGGAGACCGGGTCGTTCTTTGCGCCGAAAACTCGCCGTACTGGGTCGCGGCCTTTTTCGCTATCCTAGCCCGTGGCGGAGTGGTGGTTCCGCTGAATCCGAAAAGCACACCGGACCAGATCAACCGGATCAGCAAGTCCGCCGAGCCTAAGCTCGCCCTGCTGTCGTCCTCGCTCGTCTGGCCCAATGAGGCCGTGCCTTTCTTGCCGGTTGATTCGGCCTACCCCATTGACGAAGCTGCGGCCATTCGGGATCGGACCATATTCGAGAAACCCGGCGAACTTGCCGAGATCATCTATACCTCGGGGACTACCGGCGATCCGAAGGGTGTCATGCTCTCTCATCGAAATCTCCTGGCCGATCTCGACGCCGTGGCGAAAGCGGTACCTTTGACGCCCGACGATCATGTCCTCACCTTGCTCCCGCTGTTTCACGTATTCGGTCAAATGACGAGCCTCTTGTGCTCGCTGCACAGCGGATGCTCGGTCACCTACCTCGCCGCCCCGACGACCCGCGCCATCCGCGAAGCCCTGACCCATACGCCGGCGACTCATCTGGTCGTGGTGCCCGAAGTGCTCAAAACGATGATGGACCGTCTCGAAAGCCGGCTGGGCCGAATGCCGGGTTTTCTCCGGCGCGTGCTGCGCGACCGCATCCGCTCCCGCATCTCCGGCACGCTGCGGACCATCGTGTGCGGCGGCGCGCCGCTCGATCCGACGCTCGAGGAAAAATGGTGGAACCTCGGCTTCGAAGTCCTGCAAGGCTACGGACTCACCGAAACGAGCCCCGTCATCAGTACGAACACCTCCGCTGCCCACCGTACGGGATCGGTCGGAAAACCCTTAGACGGAGTCGAGGTCAGGCTCGCTCAGGACAGCGAGATTCTGGTCCGCGGCCCGATCGTGATGCACGGATACTATCGGGATGCTCAACGCACCGAAGCCGTTCTGGCCAATGGCTGGCTCAAAACCGAGGATGCCGGACGATTCGACGAAGACGGATTTCTGTATGTTTTCGGGCGCAAGAAATACATGATCCTCGGACCGAGCGGCGAAAACGTCTTTCCGGAGGATCTGGAAGCCGAGCTGAACCGCGTTCCCGGCGTCATCGACAGCGCCGTGGTCGGCTTGCCGAAAGACGGCCGGACCATCATTCACGCCGCGCTCCTCTGCGAGCCTAACCAGGCTGCCGGCATCGTGGCCGAGACCAACCGTCACTTGGCGCCGCACCAACAAATCATGAGCTGGTCGGTCTGGCCCGAACCCGATTTTCCACGCTCCGTCACGCGCAAAGTAAAAAAAGAGGAGGTCATCAAGAAACTCGGCAGCCAGCCTGCCAGCCAAGCGCCCCAAGGCGGACGGATCACGCCGCTCAAGCGGCTGCTGGCCGAGGTGACGCAAACCGATATCGGAGCCGTCGGCGATTCGACGCAAATCGTATCCGACCTGAATCTGGATTCTCTGCTGCGGATCGAACTGGTTTCGCGGATCGAGGACGAACTCGGGGTTTACGTCGAAGAAGTGCAAATCACGCCGGAGCTGACTGTCGCCGACTTGGAAGCGCTGGTGCAAAGCCAAAAGGGGCAAATGCCCAAGCTCGGCCGATATCCGCGCTGGTCGAACTCCGCCTGGGCCAGCCGATTACGTCCTTTGGCACAACAGATTCTCTTCCGCTGGTGGCTTCCGGCCTTTTGCAGGTTGCGCGTAGACGGCGAGGAGCACCTGGCGAACCTCCCGGAGCCCGTGATTTTCATGGCGAATCACCGCAGTTTCCTCGATCCCGTCATCGCAACCTGGGTCATTCCCGCAGCCGTTCGCTCGCGCCTCGGCATCGCGGCCGGCACCGAGGTACTTTACGGCGAGTACGGGTGGTTTGCGCCGCTGGCGGAACTCACGTTCAATTCCTTTCCGTTTCCCACCCGGGCCGACGAAAACATCCGGCCGGGACTCGATTATACCGGCCGCATGCTCGATGACGGCTGGAACGTTCTGATTTTCCCCGAAGGACAACTGAACCGTTCCGAACGGCCGCTGCTGAGCTTGAAAGGCGGTACCGGTGTGGTCGCCGTCGAGATGGGAGTTCCCGTCGTTCCACTAGTCATCCAGGGGTCGGAGAAAATCCTGCCTCCCGGCGCGATCCTCCCGAAGAGACGGAGTCAAGTGACCGTGCGCTTTGGGCAGCCTCTACGTCTGGCGGGAGAGGGATACGCTGACGCAACGGCGCGCATCGAATCGCATCTGCGGCATTTACTGGGAGATTGGGAAGGAAGCGAATGAGCCGACGCCATCCCCGGCGGCATCGGCCATCCGAGAAGCGGTCAGGTCTTTTTCTTGTGCCTGATCAGGCGCCGGCGCTTTCGGACCTGCCGGGCGGTCAGCTCGTTGCGCTTGCCCTTGAACGGATTCTCGCTGCTCTTGAATTCGAGCTTGATCGGCGTTCCCTGGATGTCCAAGGCATCCCGAAAGGTGTTGATCAGATAGCGTTTGTACGCGCCCGGAACTTCTTCCGTCTGGTTGCCGTGGATCACGATGACCGGCGGGTTCTGACCGCCCTGATGGGCGTATTTGAGCTTGATGCGACGGCCCCGGACCAAGGGAGGTTGGTGGGCGACCAAGGCATCCTGAAGGATTTTGGTTAGCCGCGAAGCGGACAAATCCCGCATCGAGGCATCGTAAATGGATTCGACCGTATCGAGCAGATTGCCCACACCGGTACCGTGCAGGGCGGAGATGTAATGTTTCTCCGCAAAATCGAGAAACGGCAGTTTCAAATCGATCTGGCGGCGGATTTGATCCTTCTGGTCCGGGCTCAGTCCATCCCATTTATTCAGGCCGATGATGAGCCCGCGGCCGATTTCCAGAACCATTCCCAAAAGATTCGCGTCCTGGTCGGTCACCCCCTCGCGGGCATCGATCAGGAAGATCACCACGTGGGCCTTTTCGATGGCTTGAAGGGCTTTGATGACGCTGAATTTTTCGATGGTTTCCGAAACTTTCCCGCGGCGGCGGATTCCGGCCGTATCGATCAGGGTATAGGCTTTGCCATGACGCTCGAAGGGGATGTAGACGCTATCCCGCGTGGTTCCGGGCTGGTCGTAAACGACCATCCGATTCTCGCCCAGAATGCGGTTCACCAAGGTGGATTTACCCACATTGGGGCGTCCCACCACGGCAATGCGGATGCCCGGCGATTCTTCCATGGATTCAGGCTCTTCCGGAGTCGGCAATCTTGCTTCCAGCTCGTCCAGCAGCGTGTCGATTCCGAGGGCATGGGAAGCCGAGATGGGATGTGGTTCACCGAGGCCAAGCGCGAAGAACTCGCCCGCCACTACGGCCAAATCCGCCCGGTCGATCTTGTTTACCACCAGAAAAACGGGTTTCCCGGTCTTGCGCAAGCGTTCGGCTATGGCTTCGTCGCCGGCATTGAGGCCGTGCCGGGCGTCGACCAGCAACAGGATCAGGTCCGCTTCTTCCAACGCGTAACTCACCTGCCGCATCGCCTGCTCGTCGATGCCGGCGTCGGTCTCGACGATACCGCCGGTGTCGACCACGAAATAATCCCGCTGACCGCGTCTTACCCGGCCGTACTGCCGGTCGCGGGTCAAACCCGGAAAATCGGCGACGAGTGCGTCGCGGGTCCTGGTCAGATAATTGAATAAGGTGGACTTGCCTACATTAGGGCGGCCCACCAGGGCGACCACGGGCAACATGGGCTACTCCAATCGCAAACGGTCATCCGGGGAGCGCCCGGATGACCCTTCCACCGCAACGGCGGCCACGGTGCCGCCGCTGGTATAAACGTAGATGACGTCGTCGAACACGACGGGCGCCGCCTCGATAGGATTCTTGTCGACTCTCACCCGCCCCACCAGGCTACCGTCTTCCTGGGAGAGCAGATGGAGATAACCTTCTAAATCGCCGACCACCACGTAATCCTTGACCAAAACCGGAGTCGTCAGACGCCGCTGGTGTAACTCGTCCTGCTTCCACAGATCGGCGCCGCTGCGTATGTCCAGTTGCCACACGTCGCTGCTGGCGTCGGTCACAAACAGGGTGCGGCGAGCCGCCGCCATACCGGCGTAAGAAGAAAGCTCGGTTCGGCGCCACTGCACCTCGCCGTCCCTTAACGATACTGCGGCCACGCCGCCTTGATAACCAGTCACGTAGATTGTGTCTCCCTTCACTATTGGATCGGAATCCATGTCGACCAAGCGCTCTATTTCGGAGCGGCCGTGAGGCAAGGCGACGGTCGCTTCCCACTCGGGTTTGCCGTCCGAGAGGCTCAGGGTGATCAGTTTGCCGCTGCCATAACCGTCCAGCACCAAATCGTCTGCAATCGTCGGCGAACCTCGGCTGCGAATCGAAAGCGCCGGTATCGTGCGGTCATGATACCAGCGTGTCGCACCGGTTTTTTCATCGAGCGCGGTGATGCGTCCGTCGCTGCTCCGCACCACCACCGTGTCGCCCTCGACGCGCGGCAAGGCGAGAATCTCGCTGGACACGTTAGTCTTCCAGAGAATCGAACCGTCGCCGTCACTCAGAGCGACCACCTCGGCGTTGCTGGTGCCGAGTATGAGCTTGCTCTCACCGGCCACGGGTCCGGCGGAAACGGGCAGCTCGATATCCACTGACCACAGCTTGTCGCCGTTGAGGCGACTGCGGGCCTGTACTTTGCCTTTACGGTCGGCAGCGAAAACCTTGTCTTCGGTGACGGCGGGAACCAAGTTGACGTACTGCTTGGCATAGCCTTTACCCACCGAGGCGTCCCAAAGCACCGTCATCTTAACCGCCGGCTCGAAATCTTCGAGTTCCGCGGGAGGGTCGACATTGTCCGAACTGCCGAAATACTCTCCGATACCGGAAGCCGCCTCTTTCAGGGCGCCCAGACCGCTACAGCCCGTCAGCAGCAAGCTGTACAAGAACAAAATAAGAAAACGACGCATCAGGGCCCAGCAGGTTTCGGCGCGGTCGGCAAATCGTTGAGCTTCAGCTCCAGCAGCGGGGAGGGTTCACCGAATTGTTTCGCCGTTTCGTAAGCCTTGCGGGCTTCATCCGGCCGATTGGCGGCGGCGTACAAATCGCCTTTGAGCTCTTCGTAGAGTCCCGCAAATTTGCCCATCTGCTCCGAGGTCAGGGGTTCCAGCATGCCCAGCGCCGGGCCGATTTCGCCCGAAGCCAGCATCACCTGCCCGAGACGAAGCCTTGCGATATGCTTGAAATTTTCGTCCTTGGTTTTGGCGAGGGTTTCTTCCAGGATCGTCTTCGCGCCGGCCAAATCGTTGGAGTCGACCTTGAGCTTGGCGAGCAGCAACCGGGCGTAATCGGCATACGTGGTCGACGGATACGTGGCAACGACCCGCTCGCCCAATTTGATTGCCGGTTCGGTTTGCTTGGTTTCGGCCGCCTTCAGCATCTGCTGATAAAGATTGGACGCCTGCTCCTGCTGGGTCCGGACATTGCCTTGCCACATGTTCCAACCGATGATAACCGCGACACCCAGCAGAACACCGAGAATTAGCGATTGCCGATTTTCTTTCCACCACCGCTGGAGCGCTTCTAACCGCTCTTCTTCCGTCAAATAAGCTTCCACTCGAACCTCGTCGCGTTAAATGAGTGTTTGCAAAAAAGGGATCAATTCGGATTGCGAAAGAGTCGCCTGATCGGCGTCCGTGCGTAAGTGCTTGATGCCGATCAGCTGATCTCGCGCCTCATCGTCGCCCATGATCAATGCCAGAGCGGCGCCGCTTTTGTCCGCCCGCTTGAACTGGCTTTTAAAACTGCCGCCCCCGCAGTTCACCAGGAGCCTCAAGCCCGGCAGAGCATCGCGCAAAGTCTCGGCCAGCAAGGCTCCCCGCCGTTCGGCGTGCTCACCCACGCGGATCAGATAGGCGTGGGGATGCGCCGCGGCATCAAGCTTTTCGGGGGCATCGAGGAGCTCGATCAGCCGCTCAACTCCGAGGGCAAACCCGATCGCGGAGGAGGCTTTGCCACCCAGCTGTTCGATCAGACCGTCGTAACGCCCACCGGCGCAGACCGTACCCTGAGCCCCCAGCTCGTGAGTCACCCATTCGAAAACCGTCCGCGAATAATAATCGAGACCACGCACCAGCCGGGGGTTCACCGAGTATGCGATGCCGGCCTCGTCGAGAAGCTCCTTCAGCCGTTGAAAGTGAACTCTGGATTCCTCGCCCAGTTCATCCGCCAAAATCGGAGCCGCCTGAATCAGCTCGTGCATGGCGGGATTTTTGGTGTCAAGAATACGCAAAGGGTTGGATTCCAAGCGTCTCTGGCTGTCTTCGTCCAGCTGCCCGTAGTGCGCGCGGAAGAACTCCACCAGCTTGGCGCGATACACGTGCCGCTCTTCGGCCGTGCCCAGGGTGTTGATCTGCAATTCGAGCTTGTGCGCGATCCCCAGTTCCCGCCACAACCGGAAGCTCAGCAAAATCAGCTCGGCATCAATGTCGGGACTCGCCATGCCGTAAGTTTCAACACCAACTTGGTGGAATTGGCGGTAGCGGCCCTTCTGCGGGCGCTCGTGCCGAAACATCGGCCCTGCATACCACAACCGGCTCACCTGGTTATGCAGCAGGCCGTGCTCCATGCAAGCTCGTAAGCAGCCCGCCGTACCTTCCGGACGCAAGGTCAAAGAATCGCCGTTGCGGTCCTCGAAGGTATACATTTCCTTTTCGACGATGTCCGTGACCTCGCCGATGGAGCGTTTGAACAGCTCGGTCTTTTCCACCAGCGGCAGACGGATTTCCTGATAGCCGTAGCTCGCCATGACGCGGCGCACGACCGACTCGACATGCTGCCAGCGCGGCGCGTGATCCGGCAAAATGTCGTGCATACCGCGAACGGCCTGAATTTTTTCCATGATCGAAAGGTATGTCGTGGGGTTGTTTAACAGCGGGAATCAATCCACGGTGGCGTAGCGCTTGGCCTGCACGGCCTCCTTGCTGCCGGGAAACCGGGTCCGCAAAGTCTTCGCATATTCTTTGGCCGTTCGGAAATTGCCGAGCGCCGCTTCGGTCTCCATGCCGACCCATAGCGATCTCGGGTCCGGCGCCGCCACGGCATGGTAGCGCTCCAAAAAAGCGCGCGCGGACATGTGTTGACCGGTCTCGCGGCTTAGCTCAGCCATCTCGAGCAGGGCCGGCGGGAAACGGGAGTCATATTCCAGCGCCTGACGCAGATATTGCTCGGCGTCCGCCTTTTTACCCGCCGACCGGGCGCAAAGCCCGGCATTGGTGAGCGCAATCCAGGGCGAGTTATAGAGCTTCGAACCGATAACCGTCTGGAACTGGCTCATGGCCTCGGCATACTGGCCCTGGGCACACAAAAAACGGCCGTAATTGTTGCGGACGCCGAAGTTATCGGAGTTTGCCGATAACGCCTTCTTGAACTGTTGTTCGGCGTCGGCCGGCTGATCCAGCCGCTGATAGAGCACCGCCAGCGCGTTGTAGGCCTCGCTGTTTCGTCCATCCAGCTCGGTGGCCCGCGTCAGATCCTGCAAGGCAACCTGGTAGTTGCCCGCCTCCATGTATTGAACGCCCTTCTGGACGTAGACCTCGGATTCGCTGAGCGAGCCGTAGGGGTCGTTAGAGCCGGTATTGCGCGCTTTCGACGCGCTGCAGGCGGCGAGCACCATGCACAATACCAGACAAACCAGAACGCGAAGCTTCATGACTGTGCAACCTGTAACCGGTGATGCCGACGCGTGCGATCGTTCACCCGTCCGACCAATTGCCCGCAGGCCGCGTCGATATCGCCGCCACGGGTCTTGCGAGTAGTGGTGGTCAATCCGGCGACGTGCAGCATCTCGCTGAACCGGCGTATGGTTTCGGGGCTGGAGCACCGGTAGTTGGAGCCGGGAAACGGGTTAAACGGAATCAGGTTGACCTTGGATGGCACATGGCTCAACAGCCGAATCAAAGCCTTGGCATGTGCGGGCGTGTCGTTGATGCCATCCAGCATCACGTATTCGAACGTCACCTTGCGGCGGTTTTCGCGGCCCACGTAGCGCTTGCAGGCCGCCAGGAGCTCCTTGATCGGGTATTTCCGGTTGATCGGCACCAGTTCGTTGCGCAATTCGTCGTCCGGCGCGTGCAGCGAAACGGCCAGGCTGATGTCGGTCACTTCGGCAAGCCTGTCCAAGGCCGGAACTATACCTGAGGTGCTGAGCGTCACCCGCCGCTTGGAGAGCCCGTAGGCGAAGTCGTCCAGCATCAAATTGGTGGCAGCGACCACGTTGTTGAAGTTGAGCAAGGGCTCGCCCATGCCCATGAGCACCACGTTGGTCACCCGGTCTTCGCCGAGTTCGCGCCGGGCCACCCAAAGCTGGCTGATGATTTCGGCAGCGCTCAGGTTGCGATTGAAACCTTGTTTCGCCGTAGAGCAAAACGAACATTCCAGGGCGCAACCCACCTGGGACGAAATGCATAAGGTGCCGCGGCCATCCTCGGGAATGAATACCGTCTCGATGCGATTCTGCTCATCCAGTCGCAGCAGCCACTTGCGAGTGCCGTCCGAGGATTTTTGCGCGTAGACGATCTCCGGCACCCGAATTTCGCAACGCTCGGCCAGCTGCGTACGCAGCGACTTGCTCAGGTTGGTCATCGCCGAAAGGTCGTCGACGCCGCGCTGATGTATCCATTGCAGCAGTTGCGTCGCACGAAAAGGCTTTTCCCCGATCTCGACGAAGAAGGCTTCCATTGCCTTCCGGTCGAGGCCGAGAAGATTCAGCTTTTCGCTGGAATTAGCGGGTACGGGGGCAGAGCTCATTCTCTTTGAAGAAAAATGCGATTTCCTGTGCCGCCGTATCCGGTCCGTCGGAACCGTGCACCGCATTTTCGTCGATGCTGACGGCAAAATCGGCACGGATGGTGCCGGGTGCGGCTTCCTTAGGATTGGTGGCGCCCATGATGTCACGGTTCTTGGCAATAGCGTTTTCGCCTTCGAGCACCTGCACCATCACGGGCCCGGTGATCATGAAGCTCACCAGATCGTTAAAGAACGGCCTTGCTTTGTGAACGGCATAAAATCCTTCCGCTTGCTCGCGGGAAAGATGCAGCATTTTAGCCGCGACAATTTTAAGCCCCGCTTTTTCGAAGCGGCTGTAAATCTCGCCGATCACGTTCTTGGCTACAGCGTCGGGTTTGATGATGGACAAGGTGCGTTCGACCGCCATGGGATCTCCTTGATTCGGATTCGCCGGTGTTGTGTAGTGAATGAAAGCCGAGCGCTCTCGGCTTTCGGAAAAAATGCTTGCCGCCCAAATACGGGCAGATAAAACACCGGGATTCTACTGGAAATTTCAGCCGATGATAAGAAATACCCAACCTAGAAGCTGTTTTCAAGCACCAGGGGCATTGCCATGGCGGCGCACAGCAGGCTGAAGACCGTTCTAGACGGCGAAACTCTCCCCGCAACCGCAAGTGGCTTTAACATTGGGATTGTCGAACCGAAACGCTTCGTTGATGCCTTCCCGGCGATAATCCACCTGAATGCCTTCCAGATAGGCCAGATCGCTATCTCTAACGATGACTTTCACGCCATGCTGTTCGAATACGGCATCGTCCGATTCGACCGCGTCTGCATAATCGACCACGTAGGCAAAGCCCGTGCAGCCGGATTTTTTCACGCCGAGCCTGAGCCCTACTCCCTTGCCGCGTTTTTGCAGTTGTTTGGCGATCTGCTGCGCCGCTTTTTCGGTTAACGTAACGGACATAAGCTATCTCTCGAATCGCTGGTTCAAAAAACTTGCAGGCGCTTAAAGCATGCTCTTAGAGGCTGGTTTCAGACATCATGAGCAACGCCGGCAGGCGGTGCGTGAGCTTGAAGACAGCTTCTTAGACAATCGGCATCGCCGGTGTTGCGCCCCGGCTTTCAGGAATGGGTACGCGGACGACCTTTTTCAAGGCCTCCAGAAAACGGTCGGCCTCCGCCTCGGTGTTGCCCTTGCCGAAGCTCGCGCGAATCGCGCTTTTGGCAATCACAGGGTCGACTCCCATGGCTATGAGTACCGGGCTGGGCTCGCCCGCACCGCTGGCGCACGCGGAACCGCTGGACAACGCGAAGCCTTGCCGGTCCAGACTCATAACCAGCGCCTCGCCATCGTAGCCGGCCACGCCGAACTGCACGGTATTGGGTAGCCGCTCCACATGCTCGGCGAACAAGGTCGCACCGGGCATAGCCTTCAGCCCGGCTTCCAGCCGCTTGCGGAGGCCGAGCAGATGAGCCTGTCTTTCCGCCAATTCGGACAACGCCAACTCCGCCGCTTTACCGAAACCGACGATAGCCGCCACGTTCTCGGTGCCGCCGCGCAGCCCTTGCTCCTGTCCGCCGCCATGCAACAAGGGTTCGATCGTGACGGTTTTGTCGAGGATCAGCGCGCCCACGCCTTTGGGACCATAAATCTTGTGTCCCGAGAGGGACATCGCATGCGCGCCGCTAGCTTTGAAGTCGACCGGAACCTTGCCCGCCGCCTGCACCGCATCGCAATGAAAAACAACGCCGCGCTCGCGAAGCAAGCCGACAATCGGCGCGATATCCTGTATCACGCCGGTTTCATTGTTCGCCATCATGAGCGTGACGAATCGGAGATCACCAACCGGCAAAGACTCTACGAAAGAGGGATCGGCCACGCCGTCCCGATTCACCGGGATCGTCGCCACCCGCCAGCCTCTTGGCTTTAAAAATTCCAGCGGCTCCAAAACCGACGGATGCTCGGTGGCGCCTGCGGCGATCAGTCCCGGCTCGCGGGAAAAAGCCAGGCCCTTCAAAGCCAAGTTGTTGGCCTCTGTCCCGCCGCTGGTAAAAACAATCTCGGACGGATGCGCGCCAACCAAGGCAGCAACCTGTTCCCGCGCCGTATCGACCGCGCCGCGGCAGACCCGTCCCATGCGGTATAGGCTGGAGGGATTGCCGTAAAAGGCGCTCAGATAGGGCGCCATTGCGTCCAAGACGCGCTCATCCAGCGGTGTGGTCGCATTGTGATCGAAATAGATCATTTCGGCAGAACGCTAAAGCCGCGTTTCCCGGCGCAACAGAATATCGATGCCTTGGACGCCGGTGGCCTGCTTGTCCTGACGCTCGGCGACCTGGCGAACGCTCTTGCGCTGCAGGACGTCTTGCAGACTGATGGATGCCAGATAGCCGCGGATTTGATCGCTCAGCCCCATCCACAGATCGTGGGTTAGGCAGGGCTGGTTGTTTTGACAGTTGGCCTTGCCGCCGCAGCGCGTCGAGTCGATGGCTTCGTCGACCGCGACAATGATGTCGGCGATGCTGATTTGGCTGGCATCGCGGCTCAATTGATAGCCGCCACCGGGCCCTCGCACCCCCTCAACCATTCCCGCCCGACGCAAACGCGCGAACAATTGCTCCAGGTAAGACAACGAGATGTGTTGTCGCTTGGCGATATCGGTCAACGTCACCGGCCTTTTTTCGCTATGATAGGCCAGATCCAGCATGGCGGTGACGGCGTAGCGGCCTTTCGTCGTTAAGCGCACGGAATGACTCCCGAAATTTCACACTAATATCGTGGGAATTCAGGTTCACATATCCTAGAAAAATAGTCAATTATTCGGGCATCATTTCGTTTTTTCTGTCAAGACGAATCGGTGCTTTTCTATCTCGCTTCGCGGGGCCATCAGCCATAACGGGGTTAAAAAACAGATAGCGCCGCTCTCGTCAATGCTGAACCAACCCGAAAAAACGCCCTAGACACCGGCACAAAAGCCGCAAGATTGAATCGGCGCGAAGTCAGGCCAAAAGGCCGGCAATCAAGTCTTTATATTTCTCGGACTGCCGCCCCGTCTTGAGCCGGCTGATAACCACCACGTTGCGCAGTTCCGCAAGCGCCTGATCGAAGTCGTCGTTCACGATGAGATAGTCGTATTCGCCGTAGTGGGACATTTCCGAGATGGCGTCGCGCATACGGCGGGCAATGGTGTCCGGATCGTCCTGACCGCGGGCTTTGAGCCGCTCCTCCAGCGTGCTGCGCGAAGGCGGCAGGATGAAGACCGAGACGCAACCGGGCATCAGGCTCCGGATTTGCCGGGCGCCTTGCCAGTCGATTTCGAGCAGCACGTCCTGCCCTTCGGATAAGGCTTTTTCCACCGTGGTCCGAGCCGTGCCGTAATAATTGTCGAACACCCTGGCGTGCTCCAGAAATCCGCCCGCCTCGATCATCCTTTCGAATTCGGCACGGCTCACGAAGAAATAATCCTGACCGTGCACCTCGCCCGGACGCTGCGCTCGTGTCGTATGCGACACCGACACCGTGAAACCGTCGAGGCTTTCCCGCAAGGCCCTGACCAAGCTGGTTTTTCCCGCCCCGGATGGAGCCGAAACGATGAACAGCGTGCCGATACTCATGTGCCTTCGAAATGATCCGGATTGGTTTTAAGAATTACTTGATGGATTACGGCTCCGGGCGAGCCCACGATTACAGTGGCGGCTCCAATCGCAAAACGGAGGCGGCCGAAATCGGGCGTATTGGACTATTAGCTTAACATGTCCGTGCCGGCCGCGAGAGCGGGCGGCACACCTACTGCAGCGTGTAGAGAAAGCTGGCGAGATTCCGGGCATCCGCTTCGGTAACACCCGTGTTCGGCATGGCCGTCAAAGGATCGACCGAGGGCGGATCTTGAATCCAGCGCATCAGATTCTCCGGGGTGTTGGTCAGCACGCCGGCGATGTAGACGCGATTGGCGATCCCGCTCAAAGGCGGACCCACCAAGCCGTTCGCGCCTTGGATGCCGGGGATGATATGGCAGGACCCGCAGCCGTATCGGGAGATGGCCGCTCTCCCTAGTTCGGGATCGCCGCCCGTTACAAATGCCGCCACGGGCTCCTCCCGGCGATCGCAAGCGCCAAAAGAGGCGGACAAGATCGCAAGTCCGGCAACAAGCACGCTTCTGCGATGCCCGATTTTAATTCCCTTGCTCATATCCGCGGTCCTGTCGATTAAGGTTGCGAATCGAACCCGGTTCTCATTTATCGCAGGGGCTCAAAATGAGTTGCGGTATCCATTGCGCGAGGATGACGAACGGAGCGGCAACCGTCGCGGCTCCGCCCGACAACATCCTATGGATCTCATCACGCATTACGAACTGTCCTCATAGCCATCGGGGGCCGGAATAAACGACTGCGTAGAGCGGAATCCACGCCAGCACTACGAAATACCAGTAGAACGCGTTGTCGCTGACATCGGAGAAACGCCTTCCCTCCAGAGGGCCGGTAAACATCAGCACAGTCAGCACGGCCGCATCGATAGCGAGGTGAACCGTGTGCAATCCGAGGATGATCCACACGATGGAGCCGTAAGCGTTATTGTCCCAGCGGATGTTCAGCGCCCCGAACTCGAACGCCCGAATGATCAAAAAGACAATCGCGAACCCCAAACATACCGGCAAACCGATCCGCACCGCCCGAAGGTCGTGGCGTTTGGCGGCCCCGTCCGTCCAATAGTTCGGGACGAGACTCACGAGCAGCACCAATGTATTCAGCGTGTCCCACAGCAATTTGGGGGCGGGCAACCCGCCCGGCGGCCATTCGGCCGTGCGCTGCCGGAGATAAAAATAACTCGCCAGCACGAGGGCGAACACCGTCCCCTCAATAGCGATGATGCCCAGCGTGCCCCACCACATCAAGCTGCGGCTGCCGAAGACGTAACTCGGCAATTGCGAGACATCGATGATCCGATGACTGCTCACGGCGGCTTCTCCAGGGGCAAGTCCTTTTCGGCTTCTCCCGGCTTCGGCCAAAACCAGCCGATGAGCCCGATAGCCACGGGGATGCTTCCGCCGAATGCGGGCATACCGTTGGGGCGCCCCTGAATAATGGTGGCGAAGATATTCTGGGGTTCGCCGCCGTAAATCCACTCATCGTCCATCAAAGGCGGCCCTATGCCGCCGCCACCGTGAAAATGGCAGCCCACGCAGTTGTACCAGGAGAACAGGCGCTTTCCTTCCGCCAAGGCATAGGCGTTTGCCTCGTAGGGATTTGCTATCGCGGGGACCGGTGTCGGAGTCCCCGGCTGCAAATCGCTCAGGCGGATGGATTCGATGGCACTCGCAGCGGGCGGCGGCTCGCGGAAGCGACGCTCTTCACGTTCGCAGCCAATCAGAAGGAGAAGAACCGCAATCGGATTGGCTAATGCCGAGAACTTATCGACGATTTCCATTCCGACCGTCCCTTTCGGCTGGAAAGGCGGGTTCCGATCCTTGGCACGCCATAATCGTCGAGAATGGCTTCGATCTCTTTGCTCCTCCGCTCGATGACGCGTTCCAGTTCGCGCCGTAGCCGTTTGTCGCCGTGCCGCACCCCCATCGCGATATCGAATACGAAGGGAAGAGACCGGTCGGCCGATGGCGAGACGGGTACGACAGCGAGCGGAACCGCTTGCCTTTTCGCAAAGTAACCCGCCAAAGGTCCCCATACGATGGCTATGTCGATATCGCCCGCCACCACTGCATCGATGATCCTGGCCGGCGGATTTTCCTGTGAGTAATCGCCATACACGGTATAACCGACCACGTTGTTGATGATCTTCCGGCTGGTCAGGGCATGGGCCGGCGGCGTATTGGCAAAGTCGTCGCCGACGATTTGCACGCCGATCCTGACATCGTGCAACGCAGGATCGTTGAAGGAGCGAATGTTCAGTCCCGAGTCCCGGCGGTAGACGAACACATAGCTGGACCGATAGTACGGCGTCGTCGTCAGCGTAGGTGCGAAATCGCTCGGGACACCGAGAACCACGTCGCACTGGTGGGATTTGAGCGTGTTGCGGATAAAGCCGCGGCGCTGCACCCACCAGGTGTACTTGACTTCGGCGTTCAGATCATGGGCGATGAGATTGCCGATTTTGTTCTCGAAGCCTTCCTGTTTTTGGTTGGAAAAAGGCAGGTTGTTAGGGTCCGAGCAGATGCGGAGCGCGCGCTTTGGAAGATCATCGTTCACCGCCGCAATAGCCGCGGCGGGCCAAAACGCCCAGAGCAAGGCCAGCACCGAGAAAAACCCGGATCTACGGCAACGCGAAAACATAGAGCATCCCTCCCCGCGTCGTATGCTCCGGCAAATCCTTCATGGCGTTGACGAATCCCAGCGCGCCCGTGCCGTCGCGCGGGTCGAGGCCGGCGGCAACGATAGCCCCCGACCAGCCGCCGACGCCGGACAGAATCGCCACATACTGCTTGCCGTCGGGCCCTCGGTAGGTGATCGGTTGACCGATAATCCCGGAGCCGCACTTGAACCGCCACAGCAACTCGCCGGTCCAGGCGTTCACCGCCTTGAACCAGCCTTCCATTGTCCCGTAGAACACCACGTCGCCCGCCGTTGCCAAGGCGCCGCTCCAAACCGGAAACTTCTCCTTGATCTTCCAGACCGCCTTAGCCGCAACAGGGTCCCAGGCGGTGAACTCACCCCGGTGTCCACCCGGACCCGCGTACATCCGGACATTAGCGCCGACGTAAGGCGTGCCGGCAATGTAGTTGGCCTCGATGCCCTCTTCGTCCATGCACATGTTCTGGTGCGGAATGTAAAGCCAGCCGGTTTTCGGGGAATAGGCCGAGGGCTGCCAGTCCTTGCCGCCGGGCGCCGTAGGGCAAATGTCGTGCACGACGGTGTTGAACCGGGGCGTTTTCTCATGCACCTCGATCGGACGCCCGGTTTTCAGGTCGACGCCCTTGGTCGTCGTGATGTGCACGAAGGGCGTGGCGGACAGCACCTCGCCGGTGGTGCGGTCGAGCACATATACATAACCGTTCCGCTCCGGATGAACCAGGACTTTCCGCATCTGCCCGGCGATGGGGAGGTCCAGCAAAACGTTCTCGTTGACACCGTCGTAGTCGTAAAGGTCGTGCGGGCTCCACTGGTAAAACCAGTGGGCTTCGCCCGTGTCCGGATTGCGCGCGAAAACTCCCGCCGTCCACTTGTTGTCGCCGGGGCGCTGCTCGGGATTCCACGGCCCGGGATTGGCCGTGCCGTGATAGATCAGATTCAGCGCGGGATCGTAGGAAATGAAACCCCACACGGTGCCGCCGCCGATTTTCCATGCCTCGGGCGGCCATGTCGCAACGCCCAGATTCTGCCCTTGGTCATGTCGGTAAAACGGCTTGAAGTTGGGGCCGATCAGTACATCCTTATCGGGTCCCGTGGAATACGCCTTCCAGACGACATGGCCGTTGTTCGCATCAAGCGCCGTAAGCCAGCCGCGCACGCCGAATTCGCCGCCGCTGTTCCCCACCAGCACCTTGTTCTTCACGACCAGCGGCGCCATCGTAATGGATTCGCCCAGGTTGATATTGCCGATCCGGGTTTTCCAGACTTCGTTGCCGGTCTTGGCATCGACCGCCACGGTCTGTCCGTCGAGCGTATTGAAGAAAATTCTTTCATTCGAGTACACCGCCCCGCGATTCACGACATCGCAGCATGCCAGCCCTTGAGCCGCGGATAGCGGTTTCGGCTCGTACTTCCATTTGAGGGGCCCACCCGGCCGGGTCAAATCCAGAGCGTAGAGGATGTTCGGGTAAGGAGTCACGATGTACATCGCGTTATCGGCCACGATGGGCGCGGCCTCATGGCCGCGGGACACGCCGGTGGAGAAGGTAAAACTCAGTCGGAGATCATGGACGTTTTCGGCCTTGATTTGATCGAGGGCGCTGAAACGGGTGTTGGCGTAATCCTTGGCCGAAATAAGCCATCGCCCGTCTTCGTCGGACGCTTTTTGCAAAGCAGTGACCGGAGGCCCGGTGTTTTGGGCGAATACCGTTCCTCCGGATAACAGAACCAGTAGAAACGCGGGAAAGATTATCAGCAGGAGGAACCGATCGGTGCACCGGTTATGAAAAGATGGTGAACACGTTCTCCCCGACTTTTGCATCAAGCCTCCTGCTGAAATGCCCTCTCCTTTCGCTTGTATCGGGAAATGCGGTTTTAATTTATGACATGTCTGAAACAGAGGGAGTTCCTACGGGCGAGAAACCTTGGGAGGAGCATTTCGGGCAGCGCGGAACTGAGTTCGGTTGCGTCGATATTTCCGAATTCGACCAGGTAGATCTGCTTCCGGTGGCATCGCGCAAAAAATACCCCGCCGCAGCGGGGTATGAAGCCAAAACGGATAAGCTTTCGGCTTAATTCGGATTTGCCGCCCTTCTACATTTTCCCGTCGAAAGAACAAACAAAGCGATCACGGGGCATTGATTTCCAATTGATTATCAACCTGCTTGACGCCGGCTACTTTACGGGCAATCGATTCCAGCTTTTGTTTTTCCGCCTGATTTTCGACGGGGCCACGCAAGGTTACGAGTCCGTTACGGGTGATAATCTTCGCATTGCGCGCGTTGAGCGAGAGAGATTTGTCTTTGACGATTGACTTTCGTATTGCGGCCGTGATCTTTACATCGCCGCGAGTCTCCTTTTGATCTTCGGGCGTCAAAGTGGCGTCGCCACGATCGCGCACATTCCTTCCCGTATCGTCCACGTCCGTATCGGCGGGCGGAGAATAGGGCTTTGCCTCTTCGGCCTGGACGATGCCGGCCATAAGTATCAAACCGATCGTCAAGGCGAAGGTGCTTGGCAATAATCGTATCGACATCGAGATCTCCTTATCTTGTCGTCTTGATACCCTAAATTAGAACGACGCACCAACCTTACAAATAAGCTTGAATGCATATGTAGAGCTTCTTAATTCCGGAGCCGCGAAGGAGTAAGAAAAATTTCCTGGCAGGGCCACGCCAAAGGCAAAAAGAGACCCGCTAAAACTGGATCAGGACTTGTAAAAGCCCGGGCTTTCAGCTCAGTTCTGAAACGCCACGGGTCAACCCGGCCCGCCGTCGAAACGCCGCCTCGCTCTCGTCCTGACCTCTTTTGACGTCCAGATAGGGGAAGCATCCCGCTTGACGGCAGATGATGCGGCGTAGCCCGCTGCTGTCGTAAATTAGCCGGGTAATCCGCATGGGCGTAGCTTGGCTGTTTTGCCTCTCCTGGGCGGCAATGTGCGGTTCATGTCGGTTCATTTCCGTTGCTCCAACAGGTTAACACGACCCTCAATCGAAGCCTTTTACTGCTCATCTACTCCACCTCGGCAGTGAGTTCAGTGTTCATTTTGATCGCGAAAAGAGCTGCTTGGTTTCCAAAAGTCATTCACGCTCAAATCGATCCCGCCGTCTGCCCGATTCGGTACCGAACAGCGCCCGATAAACCGCACCGAGAGTGCGCTGGTTTACACAGACAGCTCGGCCGATCGTCTGACTAAGACCGTAATACTAAACCTCCAAAGATCTCTGCCCAATACCGCAATCATCGTGAGTTGACGGCAGTTGCGGAACCGGTATTTCGCCTGCATCGGAGATACCGGAATGGTAGCCGATATGAGCGTGAAATACCGTTCGGCTGACGAACGACGAATGTCGCCATTGGACTAAGGGCCAAGGACATGGGACGGCCTTTAACTAAGGTATGTCCGAATCGCTGACGCGTTGGACAAGACGTTATTCATAATTTATCAGGTACGCCAAGCCTTTGTGAAACACGGAAAAAAAGGCCACTCAATAGCCTGTGATTGAATAACGAATAATAGATTAAATCCTTTTTTACAAGGCGTACGACCATCGGTCATTAGGTATATCCTTGAGTACGCCACTAAGCCGAGATCACGTGAATCGACCGGTTGCCAATAAAAAAACCCGGCCAAGGTGGAGCCCGGCCGGGTTGTATCGCGTGCCGAAAGCAACTGTAAGGAGTTGAATCGCGACAGTTTCAGCTTAGACCAGTTCTGCCAGGTGGCAACCCGAACAAGTGCAAATACGGATTCACCTACGGGTGGGGGATCTCACGCACTTTGTAAATCAGGATATTAACGGACTCTGAGCCCCGATTCATTCGGGGCTTTTTTGCCGTTGGTTCAGCCAAAAGAAACCCCGCCGAAGCGGGGAATTCCCGGACTAGCCACGGTGGACAGCGGAGGTTGGCCCGCGGCCCCCCAGGTCCTGAGCCGGGTGATTTCTGCTTATCTATTCTTGCCTTGGCCTCGACCTCCTCTGCCCGAGCCGGCGTCGTCAGTCGTACCTCGCAGGCTCTTCCTTTCCTCGCGCAACTCTCGGTACTGGTCTTGGTAACCGCCACGTTCCTCCGGCGTCATGAGAGATCCACGGCCACCTTCCATCTCACTCGGACGCGCGCCCTCCCTTCCGACTCCCCTGTCCCTTGCACGCTCTTGAACCTCGTCGCGGTACTCTTGCTGGAGGCCCTTTCGATCCTGTCGCAGCTCCTGGTACTGCTCCTGGTATTGTCCGCCCTGCGGCTTATCGACATTCGGACCGTTGCCGCCATCCTTTCTCGCCCAAACTTCGTCAGCCATTAAGGCGGAAAATCCGAATAACATCGCAAAAATAGCGTTCTTGCATTTCATCTCGTTCGCGTCCTCTACTGATGGTTGACCACACGTTCGGCTGCCTTTGCGCGCAGCCCGGCGTGAAAAAACTTGCGCAGCCTCTGCCACGGATATGGCCGGGGTTTTATTGTGCCAACAGATCCGCCAAGGCGAAAGCCGATAACGCAGCGGCTACGAAGGGCTTGTCATTCGAGCAAGGAACCCTGACCATGCCGCCATGAGATTGCTGTTGATCCTCTGTCTGGCGCTGGTCCCGCGAAATCCGGCCGCGGCTCAGGTACCGGGTGTCACTCAGGAGCCGGCCCGGCAAATCGGAGGGGTTCCCGTCTCGCTCTGGACCTATCCAAGCGATGGGCTGAAGGTGAGGGGCTTGCTGTTTCTGCCCCGCACCAAGGACAAGCTGCCGCTGGTTCTCTTCAACCATGATGGCGTGTCGGGCATTTCGAAGGAGCACATGCGGGCTTGCGCGCGTCTGGCGCGAGCCGGCTATGTTGTGTTTGCCCCGTCCTATCGCGGCGAGGACGGTTCGGAAGGATTCATCGAGGTGGCCGCCGGCGAAGTGCGTGATGTGCTGAACGTTCTGCCGCTGCTGGCCCGGGTACCTGGTATCGACGGCGGGCGTGTAGCCCTGGTCGGCCTCTCGCACGGTGCCTTGATCAGCGTGTTGGCGGCTGCCCGGCAGCCCGAAATTGATGCCGTGGTGGCAGCCGATGGCGTGATGGACATCTACGGCTGGTGGCGCTATCTCCAGCAAACCGGCACGTTGGGCCAAGACAATTTGACCCAGCGGGTTTACGGAGACGGCCCGGACGACAAGCCGCTAGCCTTCTCAACCCGCCACGCATTGGCGCAGATTCCAAAGTTGAAAGCGCCGGTGTTGATTCTACACGGCGACCAGGACGACATCGTGCCTGCCGAACAGGCCCTTACGTTCAAGGCCGAATTGGACAGGGCTGGAGTTCCGGCCATCGTGAAGGTCTATCCCCACTGTGGACATGGGTTCCTGGTCTATGTGCCTTACCTCCAGGATGGCGTGGCTCCCGCGGAGTGCACCGAGGCCGAGCAAGCCTGGCAAGCAGTCCTGGCCTTCCTCAAGGAGCACCTCAAATCTTGAAACCGTCTTTGAAATTGCGGGAATGATCCCGAAGAATCGGCGCGAGGGGCATTATGGCGAACAAATGCGGCATCAAGCTGCGATACCCGGTGAAGATCGTGGTAATCAACGATGACGGTTCGAGCACCGATGGCCCCGTCATTGACGATGCCGGGACGCTGAGTGAGGCCGTCGCAATGGCTGAGCGTCAGGGATTCCATCCACGAGATAAAAGCGACGGCGGAAATAGCCGGTTGCTCGTTAATCGCGGAAGCGATTTAGGACAAGGTTATTTCGTAGTTACTGTTTATCCCGATTAAGGATTTCCCGAAAACTCGTCAGGCGGCACCCTTTCGGCTTTCTAGTTTCGGTACCATAGGCTGAGTTGGTAAACCCAGCTATTATCCTAGCCTGGAAAGGTTATCGCTTGGGTTTCGTTCCTAAACCCAGCTACCGGGCTGCCGGCGATGAGACCGATCTTAATAATAATGTCACTCAATATTCTGCGTCTGCTCCCGCATTTGCTCGATCAGCACCTTCATTTCGACCGAAGTTTTGGTCGTTTCGGCATCGGCGGATTTGGAGCCCAGGGTGTTGGCTTCGCGGTTCATTTCCTGAAGTAGAAAATCGAGGCGCCGGCCCACCGGCTCTTTTTGGCGCAAGGCTCGCGTGACTTCGTCGACATGGGCGTTGAGCCGGTCCAACTCTTCGTCGACGTCCAGTTTCTGCGCGAGATAAACCATTTCCTGCTCCAGCCGGTCGGAGTCCGGATTGGCGGATATCTCGGCCAACCGCGCGACGATCTTCTGCCGGATGGATTGCAAGACTTCCGGCATCCGCGCCCGCGCCGCCGCCACGTGCTCTCTCAGTTTGAAACAGCGTTCTTCCAATAAAACCGCCAGTTGACGCCCTTCGTTTTCCCGTACGGCGATGGCTTGCTTTAGGACGGCGGTCAAAAGGTCGAGAACTTCCGCCGCCAGTTGTTCCCGGTCGGCCTCCGGCTCGTGCAGGGCGCCCGGCCATTTCAAGACATCGAGAGCGCTGAAGCCGACCAGCGGCCGATCGCTCAGATCGTCCACTTCGCGGGCGGCGGCCAATAATTTGGCCACCAGGTCGCGATACACGCGGATGTCGGCGCCGCCTTCGGTGCTCTTTTTGCACGACAAGGTGCAATCCAGACGGCCTCGATTGATGAGCGAACCGATGCGGCTGCGGGCGGCCGGCTCCAGAAAACGGAAGGCATCCGGCAAACGCAGGGAAAGATCGAGGTACCGGTGGTTGACCGAACGGACCTCCCAAGTGAAAAGCCAGCCCTGAATTTCTCGTTCGCCGCTGGCGAAAGCGGTCATGCTGCGGATCATAGGAAATCTTGCTTTATACTGATTAAGTTGGAAGTTGGGCTTACGCATTTACCTCCTTCTCGCCGATCTCAAAATTCCCTCACCCTAGCCCTCTCCCAGGAGGAGAGGGGACTAAAGGCGGCTCTGCGTAAATCCTGATCAGAAAAATTTGAATGTTAAGCTGAATCACCCCCATGCGGAAACCCTGGCCAGCCTCTTCGGACAAGCCTCCGAAGGAGTGGTATTTTTTGAAATCGGGAACGATCGTCGATCAGTATATGATCGAGCGCCCCTTGGCCGGCGGCGGATTCAGTTCGGTTTACCTGGCGCGCCAGTTGGCCGATCAGCACCAAGTGGCCATCAAGGAGTACCTACCGCGCCGTCTGGCGCACCGCACACCAGAAGATCATGTCGTGCCGAACAGTGAAGAGGCTCGCTCGATGTTCCTGCGCGGCCGACGGCTATTCCTCGAAGAGGCCAAGGTTCTCACCAGGCTCAAGCATCGCAATATCGTCGAGGTTTTGAATTTCTTTCAGGCCAACTCGACGGTCTACCTGGTGATGACTTTCGAGTACGGAAAAGTCCTTGGCGATTATCTTGTGAAAGAAAAGAAAGGCGGGGTGAGCGACCAGTTCCTGCGGATGGTGTTTCCGGCGCTTCTCGACGGCCTCAGGACGATTCACCAAAACGGGCTGCTGCACCTCGACATCAAGCCGCAGAATATCTTGATCCGCTCGGGCGGCGACCCTCTTCTGCTGGATTTCGGGGCTTCGCAGCCGTATCCGTATGAAGAGCAGGCCCGCATCGGCAAGGTCCTGACCAACGGCTTTTCCCCCATCGAGCAGTACCAGGACGACGGCGCGCTGGGCCCGTGGAGCGACATCTACGCCGTCGGCGCGACCATGCGGATGTGTTTGGACGGCATCCCGCCTCCTGCGGCCCCGGTCCGCGCCGAACGCGATAACCTCATGCCGGCGGTCAAAGCATTCAAGCGCCGCTATCCGCCGGATTTATTGCAGGCCATCGATTTGGCCATGATTGTCGATCCGGCGCACCGCCCCCAATCGATCGACGAATTCTCGCGGCTTCTCTCTCCGGAGAGCCAATCGGCCGAGAATTAGCCAGCCGTTCGTCTCCCAAGCTCCACCGCAAAAACCCGACCTGCGGCGATCCTGCGCCTATAAGTATTTAACTTCGCGAGAAAGGATTGTTCCTGTGCGGAAGATGGCATAATGTATGCCAGCCTTTTCGAAAAGAAAAATCAGGAACAGTCACGATGAGTGCTAGCATCAACGAACGCAGGCAAAACACAAATCAGATGATCGAGGAGCTTCTGGAGGAACGGCGGCAAGTTTGGTCTCTATACTGCGCAATCGGCGGAATGAAGCCCTTTACGGTGGAGCAACCCCTGGAGTCGAAAATCCAGGAGTTCTGCCAATTGCTCATCGATTACATCTCACTCGGCCATTTCGGGATTTACCAGCGCATCATCGACGGCAGCGAGCGTCGGCGGAAAGTTCTTGAAGTGGCGGAGGAAGTTTATCCCCGCATCGCCGAAGCCACCGATGTGGCCGTGGATTTCAACGACAAATACGAAACGCTGTCCGGCGACGAGCTCAGAACCCACCTGGCGAACGACCTTTCCAAGCTCGGGGAGGAATTGGCTATGCGCATCGAACTTGAGGATCAGTTGATTTCGACCATGATCGCTTGATTAAAGCCCTTCAGCGGGCGGCAAGGATTCGCCAACGCGCCAATCTCGCCCAAGCCTAACGCGCGATACGCTTGATGAACTATTGCACCCACTGCGGAGCATCGCTTCGACGGGGCATCCCCGAAGGGGATGATCGTCCGCGTCACATCTGCGATTCCTGCGGGACCATTCATTATCAAAACCCCAAGCTGATCGCCGGATGCATTCCCGTGTGGCACGACCGGGTGCTGCTGTGCAAGCGGGCCATCGAACCGCGTCTCGGCTACTGGACTCTGCCCGCAGGCTTTATGGAACTCGGCGAAAGCTTGCCGGAAGCCGCCCGGCGGGAAGCTCGCGAGGAAGCGAATATCGAAGTGGAACTCGACTCGGCGTACACCCTGTTCAGCCTGCCCCATATTTCTCAGGTGTACGTGTTCTTTCGAGCCCGTATGCTGGAAGAGCGCTATTCCGCGGGCTCCGAAACCCTAGAGGCGCGCCTCTTTAGGGAGGACGAAATCCCCTGGGCTGATATCTCCTTCGAAACGGTCTATCGCTCGTTGCGCCTGTTTTTCGCGGATCGCAAGGAAGGCCGCTATGTCTTTAGAATGGAGGATATCGCGCCGGATCCGCGCAGGATGCGGGAAGGCTGAAGCGCTTCTCGCCATATGCGGCTTGAATCGGGAAGCTCAACAAATCGCCGCCACACTGCTTTGGACGCCATCGATAGGCCACGACAGCTCCGTGTTGCTCTATCCTGCGTCCACCAAACCCACTATCTCGGTCTTCTCGACTGGATAGACATCGGACTCGCCTCCGATTCCAAAAGCCACTAAACTTCCCGACCGGCTCTTTGCAGGAAGAACAATGACCTTATCAGGGAAAAACCAGGATATGAATCGATCCCCGTTGTCCTGCGGAAAAGCGGCGGATGCCAGCCAAAAGGCTTTGCGCTATTTGCTCGGACTCCAAGGTCCCGGCGGCGACTTCGAAGGGGAAATGGTCTGGTGCACTATGATTTTGGCGCAGGCCGTCATCGTACGCACCGTGGTGGGCCACCCTTATCCGGAAGCGGAAAAGGCGCGGATCATTCGACACTTCGAGTGCCGCCAGCGTGGCGATGGTTCCTGGGGCATGCACCCCGAATCGGAGGGGTATGTTTTTTTTACCGCCCTGGCCTATGTGGCCGTGCGGCTGCTCGGCATTCCCGCCGATGCGCCGATGCCGAATAAGGCGCGCCGTTGGCTGCAGGCACAGCCGGACGGGGTAAAAGGCATTCCCGGTTGGGGAAAGTTTTGGTTGGCCGCACTCGGTCTTTACGGGTATGAAGGGCTCAACCCCATCCCTCCGGAACTTTTCCTGCTGCCGGACTGGTTGCCTTTTCACCCGCGGCGCTATTACTGCCACACCCGCCAAATCTACTTGGGACTCGCCTTTCTCTACGGCATGCGCTTTGTAGCGCCCCTGCCGGATTCATTACGCGACGCGTTGCGCCGGGAGCTTTACCGGGAGCCTTACGAGGGTATCGACTTTGCCTCTCTACGCCACGCGATTGCGCGTTCCGACATGTACGTGCCCGTAAGCCCTCTCCTGCGCCGGCTGTACGACCTGTTGCGAGCCTACGAGCGCGTGCACAATCCGGCACTGCGACGGAAGGCTCTCGACGTCTGCTTCAACCGTATTCTCTACGAGCAACGCACCACCCGGTATCAGGGCATCTCGCCGGTCAGCGGCTTGCTCGACTGCCTCGCCATCTTCGCCCGGGATCCGGCCCATCCGGACCTGGCTCCCAGCATCGAGGGTGTCGAAGCGTGGCGCTGGGAAGACGAGGCGGAAGGAATCCGTTACGTCGGCGCACGCTCCAACACCTGGGATACGGCTTTCGTCATCCAGGCGCTGACCGAGGCGCCCGGCGAGGAAACCGCGGAAGCGCTGGATAAGGCCCATGCGTTTCTCGACAGCGCGCAAATGCTCGAAGAACTGCCGGATTACCGTGCCGCCTGGCGGGATCCGGCACTCGGCGGATGGTGTTTTTCCGATGGCCGGCACCGATGGCCGGTGAGCGATTGCACCGCGGAGGCCTTGAGCGCCCTGCTCGCCCTCTACGACCACCCCGCATTACACGTCGCGGCCCGGCTCGGAGAAGAGCGCCTTGGCCTGGCCGTTTCCTTCATCCTGTCGCGCCAGAATGCCGATGGCGGTTTCGGCACCTATGAGCGCCGACGTGCCGGAAAACTTCTGGAGATCATCAATCCTTCCGAGATGTTCGGCCAGTGCATGACGGAGCTTTCCTATATCGAATGCACGGGTTCGGCGCTCGCGGCGCTCGCCCACTACCGGACACACCATCCCGACCTTCCGGGCGGGAAGATCGATCGCGCGGCGGCCAAGGCGGTGGCCTTCCTGCGTCGAAAGCAGCTCGAAGACGGCTCCTATCCGGGATTCTGGGGCATCAATTACACGTACGCCATTTTTCATGTCGCGAGAGGGCTGCGAGCAACCGGCGTGCCGACCGAGGACCCCGTGCTCCGCGCCGCCGCCCGCTGGCTTATCGGAAAGCAGCGCCTGGACGGGGGTTGGGGAGAGCACTATTCGGGCTGCCTCGAAGGCCGCTACGTGGAACATACTGAGAGCCAAATCGTCATGACGAGCTGGGCGCTGCTCGCCCTCCTCGAAATTTTGCCTCCCGACAACGAATCGGTAACGCGCGGCTTCCGCTGGCTTATCGGTCGGCAACAACAGGACGGAGGCTGGCCGCGGCAAGGGGTCAACGGTGTCTTCTTCGGAGCCGCCATGCTCGATTACCGCCTGTATCACACCTATTTCCCGGCATGGGCACTGGCGCGATACGTGCGGCTGATTGATACTACCCATGGCTGATTCGTCGGCTCTAACTCTTCTACTGGATTACAGGGATTGCGTAAAATGAGAACAAAAATAGTGAACCCATTGAATGTGGACGTTCTGATTGCTGGCGGCGGGGTAGCCGGCGCCGCCGCGGCGGCAGCGCTTTCGCAGTTGGATCTAAGTATCCTGATCATCGAACCGGGACCTTCGCAGGACCGACGACTCGCCGGTGAACTCATCCACCCGCCCGGTGTCGACGGCCTTAGGCAACTCGGACTGCTGAGCGACAAAGCGGATCTCGGCTCGAAAGTACAAGGCTTTGCGATCTCTTCTTCGGACGAAGACCCGGCCTCCATACTCTTGCCTTACGGCGAAAGACAGGGACTCGATTGTTCCGGCCTCGCCATCGAACACCAAACCCTGAAGAACCATTTGTTCGACGCGGTCAGACAGTTTCCGGGAGTAACGGCATGGCTCGGCAGCCGAGTCACAAGGATGGAACGCGAACCCGATGGGCCGTTCGCGGCGGTAATTCGTTGCGACGATGGCGAAAAACGGGTGCGAGCCCGGCTCATTATCGGCGCGGATGGGTCCATGTCGCAGGTACGAAAGCTGACCGGAATCCCTTTTTCCACCCATCGCTATTCCGCCATGATGGGCATCGAAGTCGAAGACCGGCACCTGCCTCATCCGGGCTACGGCAATATCTTTTTGAATCCGGCTGCGGGCATCTCCTACGCCTACAGCATCGGCCAAGGACGCGCGAGAATCATGTTCGAAGTCCTCAGGGGTCACCGCTCCGAGGAATCGATTCGGAATCATCTGAGCCTGTTCCCCGCCTCTTTCAGAAGCGATGCCGAACGGGTTCTAGCCATTAGCAAGCCCTTGGCGGCTGCGAATTTCAGAATCATTCCGGACGTCGTCGCGAAGAGCAATGTCGTGTTGGTGGGAGACGCCCGTGGCTGCTGCCATCCCGTGACGGCTTCCGGGATTACCACTGCGGTAAAGGATGCCTTGATTCTGCGGGATGCGCTGCGTGCGACGAACTTCGACATTCCGGCCGCTTTGCACCGCTATTCCGTCGTGTGCGGCCGCCTGCAGCTCACCCGCCGCACTCTGGCGGAAGAACTACGCGAGGCCTTCCTGGCCAAAACCCCGGAAGCCCTGCTTCTCAAGCAGTGCATATTTTCCTACTGGCAAACCAGCGGCAAAAGCCGCACTCACTCGATGGCCTTGCTGTCCACGCTCGACAGCAGCATTTTTTCCCTGGCTATCCAATACGCTTTGGTGGTTCTGCGATCGTTCCACTTGTTGCCCCACTGGTCCAGGGAAAACGCCATCGGCGCCTGGCGCATGGGTGTCCTCAAACTTTTGGCCAAAAGCCTCTCATTTCAACATCTGGCGATCCGCAAATGGCTGAAGGAGCGTAGTACCGTTGCCGGATAACGCTCACATCGCCTTGTTCCGGAGGATTCGGGACGGGCAGATTCGATGCCCCGGAAACTATTCGTCGCCGACTATTCTTATCGCCCGGTTGGGACAGTATTTTTCCGCGGCTCTTGCCTTCCCGATCAATGCGGCTGAGGGCCGTTCATCGAGTACGCCGAGTTGGCCTTTATCGTCCACATGAAAAATTTCCGGCGCTTCCGCCATGCAGTTCGCATGGCCCTTGCAGAGATCGTGGTCGACGACCACTTCGAACGTTTTTCCGGCAGGGCTGGCTAATCCGGGCTCCGCGTATCGCCGCGCCGCAAAATCCGTCGTGGTCTGCCGCCGGCGATACCGGACCGGACAGGGGGAACCGGGCTCCACCACCATTTTCCGGTAGTCGTCCCGGTAACTTTCCGCCGGGTTCACCAGTTCGAACTCATAGCGCCTCAGCAGCACGCTGAAAATGGCTTTGATCTGGAACAGGGCAAACGCGTTGCCCGAGCATTTGTGCCTCCCGCCGCCGAAGGCCTGCCAGCCGAATAGGTTTTTGTCCTCCTCCCGATCCGGGGTATAGCGGTCGGGGTCGAACCGCTCGGGCTCGGGAAACAGCTCGGCGATCCGATGGGTAACCGAAGGCGCTGCGCATACGAACTTGCCCGCCTCGATGAGGTAATCCTTCACATGGAAATCCTGCATCACCTTGCGCATCAGGATGATCAACGGAGGGTGCAGGCGCAGCACTTCCTTGATGACGTTTTCCAGCTTCGGCATCCGGCGCAAAGATTCGAAAGTCACGCCGCCATGGGCGCCGAACAGCTCGTCGATTTCCTCAACCACGGTTTTGAGATGCTCGGGATTGCGCAGCAATTCGATCAGCACCCAGGCGGTGGTTCCGGAACTGGTGTGATGGCCCGCGAAGACGGTGGCGATCAGCATGCCGGTGATTTCATGAGGACTTAACTTGCTGCCATCCTCGTAGCTGGCATCGATGAGTGTTTGGAAGACGTTGGTCGCTTTTTCGTGCTTGTGCGCGCGTTTCGCCATGATTTGCGCGACCAGTTCCTGAAGCCGGGCGCGCGCTTTATCCCGGCGCCGAAATACCGGCAGCGGAAGATTGGGGAAAATGTACGCCACGGGCTGGATACCCTGCTCTAAATCGCGGTAGATTTCGGCAAATTGAGTGTTCAGCTCGTGCCTGAACTCAGTCCCAAGCAAGCAGTGGCTCGACGTATAAATGGTCAATTCCTTGGTGAATTCGAGCAGATCGATTTCGCCGGATTTGCCCCACTCATCGAGCATGCTTTCGACTTCGGCGACGATGATGTCCGAATACGTGCGCATCGGCTTGTCGCGCAGCGCCGGCATCAGCATCTGCAATTGCTGGTTTTTCTTCTCGATGGATGCGTCGAAGACCACGCCCCGGCCGAATATGGGCGTCATGATCTTGTAAGCGGCGCCTTGGTCAAGCGCTTCGTCGGGGGCGCGATAGAAAGCCTCGCTGGCCTCAACGCCGGTCAGCAGCACCATGTTCTGGTGGAAAAGCTTAAACTCGGCGACATCCCCGAGTTCCTCGCGCAGGCGCATCATGAAGGCGTGCGGATTTCTGCCGAACTCAAAAATATGCCCGGCGACGGGAAGCCCGCCGGAGATGGCCGGGGGCTTCTTACGCTGGGTCTTGCTCACGGGGTGCTCACGATCCATAGTGGCTCCGTCTGCGGGTTTGTACCCGATTATCGTTTGCGTGAATGAAATCGGACATTATCGATGCGCCCAAAAGCGTAATCATGCCTGAAATCGGGGAAATGTTTCATTGGAAAATAAGGAGTGCGACATGGCGGGATATCCGCGCGAAGAACTGGAGGAAATGGTCGAGCGCTGGCTCGCCGCCAACCGGAAGTCGGAAACAGACGGCGACTGGATCAAGAACCTCGGCCCCATGTATACCGGAGACGCCGAATACGGCTGGAACATGGGTCCCGATCGGGAATTCCTCGCCAAGGGCAGAAAGCAAATCGAAGATTGGGCCTTGGGGGTTCACATGGAAGGTTTCGAGAAATGGCGCTATCCGTACGACAAAATCCTGATCGACGAGCGACAGGGGGAGGTTATCGGCATCTGGCGCCAGGTCGCGCCGGTGCAGCGGGAGGGTGGCGGCGACTATGAGGTGGCCGGCGTGGGCGGCTCCTGGTTCCGCTACGGCGGCGACTACAAGTGGTGCTGGCAACGGGATTTCTTCGACTTGGGCAACGTCAAGGCACTGTTCATGGAATTGGCGGCCGATGGCAAGCTGGAGCCCCCGGTGAAGCGCAAACTGAGCAAACTGGCGCGGGGGCAGGAACTCGCCGGGGTCTACCCCCTCCACGCGAATCCAAGTCTCGGCAAGAAGTTGAAAGGCGTCCTGGCCATGGCGCGCATCGTGCTGTTCGGCAGGTGACTTGGATGTGGCGAGCCACGGCCTCCGAACCTCGACAGAGTCCGCGGCTTCTTAAGGGAGCCCTGAATAAATGTAGAAACCGTTCGCGTGTTGGGGGTGTCAAGTTAAGTGTGTAACTGGGATTAGTTCATAGGGTGACGCGATCGCCCAGCAGGATCACGAAGTGGTTCAAAGCCCGCTTCCAATCCTGGATCGGCATGGTCCATTTCTTCTCGATCCGTTGCAGCCCAAGG
>NZ_DASPLO010000013.1:0-1540 GCF_035627495.1 Methylocaldum sp.
GGACTCGCACAAGATGACGACCTCCGGCCGAAACGATGCCTCGGTTGGGGGCAAAATAACAACAGTATCCTGATATCGACTCAACAACGGCCCACTCGGGGTCGAATATCGCCGTCTCAAACCGGTTTTTCGAGGTACCCAAGCGCGGAGAAAACCGCTTTGTATGTTACGAGCGGTGTGTCAAGAGTTAGTGTATAATCCGATGGGTGTGTGGCACCGGAATCGAGGGTTCCCCAATTTTCCTGCAACCACTTGAAGAAAGCATTTCGCGCCGCATGCTGCCAAATCGCGAACGGAAGAAGACCGGCACCAAATATTGCGATGAGAAGACAAAATGCCAGCCAAAGTGTATGGCCGGCGTCGGTTGACGAAATAAGGTTTGAGTAAATCTCTGGGACGAAAAGGAGCGATCCAAATGAGATCATTGACGAGATCACCCAGAATTTAGTAGAGCTATAGGTCCCGTATAGTTTTGTAATAGCGTCCATATCTCTCATCCTCGTATTGGTTGATTCGCAATCTTAAATGAGGCCTAACGTATTAAGTTGAGCGTCGCGCCGCATCGACATAAGTTATTGGCGCGAGCATTTATTCGCAAGACACCCACCCTGAAATGTTCCATTGCCAGCGTGAACTTGAACTGCCCCGGGAATCTCGGAGGCTCATTGGTGTGAGTCACGCTGCCTTAGCAGACTCGTTGAGTTGCCGATCTAAGTACGGGACAAAAGAGCTAAACCCATGATACCAAGGGGTGTCGAAAGGAATCATGAGCCATTCTGGAGTTGCCGTCATGGATCACGCCGTCACCCTCCTCAAAGCGGCTTTAGCCGAACATCTCGCCTGGCATGGCGCCCGCTTGACGTTTCTCGCCCAATTCTTGCTGACCCTCTTCAAAGTAAAGAGCGTCAATCTCGCCGAACTGGCCCAAGGGTTCGCAGGACCTGCCCACGTGGCTTCCCATTACCAACGCTTGCAACGGTTCTTCCGCTCTTTCAAGATCGACTATGACATCCTCGCTCGTTTATTGGTCCGACTGTTCCCGGTGGGCGAAGGTCCCTGGTACGTGACCCTGGATCGCACGCCCTGGAAATTCGGCAAGACCGACCTCAACGTCTTGATTCTGAGGATCGCCCACCAAGGCATAGCCCTGCCGGTGCTGTGGACGGTTCTGGACAAACCCTGCCATTCCGATACCGAAGAGCGCATGGCTTTGATGCAGCGCTTTCTGTCGGTCTTCGGCGCATCTTCCATCCGAGCGCTCCTGGCCGACCGCGAGTTCGTCGGCGAGGACTGGTTGCCGTGGCTCCAGGCCCCCGCGATTCCGTTTTATCTTCGCCTGAAGCGGAATACCTTGATTCCCAATGCCTGGGCTGTGCCGCGGCGGGCCGAGGTCCTGGTTCAGTCCCTGAAGCCGGGGCGAACCTGCTATCTCGCAGGCCGGCGCCCCGTCTGGGGGTGTTTCGTCCATCTCTCCGCCTTGCGGCTGACCGACGGCGACTTTCTCATCGTCGCCAGTTCCACCGCGCCCCAGCACGAAGCC
>NZ_DASPLO010000014.1:0-15286 GCF_035627495.1 Methylocaldum sp.
CTCCAGTTGTTCGCGTTCAGCGGGTGTGATGACCAGTTCGGCTTTCGGGCGGCCGTTTTTCATTGGGTATCTCCTCAAATCTAAAGACACCCAGAAATTAAGCAAGATTTATGCTACGTATTAATGGGACAGGACACTAGGACAAAGGCGACAGGATAATAATTCGATGATTTTCTTATGAACTGGCGCAAGCTTCGCGACGAGATGGCATCCGCCGCCCAGCGAGCAACACCTCAATCACGAGGGCATACCTCACGCGCCGCGCCGGCATGCTCCGCATCGCTGGGCGGCACCGATCAAACGCTGTAGGAATGGCGGGAAAACATGACATCAGAGCATTTTTCGCCGACGCGTAGCGGGATTCTTTTTTAGGCCCGGAGAGTCTCCAAAAGCCCGACTCACGCAACGACTTCGCAAAAAGCTTGTCCGTATTCTTTATGGAGAGCAAACGACGAAGGTCTTTCGCCAACCGCATACAGAGAAATATTCTCGCGGGACTCGTCGTCCTTACACCCATTCTGCTGACCTGGCTGGTTTTCGACTTCATCCTCGCAAAGCTGATCGCCTTCGGAAGACCTTGGATACCAGCCTTATACAAAGCCATTTACACGTTTTCTCCCAAGCTGGCCGACTGGATGATTGACGGGTGGATCGATTCGGTGATTGCCGCGCTGATCACGCTGTTCTTGCTCTTTTTGCTCGGGTGGCTGACGAGCCGGGTGATCGGGCGACAGATACTGATCGGGTTTGAGCTGCTGCTGGAAAGAATCCCGGTGCTGAAAGCCATCTACGGCTCCACCAAACGACTGCTTTCGGCCTTTCAAACTCAACCGGAGCAGATCCAGCGGGTGGTGCTGATCAGCTACCCCACCGACAAAATGCGGGCCGTGGCCTTTGTGACCCGCATCGTCCGGGATGCCGACAGCGGCGAAGAGTTGGCGGTCGTTTATATACCCCACGCTCCGAATCTGGCTTCCGGTCGTATGGAAATTGTCCCGCTTTCGCAGGTAACGCCCACCGACTGGACCGTGGAAGAAGGGATGCAATTCGTCATCTCGTGCGGAACGAGCACTCGCGAGCATCTCAACTATTCGGACGCACACCAGAGCGTACAACGTGATAGCGAAGTACCGGCGAAGGAACCCTCCGCCAAATCGGGATGACATTAAGGCTCCCGAAGTTGTCAAAGATTCCATGCGGGAAATCCGCGGGCTTTTTGAACACCTCAACCGGGATTACCGACAGGCTAACCATGGCGTGAGCGCATCCTCGCCATATTGTCCACTGCTCTGGTCAGGCCTGCCGAATGGAGAATCGACATGGGAAAACGAGGAGCTTTGCGCCTGGGGCGCGTCGCGGGCGTCGAAGTCTTTGTCGACTGGAGCCTGCTTATCATCTTCTCTCTCATCACCTTAAGTCTTGGGGCCGGCCTATTCCCGGCTTGGCACCCGGACTGGGAGCCGCTGCTGATCTGGAGTACCGCCATTGCCGCGGCATTGCTGTTCTTCGGTTCCGTGCTCCTGCACGAGCTTTCGCACGCCGTGGTCGGGCGCGCCAACGGCATTCCGATTCCGCGCATCACCTTGTTCATGTTCGGCGGAATGGCGCATATGGAGAACGAACCGCCGTCCTGGCGCGCTGAGTTGTACATGGCGGCGGTGGGACCGATAACCAGTCTCGTCCTCGGCTTCATTTTCCTTGGACTGGCCAAACTCGTCATCGGCCCCATCGAGATCGATCCGGACAACCCTCAACGATCCTTTGCCGATCTGGGACCTATGGTCAGCCTGCTGATGTGGCTCGGTCCGATCAATATCCTGCTCGGCCTGTTCAATCTGTTGCCGGGCTTTCCGCTTGACGGCGGACGGATTCTCCGCGCCGCACTGTGGGGCATGACCGGCGACTTGCTGACCGCCACGCGCCGGGCCTCCGCGGCCGGACAAGGGTTTGCCTGGGTATTGATGGCGTCGGGCTTCCTCATGATTCTGGGATTGCGCGTACCGGTGTTCGGGGCCGGCTTCATCAATGGCCTGTGGATTGCGCTCATCGGCTGGTTTCTCAACAATGCGGCGGTCATGAGCTATCGCCAATTGCTCATCCGGGAGTGGCTCCAAAACGTGCCGGTGGTGTCCCTCATGCACACGCAATTCATGCGCGTGGAACCCCGGATGTCGCTTCAAAGGCTGGTGGACGAACACCTGATGCCGAGCGGACAGCGTACCTTTCCGGTCGAAGACAACGGCCGGTTTGTCGGGATGGTCAGTCTGAGCGATCTGCCGAAGCGTGCGCAAGACGCCTGGCGCACCTCGACCGTCGGCGACATCATGACGCCGGCTCAGGAACTGGTCTCCCTTTCACCCAAGCAGGATGCCGTGGAGGCGCTGATGCTCCTCGGCCGGCGCGACGTCAATCAGCTACCGATTGTCCAGAACGGAGAACTGCTCGGATTGGTCCGGCGGGAGGACATTTTGAAATGGCTGTCGCTTCATGCCGGTACGGCGTTTACCAAAAATAACCGAGTCATTTCGAAGCCCTTTCCTTAAACCGAGGCCGGCTCCCAACGGTATCGTGCTCACATCGGAAGTTATCGCTCGCGGAGCGATTTCGCTCCAAGCCGGTAGCCGAGACTGTGGTAATACCCTTTCAGCAGCAGAGGCGCGGAGATGGTCGTGAAGGCGATCACGATGATCAACGCGGCATAGATTTCGTTGTCGAGAATATTCGAGGTTCGTCCCAATTCGGCAAAGATAAGACCCACTTCGCCGCGGGGCACCATCGCGAGTCCGACCGCGAAACGCGTGGCCCAACGCTCGTTTATGAAAAGGGCGCTGATCAGCTTGCCCGCTAGCGCGACGCCGATCAGGGACAGGGAAAACGCCCAAATGAAGGGCGAGGTCCAGTCGATGGTTCGGAGATTCAGCGACAGCCCCACCGTCACGAAAAAGATCGGCACGAACAGATAAATGATGGGGCGCATCTGATTGTCGATGCGCTCGGCGAAATCGGAACCGGCATGCAAAGCCACACCGAACGGCAGAAAAAATCGCCGGGAAAGGGCGAGCCCCGCCGCGAAGCCTCCCAGAAGCTCGGGAGCGCCGATTTTGTGAGACAGCCAGGCGAAAAAAAGCACCAGGGATACGATAGTCGTGGGAATCAGCCCCGGCATTTGGCTGACCTCGTCGAAGCGCCTGATCACCAGCGAGATGAGCTTGGCGCAGACCGGAGCCAGCAGGAAAAATACGGCGATGAACAACAGAACCCGACCGGCATTCACGTAACTGATGCCGCCGCCGATGGAAAACTCGTAGAGAATCGCGAGCAGCACCACGCCGAGAATGTCGTCGATGACGGCGGCGCCCAGCACCAGTTGAGCTTCGTGGGAATGCCTTTGCCGCAAATCGGTCAACACCCGTATGGTGATGCCGATGCTGGTGGCGGTCAGCGTCCCGCCGATAAAGAGTGATTCGAGCAGCGGACGCTCAAAGATCTGATAGCTCACGAGAAAGCCAAATATAAATGGCCAGACGAACCCGCTGACCGCCACGATCGAAGCCTTGAAACCGGCTCGTACCAATTGGCGGATGTCGGTTTCGAGGCCTGCCTCGAACAACAGCAGAATGATGCCGATTTCGGCCAGCATACGGATGGTTTGGCCCGGTTCCAGCCAACCCAGCGCCGTGGGCCCCAGAACGACCCCGGCCAATAGCTCTCCGACCACCGGAGGTACCCGCACGACCGACGCCAGTTCGGCGAAAAATCGCGCACTCAAAAGAATGATCAGAAGGTTCAGAAAGAACCCGTGTACCTCGTATTCCATGGCGTGTGTTCCCGACGTTAAGCTTCAACGAACTCGAATGAGCCGAACGTTCAAAAGTCGGCGAGTCGCCGGCCTGCTGCTTTTGATCAGCCGTGTGCGCCACTCTTCGCTCCCATTCACATCTCGGAATCCTTTTCTAAGTCTTCCATCTCCCTTCGAGCCGTAGTTTGAAATCCACCCCCCTGACTTCATCTCCCCGGGTTCTCCTTCATCCTCGATTTCCGATTCCGTAATCTCCTCTACCCCGTTGAGCGAGATATACTTCGTTATTCCGCCGAGTTGAAGCTCCAAAAAATTGCCGTGGATACGTACTTTTTCGGTGGTCTTGTATTGCGAGTTCTTGCCTTGTCTCTGGGATATAGCGATTTTATACATGCTCAATTCTCCGCTCCTCACCGTTGAAGCTTATTAATGATCCCGTTCCAGCAATATGGAAAAAAGCATTGGCGGTCAAGCGCCGCTTGGGACCGAGCATTGCAGGTCGGGTTTTATCTAATGTCTCGTAGAGTCCGCCTTCGCTTCGGTCGATGCCGTTGCGAACCATCTGATGATCCACCGCTCGCCGAGTTGTGATCACGCCAAGCCAGCACTCTACAGAACTAATATCAAAAAAGATCGTGGTCATGTGGTTGAAACCCCGCCCGGTTGCCTATATCTGGCATAACCGCTTCTTGCGGCAACTGTTCTCCAGCATGCTGGATCTAGTGCCTGTTGTAGCGGTCATCCTGTTCTTTCAAATCCTGGTGATTCAGCAGCCCATTCCCGAAGCCGGACGGTTCGTCTCGGGCATGCTGTTGGTTGTGCTGGGCCTAACCTTCTTCGTACAGGGCTTGAATTTAGGGTTGTTCCCGCTCGGCGAAAGCATGGCTCACGCCTTCGCTCGCAAGGGCAGCGTGCTTTGGTTGCTGGTGTTTGCCTTCGCCCTGGGCTTCGGAACCACCGTGGCCGAACCCGCCCTCATCGCCGTTGCCGATGAAGCCGCCCGCATCGCCGAGGAAGGCGGCGCCATCGCAGCGTCGGACGAGTCTCGGAAATCCTATGCCCTTGGTCTACGCATCGCCGTCGCGCTCTCGGTGGGATTCGCCGTGGTGATCGGGGTGATCCGCATCGTCCGCGGCTGGCCGCTTCCCTATGTGATCATCGCCGGTTACATCGGCGTGGTGATCATGACCGCTTTCGCGCCGCGGGAAATTATAGGCATCGCCTACGACTCCGGCGGCGTCACCACCTCGACCATCACCGTGCCCCTGGTGACCGCGCTCGGAGTGGGACTCTCGTCCTCCATCCGAGGCCGCAACCCCATGATCGACGGCTTCGGACTGATTGCCTTCGCCTCTTTGATGCCAATGATCTTCGTCATGGGATACGGGATGATCTTATGAGCGACTGGCTGCGCGAATTCGGGAATGTGCTGCTGGAGACTCTGCGTGCCGTAACTCCGATCGTGATGATGTTGGTGCTCTTTCAGGTTCTGGTCATACGCAAGCCCCTTCCCAATCCGCGCCGGATTCTCGTTGGATTCGTCTACGTTCTTTTGGGTGTCGCGCTATTCCTCGAGGGGCTGAAAATGGCGCTATTTCCCGTCGGCGACCTGATGGCCAAACAACTGACGGCGCCGGAGTTTCTCGGCGCCGCGCACCACGCCGGTAGCGTCCATTGGCATACCTATATCTGGGTCTATCTTTTTGCCGGAAGCATCGGGTTCGCCACGACCCTCGCCGAACCCGCACTGATCGCGGTCGCACTCAAGGCCGCCGAGGTTTCGGCTGGCGCTATCAATCCTTGGGGGCTGCGCCTGGCTGTCGCCTGCGGCGCAGCCTTCGGGCTGGCTCTGGGCACGTTCCGCATCGTTACCGGCACCGACCTTTATCTCTATATCGTCACGGGCTATGTTGTAGTGGTTATTCAAACCGCGCTCGCCCCCAGGATGATCGTGGGACTCGCCTACGACTCCGGGGGCGTGACCACGTCGACTGTTACCGTGCCCATCGTTACCGCGCTGGGCCTGGGTTTGGCTTCCGCCGTCCCCGGCCGCAATCCTCTAGCGGACGGCTTCGGCTTGATTGCGTTCACCTGCCTGTTCCCTATAATCAGCGTGCTCGGTTATGCCCAGATCGCCGCGTGGCAAACCCGGCGGAATCGGCAAACCGACAACCACGACTAAGGTAACATTATATGCGCTTCAAACTGATCATCGCCTTCGTGGAAGACGATAAAACCGATCTCATCCTGAAAACCGCGCGCGAACACGGCGCCACCGGCGCCACTGTGATCAGCAACGCCCGCGGCGAAGGGCTCAAGCAGTCGAAAACTTTTTTTGGACTGAACCTGGAAGTCCAGCGGGACGTAGTGTTGTTCCTGGTGGAGGAACACCTGACCCGAGCCATCTTGGAGGCCGTCGGCCGTGCGGGCAAGTTCGACGACAAGCCGGGCACCGGCATCGCGCTTCAGGTCGATGTGGAAGATGCCGTGGGCGTCATGCATCAGGTGCAACAGCTAACCAGTATCGTCGAGGAGGAAATTTGATGGACAAGAAACCCATTATCCGGGTGCGGGACGTGATGAAGACCGATTTCGGAACGATCGACGGCATCGCCACCATCAGCGATGCCTTAAAAAAGATGAAATCCATGAAGACCTCCGTATTGGTGGTCAACAAGCGCCACGACGACGACGAATACGGTTTGATCACCGCGGGGGACATCGCACGGCACGTGCTGGCGAAAGACCGGGCGCCGGACCGGGTCAACGTCTACGAAATCATGAGCAAGCCGGTGATTTCGGTGCACCCGGACATGGATATCCGCTACTGCTCCCGGCTGTTCGCGAACCATAACCTGGTGCGCGCCCCGGTACTGGACGGCCGGAACGTCGTGGGCATGATAAGCCCCAACACGCTTGTACTGGATGGTCTGTACCAGATCGTTTAGGGCGCATCTTCGTCCCGCGTGTCGAAACTTATCCGCGTGCTTATAAGAACCAAAGCGGAAAACGCCCAGCTGTCGGTAATCCGGGCGAAACCCGTAGCAATCTGCGTCGCGCGCCACCGCACCCGCTACCTATGCCTCTCGGTAATAGGCTGAGGACCATCTTCGCCCGAGCCACGTAGATCCTTGAGCGGGCCGAAAGATGGGTGAATTCCATCTGAACCGGCCTAGCAATCCGGCAAATCCGAATTTTCACTACAGGCCATCATCATGCCCATGGTTTCGGAGCTATCGTTAATCGCGTCGGCGTACCTGGCGGGCCTTGTCGCCAGTCACCTGCGGCTCCCCCCGCTCGTGGGCTATCTCGGAGCAGGTTATGCGCTTTCCTACTTCGGCATACCGGCGAATGGCGTCATTTCGCAAATCGCGGAGCTCGGAATCGAATTGCTGCTGTTCACCGTGGGCTTGAAGCTGCGGCTTACGGGCTTGATCGGCCGCGAAATCCTGGGCGTTGGCGGCCTCCACATCCTTCTGGTTGCAGGCGCCACGGGTTTGGGATTCCTGTTGCTTGACCGGCAGATCACCGGCGGGCTGCTGTTGGGAACCAGCCTCGCTTTTTCCAGCACCGTGCTCGCGGTCAAGGTGCTGGAGGACAACGGCGAACTTTCTACGCTGCATGGCCGTATCACGCTGGGCATTCTGATCCTTCAGGATATCGTCGCCGTGGGACTCCTGGCCCTCGCGGACAATCATCAGCAACCGACTCTCTGGGCAAGCCTTCTGCTGCTGTTTCCGTTCTTCAGGCCTCTTGCGTTTTATCTGTTCAAAATCAGCGGAACGGACGAGCTTAGATTGCTCCTCGGGCTCCTCCTGGCGCTTGCCGGTGGCGCCATGGCAGACACCATGGGCGTTTCAGCAGATCTCGGCGCCTTGTGGATGGGGTCCTTGCTCGCCGGGCATCCCGACGCCAAAGCCTTGTCCGATAAACTGTGGGGACTGAAGGAGTCGTTTTTGGTCGCATTCTTCCTGGCCATCGGCCTGGCCGGCGTTCCAACCTCCGAGGAGTTTCTCTGGGCACTCCGTTTAATCGCGCTGCTGCCGCTAAAGGGATTGCTGTTTTTCCTGCTCTTCATCGTGGTCGGCCTTCGCGCCCGCACCGCTTTCATCAGCTCTCTGGCGCTGACCACCTATAGCGAATTCGCATTGATCACGTCGCAGGTCATCGCCGAAGCCGGGCTTCTGTCCGCCGAATGGATTACCATCATGGGCGTGGCCGTAGCATTTTCCTTGGCGCTCGCCGCTCCGCTCAACCTGTTTTCCCACCGGCTCTTCGCGCATCTGGAACCCATGCTGGTCAAGCTCGAGCGCGGTCGCCGGCATCCGGACCGGACCCCTACCAGCATCGGGATCGCCGAATGGCTGATTCTCGGCATGGGCCGAACCGGAAGCGCGGCTTATCGCACGCTGGAGAGCCAGGGCTACCCGGTAGTGGGGCTGGATGCCGACCCGTCGCGCGTCGAGGCGCAGCGTGACCAGGGGCGGCGCGTGCTTTACGGCGATGCGGAAGATCCCGAGTTATGGGAGGGTTTGCACACCGCGGGGCTAAAAGGGATCATTTTGGCTATGCCCGAGTTCGAGGCACGGCATGCCGCCGTGAAATACCTGCGGTCCCGCGGGTTCCGAGGGGTGATCGGCACGACCAGCTTTCGCTCGAACGAAGATCCACTATTGAGCGAAGCCGGCGCCAACGTGATTTTTCACCCCATGACGGAAGCCGGCGAGCGGTTGGCCCAACGCATGCTGGAAGCGCTCGGAACTCCTAAACCGACACTTTACCGCGCCGCCGAATCCACGAAGAATCTCGAAACAAGGACATCGTCCTGATCGCCCTGACCGAGTAGGGCCAGGACAAAGGACAGACGCCGGTCGAACGCGACCGGCCTCACGGATGACCAAGTCAGCTTACGCGTATAGCAGCACTTTTCTGAGGCACCCATACACTCATCGGATACGAAATATGAAAGTTATCCACTGTCAAGACTTGACAGAATCTTGAACTCGATGCGGCCATGTACAGCCCGGCCGTAAATTGTTCATTCATCATTTCGTAACAACACAGACTCTCTAAATCAATCACTTACGATTCGTCCAACCCAAATATCGAAGGCTGAAAAAAACCTGACCAGGCTAACTCAAAGCCCGGTGGCATCGGATACCGCCGGTTTCATCCCCACACTTATCCACAAAGTTGTCCACGGAAATTGTGGATAGTCGGAGGGGGTCGTTTAGCCCGTCTCAGCCCAGGCTTCCCCGAGGCGCAGAATCCGTAATGGCCTGCGATCAGTCGATCTCGGCGTCCCCGGGCTGCAACAGAACATGAGCGGGTAAAGCAGTAGTTGAAAAATCAAAACGCGTGGTAGTCTCAGTATCGCGTTTGTAATTACAGCGGAAGGAGTCAGCAGCATGGATTCACATCCCGGAACAGCAATAGCGCATCGCTTTTTTGCCGGCACGGGCCATAGCTATGACATGGTCGTCAAGCTCTGCACCCTGGGTTTCGACCTTTGGTGGAAACAAAGGATTTTGGGCGCGATTCCTCCGGAAGCCTCACATATTGTCGATCAAGCCTGCGGGACCGGCATTTTGACCTTCAAGATCGCCAGCCGCTTTCCTTCTAGCCGAGTCACGGGCGTGGAACTCCGGGAAGAGTATCTGAATATCGCCAGGGAAAAGGCACGTGCGCTAAGACTCAAGAATGTCGAGTTTATTCTAGGAAGAGCTGAAGATGTCCGGGTCGACGGCCTTGTGGACTGCATTACGTCCTCTTATCTGGCCAAATACGCGGAACTGGGAAGCCTAATCCGAAACGCCAAGGCCATGCTACGCCCTGGCGGGGTTCTCGTGATGCACGACTTCACCTATCCCGGCGGCCCCATATTCGCTCGACTGTGGGAGTTTTACTTCACGATCCTTCAAGCCGCGGGACCCGCGTTTTTCCCGGAATGGCGAACGGTTTTCGACGAGCTGCCCGGATTTCTCAAGCAAACCGCATGGCTGAACGAACTCCCTGAGACATTACAAGAAAACGGCTTCATCTCCGCGAATGTCGAATCCCTGACATGGGGAGCTTCGGCTATGGTCACTGCCACGAAATCCAAGCGCTGAAATCCCCTGCCCCGGCCATACCCGGATCATGCTCACGCCGTAGGTTTACAAGCGGCCGCTAAGTTCCGTTGAACATCTCGATAAGATCCCGAGGAGCCGCGTGGATCATCGCTCCCTGACGGGAATCGGGCACGAGCCCCGCGACTTCGAGATGAGCCAATTCGAGGCGCCGCGCCATCTCTTGCTCCATCGCCACCCGCACCTCTTCAAAGCCTGTCAACAAGGCCCGTGGCAACACGGAGCGCTCTCGTTTCAACATAGGCGTGATCGAGGGTTGCAGATCCTTGCCGAAACGAGCCAGTGCCGGCGCAAGAGCAGCAATCTCCCGAGCATCGATGACTCCGCTCGACAGGTGATGCCTGACCTCCTGGAGATCATCGGCGATCTGATACGCTTCGCCAATCAACAGGCCATAGCGATAAAATGCGTCCCGGACATCCCGCTCCGCACCGGCCGCAATGGCGCCCAATTCACAGGCGACACCGAATAGCACGCCGGTCTTAAGATCGATTATCGCGTCATAGAAGGACTCGGGCACGGCATCGGACCCGAGATGACGGGCCAGTTCCGAAGGATCGATAGGCTCCTGGAATGCGCCCTTTGAGATTCGGGCAATAGCACGCGACGCCGCTAAGCCGTCATCCCGGCTCAGGTCGCTCATCATCTCAATGGCGGACGCAAAGATGACATCGCCCAAAAGCACCGCTTTTCGCGCCCCCGCCAAGGTCCACGCGGCGGGTCTACCCCGTCTGGCTCGATCTTGATCCACGAAATCGTCGTGGATCAGCGTGGCTCCGTGAATGAGCTCGACCGCCACGGATCTCGGAACAGCAGGTTGCAAGTTCCCGCCCAGGCTTTCATTCACCAGGCACACGAGGGAGCCTCTGATCATTTTCCCTCCTCGGAAGGAGTCTTTCAGCGCCTCGTCGGGGCGAGCGTGCAGGTCTTTAAAGAGCCCCTGCAAAGTCTGCCCAATGGCATCGTCAAGGATCGGCCTGAGCCTGATGCAGTAGTCTTGGAATCCTTTCACGCCCTTAGTCCTTCTCATAAACGGCCAAACCGCAAGCGGGCGATGAGCCCATGTCCAGCGGACGATCTCCGCTTGGGAAACCATATCACAACTGGGTTTATAAACGACCTCTTAACCGAACAGGCGAAACAGCAGCAATCCCACACCCAGCATAATGACCCCGAGGCTGATGCTCTTGAGAATCGCCTCGTACTGGGTCATCAAGGACACATCGGTCTCGCCGAGACTGGAGCCGCGTTGCTTGAGAACCTTGTATGGCCGCGAAGCCTTAATCTCAACCAGGCTGAAAAGGGCCATGGACAAGGCCACCGGGAGTACGGCGACGGAAAGGGTATTCGTTTGAATCATGTATCCCGCCAAAACCGGCAGGAATCCCCAGGAAAAGGCAAACCATCCATCGTTGTGATAGCGCCCGCCGAACCATTCCAGGTTGTAGGCAAAGACGAAAAATCCCTCGAGAAGAGCGATGAAGAGCAGGTTCGGCACAAAACGCACCATATAGTAGGCCGCGATAAGGTAAGCCGCCGTCAGCGAGCATCCGGCTATAAACCACAGTTGCCGTTTGCCGAAAACGTCGCCCCAGGGCTTTTTCGCCTTGCTGCCCAAGGCATCCAGCGCATGGGCACCGACGCCTAGACCTAAGAAATAAATGAAGCCAATGGCTGCCACCCGGTCCCAATGGAGATTACGGGCGAACATGGACCCCATTACGGAAAAGGATATGACCATCGCCGTGTAAGGGAGAAAGAGAAGACCGACCGCTCTCCTGAATCTCGCAGATCCGAATTGCGGCACAAACCATTCGGATCCTCTGTCCGGCTTCACTGGGTCATCGGGCGCCAATGCGTATTCTCCATACAGGTTCGGGTATAAAAGTCCCTGGCACTTCGAGTGCCATCTGATATTAGCCTGTTCAAGCTCGATTCCGAAATCTTCCGCCGGCTCGCCCCCATAGACCTTTATCGCAAGAGAGGCGTGGATATCACTTGCCGCAAACGCGGAGCAGAGAGATACTTCATTTCGGAAAATTTCGTCGGCTTTTTTGGCTTCCCAGAAACTCTAAGAAGAAGGCATCGACTTAACTTCCTGTCGTGCCGGTATGCTATTCGCCACGGATGGAGCTTGATCGTTATGAAACAGGGAATCTCGTTTCGGTCTTGGATGACGCTTGGCGTCTTGGCTATGGTTTTCTCGGGATCCGCTGCCGATGATACCGTCCCCGCCCCCCTTCCCCGTCATTATCCGGATACGGCGCAGGAGCAGAGTAACGCCCCCTTTATCGAACCGATAGGATTGCAGGATGCGGTGCAATTCTGGCGGCAGGTCTTTGGCGTGTGGCGTCTAAACCAGTTTGCACTTCATGACAACGTTCATTTGGGTGTTGTCTACGACGTCATTGAGCTGCCGGATGCCGAGGGTGAAGGTCTGACGCCTGAGCATCGGGCCTCCGTGGAAAAGCAGGTCCGCGCCCTTGAAGATGAGCTTCGTGAGTTGGAAGATCGGGTGCGGCTCGGCGCCGGCTTGAGCGATATCCAGAAACGCCTGCTTGATCTCCTGACCACTCACGCCGGCGAGGATGCGGTATACGGAGCAAGTACGCGGGTGCGCAGTCAGCGCGGTCTGCGGGAGCGTTTTCTAAAGGGGCTTGAAGTCAGTGGCCGTTATGATCGCCTGTTCCGCCAGGTGTTCCGGGAGGCCGACCTGCCCGAGGATCTCGCCTATCTTCCACATGTCGAATCTTCCTTTGTAAATCACGTGCATTCCTCGGCGGGAGCCGCCGGGATGTGGCAATTCATGCGCGCGACAGCCCGCCACTGCCTGCATGTGAGCCGGGCGGTCGATGAGCGCTTCGACCCCGTGTTCGCCGCACGCGGCGCCGCGCGCTACCTCGCCCATGCCTATGAGGTACTCGGCGACTGGGGACTGGCGATCACCTCATATAACCATGGCGTGACCGGCATGGCACGCGCCAAAAATCAGTTCGGGGCAGACTTCGTGCGGATCGTCCGCCACTATCAAGGGCCTACCTTCGGTTTTGCGTCACGGAATTTTTATACCGAGTTTCTCGCCGTGCGGTCGATCGTCCAGAATCTGACGGCTTATTTTCCCGAGGGCGTAGCGTTCCACACGCCCCTCAACCATGACCTCGTCCGTCTAACCAGCGCCCTACCGGTAAGCCACTTGGCCCGGATGCACGACCTCGACCGCGACACAATCGCTGAGCTCAACCCGGCCTGGACGTCGGCGGCCATCAAGGGGCGCACCTTGCTCCCCGCGGGCATCGATGTCTGGCTCCCTCACGGCGTCTTGGCCCGGGCCTCGGGCGCGTCAGCCTACGTGCAACCCGTGATATTGGCCGGCGATGACTCTCTGCACGATCCGTCGTTGCAATCGGGTAAGATCAATGGGCGTATCGTCACCGCCGGGCTGATCGACGTCAGCGACGATTCGGTGGATTTGCGGTCGCATTTGTTCGTCGCGCAAGCGCCCATCTCGGCAGAGGACATCGTGGAGGCGCCCGGACCGAGAAAAGCCGTGGCGCAGAAGACCAACCGGAAATCCAAGCACCAACTGAAACGAAAGGTGCGGCTACACGTGGTTCGCCACGGCGAGTCGCCACATCTGATTGCCACGAAATACGGCGTTCGACTTCGTAAGTTACTGATGTTGAATGCAATAACGCAGCGGACGGTGCTTCGCCCCGGCCAACGACTGCGCATTCCGATCTAATCCGGCTGACGTTTACTTGGTTCGGATGATTTTTCAGCCGCTTTGGCTAACTGCGAGGGTTGACTCCGTCACCGCGCGCCCTGCCGGCGGCGGGTCTCCAAATGCGACAGAAATCGCAAATGGTCTTCTCCGGCGACGAGATGGATAAACGGGAGATCGATCAGCTGCGCCAATTCCCGTCTTAGCATCGTCGCACCGGTCAAGTTGATCTCGCGAATCCCCCCTTGGCGTCGAGTCCGGCATAACCGAACCTCGACGGTTTTTTGATCAAGCCGTGGTTTGAAAGGCCAGCGGTACTGAGTTGTCGCCTCGGAAATCCTCCCTATCAAATAAGCCGCACTAGAAGTAGAAACAGATTTTGTCTGTAGATATTCGTGCGAAGTCTTACGACTTTTTTAGGACCAATCGTTAGTATTTAATAAAACTATGAATTAATTCCCATTGATGTCAGAACACCTGATGGTTTGAGTAAATTGTTTTAGTAACGGCAATTATTTGCCCCCCAATCAGATAACCTTATTTTTTATGTGTGTATACCCCATAAGCCGAATAAAAGAAGATAAAAAAGCAGGGTAAGTCGGTAGAACTGTTGAATTAGGTGGGATGGTTTCTTGGATCGGACGGGCTCGCCGAACTTGAACACTGAAGCCGTTATGGGATCTGACAAGATCTTTTCAAGGAGGATCTTATTATGGCCACTATCTATATCGATGATCGGGAGTTGGTACGCCGAGTGCAACAGGGAGACCGGAGCGCCTTCGATCGCCTGGTTCGCAAGTACCAAGCCAAACTCTTGCAGCTTATCGGCCGCTATATCAAGGACCCGCACGAATCGTGGGATGTCTCCCAGGAAGCTTTCATTAAAGCCTACCTCGCACTGCCTCGGTTCCGGGGAGACAGTGCCTTCTACACCTGGCTGTATCGCATCGCCATTAACACGGCCAAGAATCATCTGGCGATGCGGCTGCGCCGCCCGTCGGAAGATGAGCTCGATATCGACGAGGCTGAGCAGTTTGAATCTGCCGTTCGGCTCAAAGACCAGGAAACGCCGGAAGGGTTGGTGTTAACCGAGGAACTTGCGCGGACCATTCAGCAGGCGCTCGATAAACTGCCCGGAGAATTGCGGACCGCGATTCATTTGCGGGAATTTGACGGTTTAAGCTACGACGAAATCGCCCAAGTAATGCAGTGTCCGGTCGGAACGGTCCGCTCACGGATTTTTCGGGCACGGGAGTTCCTCGACAAACAGATCGAACATTTGCACTGATAGCGCTCGGGCGATAAAAGCGCGCGGCATGGGCAGCGCGATTTCCCAGACATTCTGACCGAAGGCCAAGGATGGTCTATCAGTCGGGATCGTATTTGGAGGAAGAGAGCGTGAAATTCGAAGGAGTCTTGATGACTGGACCTAAACGTTCCCTGTTGCCGTGCCGCATTCCGCCGCTCCAGATGATTCCGCGCTCGTGTCCAGCCATCATTAGTCAGCCCTGAAGTATTTCTAACACACTGACACATATACGGATTCGTTGCATATTGGCTGGTACAATTTGCAAGAAAACCAGTCATTTGATTTCGATTTCTTGCAAATTCGGGTGGGTTGCATGAAGCCAAGAGAGC
>NZ_DASPLO010000015.1:0-2291 GCF_035627495.1 Methylocaldum sp.
GGCGGCCAGCGCGGCAAAATCGACATGCTTCTCCAGCACCTGCAACACATCTCCGAGTCGGTCGAGCTTGGCTTCTCGTTCCTCAGCAGCAAACAGGCTCTCTTTGATCTTCATGGCGGGGCTTCTTGCATGGGTTGAGAGATAGCCATTATCTCAGCAGACAGATTTTTCGAGGCGCCCTAAAGGGCTCGTAGCGCATTGCTTAGGCGATGGGACCGGTCTTTGTAGGAAAACTACTTCGGGGCAGGCATCCGGCAATCTTATGCGAAGAATTGGAGGATCATGTCGCGGATTCTCCGTTGTTCCGGAGAAAGCTCTTTCGGGTCGCTGTCCTGTAGCCAACTTAGGTATTGTTGTATGACATCCCCGGCTGCGCCATGATCGAATGCCTGTGTCAAAATCAGAAAAAGATTCCAAGCGGAAGCCGTCGTGTCGGAATGCCGATCGCCCAGCGTGTGTCTCCGGATATCCAATACTTGCTTGTGTAACGCTTTCGCCTTAGCGAGATCGCCTTGTGCCCAGAACATCTCGGCTAAGTTGCATAAGGCCGTTAACGTGTCCGGATGTTCTTTTCCAAGGACCTGATAACGTATGCCAAGCGCCTTTTCCTCAAGTATCCGAGCTTTGGTAAGGTCGCCTTCGAGCCAGAGCGATTCAGCCTCATTATGTATTGACGTCACCTTATCGAGATCGTCGGAGCTCACGAAGCCAGGCGCGCTAGGTTCGCTGATATGGCCTTCCTGAAACGAATCGTAGGCGAGTGTCGAGGTAGCTGTTCGGGTTGTCGCCTCTGCGGTCGGTTCGGCAGCTTGCTCAGGCAAATCCTCGTCATCGGACGAAGGAGCGGGCCGAATTGAATTGTCGATATCCAGCCGCGGTTCCGCGATTCCCGGCACCTTGGCGATCAGGCGCGCCAATTCAACGATCTGTGACTCATTATCTTTTCCGCTCAATGCAAACCCGCTGTACATAGCGAGTTCTCTCAAGGCAGTGGGAAGATGTGTGCCAAAAGGTATAGATGCACCGTCGTATAGAATGGGAATAAACGTCCGGCCGCTGTTTAGCGTCAGCGCGATCTCGTGCAATAGGCGATCGGGTTGAGGGGTATGGATATCGTGGGCGTTGTCGACTGTTATGGTACTTATCCAATCGCCGGTAATCAGAAACAGAACTACTTTAGATTGGCGGATATATTCGTCTAATTGCTCGGGGTGCAGGTTTTCCGATCGGATATCCTCGTGGTCAATGTAGATTCGCTCTTGATGAAAATAGCGGCAAAGGTGCCGATAGAGGACTAATGCCGGAGCGGCGGCGGAGTTACGGTCGTAGCTGATAAAGATGTCGCAATGTGGCACGGCCTACTCCGCCTGATTAGTTGGTCCGCCTGTGCTAGCGGCACTTCTCTCATTGGAGATTCCCGGTGCTGATGCTCGCATCCCTGGGTCATCCCTGACCCGTAACCTCCCTGGTGCGACGATTAGAATCGAAAATAGCTTGTGAGTCTGTGAAAAATTCACATCCGAAGTGGGAGAGCTTGTGGCTATCAAAGACCCTTATATAGTTGATATTGCAAGCGACAAGCTGATCAAGGAGCTTCAATGATGGCTGCGTGATGATTCCGTTAGCGCTAGACGGTATTCGAGCAGATATCTTGAACGTACGGCTTACATTCCGGAACTGGCGTCTTTTGGCAAATGGGCTATGGCTTTCTGCGCCTCTGTTTTTGCACGCGATATCGCGGCTTCGAGCTGCAGCCTGGCGGCCTCCGCACTTAATCCGTTCCGAGTTCGGGCGGCGTTGGGCCCTGAGTCCTGCCAGGCCATTTCTTCGACAGCTAGCTGTCGCGCTCCGCTCCAAGCCGCATGTGCCATAAGCGAAGATAGCTTGCCATCCGGATCGAATCGCTTCATAACGTAGTCAGCCACTGAATCCGGGGTGGCTGTATCGCCGAGCAAACAAATCCCATCCCAAATCAGAGCTCGCACTAAGGAGCTCACCTGTTTTTCGTCATATTGTGTCGTCATTCTCGTTATCTCAGTTATCGCTTGATACCCGCTTTGCAGGACAGGCGGCAGCGCATTTTCGTGTTCCGCCTCGGGTCAATGAACGTGATTCTTTGCTCGGGCGGCGCGGCTAGAGCATTTTCATATCTAGTCAGCCCTGAAGTATTTCTAACACACTGACACATATACGGATTCGTTGCATATTGGCTGGTACAATTTGCAAGAAAACCGGTCATTTGATTTCGATTTCTTGCAAATTCGGGTGGGTTGCATGAAGCCAAGAGAGCC
>NZ_DASPLO010000016.1:0-1014 GCF_035627495.1 Methylocaldum sp.
CCGTTGGTTACCTTCTGTTTGCAGATGGCCTTGACCTCGCCACTCGTGCTACTTGCTGATCCGCATCCATACGAGGGCGCGATCGTCGCTTTTGAAAAATCCGACTTGAAGATGAGGTTGGCGGCGGAAGCGCTGTTACACAACAAAAGAAGTGGTGCAAGAAAGAGAGTGGAGCGGAATGTGGAGAGAAGCGTGTGCTCCCCGCACGAGCGATCACTTTGTCGTGTGTCTATTTGAGTATTTTTCATGTTTACAAATTCTTCTTAAATCTGAATTGCCACAGCAATGGCGAAAGATAGCCGCAAAAAACGCATCCGGTTTCTTGCGGCAGACGGACGCTAGTTGAGCAAATACTGCGCCAAGTACGTAAAAATACGTACAGTCAATAAGATAGCAACAGAGAGTGCGGCAAGTGCCTCGTGGATCGTCGCCTTTAGAGGACGGTTGTGCTGCCGGACAGGGGCGATGTGGATGCGATCAGTCCATTAGGACGAGCATCGAAGAGGGGGCATCAGTAAAGCCATTTATGGGAGTAGTTGTATATCGGAGATGCAGTGTCACTTAACCGCGACAGAGTAAAAGGCGTAGCGGCACGTCGCCGATCAACGAGGGCACACGAGAGGCGGGACAGTGGCGAAGCGGAGTGCGACGACCTCCGCGTTAGCGGTAAGGCAAGATGCTTAGTCGAAGGGGAGACCAAACATAAAGGAAGCTCTGATCAGGTCCTTCGACGGGCTCAGGACGAACGGTAAAGCGTTGATTCCGTTCGGGGTGAGCTTGTCGAACCATGAACGGAATCAACTTATTCAGGGTTTCCTAAAAAGACTGTTTACAAGCTCTCCGCAGCTACCGAAGAGAAACGAAAGCGTTGTCCTAGCGTCCTGTCCCATTAATACGTAGCATAAATCTTGCTTAATTTCTGGGTGTCTTTAGATTTGAGGAGATACCCAATGAAAAACGGCCGCCCGAAAGCCGAACTGGTCATCACACCCGCTGAACGCGAACAACTGGAGG
>NZ_DASPLO010000017.1:0-4463 GCF_035627495.1 Methylocaldum sp.
TCCCTGGACTCTTCAACCGAATGACCTTATCTTCACTCATGGCGTATTCGCTCCTCTCAACAGGAATGGATGACCTCGAAGACCATCCAGAATACGCCGCCTACCTCAGCCCCTCATCCACAACTTTCGAGCATAACTCACCGTCACAAGCTATGACCTCGAGATCGGGGAGGGCAAAAGAGAGAGGGAGGTTGAATTTGATATTAATGAACAATCCTATCGCGCTGCTGAATCTCTTTATAGTCGCCCATCTGATCAGCTGACGAGAAAATTCCGCATCATGCCCTGGTCCTCATGCTCGAGGTTGTGGCAGTGATACAGATACAAACCCTTGAAGTCATCGAAACGCTTGAGCAGCGTGACTTTCTCCCCCGGCATGACCAGCACGGTGTCCTTCCAGCCGCTGTCGATGAATCCCCCGCTCAGGGACTTATGCTGTTCCTTCAAATCGGGATCGATTTCCCGTTTCACCACTTGGAACGGCTGTTCGTGGAAATGCATGGGGTGGGCCAGGTGCATCATGTGGCCGTCACCATGGCTATTATCGAACTCGATGAGCTGCATGGTGTTGAGTCTGATGATCTCATCGGGCGCTGCTTCCTCTATGAGGAACGTTCTGCCGTTGAGCGTCCAGCGCATGTGTTCCATCCGCAGCTTGATAACCCGGGGATGATTCGGATTTTCTGCCTCGGCGATTTGATAACGAGGGATCGTCGATAGGCGTCTGAGCAATACGTGGTCGTCATTCACGGCCTGTTCAACCCGTACTTTCAACACGGTGAACTCGCTGCCCAACGGTAATCTGCCCTGATGCATCATGCCGCCCATCATGTCGCGGCCCATGCCTCCACCGCCCATCATGCCACGGCCGCCGTGTTCTCCATGGCCTTCATCGCCGTGCCGCCCCCTCATTCCCATGCCCTGCGGTTCACCGCCCATCACGTGAACCGCCCCGGTAAACGCCAAGCTGCGCAGGGCCAGTTCGTCACCGACCTTGTGTTTGCCGAAATCCACCCAAAGCTCGATTCTCTCGGCGGGAGCCAGGGTGATATAGGAACGGGTAACGGGCTCCTCCAACAGACCGCCATCGGTGGCGATGACGGTCATCGGCATTCCATCGCTCCAGGCCAGTTTATAGATGCGTGAGTTGGAGCCGTTGAGCAGGCGCAGGCGGTAGGTGCGGGTGAGCACCGGCAGCATGAAATCGGGCCGGCCGTTGACGAGGATTTGGTCGCCGAGAAAGCCCCTCATCCGTTCGGGCATGCTGCCGAGATATCTGAGCTGATTTTGGCTATCGAAGCTGCGATCCTGAATCACCAGCGGAATATCGTGTGCACCGTTCGGGAGCCTCAATGCCTGCTCTTCTCCATCACTGACGAGAATCAAACCGGTCAGACCCTTGTAAACCTGTTCGCCTGTCCGTTCGTGGGCGTGGGAGTGATACCAGAAGGTGCCCGCTCGGCCTCTAACCTCGAACTCATAAACGTAGGTTTGCCCGGGTACGATGTCGTACATGGGATGGCCATCCATGTTTTGAGGAACGTGCAGGCCGTGCCAGTGCACGATACTGCGCTCGGCAAGAGCGTTGTGGAAGTTGATGCGAACTTTCTGGCCCGCTCGCAGATTGAAAACAGGGCCGAGATAACTGCCCGGAATGTTCTTCACGGCCCCCTCGGGTCCTTTGACCAGGCTACCGTGATATTTCATGATCCTGGTTTCCTGGCCCGGCAGGATCGCCATGGAGCCTTCCCGTGCGGCCAAGTCGATCTCGACATCAGGATGGAAATTCGGGGAGGCTTTGTTCGGCGGTCTCGTGGATTCCGCAAATAAAAACCGTGGAAAGCTGCCCGCCGTAAACGCAGCAATTCCCGCCAATTGCAGAAAACGGCGCCGGTTCATGGTGATTCCTCGGCTCATCGGTATACCCCTTAGAGCGGAAACAGGTCTAAGTTAGACCCGCATTAGACCGTAGCTCTCCCGATTAGCGAAAAGGCGAGCACACGCGACTTCGCTTGCCGCAAAACCGAGCGGTCGGGCCAGCTCGCGCATGAATGGGAGCAGCTTGTCGCAAAAACCGTTCAACCGCCCGGTTCCGACAAGATCCTCGAAGTCTCCAATCTCGGCTGATTCCACCACTGCCATGTTCGCCAGCCTACATGACGAATTTTCGAGACAGTATGCGCCTTGGTGGTTTCGTCATCCCAACAACCGCCGCACCTTGAATCGCTCCTGCGTCGGCGCACGCCCTTGAGCCAAGTCCGCCAATAGGCGTCCGGTCAAGATGCCGAACTTGAAGCCATGCCCTGAGCACGGCGAGCCGATGACCACGTTGGGATAGGCCGGATGCGTATCGATGATGAAATGTTCGTCGGGTGTCATCGTGTACAGACATTCGCGCCGCTCGCGAATCGGGCCGTCGCCCCATGGTAAGAAGCGCTTCACCCACTCCCGTACCGTGGCGACGGACGCCTCATCCCGCGCATGGCGGGTGTCATCAGGGTCGGTGGCGTGGCTCAGGTTGTGGATGGCGACCTTGAGTCCGGTACCCATATCCGGCAGCCCATAAATCCAAGGGTCCTGGTGATGGATAAACACCGGAAACGTCCCCGGCAAGAACATGGCGCGCCGGGCCGGTTCGAAGAACATCTGTTCCTGTCGGGTCGGCGTGAGGGGCAGATTCAAGTCCAGCGCTTGCAGCAGCTTTCCCGCCCACGCGCCTGCGCTGATGACCACCCGCCTCGCACTGAATCCGGCTTTGGGAGTTTGCACGCGGACCGAGTCGCTCAACGGCTCGATCTTCGTCACCGGACACTTCGTTTTCAGCACGGCACCGTAGTTCTGCGCCATCTCCGCCAGCGTCCGTACGCAAGCCGAAGCGTTCAGAATCGCCGCGTCCGGTTGATAAATGGCCGCCATATCCTGGTTTAGCCGGAATTGCGGAAAACGCCGGGCGGCCTCGGTCGCGGTGAGCCATTCGTAAGCGATCCCCGCGGCGGCCAAGTGATCGCGCGTGGCCAGCAGCGAGGGGGAATCCGCCGGACCGAAATCGAAGCCGCCGGAGGGCGTCAGCAAGCGCTTGCCGCTGTGCTGCTCCAGGTCGCGCCACATCGGGAACGCTTCTTTCGCCATGTCTACGTATATGGAGTCCTTGTACGCGTAGCGGATAATGCGCGACTCACCGTAAGAACTTCCCATCGGATGATCGAGCTCGAACTGTTCCAATGCCAGGATACGCTGCCCGCGCTGGGCGAGGTGATACGCGGCCGCCGCGCCGACCACCCCGGCGCCGATCACGATTACGTCATAAGTCTTGGTGGCCATCGGTGCTACTTGCTTTGAACTCTCAACAGCCGCTTGGTAAACAACGCCAACCCACGGTGTACTCGCCGACCGAGTCGAGCGCCGATTAGGCAGGGCACAGTCCACTAGGGAGCAATTATGTTTGACCCATTACTCAGCAAGAAACAATTCTATTTGCTGGTCCTCGTTTTCATTTTTGCCACGGCATTCATCGGCGGGTTCGAAATGCTTGGAACAGTACCGGATTGCTTCAGTATTTACACCTGGGGCGACTTTGCGGGGGAAATCGGACTCTTGGCGCTGATCGGATACCTAGCCTATTGCGTGGGCAGGGAAAGCTAAGAGGGAGGTGCGTGTATCGAATACTCAAATCGTGCCGAAGCCGGGGCTGGTTTATCTGCCGCCCCAAGGCATCAAAGGCACGGTGGACAAGCTGCTGGCCGGTGCGCCCTCGATGATTTTCCGGCTGATTGCGAGATAAACGAGTGTGTTGTTCTTGGTGTCGACCATGCGGACGACATCGGTCGTCTTGAAAAAGACCGAGGTATCTTCGGAAAAGACTTTCTCGCCGCTCTTAAGCTCTGCCGGTAACGTGATCGGTCCGGTTTGGCGGCAAGCCAGGCTGAACTTGGACGGATCTTCCGCTAGTCCTACGGCCCCGGAAATGCCGCCGGCGCGGGCCTGGCTGATGTGACAAGTCACACCGGGGACTTTGGGATCGGCAAACGCATCGACGCAAATCTTGTGGTTGGCGCCAATCAGCTTCCAAGCGGTTGTGACGCACCCAATTTCCTCGGCCTGGGCGACACCGGAGAACAAAAGGGTGAACAGGAGAGCTTTTTTCAAGGGCTATTCCTCGTGATTGTTAGGATGAAACGATCTTTCCGCTTTTCGTTGAGACGAGCACCGTATCTCCAAGCGCCATCCGATAAACGCCCACGCATCCGGGTGGATTATCGATGCATCAATCCCAATACGCCTATGACGATCAAATAGATCGCCACGAGATAATTCAACAGGCGCGGCACAAGCAAGATCAGTATTCCGGTCACCAGCGCGAGAGTCGGCTGCAAAGGCACGTACATAAAAATCCTCCTGATATTCCGAATTCACGAGGATGAGTCTAGTTGCTCATCCTAAGCCGAGCAATGATCGAGGGCGGC
>NZ_DASPLO010000018.1:0-5000 GCF_035627495.1 Methylocaldum sp.
GGTGACCATCACGAAGCCGCGGCCTGACGAGGTGACCTCGCGCCAGTGCTCCATCGCTTCGCATTCGACGTGAAAGGGTCGATCGGTGACGAGCCGCTCGTAGCGTTCGGTCAGGCACCACGCGAATTCATGCATCGTCCGCCAGATGCGGCGCTGACGTTGGAGCCAGCCGCATGGCCCGAGCACCGCTTCTAGGTTCGCGGCGATCGCTTTGCGGATATTGAAAATCGTCAGGAAGAAAAGCGTCGTGAACGCGAGGATCAGCGGCGGCAGCAGCCACTCGGGCACTGTCTTGACGCCCCAGCGATGGAAGCGGTACCAGAACAATCCCGTGACATGGAAATCGCCCAGTAGACGCTGCGCCCAGCTCGCTTCAGGGGCGTGAGGAGGACGGCCTTCCGAGGGGTCAGCGGACATGGAATGCGAGCAGCATGCAGTGCGGGCGCGCATTGTGCCGCAATGCGCTACGCCTGGCGCAGCGTTCGCATGACTACGACAGCATACGAAGCTGCAGTGTGATTTCCTCACGGAACTTTTCGCGCGCAGCGCCGCTCTATTGCCCCGCGTTCGTTATTTACGCTGTGCGCATCGCGGAAATTCAGGCGATGCGCCGCCGCAATCTCGCTTGAAATTTCGAGTGCGAAACGCGATGTAGAAACGGTCGCAAAAAATCTTTCGCGCAAGTGTTGACCGAAGTTTTTCGCTCGGTATAATGCGCGGCTTTCCTCGACGCAGAACACCGTGCCGAGCGAAAGAAATGCTCTTTAAAAACTAACAGCCGATAGGTGTGGGTGCTGGGTGGTGTGGTGAGCAACTGCTGATTCGCAAGGGTCGGTGGTAGATCTCAAACATTACTTGGTGCTCATACTTTGAAGGATTGACGAAGTGGAAGTGGAGTCAAGGATTTCATCTTCTCTTTGTTGGTTCTTTTGAGATTGAGTGCTGCGGTGCTTGTTGGCAACGGCAAGACCGCAACATCGCTTAGCGATATTGAAGCAGGAATTGAACTGAAGAGTTTGATCCTGGCTCAGATTGAACGCTGGCGGCATGCCTTACACATGCAAGTCGAACGCGAAAGGGAGGGCAACCTCCCCGGTAGAGTGGCGAACGGGTGAGTAATACATCGGAACGTGCCCAGGAGTGGGGGATAGCCCGGCGAAAGCCGGATTAATACCGCATACGTCCTGAGGGAGAAAGCGGGGGACCTTTCGGGGCCTCGCGCTCATGGAGCGGCCGATGTCGGATTAGCTAGTTGGTGGGGTAAGAGCCCACCAAGGCGACGATCCGTAGCTGGTCTGAGAGGATGATCAGCCACACTGGGACTGAGACACGGCCCAGACTCCTACGGGAGGCAGCAGTGGGGAATTTTGGACAATGGGGGCAACCCTGATCCAGCCATGCCGCGTGAGTGAAGAAGGCCTTCGGGTTGTAAAGCTCTTTCGGCCGGAACGAAATCGCAGCGTCTAATAAACGCTGTGGATGACGGTACCGGAATAAGAAGCACCGGCTAACTACGTGCCAGCAGCCGCGGTAATACGTAGGGTGCAGGCGTTAATCGGAATTACTGGGCGTAAAGCGTGCGCAGGCGGTCTATTAAGACAGGTGTGAAATCCCCGGGCTTAACCTGGGAACTGCGCTTGTAACTGATAGGCTGGAGTGTGGCAGAGGGGGGTGGAATTCCACGTGTAGCAGTGAAATGCGTAGAGATGTGGAGGAACACCGATGGCGAAGGCAGCCCCCTGGGTCGACACTGACGCTCAGGCACGAAAGCGTGGGGAGCAAACAGGATTAGATACCCTGGTAGTCCACGCCCTAAACTATGTCAACTGGTTGTCGGGGAAGCAATTCCTTGGTAACGAAGCTAACGCGTGAAGTTGACCGCCTGGGGAGTACGGTCGCAAGATTAAAACTCAAAGGAATTGACGGGGGCCCGCACAAGCGGTGGATGATGTGGTTTAATTCGATGCAACGCGAAAAACCTTACCTACCCTTGACATGCCAGGAACCCTGCAGAGATGCAGGGGTGCCCGAAAGGGAGCCTGGACACAGGTGCTGCATGGCTGTCGTCAGCTCGTGTCGTGAGATGTTGGGTTAAGTCCCGCAACGAGCGCAACCCTTGCCATTAGTTGCTACATTCAGTTGAGCACTCTAATGGGACTGCCGGTGACAAACCGGAGGAAGGTGGGGATGACGTCAAGTCCTCATGGCCCTTATGGGTAGGGCTTCACACGTAATACAATGGCCGGTACAGAGGGCAGCCAACCCGCGAGGGGGAGCTAATCCCAGAAAGCCGGTCGTAGTCCGGATTGCAGTCTGCAACTCGACTGCATGAAGCCGGAATCGCTAGTAATCGCGGATCAGCATGTCGCGGTGAATACGTTCCCGGGTCTTGTACACACCGCCCGTCACACCATGGGAGTGGGTTTCACCAGAAGTAGTTAGCCTAACCGCAAGGAGGGCGACTACCACGGTGAGATTCATGACTGGGGTGAAGTCGTAACAAGGTAGCCGTATCGGAAGGTGCGGCTGGATCACCTCCTTTCTAGAGACGCTACTCAGCGCATCTCACATCAAGTGCCCACGCCTATCGGTTGTTTAGCTGCTGCGGGATCCTCAAGCGCTGTATAGGGATGTGATCCTGAAGGGGGTCTGTAGCTCAGCTGGTTAGAGCACCGTCTTGATAAGGCGGGGGTCGATGGTTCGAACCCATCCAGACCCACCACCAAACGCGAGCTAGCGGACCTGGCAAAAGATTCGGGGGATTAGCTCAGCTGGGAGAGCACCTGCTTTGCAAGCAGGGGGTCGTCGGTTCGATCCCGTCATCCTCCACCAATTCTTTTAGATGAAGACATAAGTCGTTAATGATTAGGCGAGCAGTGTTTGCTTGATGATTAACGACTTATATCTTGATATAGGTTTGCTCTTTAACAAAATGGAAGAAGTAAAGTGAACACACGCATTTGTGATGAGTGTGATGTGTTCAAATGGGTAGTAATTGATTGCAAAATCAGAAACTATTAACTGCGTTTGAAGTTTATTTAAACGAGGTTTGATAGTGCTTTAGAAAACCTATGACGGGCAGATTTACTCTCTGCCTTGGACTGAGTGGAAGATAAAACCCGGCTGTCAGCCTGGAAATATGCTTCATAAAAGGCGCTCAGGTTTCAACGTTATAGGGTCAAGCGAATAAGTGCATATGGTGGATGCCTTGGCGATTACAGGCGATGAAGGACGTGCAAGCCTGCGAAAAGGTTCGGGGAGCTGGCAATGAAGCTTTGATCCGGACATGTCCGAATGGGGAAACCCACCCGCAAGGGTACCTGCATCTGAATACATAGGATGTAAGGAGCGAACCGAGTGAACTGAAACATCTAAGTAGCTCGAGGAAAAGAAATCAACCGAGATTCCGGAAGTAGTGGCGAGCGAACCCGGAAAAGCCTGCAACTTTTAGCACATGCGATAGTAGAACGGAATGGAAAGTCCGGCCATAGTGGGTGATAGCCCCGTATATGAAATCCCGTGTGTGGAACTAGGGTTGCGACAAGTAGGGCGGGACACGTGAAATCCTGTCTGAACATGGGGGGACCATCCTCCAAGGCTAAATACTCGTAATCGACCGATAGTGAACCAGTACCGTGAGGGAAAGGCGAAAAGAACCCCGGGAGGGGAGTGAAATAGATCCTGAAACCGTATGCATACAAACAGTGGGAGCCCCTACTTTAACGGCCTTCGAGTCTTGGACAGTTGAGCGTAAGCGAAACTGGCAAAAGACTATTAAGAAGGAGTGAAGTTGACTTTACCGTCATGTAACAGATGAGGGTGAGGGTCGTTAAAGTAGGGGTGACTGCGTACCTTTTGTATAATGGGTCAGCGACTTACATTCAGTAGCAAGCTTAACCGATAGGGGAGGCGCAGCGAAAGCGAGTCCGAACAGGGCGTTCAGTTGCTGGGTGTAGACCCGAAACCAAGTGATCTATCCATGGCCAGGATGAAGGTGCCGTAACAGGTACTGGAGGTCCGAACCCACAAATGTTGAAAAATTTGGGGATGAGCTGTGGATAGGGGTGAAAGGCTAAACAAACTTGGAAATAGCTGGTTCTCTCCGAAAACTATTTAGGTAGTGCCTCGTGTCTCACTCTTGGGGGTAGAGCACTGTTATGGCTAGGGGGCTCATAAGAGCTTACCAAACCATTGCAAACTCCGAATACCGAGAAGTGCAATCACGGGAGACAGACCATGGGTGCTAACGTCCGTGGTCAAGAGGGAAACAACCCAGACCGCCAGCTAAGGTCCCTAATGACGTGCTAAGTGGAAAACGAAGTGGGAAGGCACAGACAGCCAGGAGGTTGGCTTAGAAGCAGCCATCCTTTAAAGAAAGCGTAATAGCTCACTGGTCGAGTCGTCCTGCGCGGAAGATGTAACGGGGCTAAGCACGTAACCGAAGCTGCGGATGCGTACATTCTTCGGAATGTACTGCATGGTAGGAGAGCGTTCTGTAGGCCTGCGAAGGTGTTCTGTGAGGAATGCTGGAGGTATCAGAAGTGCGAATGCTGACATGAGTAGCGATAAAGGGTGTGAAAAGCACCCTCGCCGAAAGCCCAAGGTTTCCTGCGCAACGTTCATCGGCGCAGGGTGAGTCGGCCCCTAAGGTGAGGCAGAGATGCGTAGCTGATGGGAAACAGGTTAATATTCCTGTACTTACATTTACTGCGATGTGGGGACGGAGAAGGTTAGGTCAGCCATCTGTTGGAATAGGTGGTTTAAGCGTGTAGGTGGATCCTTTAGGCAAATCCGGAGGGTCAACACTGAGGCGTGACGACGAGCGTACTTGTACGCGAAGTGATTGATACCAAGCTTCCAAGAAAAGCCACTAAGCTTCAGGTAAATGTAAACCGTACCGCAAACCGACACAGGTGGGCAGGATGAGAATTCTAAGGCGCTTGAGAGAACCCGGGAGAAGGAACTCGGCAAATTAGCACCGTAACTTCGGGAGAAGGTGC
>NZ_DASPLO010000019.1:0-35447 GCF_035627495.1 Methylocaldum sp.
AAGCGTTCCACGGCCGAGCGCGCCTCGGCCGTCAGTTTCACTGCGTATTTCTGGGTTCGCATGATCGTCTCCTGGCTTCCAGACAATCATCAGACCCAAGACATGACCAAACATTGCACTGCTACCGTGGCGAAGCACTAGAAACAAACGAGTCTACATTGACCTCAATTCGTAGATTCGAATGCTCGCAATAAATGGATTGCTTTGGGCAAGTTTCTCGGCAGCATCAAGACTCTCCGCTTCGATGATGTTGTAACCAGTAATGGATTCCATATTCCATGGTAGGTCCTTGGTTCCACTTTTCGAGATTTCTCGACCACCACTGAAACCACCTTGGTCCACTTGGTTGTCGGAGATCGATTTAAGCCAAGCCTCCCAAGCCTTCATGATTTCCGGGGTAGGTTTTTCAAATCCGAAATGCAGAAACATAAACTTTTTCATTTCTCTCTCCTTCGTTTGTGGATGCTCTCAAAGATCGGCTTGCGAGTAAGGTGTAAGGTCTGCCTAACGTCGTATGTATGGACTCCCCCGTTTTGCAAGAGCGCCCATGCGTTTGGAAACGAGGTTAAGACTGCAACAATATATCCGGCCTGTTGTGCACCCAGTACGTGCTGGCCCTGATGACAATCGCTCGCCGGGTTCCCATTAGCTCAACGGCTTATGACAGCCTTTCACGTTATCGGATTTTCCCGGCGGCGGTCTGACCTGCTTCCATCAGCTGTTCGCTCGCGCAATCTTGGGTCGGAACCCTCCGTTTACTCTGTCTGTTTAGCCAATCGGTACCGGGCTGGTTTCACGCGGCCCGATAGGCTTCACCCGTGGTCAGCAGCGCCCAGACAATCCGGGCGTGCTTGGCGGCCAAGGCGACCGCCGCCACATTGGCGCCGCTGCGCTCCTTAAGACTTTTGACCCAGCGGCTCTTGCCATCGTCCCGTCGCGATAACGTGGCGATCACGCTACGCGCACCGTGAATGAGTAATCGGCGCAAGTAGGGATCGCCCCGTTTGGTGATGTGTCCCAGACGAAACTTGCCACCGCTGGAGTGCTGTCGCGGCACCATCCCAAGCCAGGCCGCCAACTGCCGACCATTATCGAAGACCTTCGCATCGCCCACACTCGCCACCAACGCAGTCGCCGTGAGCGGACCAATCCCTTCCACTTTCATCAAGCGCTGGGCCGGCTCGCTCTTGGCCGCCAACTGTTCGATCTGGCGATCGTAATGGGCCACCCGCTCATCCCAATGTCGCACCTGCTCCATCAGGTCCGCCAAAGTTTCTCGCGCGAGGGCAGGTAACCCGTTCTCGGCATCTTCCAGAATGTCCGACAGCCGACCGCGCAATTTTTCAATGCCCTGGGGCACCACGATGCCAAACTCAGCCAGCACCCCGCGAATCTGATTCACTTGGGCGGTGCGGTTCTCGACCATCAAACTGCGCGCGCGATGCACCATCAATACCGCCTGCTGCTCCTCGCTCTTCACCGGCACAAAGCGCATGTTCGGTCGTCCCACCGCTTCGCAAATCGCCTCGGCATCATTGCCATCGTTTTTCCCGCTCTTGCGATACGGCGCCACGAATTGGCCGGCCATCAATCGGACCGTGTGTCCCCACTTGGTCAGCTTCCGCGCCCAGTGGTGCGCGCTGCCGCAGGCTTCAATCCCAATGAGACAAGGCGGCAGTTGGGCAAAGAATTCCGTGATCTTATCCCGCTTTAGCGTCTTCCGGAGTACCACCTTGCCCTGCGCGTCTACGCCGTGAACTTGAAACACGTTCTTTGCAATGTCCAGCCCAATTCGAGCAACCTGCATGACACTCCCCCTCTCTAGTGATTGGTATAACCCAACTCCAATCTGGCACATCCGATGCCGTAGGAGTAGGGGGAGTCCATGTCATTAGCTAAGGGGCGGGCGCGATAGCGACCGTCCCGCTTAAGCGCAATGTTAGAACTCAGCATCGAGCACGTCGGACATGAGCGTTGCAACTGCGACCTCAGTTTGATTGCTTGATTGGCCCAACTTCTCAACCACGCTCTGTTGGTCTTCAGGCGGGCGGTTTTGACTGAGTTTGAACTTTGCCTGAATGTTTGTGATTTCAATTTCAAAGCCCACAATCATGTTGAGAAGTTTTGTGCGCCGTTCACCTGCAAGGTTTGGTTGCCACGGGCTTAGCATGTGAGATTCATAAACATGGGTTAGCCGTTCAACCAAGGCTTCAAGCTCAGACTCGCTTTCGATGATCCGGGGTTTTCCGCGCAAGTGAACCACTGCGTAATTCCATGTTGGGACGCCAGGCGACGAATACCACGAAGGGGAAACATAAGCATGTGGCCCTTGGAATACAGCCAGAACCTCACCGTACGATGAAAAGTGCTGCCATTGCGGATTTGCCCGCGCCATGTGGCAGAGCAGCTTGCCTTTGGAACCGGCGGCGTGATCAAAGATAAAGGGCAAGTGACTAACGAAAGGCACACCATCAGGAGCCGTGACCAGCATTCCAAAGGAATTGCCCTCGATGAGCGCCGAGATACGCTCTGAATTTGTTTCCTTGAAATGCTCGGGAATGTACATGTCGGTTCCTGAGTTCTAACGCTGCAAATCACCGGCGACAAACGAAGCGCAGCGGAGTTTGGCGTCCGGGTGCATTTGCCTTGTTAGGCGTTTGATTCCAGTAAATCATGCCCATATGAGTTGTCAATTGCACAAACCCAGGCGTTACTTGCATCCTTTTTGAAAACATATGTAGCTTTTCGCTCCACAACAGGATGCCCCTTCGCGGAAATAAGAGTTTTAGCCAAAACCAAAGCAGTGTCTCCTGTTTCCAGCGAAAAAACGGGGTCAGACACGATTCTTTTCTTTCCTCGGCCGACCCACCCCTTTTGAGGTGGCTCGACGGTTTCCGAGTGCTTCGATCTGCTCCTTGAACCGCTCGCTGCCGAGCACCCAGCCCTTGTGCGTGCATTCTCGAATGCCCGTCAGATCTGCACTAGTGATAACGGTTTGGAAGAGGGCACGGTAGGCAAGTTGTCGCTCTGGATCACGGTGCCCCAGTTTCAGATACTCCGGATGTGGCGTCAACCAGTCGGCGTTGCGTCCCAAATCGCCTAGCGCGTGGCGGCAATAGCTCGACCAAGGATAATCTCCGGGGGCGGTAACTATGCCTGCGCGTACCGGATTGAGTTCGATGTAACGCATCAGCGTTAGCAGATACCGCTCGCTGTCCACCACCGTCGCACGGTAGCGCCCTTCCCAGAGGGTGCCGCTACGCCCGTAGATGGTATTGAAATACTGCACGTAGCGTCTGCCTACCGATTGGAAAACCTTGCTGATCGCGTGCCCACTTTCCGGCGTTGCCAGCAAATGGATGTGGTTGGTCATCCAGACATAGGCATGAACCGCTAATCCATGCTCGGTGGCCGCCTCAACCAAGGTATCGCGGAAAAACTGGTAGTCCGCATCTGCGGCAAAGATCGCCTGCCGGTTATTGCCGCGCTGAATGATGTGTTGAGGTTGGCCGGGAATAACGAAACGGGGAAGACGCGCCATGTTGCTTGGTCTCGCGGAGCCGAGGGAAAAGCATAGCACAAATATCGTGTCTGACCCCTTTTTTGACCCGACCCCTTTTTTGGACCCCTTTTTTGGCGTAACTTCATGGGCTTTCTTCGCTTCGTCTCAGCACTCATCTGGTTGCGTTGAAATGTCAACAGAACCTAGCGATTGGCTTGTCGTAGAGCATATTCACGTGTAGACGCGAAATCGCCTCGCATCTGATAGAGCAAAGCCCCAGTTTCTTGAACCTGCTTATCAGTAAACGAAAGATCAGTGTTTCCGTCCATTTGTCGAATGCGACGTGCGTTGTCCTTCATGCCGTAGTAGCCCTGTAGTAAGGACATGTAGAGAGCCATATGCTGAAAAAGTGGCTTTCCAATGATGTGGGTGCTTTCGGAAATTGTATGAAGAACTTCACTGTGCTTTTCCGATATCTCGCGCACCTTGCTATCAATTTCCTTTTGCAATGCCTTATCTGGCTTCTTGTCGAATGTGATCGCGATACTCTGTTGTGATCGCAAATCGTCAAGGCGGCTGTAGTCAGACTCCAGTTTCGATATCAATTCCCAAAGATCATTTGCTTTCGTTGCAATAACCGTCGAGTCGTTCAGTTTGATGCTGTCTATGGCCTTTTGTTTTTCGAACCATAGGTTGGCCGCGTAAGTCGAAAAAAATACAACGACTGCGATGATTCCGTTGTCAACGAGAAACTTTCTGAGCTTTTCCATGGAGTACGCTGAGGGAATGAAATCGCTAACGTTCAAAATCACCGGCCTTGCGCGGCTTTTCGCGCAAGGCCGGTGCATTGCAGGGTTGGGCGTCTTAGCCAACTACAGGCACCCCACTGATATACGGCGCGAGGCCGCCGACGTGCCGACGAGCGAACTTCTCGTAGTTCTTTTGGAACAACTCAGTCTTCTCAGCGGAATCCAACCACAAGCGGGCACCGGATATGACCTCGCGACAGAAGAGATTCAGATCAATGCAGAGCGCATCGTTGAGCTGACCGTAATGAATGACATTCGTTGTCGTACCGGGCTCAATGAAGATGATGCGAGCGTACGGGCTCTTCGGATGTTGTGAACTGCCCTGGTGAAGCAGAGAGCAACGAAATCTGTAGCATGCGTCGCCCGTCAGAGGACTCTCCATGTCCTTGACGAACTGGCGCGCGTGCTCAGGAATAGAAGCGCGCACTACTTCCGCGAAACGCGGACGCACCCATCTCTCGTACCACTCGATGTACTTCTTCCCCGTCGCTTCGCCATCGTCGGAACTGAGCGCACCCGCGATATCGGGAATTGCTAAGGCGGCGAAAAGTGAAAGGTAGTAGGCCCCAGAGCCAAGAGAGCTTTCAATTTGACCAATCAGCGTACGCATAGTGAATTCAAGACGCCCAACGCCCTGCGATTGAGCGGCCGGCGGCCACCGAGGCTAGCTAGCATAAGGGTAGCCCGGCTACCCGCCGGTCCGCTCCAACCGCTTGTTCGGCGGCTTTACCTTCTTGAAGACCGCTGGCGCGGGTCGTCTGCCGGGTTGACGTACGTCAGGGCGAAAGGACCCGGGCCTTCAATCTGAACCGTTGTCGCCGTCGTCGCCATTACGAAATGCCGCGTCTCAGCAGGCAGGAACGCGTAGCCCCCAGCTGGGAGCTCCTTCATCGTCGACTTGTTGAATGTTTCGCCGATGCCGATAGCAAACGTGCCCGAGACCACCGTCACGTGTTCGTCTGTCGGATGCCAGTGCGCTGCAACCTTGTAACCTGCTGGCATCTTGAGGCGCACCACAAAGATGCCGGCCTTACCCGGGTCCCCGGAAACCACCGTGAAGGAGGCACCCTTCTCAAAAGCGGGTGGTGGTTCACCCCACTCCAACTCAGCTGCGGTCACCACGACTTCTGACGGCGCCTTAGCCTCCTGGGCCACAGCAGCTCCGACCATGAGCATATGGGCCACGCCGATACCGGCTAAAATCCTACGCATTTGACACCTCCTTTAGGTTTGTTTCACGTTGAGTCCACGTCTAGTCCGCCGAACTTAAAGTCGACCTCAAAAACGAGATCTAATCTGGAATCGGAAAATATCCAACGTTTTGCTTTGCGTCAATTTTGATGTCTAATCCGGATCTGGATTTTTTCTTGAGTTGGCTACCATGAATACTTTCGTTTCGCACCGGGTTGAGGACGAGGTTCGAGCAGACGCTGCGGGATTCGAGCCGTCGGCCGCTTCAGTTGGCGGCGAGTCGAGTGCTCAAGCGCCGCGCTTGCTGGATCAAGTCAGAGAGAAAATCCGCCTGCGTCATTACAGTATCCGCACGGAGCAGGCCTATGTCGATTGGATCAGACGGTTCATTGTGTTCCACGGCAAGAGGCTCTCAAGGATATGGGTGCTCCGGAGGTCGAGCGTTTTTTGACCCATCTGGCCGTGGATCGCAACGTGGCGGCGTCGACGCAGAATCAGGCGTTAAGCGCGATTCTGTTCTTGTACAAGGATGTTTTGGGCATTGAGTTGCCGTGGCTGAGTGAAGTTCGGCGTGCCAAGAAACCGGAACGTTTGCCCCTGGTGCTGACGGTCGAGGAGGTGAAGCGGGTACTGGCGCGTTTGGATGGGCAACACTGGCTGATGGCCAGTTTGTTGTACGGCGCCGGTTTGCGTTTGCTGGAATGCGTGCGCTTGCGGGTGAAGGACGTGGATTTTGGTTATAAGCAGATTACCGTGCGTGACGGCAAAGGGCAGAAAGATCGGATGACGATGCTGCCCCAGGCAGTCATCGAACCTTTGAAGGCGCATCTGGAGAAGGTGAAGGTATTGCATGAACATGATGTGGAGGAAGGCTATGGCGAGGTGTATTTGCCGTATGCCTTGGAGCGGAAATATCCGAACGCGGGACGCGAGTTCGGCTGGCAGTACGTATTTTCCGCCCAGCATCGTTCTCGCGATCCGCGTTCGGGCAAGGAGCGCCGCCATCACCTGGATGAGCAGTCCTTGCAACGCGCGATGAAGAAAGCCGTGCGGGCGGCGGGGCTGACCAAGCCGGCGAGCTGCCACACCCTGCGGCACTCCTTCGCCACGCATTTATTGCAGTCGGGCTACGATATCCGTACGGTGCAAGAGTTGCTCGGGCATAAGGATGTGTCGACAACGATGATTTACACACACGTCCTGAACCGGGGCGGCATGGGCGTCAACAGTCCTTTGGACGGGTTGAGCTAGTCAATCCGGTATGCGCCGTTCATCCCGCTCGGCCATGATGGCTCAACCGCCTCTGGGCAGGGCAAAGTAACGGAATTCCGCGTATTAGGGCAATTGTCGGATGGATTTAAGGTCTGTGGGAGCGGGCTTTAGCCCGCGATCAAGCGGCTATCGCGGGCTAAAGCCCGCTCCCACACGTACGAATGGAAACTGCTCTAATGCGCCTCATCCCAATTCGACCCGATCCCCACATCTACGACCAAGGGCACCGCAAGCTGAGCCGCACGGCACATGCGATTGCCGATTTCGCGGGCGGCTTCGTCCACATAATCCTCCGCTACTTCGAACACCAGTTCGTCGTGCACCTGCATGATCATGCAGACCGGGCAGCCGGATTCCTGAATCCATGCGTCCACGGCGATCATCGCGCGCTTGATGATGTCCGCCGCCGTGCCTTGCATCGGGGCGTTGATGGCGGTGCGCTCGGCGTATTGGCGGCGCTGGGCGTTGCGGGAGTCGATCTCCGGGATGTACAGTCGCCGGCCGAACAGGGTCTCCACATAGCCTTTTTCCCGCGCCATATCGCGGGTTTTTTCCATGTAGGATTTCACGTTGGGATAGCGGGCGAAATAAAGGTCGATGTAGCGTTGCGCCTGGCTGGTGGGAATGCCGAGCTGCTTCCCCAAGCCGAAGGCGGACATGCCGTAGATGAGGCCGAAATTGATCGCCTTGGCCGAGCGGCGCTGGTCGGGCGTGACGTATTCCGGCAGGACGCCGAACACCTCGGCGGCGGTGAAGCGGTGGACGTCGGTGTTGTCGTGAAAGGCGACGCGAAGGGTCGGATCGCCCGAAATATGCGCCATGATCCTAAGCTCGATCTGCGAATAGTCCGCCGCGAGTATCTTGTGGCCGGGCGGTGCGATGAACGCCTGGCGGATTCGGCGGCCTTCCTCGGTGCGCACCGGAATGTTTTGAAGGTTGGGATCGGAGGACGACAGCCGCCCGGTGGCGGCCACCGCCTGGTGATAAGAGGTATGGACGCGCCCGGTACGGGGGTTGATCTGTTCCGCAAGCTTGTCGGTGTAGGTCGACTTGAGCTTGCTCATGGACCGGTAGTCCAGGATCAGCCGCGGCAGCTCGAAGCTTTCGGCCAGTTCCTGCAAGACCGATTCATCGGTGGACGGCTGTCCGGTCGGCGTTTTCTTGACCACCGGCAGGTTCAGCTTGTCGTACAGAATGGTCTGGATCTGCTTGGGTGAGCCGAGGTTGAACACGCATCCCGCCGCCTTGCAGGCTTCCTGTTCGATATCCAGCATGCGCTTCTCAAGTTCCTGGCTTTGCTGAGCCAGTTTGTACACATCCACCAGCACGCCGGTGCGCTCCATGCGCGATAAGACCGGCACCAGCGGAATCTCGACGGTTTCGTACAGCGATTTAAGCGGCTCGTCGGCCTGGAGTTTCGGCCAAAGGTGTTGATGAAGTCGCAGGGTGATGTCGGCGTCTTCCGCCGCATAGTCGGTGGCGCTTTCGATGCCGACCTGCTGGAAGGGAATCTGTTTCGCGCCTTTTCCGGCCACGTCCTCGTAATGGATGGTTCGGTGGTTGAGATAGAGTTCGGCCAGGGAATCCATGTCGTGCCGGGTGGCCGTGCTGTTGAGCACGTAGGATTCGAGCATGGTGTCGTGGCGGATGCCGGTCAGCGCGACGCCGTGATTCGCGAGGACATTGGCGTCGTATTTGAGGTTTTGTCCGAGCTTCGGGCGGTTCGGGTCTTCCAGCAAAGGCCTGAGCTTTTCCAGAACGTAATCCCGGCTCAGTTGCGCCGGCGCGCCCGGATAATCGTGAGCCACCGGGACGTAGGCCGCTTCCCCGGGTTCCACCGCAAAGGACAGCCCCACGACTTCCGCCCGGCTGTAGTCGAGACTTGTGGTTTCGGTGTCGAAAGCGAAGTATTCCGCGGCCTTCAGCTTTTTCAGCCAGCGCTCCAGCTCATCCTCATTCAGGATCGTTTCGTAATCGGCCTTCGCTGCAGTTTGCGGGATGGGGACGGCCGGACTGTCGTCGGCGTTCGAGGCATCCAGTTGCCGGAGCCAGGAATTGAACTCGAGCCGGACCAAGAGTTCCCTCAGGGCGGCTTGATCCGGTTCGCCTCTTTCGAGATCGTCCGGTCCGATCGGCAACTCCACGTCGCACTTGATGGTGGCCAACTGGCGCGACAAGGGAATTTGATCGAGATTGGCACGGAGGTTCTCGCCGACCTTGCCGCTGATCTCATCGGCATGCGCTATGACGCCGTCGAGCGAGCCGTATTGATTCAGCCATTTCGCCGCCGTCTTCGGTCCCACCTTGGGAATGCCCGGAATGTTGTCCGAAGTGTCGCCGACCAAAGCCAGGTAATCGACGATGCACTCGGGCGGCACGCCGAACTTGGCTTTCACGCCCTCAACGTCCAGGCGGCTGTCGAACATGGTGTTCTCCAGCATCACCCGGTCGTTGACCAGTTGAGCCATGTCCTTGTCGCCGGTGGAAATGACGACCGTATACCCCTGTTCGGCGGCTCGCATCGTGAGGGTGCCGATGACGTCGTCGGCTTCCACCCCGTGCTCGATAAGCACGGGTAGGCCCATCGCCCGGATAACGGCGTGCAGCGGCTGAATCTGTGTTCTGAGATCGTCGGGCATCGGCGGACGATGGGTCTTGTAATGCTCGAAAAGATCGTCGCGGAAGGTCTTTCCGGGGGCGTCGAACACGACGGCGATATGGCAAGTGTCGTACTCCCCGATCAGCTTGCGCAGCATATTGGCGACGCCTAAAACCGCGCCGGTGGGTTCGCCCCGTGAGTTGTTCAAAGGCGGCAAGGCGTGAAAGGCGCGGTACAAGAACGAGGAGCCGTCGACGAGGACAAGGGTTTTTGGAGATATTTCGAGCATGATTTGGAATGTGTTTTTCAATCGTTCCGGAAGACGGGCGGCTTGCTTGCCCATGGGAATTCTAAATGTGAAAATAAACCTCAACAAACCGCAGTAGAGCAAAGCTCTTCGCTGGAGAATCCCGCCGCGTTTGACCTGCCGCCTGCGTTCGGCGAGCGACGCACACGATGGTCGCTGGCTTTGTCACCGGAACCTGATATTTACGAGAAGAGCACACAATAATGACGAATCAACCCTGGATCGCTCCTTCGATTTTATCCGCCGATTTCGCGCGCTTGGGCGAGGAAGTGCAGAATGTATTGGCGGCCGGCGCCGATATCGTTCACTTCGACGTGATGGACAACCACTACGTTCCCAACCTGACCATCGGTCCCCTGGTGTGTGAAGCGCTGCGGAAACATGGCGTCACCGCACCCATCGACGTGCATTTGATGGTCAAGCCGGTCGATCGCATCATCCCCGATTTCGCCAAGGCTGGAGCAACTTATATCACGTTTCATCCGGAAGCTTCCGAGCATGTCGACCGCAGCCTTCAACTGATCAAGGATTCCGGCTGCAAGGCGGGGCTGGTGTTCAATCCGGCGACCCCGCTCAATTATTTGGATCACGTGATGGACAAGCTGGACATGATTCTGCTCATGTCCGTGAACCCCGGTTTCGGCGGCCAGTCCTTCATTCCGTACGTGCTGGACAAGCTCCGGGAGACCAAGCAGCGCATCGAGGCCAGCGGGCGCAACATCCGCCTGGAAATCGACGGCGGGGTCAAGGTGGACAACATCCGTGAGATCACCGCGGCCGGGGCCGATACGTTCGTGGCCGGATCGGCCATTTTCGGCGCGGGCAAAGACAGCGACCCGAACCGTTACGACTCGGTCGTACGCGCATTGCACGAAGAAATCGCTAAAGCCAGAGCGATTTGATGTTGGACCGCGCGCCGGAACTCATCGTTTTCGACCTGGACGGCACACTCGTGGACAGTTCGCCGGATCTGGCCGATGCCATCGACGCGATGCTGGAGCGGCTGGGCATGCCCCCGGCCGGCGAGCCGCGGGTGAACGGCTGGATCGGCAATGGCGTCGACATGCTGGTGAAGCGCGCGCTAACCGGGGAACTCTGGCCGCAAAGCGAACCGGCGCGATTCGATGAGGCCTTGCCGATATTCATGGATCTGTACGAGACGAATATCTGCAATCGCAGCCGCTTGTTTCCCGGCGTTGCCGACGGGCTGAAGCAGCTCAAGAGGACCGGTTTCAGCACGGCGTGCGTGACCAATAAGCATTCGAGGTTCACCCGCCCGCTGCTGGATCAGTTAGGCGTGCTGGAAGATCTGGATTTCGTCGGTTGCGGCGATCAATTCGAGAAGCTCAAGCCGGACCCGTATCCCTTGCTCAAAACCGCCGAGCGGTTCGAGGTCGAGCCCTTCCGCTGCCTGATGGTCGGTGATTCCGTCAACGATGTGAAAGCCGCGCGCGCGGCGGGGTTCATGGTCGTCTGTGTGCCTTACGGCTATCATGGCGGCAAGGGTGTCGAGTGTCTGGAGCCGGACGCTATCGTCGCCTCCCTGACCGAGTTGTCCGGTTTGTTTAGAAAGGCCGCGTGAATGCATCGACCCATTCTGAAAGAGCGATGGCGTTACTGAACCTGCCTCCAATGTAGGTTGGGTTAGGCCGGCAGGCTGTAACCCGACGAATGGCCTATTGGGTTACGCTTCGCTAACCCAGCTTACCTCGATAGATAAAAAATCATGACGCCCGAACGATTTCAGCAATACGCCGATCAAGGCTACAACCGCATCCCCATGGCCCGCGAGGTCCTGGCGGACCTTGATACGCCGCTCAGCGCTTATCTTAAATTGGCCGACGCGCCTTATTCCTATTTGTTCGAATCCGTGCACGGAGGCGAGCAATGGGGGCGGTATTCCATTATCGGCCTTCCGTGCCGCACGGTCATCAGAGTGTGCGGCACGGAAGTCATGGTCAAAAGGGACGGCCGCATCGTCGAAGCGAGCCGTGTCGATAATCCGCTGGATTGGATTCGCAGCTACGGCGCACGCTTTAACGTTCCGCCCATCGAGGGCTTGCCCCGCTTTACCGGCGGGCTGGTCGGCTACTTCGGCTACGAGACGATTCATTACATCGAGCCACAGTTGCACTGCGACAAACCCGATCCGATCGGGGCTCCGGACATTCTGCTGATGGTTTCCGAGGATGTGCTGGTATTCGATAACCTCTCCGGTAAGCTGCTGATTCTGACTCATGCCGATCCCGATGAGCCGAACGCTTACCATCAGGCGCAAGACCGGCTGGAAACGCTGATCCAGGGGCTTCGGCAAAACCGTTTGCCGGCGCATTGCGGGCAGGGGGCGCGTAGGCAGGTCGATGAAGGTGATTTCGTCTCCGGCTTTACCCAAGAGGGTTTCGAAAATGCGGTGCGCCGGGTGAAGGAATACATCGTCGAAGGCGACGTGATGCAGGTCGTTCTTTCGCAACGCTTGTCCATTCCTTATTCCGCTTCTCCCATGGATTTGTACCGGGCCTTGCGCTGTCTAAATCCTTCGCCTTACATGTTTCATCTGAATCTCGGGGATTTTCACGTCGTCGGCTCTTCGCCGGAAATCCTGGTGCGAGTCGAGGACGAAACCGTTACCGTCCGGCCGATCGCCGGCACGCGGCGGCGCGGCAAGACGCACGAAGAGGATCTGGCCTTGGAGCGCGAGTTGTTGGCCGATCCCAAGGAGATCGCCGAGCACTTAATGCTGATCGATCTGGGACGCAACGACGCCGGACGGGTGGCGGAGACCGGCAGCGTCCGCGTTACCGATAAGATGATCATCGAACGTTATTCCCACGTCATGCATATCGTGTCCAACGTCACCGGCCGTCTTGCCGAGAGTAAAGATGCTTACGACGTGCTGGCCGCGACATTCCCTGCCGGCACCGTCAGCGGCGCACCCAAGATCAGAGCCATGGAAATCATCGCCGAGTTGGAGCCTGTGAAGCGTGGAGTCTATTCCGGCGCCGTGGGATACATCGGCTGGTCGGGAAATCTGGATACGGCCATCGCCATTCGCACCGCCGTCATCAGGGACGGCACCTTGCATATCCAGGCGGGTGCGGGCGTGGTGCACGATTCCATTCCCCGGAACGAGTGGGAGGAAACCCTTAACAAAGGGCGTGCGGTTTTTCGCGCCGTCGCCATGGCCGAAGCCGGGATCGAAGGGGGGCAAAGCCTATGAGCGCTCGTGTATTGATGATCGACAACTACGATTCCTTCACCTATAACCTGGTCCAGTACCTGGCGGAGTTGGGCGCCGACGTGGAAGTGGTGCGCAACGACCAGATCGCCGTCGAAGAAATTGAAGAGTTCGCCCCGGACAAAATCGTGATTTCGCCGGGACCGTGTACGCCGAAGGAGGCGGGCATCTCGGTGGACGCTATCCGCCGGTACGCGGGCAAATATCCCATTTTGGGCGTCTGTCTCGGGCATCAAAGCATCGGTTACGCATTCGGCGGCAATATCATCCACGCCAAGAGCATCATGCACGGCAAGTGCTCGATGGTGCACCACCGGAATACGGGAGTATTTCGCGGGCTTAACAATCCGTTCCAGGCCACCCGCTACCATTCCCTGGTCATCGAGCAGGAAAGTCTTCCCGAATGCCTGGAAGTCATTGCCTGGACCGAGGATCGGGACGGCAAGATCGAGGAAATCATGGGCGTCAGGCACAAACAGCTCGCCATCGAAGGCGTGCAATTCCATCCGGAATCCATTCTGACGGAGCAGGGCCATGACCTGCTGCGTAATTTTCTGAATCAGTGAGGATTCGCGATGGATATGCCAGTCGTCCTACAGGCTCTGTTAGATAAGAAGAACCTCGGCGCATCGCAGATGCGCAAGGTCATGCGCACCATCATGAGCGGCGGAGCCACGCCGGCGCAGATTGGCGCCTTTCTGGTCGCGCTCCGCGCCAAGGGCGAAAGCATCGAGGAAGTGGTGGCTGCGGCCAAGGTCTTGCGGGAGATGGCCACCAAGGTTCCGGTCAGGGGCGATCATCTCATCGATACCTGCGGCACCGGCGGCGACGCCAACCACACGTTCAACATCAGCACTACGGCGGCGTTCGTGGTTGCGGCGGCCGGCGGCAAGGTGGCCAAGCACGGCAACCGCTCGGTTTCCAGCCGCTCGGGCAGCGCCGACGTGCTGGAGGCGGCGGGCATCAATCTCGATTTGACGCCGGATCAGGTCAAGGCCTGCATCGACCGGATCGGCTTAGGGTTCCTCTTCGCCCAGCGCCATCACGGCGCCATGAAATATGCCATCGGCCCTCGGCGGGAAATCGGGGTACGTACCCTGTTCAATCTGCTCGGACCGCTCACCAACCCGGCCGGCGCGCCCAATCAGCTGGTGGGCGTCTATTCCGACGTCTGGGTGGAGCCGTTGGCGGAAGTGTTGCGGCAGCTCGGCAGCAAGCACGTGCTGGTGGTGCACGCCGAAGACGGACTGGATGAAATCAGTATCGGCGCGCCTACTCATGTCGCGGAACTCAAGGATGGTCAAATCGAGACTTACACGCTGACGCCCGAACAATTTAATGTCAAGCGTGCCCCTCTAAAGAAACTGACCGTCGACACCGCCGCCGCCAGTCTGAAGGTAATGCTGAGTGTGCTCGACAGGGAACCGGGGCCGGCCCGAGACATTACAGTCCTCAATGCCGGTGCGGCGATTTACGCGGCCAATCTGGTGGATAGCCTGGAAGCGGGCGTCGAACGCGCGAAAGCGGTCATCGACGATGGCTCTGCCCGGCAGAAGCTGGATGCCTTGATCGATTTCAGCCAATCCATCGCCAATCTATGAATAATCCCCCTGATATCCTGCAAAAGATTCTTGCCCGTAAAGCGGAGGAAATCGCCGAGCGCCGTTTGCGCACGCCGTTGGAAGAAATCCGGCGGCAGGCCGGGAATGCCGATGTTCCCCGGGGCTTCGTCCGGGCCTTGCGGACCAAGGTGGAAAACGGCTCGGCTGCGGTCATTGCCGAAATCAAGAAGGCCTCGCCCAGCAAGGGCGTAATGCGGCCCGACTTCCGTCCGGCGGAGATCGCCCGAAGCTATGCCGATCACGGTGCGGCTTGTCTGTCGGTGCTGACTGACCGGGATTTTTTCCAAGGGGCTGAAGAGTATCTCCAAGAGGCTCGGAGCGTTTGCCCGCTGCCGGTGTTGCGGAAAGATTTCATGATCGATCCGTACCAGGTGTTCGAGGCCCGTGCGATCGGGGCGGATTGCATCCTGCTCATCGCCGCCGCTTTGACCGACGAAACGATGCGCGAATTGGCGGATGTCGCCGTCGATCTCGGCATGGATGTGCTGGTGGAAGTACACGATGCGCCCGAGTTGGAACGCGCTTTGCGCCTCGATCTGCCGCTCATCGGCATCAACAATCGGAATCTCCGCACGTTCGAGACTCGTCTCGACACGACGCTCGACTTGCTGAAACGGATTCCCCGCGACCGGCTAGTGGTGACCGAAAGCGGCATTCATACGCCAGAGGACGTGTCGCTGATGCGCCGCCACGGCGTCCACACCTTCCTCGTCGGTGAAGCGTTCATGACGGCGGAGGATCCGGGCGTTCGTTTGGAAGCCTTGTTTGCTTGAGTGAGATGGCTGGCCGAACGGAAACAGGCTTCGAACTCGGTTAGTCTCGGCGATTTATGGTTGATTAAGCCGACAAAGGGATTGCCTTCATGCTTCCTCACCTCGATGATCTTTCGGCACTGGTCAAGGCGGTAGCCAGGGAAGATTTGCTGCCCCGGTTTGCCGGAACCGAGCGTCAATTCAAAGCCGACGGCAGCGTCGTCACCGAAGCGGATTTCGCCGTGCAAAAGCGGCTGGCCGCCCGGCTGCGGGAACTTTATCCGGAGTTCGAACTGTTAGGCGAAGAGATGGACGCGCAGCGGCAACAGGATTTGCTGGCGCAAAGCAATCGGGGGCTTTGGTGTTTGGACCCCCTGGATGGAACGAGCAACTTCGCCGCAGGTCTGCCTTTTTTCGGTATTTCTCTCGCTTTGCTCATCGAACGCAAGCCGGCCTTGGGCGTGATCTACGATCCGATCCGCGACGAATGCTTCACGGCGCAGCGCGGTCGCGGCGCCTGGCTGAACGGCGTCGAGCTCAGGGTTCGGCCTACGGATTTGGCGCTGAGACATAGCCTCGCGGTGGTGGACTTTAAACGTTTGGGTCCGCTGGCGCCGAAGTTAGCCGCGCGTCCGCCTTACAGCTCGCAACGCAACCTGGGTTCGGTGGCTCTGGAGTGGTGCTGGCTGGCGGCCGGCCGGTTTCAGGTCTATCTGCACGGCAAGCAAAAGCTCTGGGACTATGCGGCAGGCGCATTGATTTTGGCGGAAGCCGGAGGCCATGCGGAAACTCTGCAAGGCGAGCCGATCTTCAGCCCCGAGTTACAGCCCCGTTCGGTAGTCGCTGCCGGCGACGCACGGTTGTTCGCAGACTGGAAGGTCTGGCTGACCGAGCATTCTAGCGACACTAACTCTCCCTAACCCTCGCCCCAGGTCATAAGCGTCCTTTCGCGTGATAACAGCCTTTGCCGAATCAGGCATCGAGCAGTTTGCAAAATCTCATTGTTTTCCATCTTTCGACATGATGCGATCACCCGCGTGACCGATCGTGCCGCGCGGGGTATGCCGAAGAGTACGGCGTCTCATTACGGCAACACCGAGTCGCATCTCAACTGCCGAAAGAGGGGCGCGAGTCTTCGTGAATGCTGCCTAAGCAAGCCTTGCAAGCGACCGCCGGGGGTGATGAACGATCGGCATGTACTTTGCAAAATCGATTGCTTTATGGGCCAGACGCGGAGGGATTGAGTTTCATGAGGAATGATTCTGTTATCACATGCGAGGGATCGCTATCTTCGGATCAGCCGATGTTTGCCGGCAGTTCTCGGTCGCGTCTGCTGTTGTTTCTTTGCCTCGGCAGTTTTCTTCATGGGTGCGCCCTGTATTTTCCAGGCAAGAAGGAGTCACTCGCGCTTCCCGAGCCGACCGTCGAAAACGTCGAGCACAGCCGCTTTGTGTTGGGAAAAGACGACAGTGTCATGGGACAGCTGGCGACGGTGAAAGTCGAAGAGGGCGATTCCCTCCCGGACGTGGCCCGGCATTTCGGCTTGGGCTTGGAAGGGATCGGTGAAGCCAATCCCGAGGTCGATCTTTGGGCACCACAGCCGGGCAGCCGGGTGATACTGCCGATGCAGTTCATTGTGCCGGATGCTCCACGCAAGGGCGTCGTCGTCAATCTCGCCGCTATGCGCCTTTTTTATTTCCCAAAAAAGAAAGACGGAGAGGTGATCACTTATCCTGTAGGCATCGGGCGCGAAGGCCGCTCCACGCCAACCGGCGAAATGCTCGTCGAGCGGAAGACCAGCCATCCTACCTGGCATGTTCCGGAGTCCATCCGCAGGGATCATGAGAAAAAAGGCGATCCTCTTCCGGCAGTGGTGTCGCCTGGGCCCGACAATCCGCTGGGCGATTACGCCATGTATCTCAGCCGCCCCAGTTATCTGATCCATGGGACCAATAAGCCGTACGGCATCGGGCTTCGCGCCAGCAACGGCTGCGTCCGTCTCTATCCGGAAAACATCGAGACGCTGTACCGGGACGTGCCTGTCAAAACACCCGTGCGTATTGTCAATCAGCCCTATTTGGTGGGGTGGCGCGACGGCGAGCTTTATTTGGAAGCCCATGAGCCTCACGACGAGCTCAACGCAAAGCAGCTCAAGAAAAATCTGATTGCCGAGCTCAAGAAGATCGAAAAGAAACAAGGGCGAAAGCTGGATTGGCCTCGGGTCGAGCAGATCATGAGCGAGGGGCGGGGCATTCCGGTGCCGGTATTCGAGAACAGCGAAAATCTCGATCGGCTCGTGAGTAAAGCCGTGGCTCTGAAATATCCGGATGAGCTGTACGGTCAGCCGAAAACGCCGGCTATGACCGATAGCGGCTGGTACATTACGGCGTTGGCGTCCGGAGACGAGTTGAGCGCGCAACGTTTGGCGGCCGTCCTGAACCACCAGGGACCGCAGATTCCCGCGCGGGTGATGGCCTTGGATAACGGGCGCTTTAGTGTCATCGCCGGCCCTTTTAAGAATTCCAAGGCGACCAAGGCGGCGGCAAAGAGGATGAAAATCGATTTGGATATCGCAGGCAGTATCGTTTCGCCGAAGGAACGCCTTAGCTTGAAATGACCACTCCGCTTTCGGCACACCGAACTCGATAATCGCCTCTCCGTCGATCGTCGAGTTCGGTGACGCTGAATGCGATTACGTCAGATTCGGTTTGGTCTAGGCCGGATTGTCCTAAACCACAAATGACCCCGGAATCATTTCCACCCCCCAGATCTAGGCAATGACGCCGGTCTTTTGCGGCGTGAATTCAATAATTTGCTCGCCTTTGCTTGCACCCCGTTTAGGCGTCTGCTTCAGTCCTCACGCTTGAATTCGCCCTCTATCGTCCGCCGAGTCTCGTGTGTTGCCGTTCCGGCGGGGCGCGAAACGCTGCTTTCGAGAATGCGTTGCGCGATTCGTTTCCGGGTTGCCGGCAATAGGCAGAGCAGGGCCAACAGATCGCTGATAAAGCCGGGTATCAACAGCAGCAAGCCTCCAGCGGCTACCAAGCCGCCTTCGATCATCTCGCGAGCCGGCAATTCACCTCGCGCCAAGGCCTGTTGAACACGGAACCAGGTGGACCAACCCTGCACCCGCAATAGAAACGTGCCGAGCGCCGCGGCGCCTAGCAGCAGGAACAGCGTCGGGAAGAAACCCAACGAACCGATGAGCTTGATGAGTAAATAAATTTCTACGATAGGCAAGCTCAATAGGGCGAGCAATAGCCATTGACTGATGTTCATTGAGTCCTCATACGTTTAGAATTCCCGTTAATTCTGTGCTTTTTGCCATGTCTACCGAACACTGTCTAGTTTTGTGTACCTGCCCGGATGCGGAAACCGCGGAGAAGCTGGCCACTGCCTTGGTTGCCGAACGACTGGCCACCTGTGCCGGCATCGTCCCCGGACTCACGTCCATTTATCCTTGGGAAGGCAAGATAGAGACGGCGCAGGAGCATCTCCTCCTGATAAAGACCGAAACGGCTTCTTTCGAAGCATTGGAAGCTTCTATTCGCGAGAAACACCCCTACGAACTTCCCGAAATCATTGCGGTCCCTATACTGCACGGTTCGACCGCATATCTTGAATGGATAAGCAAATGGCTACATCCCAAGACCTGACGGCCTGCCTGGGCGGTTTCTCCCGGACTAGGGTCCACATCCTTACCTTCTTCTTAAAGAGTGATTTTGCTATGCCGCAGTTCCGCGAGCGGGTTTTAGGGCTGTTGCTTGCCCTTTTGTCGATTTGGACGGGTACGGTTTGGGCCATCAGTAGCGAAGAGCTTTTGCCGCCTGAACAGGCTTTCCGAATATCGGCAAAAACGGAAGGCGATGCGGCTGTGGTCGGATTCGACATTGCCGATGACTATTATCTGTATCGGCAAAAATTCAAGTTCACCTCCAAGACATCGGGCATCGACTTGGGTGAGCCGGTCTTTCCGAGGGGCGAGACCAAGCACGACGAGTTTTTCGGCGAGATGGAGATTTATCGCGGGCACGCGGATATCCGCCTTCCCCTCACGCGACGTGACGGCGCCGTCGATACCCTGGCTTTGGAGGTTACGTCGCAAGGCTGTGCCGATGCCGGGGTGTGCTATCCGCCGTATAAGCAGACGGTGAATGTACAGTGGCCGGCAAATGGCGCAAGCGGGTCAAAGACCAATTCGCTCGGAAAATTGGCCGAAGCCTTCAAATCGCTGGGCGTCAAAACCGAGCCCGTCGATTTGCTGCCGCCGGATGAGGCGTTCCGTTTTTTCGCCGAGGTCAAGGATGCCGATACATTGTGGGTGAACTGGCAGATTGCCGAGGGCTATTATCTCTACCGGGAGAAATTCAAGCTCACATTGGTTGACGCGGCCGGCGTCAAACTCGGGAGCTATGAGATTCCTCGCGGCGAGCCCAAGCACGACGAGGAGTTCGGGGCGGTGGAGGTGTTCCACCGGGACGTCGGTTTCGCCGTTCCGTTGTCGCGCGCTGATGGTCAGCCGGTCAATATTCAATTGCAGGCGAATTATCAGGGCTGCGCGGAGAAGGGGGTGTGTTACCCGCCGATGCAGAAAACCGCGAGTCTGGACTTGCCGGTCCGCAGCGCCGGGGAGGTTGCGGCGACGCTGGGCAAGGGAGATCCGGTGTCCGAGCAGGATCGGATCGCCTCGGCGCTGCAAAGCGACTCCATGTGGGCGACGGTTCTCAGTTTTCTGGGCTTCGGGCTGCTTTTGGCGTTCACGCCCTGTATTTTCCCGATGATCCCGATTTTGTCCGGCATCATCGTCGGGCATGGCCACACGATCACGACGGGGCGGGCCTTCATGCTGTCCCTCAGCTATGTGTTGGCGTCAGCGCTGGCCTACACGGTTTTCGGCGTATTGGCGGGTCTTTTCGGCAGCAATATCCAGGTGCTCTTTCAGGAGCCCAAGGTGATCGTTGCGTTCAGCGCTCTGTTCGTGCTGCTGGCTCTGTCCATGTTCGGCGTTTATACGCTGCAGGTACCGGAGTTCATCCAATCCCGCGTCGTTTCGCTCAGCAACCGGCAACACGGCGGAACCCTGGCGGGAGCGGCGGTAATGGGGGTACTCTCCGCCTTGATCGTGGGGCCCTGCGTCGCGGCGCCTCTGGCGGGCGCGCTGATCTATATCGGCCAGACCGGCGACGCCGTGCTCGGCGGGCTGGCTTTGTTCGCCCTCGGTTTCGGCATGGGGGTTCCCTTGCTGGTCATCGGCGCCTCGGCGGGGAAGTTGCTGCCCAAGGCCGGAATCTGGATGAACTCGGTAAAGGCCGCTTTCGGCGTGGGCCTCTTGGCGATAGCGGTTTGGCTGCTCGAGCGCATTCTTCCCGCCGCCGCATCCATGTTCCTGTGGGCGCTGCTGCTGATTATTCCAGCCATCTATCTCGGCGCCCTGGATGCTTTGCCTCACCCTGTTTCCGGCTGGCGCAGGCTGTGGAAGGGCGTAGGCATCGTCATGCTGGCTTACGGTGTGCTGTTGTTGATCGGCGTGGCCTCGGACAGCACCGATCCGCTACAGCCTTTGCGCGGGATGTATGCGACGACGGCCAAGGCGGCGCCGCAGTCGGTGGCTTTCCAAAAGGTCAAAAGTATCGACGATCTGCACAAGGAAGTGGCCAAGGCGGAGGCTAACGGGCAGTGGGTCATGCTGGATTTCTATGCCGACTGGTGCATCTCCTGCAAGGAGATGGAGCGCTATACCTTCGCCAACCCTAAAGTGCAAGGTGCGCTCGGCAATGTGGTGATGCTCCAGGCCGATGTCACGCAAAATTCCGCGGACGATCAGGCGCTGTTGAAAAGCTTTGGTCTTATCGGGCCGCCGGCAACGCTCTTTTTTGGGCCGGATAAGGAGGAGCGAAAATCGTTCCGTGTGGTCGGCTATATGAATGCGGATGAGTTTTTAGGGCATTTGCAAAAGGTATTGCGGTGAAGTCGTTGAAACTTTTATATGGATTGCTCGCACTGGCCGCTCTTCTTTTGGGCATTTTCGCTCAGCACTGGCTGGATACCGGGCCGACCGTCTCCCGCAATGCGGAAACCCCGGAGCAGGTGACGCTTAGGGACCTCGATGGCAATCCGCACGACATTGCCGAGTGGAAAGGTAATGTCATCGTACTCAATTTCTGGGCGACTTGGTGTCCACCCTGCCGGGAGGAGATGCCTGAGTTTGTCCGGCTGCAGACGGAGCTTGGGGAAAAAGGGGTCCAATTTATCGGGGTTGCCATAGACGAGTCGGAAGCCGTCCAGGAGTTTTTGAAAGAGACCCCGGTCAATTATCCGATCTTACTGGGTGATGAAAGTGCTGTCGCTTGGGCGGAGAGCCTCGGAAATCGACTTAACGCCTTGCCGTTTTCAGCCGTTTTCGATCGCAACGGACAGTTGGTTGACGTGCATACCGGGCCGTTCTCGAGAGAACAGCTCATGAAGGTTGTCGAATCTCTATTCCGTGTTGACGTATCCTCCAAATCGCACTAACTGCGTCGAATGTAAGCGAAATCCTTCATTTGTGGACAGATTTTGCTCGTTTCGGCAAAATAGCCGCGGTTTTTCGGCTTTCGCGGTAATCGGAAACAAGTCTGCTTTCGTAATATGGCAAACATCCTTGTGCTCAACGGTCCGAATCTCAATCTGCTTGGATTTCGCGAGCCCGGACTATATGGCAGTCAAACGCTGAGAGATATCGAGACCGCTCTCGATTCCAAGGCGCAAGCTCTTGGCCACCGCCTAGATTTTTTTCAAAGCAATGCCGAGCACGAGCTTATCGACCGTATTCACCAGGCATTCAGGGAGTCCGTCGACTTCATACTCATTAATCCGGGAGCTTATACGCATACCAGCATTGCGCTTCGAGACGCGTTTCTTGCAACCCGTATTCCCTTTATTGAGGTCCATTTATCCAACGTTCACGCACGGGAGCCATTCCGTAAGCATTCGTATTTGTCCGATATCGCCAGAGGCGTCATTTGCGGATTAGGCGCACTCGGCTATGAGCTCGCCTTGACTGCCGCCATACACATCCTAGAAACAGGCTAAAACATGGATATTAGAAAAATAAAAAAACTCATCGAAATGATTGAAGAGTCGGATATTGCGGAAATCGAGATTCACGAGGGGGAGGAGTCGGTACGCATCAGCCGGTACAGCAGCATTGCGCCGCAACCGGTGCAGGTTTTGCAGGCGGCCGCTGCGCCAGCCGCAGCGCTACAGCCCGGCGGGGCGCCGCAGGTGGTCGAGCCAACGGCGGATAAACTGACCGGACATATCGTCCGATCGCCCATGGTGGGAACTTTTTACCGTTCGCCGTCCCCGGGAGCCAAGACTTTCGTGGAGGTCGGCCAACGCGTGCAAGCAGGCGATACGCTCTGTATCATCGAGGCGATGAAAATTCTGAATCAGATCGAGGCGGATAAATCCGGTGTGATCGCCAAGGTATTGGTAGAAAACGCCCAACCGGTGGAGTACAACCAGCCCTTGTTCGTCATCGAGTAACGGCCCGTCGCTGTTGCTCATTATCCCGGCCTATCCTCCAGGTGTCTGTTCATGCTCGGTAAAGTTCTAATCGCCAACAGGGGCGAAATCGCCCTGCGCATTCTTCGTGCTTGCCGCGAACTCGGTATTAAAGCGGTGGCTGTGCATTCCGAGGCCGACCGCGACTTGAAACACGTGCGTCTTGCCGACGAGTCCGTGTGTATCGGTCCGGCTCCGTCGAAGGAAAGTTATCTCAACGTTCCGGCGATTATCAGCTCGGCTGAAGTCACCGATTCGGTGGCTATCCATCCCGGTTACGGGTTTTTGTCGGAAAATGCCGACTTCGCGGAAAAAGTGATCCAAAGTGGTTTCATTTTTATCGGCCCTCGTCCCGAAACCATCCGTCTCATGGGCGATAAGGTTTCTGCCATCGAGGCCATGAAAAAAGCCGGTATTCCGTGCTTGCCGGGCTCGGACGGTCCGCTGGGCGAAAATCACGACGAGAACCTGAAAATTGCCCGCCGGATCGGTTTTCCGATCATCATCAAGGCTGCCGGCGGCGGTGGCGGACGCGGCATGCGGGTTGTCCACAGCGAGGCCAATCTCCCCAGCGCCATCACGCTGACTCGAGGGGAGGCTGCGGCGGCGTTCGGCAACGACATGGTCTATATGGAGAAATTCCTAGAAGATCCGCGGCATATCGAATTTCAGGTGATTGCCGACGCACACGGGAATGTGATTCATCTGGGCGAGCGCGATTGCTCCACTCAACGTCGGCATCAGAAAGTGGTCGAAGAGGCGCCGGCGCCCGGTATCACCGAGGAGCAGCGTCGCCAAATGGGTGAGCGTTGCGTCAAAGCTTGTGAGGAAATCGGCTATCTGGGAGCCGGGACCTTCGAATTTCTTTACCAGGACGGCCAGTTCTATTTCATTGAGATGAATACCCGCGTGCAGGTGGAACATCCGGTGACCGAAATGGTGACGGGCTTCGACATCGTCAAGGAGCAGCTCCGCATTGCCGCCGGCGAGACATTGTCCATCAAGCAGGAAGACGTCAAGCTGCGGGGCCATGCCATAGAGTGCCGCATCAACGCCGAGGATCCTCATAGCTTTATCCCGAGTCCCGGCATGATCGAACAGTTCCACATGCCCGGAGGTCCGGGTATCCGAGTCGAAACGCATATCTATAACGGCTATCGGGTGCCTCCCTACTACGACTCGATGATCGGCAAGCTCATTGCCCACGGCGAGACTCGGAGCGGAGCCATTGCGCGTGCGCGTATGGCTCTCCAGGAAATGGTCATCGGCGGCATCAAGTGCAATATTCCTTTGCTGCTCGATATCATCAACGATGCGGCTTTTAATGCCGGTGGGCAGAACATCCATTACTTGGAGCAGAAGCTGGGATTGAAACACTGATGTGGCGTCAGTTGGCGATTACGGTCGACAAGTCTTCGGCGGAGCCGGTTTCCGATCTTTTGGCGAGTCTCGGCGCCGTTTCCGTCAGCTTCGAGGACGCCGGCGACCAGCCCTTGTTCGAGCCTAAACCGGGAGAGACGCCGGTTTGGCAGCAGACCAAAGTAATCGGGTTATTCGATACCGACGCCGATACCAACCAGATCCGGAATTCGGTCGAGAAGGAATTCGGCAAGAGGGTGCTGCAGTACCAACTCGAGGATTTGGAGGACCGCGTATGGGAGAGGGCCTGGCTGGATCATTTTCAGCCGATGCGCTTCGGTCGCCGGCTTTGGATTTGTCCGACGGGCTTCGAGCCTCCTGAGCCCGAGGCCGTCAACGTAGTGCTTGATCCGGGATTGGCTTTCGGAACCGGGACTCACCCTACTACCGCACTTTGTCTCGAATGGCTGGACGGCCAAGAGCTCGAAGGCAAGACCGTCATCGATTACGGCTGCGGTTCCGGTATCCTGGCCGTGGCCGCATTGAAACTAGGAGCGGCGAAGGCCTACGGCGTGGATATCGATCCTCAGGCGCTCACCGCATCGGAAGAGAATGCGCGCAAAAATAGCGTGGAGGCAGGTCTGGTGCTCGGTTACCCGCGCGAGCTGGCTGCCGTTCGGGCTGACGTGCTGCTCGCCAATATTCTGGCTACCCCGTTGATCGAACTGGCTGCCGATATCGGCGAAAAGGTTCGCCCCGGCGGGCGGTTGGCCCTGTCCGGAATTTTAGCGACGCAGGTTGAGACTGTCCGTTCGGCTTACGCTTCGCGATTTGATTTCTCTCCCCCTGTGCTTCGTGAGGAATGGGCATTGCTCACCGGCGTTAAACTCCCAGGTTAAATCGTGTATACGCGCTGCCCCGAATGTAAGACCGCATACCGCATCAGCATCGGGCAACTGCGGGCTGGGCGTGGAGAAGCTCTTTGCGAGCACTGCCATATCGTATTCAATGCGTTGGTGTCCTTGGCCCATATCGTGAAGGATGCGGTTCCGGAGGGGACACTTCAAGCCAGACCCCCGGTTTTGGGGGCTCAAGAAGCGGTTCTCGTCCGAAAGTTCGAGCGGGAGCTGTTGGAAGAGTCGGATGTCGACGATTTATCGGCGACGGAGAGCAAAGAGAAGCCAATTGACCGGATTTCCCGGGGCGCCCGTGACAAAGAGGCCGCCGAGTCATCTCCAGTGATACAAGGGGGGCTCTGGGGATTGGGTGTTTTCGGATTGCTGGCTCTCCTGGCCACTCAGCTGGCCGTTTTCGAAGGAGAAAAGCTGGTGCAGAATGCGCGGATGCGGCCATGGCTGGATATGGCCTGCAAGACCATCGATTGCTCTCTGCCGCCTTACAAAGATGTGCGCCGAATCCAGATTTTCGACCGGGCCTTGCGGCCGGATTCGAATCGCGACGAAGCCCTGGAATTTCAATTGGTTTTCGCGAACCAATCCAACTTGCCGCAAATCTTCCCCAATCTGAAGCTGGTTCTTACGGAGCTCAATGGAAGTCCCGTTGCGGAGCGGATATTCACGCCTGCGGAATATCTCGCGGAAGGGGAAAAAATCTCGCTGATGCCGGTCGGCAAACCGTTCGAAATCCATTTGCTGCTGGCTAAACCCAGCGGTGGTGTGGGCGGTTTCGTTTTCGAATTGCTCTAATCCCGAGAATCATACTCCCGAAAGCCCCTGTCCAGGCGGCTTTCAGTCCTCGCCAAGCTGTCGGAGAAGCCAGTCCCGAATCGCCGTGATCTCTTCCCTGCAAACCGAATGTTGGATCGGATAGCGATGCCATTCGACGTCATAACCCTTGGCTTTCAGTAACGCGCAGCTGCTACTGCCCAACTCATACGGAACAACCGGATCTTGCGTGCCGTGCGCCATGAATATGGGCAGCGAATGCGATGCCTGAGGCATGTGTTCCGGCATGGCCACATAGGCCGAAAGGGCGATGACGCCGCCGAGCGTGTGGGAATAATGCGCCGCCGTATCCAATGCAATGACGCCTCCCTGGGAGAACCCGGCCAGAATGATGCGCGAGGGACTAACGCCACATTGGATTTCCCGCGCAATCACTTCGGATACTGACCTCCGGGATTCGAGTATCCCGGCTTCATCGGGGAATAGGCTCAGGTCCTGCCGGACAATGTCGTACCACGCGCGCATCCTATATCCGCCGTTTATCGTGATTGCACGATATGGGCCATGGGGGAATATGAAACGGACACCTAGGTTTTCAGGCAACCCGAGTTCCTTCGCGATCGGTTCAAAGTCATGGCCGTCGGCGCCCAGGCCATGCAGCCAGATAAGGGTGGAGCGATGGACGTCGCGCGGTCGAATTTCGACAGCGGCTAAATGGCTATCCGACATGAAGTGCTTAGGTGCAGTTGGGCATTTGAGCCCAAGTGTTGCATTTGGTGACTAGGGAGGCAAGCCGAGCCGCCTGCTTCGGAAATGAAGAAAAGCCAGTAGTCGACGAGATTTCCGGCAGGCGGCTTTAAAAAAGGGGCGTATTTTGGCTGACTGCTGGCGCTGCATTCGAAGAGAGCTTACAGGGGAAAAATCCCTGTGGATTAAGTCCCTATGCTTTACCGGATCGTCTCGAGATCAAGCCCAAACTGGCGATGGCCGAGCCTAACAGCCAGACCGCCGTGGGAAGAGGGACAGGCGCGGGAGCCGTTCCCGGGCCGTTGCCGCCGCCAAAGAAGCCGCTTGTGGTCTCTCCGGGACCCGAGAAATCGGTCACGTGAGCCGCGTACCAGGCGTTTCCTTCCCCCGCATTTCCGCCGGAGGGCCCATGATAGGAGGCGGGCGTGTCGCCGGTGATCCCGGTGATGCTGAAGGTCAGCGGCTCCTGGCGATTGCTTCCCGTCCCGCTCACGACCACGTCGAATTCGCCGAAACCATTTAATTGGCTATTGATATCGACGGTCCAGCCGCTGGGTAAGTTGCTGATATTGCCAGATCCGGGGCTAGGCCCGGCATTTACCACATTAAATCCGAATGCCTGGATGCCGAAGTTGGAAAGCTCATTACCGGCGAAAGGCCCGCCCGGACCGTTCAGTGCATCGACATTAAAGGTGATATCGTCTCCCGATGTCTCGGTAATCACGGTTAGGTAGTTCGTTCCGTCGGTAAAGGGGGCCTGGTTAATGTTCGTTTGATCCAGGAAGTAGGACGCTGCCTGGGCTTGGCCTGTAAATGCCAACGCCGCTCCTAGATAAATCGGTGTGAGTTTCATGATTCTTTCCTTGAAAACCTGTTTGGCTAGTTCATCTAGCGAAACACAAACCGGGTATGGCCTGGTTTGTCCCTAACGCCGATCACGAGTGTGAGGGTGTAACGGTGTTGACGCGGTTAAAACTTCATAGTTCCCGTTGCTAGCATATGTTTACGTTCTGTCATGCTGCTGAGACAAAAGCGATCGGATTCGGGAGCTGATCACCCGCTTTGCAAATGCTTGAGAGTGCCGTGTCGCGGCTGCCGAACCAAAATCTCGACTCGCGTTCCGGCAGGACAATCCTTCTTGGAGCTCCGAAAGCTCTTGGCTTATCCTATCGCTCAGCTTGGAGCGTCCATTGTGTCTGGACTCCAAAAGTTGATAATTTAATATAAGGCAATCTTATTAAGGTAATCATAACAACTTAATTTTCTTTATGAATGGAACGGCTTATAGTTCCTCGCCGTGAAAGGGCAACACGATTTGCGGTCCAAGAAGGACCCTGTAACTATTTCTGAGAACAATCCACATACGTGGTAGGAGGAAAGTATGGCTGTAAAAACCTATAACGCGGGCGTAAAAGAATACCGCGAGACATACTGGATGCCGGATTACACTCCGGCGGATACCGATCTCTTGGCCGTCTTTAAAATTACGCCCCAGCCCGGCGTTCCTCGTGAGGAAGCGGCGGCGGCGGTCGCCGCCGAATCGTCCACCGGTACCTGGACCACGGTGTGGACCGATCTTTTGACTGATCTCGATTATTACAAAGGCCGTGCGTACCGCATCGAAGACGTTCCGGGCAGCGACGAGCAGTTCTACGCCTTCATCGCTTATCCGATCGATTTGTTCGAGGAAGGGTCGGTCGTAAACGTTTTCACCTCCCTGGTCGGCAACGTGTTCGGCTTCAAGGCCGTCCGCGGCCTCCGTCTGGAAGACGTGCGCTTTCCCATCGCTTATGTGATGACCTGCGGCGGTCCGCCCCACGGTATCCAGGTCGAGCGCGACATCATGAACAAGTACGGCCGTCCGCTCTTGGGCTGCACCATCAAGCCAAAGCTGGGGCTGTCCGCGAAGAACTACGGCCGCGCTGTTTACGAATGCCTGCGCGGCGGTCTGGACTTCACCAAGGACGACGAGAACGTCAACAGCCAGCCGTTCATGCGCTGGAAGCAGCGTTTCGACTTCGTCATGGAAGCCATCAACAAGGCCGAAATGGAGACCGGCGAACGTAAAGGCCACTATTTGAACGTGACCGCGCCGACTCCGGAAGAAATGTACAAGCGTGCGGAATACGCCAAAGAAATCGGCGCGCCCATCATCATGCACGACTATATTACCGGGGGATTCTGCGCCAACACCGGTCTGGCCAACTGGTGCCGCGACAATGGCGTTCTCCTGCATATCCACCGTGCGATGCACGCTGTGATCGACCGTAACCCGAACCACGGTATCCATTTCCGCGTGTTGACCAAGATCCTGAGACTGTCGGGCGGCGACCACCTGCACACCGGCACCGTGGTCGGTAAATTGGAAGGCGACCGAGCGTCCACGCTGGGCTGGATCGATCTGCTCCGCGAACGCTACATCAAAGAAGACCGCAGCCGCGGAATCTTCTTCGATCAAGATTGGGGCTCCATGCCAGGCGTCTTCGCGGTCGCGTCGGGCGGTATCCACGTATGGCACATGCCGGCGCTGGTCTCCATCTTCGGCGACGACGCCGTGCTGCAATTCGGCGGCGGCACCCTGGGCCATCCTTGGGGCAACGCCGCCGGGGCGGCGGCTAACCGCGTCGCTCTGGAAGCCTGTGTCGAAGCCCGCAACCAGGGCCGTCAGCTTGAAAAGGAAGGTAAGGAAATTCTAACGTCCGCGGCGAAAGACAGCCCGGAACTCAAGGCTGCATTGGAAACTTGGAAGGAGATCAAGTTCGAGTTCGACACGGTCGACAAACTCGATGTGGCACACAAGTAACCCCTTGAGTAATCAGATGTGGATTGAAGCGATACCGTTGACGAGTTAGACATCGCCTAAAAGCATGCCCCTCTCTCTAAAACGAGAGAGGAGTTATGTGAGCGATCATTGAACGAGGATTGGAACAACCATGAGCGAAATGCAAGATTACAAATCCAGCCTGACCGATGTTTCGAGCCGCAAATTCGAAACCTTCTCCTATTTGCCGGCGATGGACGCCGCCCAGGTTCGGAAACAGGTGGAATATATCGTCAGCAAGGGCTGGAACCCGGCCATCGAGCACACCGAGCCGGAAAATGCTTTCGACCACTATTGGTACATGTGGAAATTGCCGATGTTCGGCGAAACCGATGTGGACAGAATCCTGGCCGAAGCCGAAGCTTGCCACAAGGCGCACCCGAACAATCATGTGCGGCTGGTCGGTTATGACAACTACAAGCAGTCGCAAGGCGCCTCCATGGTTATCTACCGGGGCCCGATCAAAGTCTAAGTCCCGCTTGGGTTAGGTTCGATAGCCCCGCTCTGCCAACGCAGGCCGGGGCTTTTTTATTGAAGCGGCGATTCTCGCCCCAACGATTGGAAAAGACATGGATTCAAGCGAGCGGCTCAATCAGACCATGACGCTCAAAGACGGGCGCCAGCTCGGCTTCGCCGAAGTCGGCGATCCGGCCGGAACACCGGTCGTCTACTGCCACGGGTTCCCGGCCTCTCGGCTGGAGAGCGTTCTCATCGCGGCGGCGGCCGAACGCCAGCGAGTGCGCATTATCGCCCCGGATCGTCCCGGATACGGCTTGTCGAATTGGAAGCCGGAGCGAACCATCGGGGACTGGGCGGATGATGTGGTTCAACTAGCAGACCATCTCGGCATAGAACGATTTTCGGTGCTGGGTACGTCCGGCGGTGGGCCTTACGGATTGGCGTTAGCCGCTCGGCTGCCGGACCGGGTGAGGGCAGTCGGGATCGTCTGCGGTCTCGGGCGTCTGACTGGTACGGAAACAATGCAGGCGATGCGTTGGCCGGCGCGGTTCGGGTTTGGTGTGGCCCGCAAGTCGCGCTGGCTGCTGAGCTTGGTTTACGGGGAGTTCATCGGACGCTTGATTTACCGGAAACCGGAAGCGGCGCTGTCTCTGCTGACTGTGGGCAGTCCCGCTTCCGATCGATCAACCTTGACACGCCCCCAAGTCAAATCGGCCCTGTGCGCCTCGGTGCGCGAAGCGTTACGCCCGGGTGCGGAGGGGGCCGTGCAGGATATGGTCTTGTATGCCCACGATTGGGGATTCGACCTCGCGCAGATTCGGATGCCGATCATCTTTTGGCATGGCGAGGCGGATGTGACCGTGCCCTTGTCCCACACGCTGGCGCTTGCGGAATCGTTCCCGCAGGCACAGGTTTGCAGGTATCCGGACGAGGGGCACTTTTCGCTGCCGATAGACCGTGCGGACGAAATTATCGAGACACTAATCGAGTCGATAATACGTTGAAATCCGGAAAGAGGATTAACCGATGACCCATTCCGAACAGTATTTAATCAAAGAACAACCCTACTACCGCCCGGTCGCCGATGAGGTCGATCTGTTCGAGGCCGCTTACGCCGCTCGCATGCCGGTCATGCTGAAAGGCCCCACCGGGTGCGGCAAGACCCGGTTCGTCGAGTACATGGCCTGGAAATTAAACCGCCCGTTGATTACCGTAGCCTGCAACGAAGACATGACTGCCTCCGACCTGATCGGCCGCTTCCTGCTGGATGCCACCGGCACCCGCTGGCAAGACGGTCCCTTGACCACCGCTGCGCGCATGGGCGCCATCTGCTATCTGGACGAAGTCGTCGAAGCCAGGCAGGACACGACCGTGGTCATTCACCCGTTGACCGATCACCGCCGCACCTTGCCGCTCGACAAAAAGGGTGAGTTGGTGAACGCCCATCCCGATTTCCAGTTGGTGATCTCCTACAATCCGGGTTACCAAAACCTTTTGAAGGATTTGAAGCAATCCACCAAACAACGCTTCGGCGCGCTGGACTTCAACTATCCGGAAACCGAGGTGGAATCTGAAGTGGTGTCCCATGAAACCGGCGTGGACGCGAAGACCGCCGAGAAGCTGGTGCAGATTGCCCATCGCGCCCGCAATCTCAAAGGGCATGGTCTGGACGAAGGCATATCGACCCGCTTGCTGGTTTACGCCGGACATCTCATCTCCAAAGGCGTTGAACCCAGGGCGGCGTGCCAGATGACCTTGGTGCGTCCTTTGACCGACGATCCCGACATGCGGGATACGCTGGACGCGGCGGTTGCCACCTTTTTCTAAACAGCTTCTAAGTCGCTGCAAAGCCGGGTGCGGGCCAATAGAAAAAGAGGCGAGCCATGAGCATCAACCTAGAGGACTACCGCGAATACCTGGAGCGGGTCGAGCCGCATGTCAAGGATACGCTGGAAGCCAGCTTTCACGAAGCGGCTCGGGTCATGTCTCCGGGCGGCCTGCGCAACTATATCGAAGGTGCCCGCGCACTCTCGGAGCTTGGGCGCGGAACGGAATTGGTCGTGTCCTATATTCAGGAAATGCCGCTGGTCGCCAAGGAGGTGGGGGACGAGATCATCCCCGATGTCGTTACCGCCGTGATGAAGCTGGCATCGATGGTGAGCGGCAGCGTGATCGCCGTGCTGTTCGACAGCTTGCCCACGGCGGCCAACCGGCTCGGCGATGCCGATCTATTGCGTCAGTATTTGGCCTTGATCCATCAATTGTCAGCGAAGGCCCCGCGCGGACTGCGTCCGATGCTCCAGCATCTAGATCAACTGTTCGAGAAGTTGACGCTGGGCGGATTGCGCCGCTGGGCACTTTGGGGCGCACAGGTGCATGGGCGCGATTTTGAAAACCTGGCCAAATACTTCAGCCTGCAAACCGCTGACAGTGTGGCGGTTTTACAGAAAGAGCGGCGCGGCACGCTGTTTGTCGATACCCAGCGCAAGCTGAACTTTTACCTGCGCGCGTTGTGGGGCCGCGATTTTTACATGCGTCCGACGGCCGGAGACTACGAAAGCCGCCAAAGTCTCAAGCCGTTCATCGATTTTCCGGTCATTTACCTGCCGGACGCCTTCGACGACTACGGCGGCATTTCGGGGAAGGAGCTATACCGCGCCGCCAGCGCCCATGCCGCCGCGCATCTAGCCTACACCGAGAAGGCCATTTCGGCGGAAGCGCTGAATCCGGTGCAGATGTTCATGATCGGTCTGATGGAAGACGCGCGTGTCGAGCACCTGGCCATACGCCAGTTTCCCGGCCTCCAGCAGCTTTGGCTTCCGCTGCATGAGGCAGCCGCCGAAGGCCGAGAAGGCCGCGATCCCGCTCTTTTGTTCCTGGAGCGCTTGGCCCATGCGCTGCTCGATCGGGAGCTCGAAACCGACGATGCGCTGATTCGGGAGACCGTAGCGGCGTTTTGGGAGGCATTTTCGGCCCGTTCCCATGACAACCAAATCAGCTGGGATCTGGGCGTAACGCTCTACAACAAGATCAAGGACCGTATGGCCGTCTCGTCGCTGCGGGTTCTGGAGGGAATCGACATCCCGTACCGCGACGATAACCGGTTCATTTGGGCGTTCGCAGAGCAGCGCTGGGATCAAGCGGAATACGTGCCGGCCAGTGAACGTCAGGTGCGCAGGAAGGTCTCGGTGATGGAGATGGTCAACGAGGTGGACTGCGAACTGGCGGGGGACGACGCCCAGGAAGTCTGGACGCTGGAGACGCCGTTCTACCTGGACCAGGAAGGCTGTACCATCAATGAGCTTGAGGGCAAGGAGCCGGTCAGCGACCCTTATCATTACCCCGAATGGGATTACCAGGTGCAGTTGCACCGACCCAATTGGGCGACGGTGCTGGAGAAGCGGCAGTCTAGGGGAGATCGGGACTTGATCGAGCAGATTCTAGTTGAGTACAAGCCCATCGCCAGTCGTCTCAAGCACATCATCGACGCCCTGCAACCACAGGGTTTGATTCGCCAGCGACGACAGGAGGACGGCGACGAGATCGACCTTAACGCCGCCATTCGCGCCATGGTCGACATCCGCATGGGCGAGATGCCAGACCCGCGCATCAGTATCCGCTACATCCGGAAGACGCGGGACTTGGCGGTGCTGGTGCTTCTCGATCTATCGGAATCGACCAACGAGACCCTGCCAGGCTCGGATCGCGCCGTGATTCAGCTTGCGCGGGAGGCGACCACCTTGCTGGCTTGGGCCATCGACGGCATCGGCGATCCCTTTGCCATTCACGGGTTCGCTTCGGATGGACGGCACGATGTGCAGTACTACCGTTTCAAGGATTTCGATCAAGCCTTCGACGATAAGGCGAAAGCGCGACTGGCGGGCATGCAGGGTGGGCTCTCGACGCGGATGGGGGCGGCGCTTCGTCATGCCGGAAAGTTTCTGCTCAGACAGCCGCAGCAGAAAAAATTGCTGCTCTTGGTTTCGGACGGCGAGCCGGCGGATATCGACGAGCGCGATCCGCAATACCTCCGGTTTGATACCAAGAAGGCGGTGGAGGAACTGGCGACCGCGGGTGTGACGAGCTATTGCCTCACTCTAGACCCCGAAGCCGACGAATATGTATCCAGAATCTTCGGCCCGAATCGCTACACTGTCGTCGATCATGTGCAGCGATTGCCGGAGCGCTTGCCGGCCTTGTTCGTGAGTTTGACCGGCTGATGTACACTATCCGAATAAGATCGACCGGAGCCGTGCCAGCCTGGATTCCGCCAGAGTCCCCGGTCTCCCGGGAGCCAGGAGACCGATCCTAATCCCACTGATCTAGGGGGCACAGATCAATTTCCCGACTGACCTCGAGGATCTGTTCCCTTAACCATTGATGAGCAGGATCTTTATCTCTCAATGGGTGCCAAGCCACGACGAAGTCATAGGCCGGCAGACCGAAGGGGACCTGGACGAGTTTCAATGGCGAGGACTTGATACAAGCTTCAGCGATTCGCCGGGGTAACGAAAGCAAGAGGTCCGTCGTTGCGACGGTAAAAGGAGCCGAGAGAAAATTCGGCACGACCACGGCGACTCGTCTCTCCAAACCCTGTTTCATTAGCCAGCGTTCGACAATCTGTGCATTCAGATCGCAAGAGGAGATCAGCAACTGATTCCTTTGTAGGTATTCCTCCAGAGTGATTTCATCTTCAACACCAGCATAGTCACGGCGGGCGATGCAAACTATAGTGTCATCGAAAAGCCGCACCCAATTCAGATGCGCCGGCAGCTTCAACATCGCCTGAAAGCCTAAAATCAAATCGATCTCCTGATTCTGCAACCGGGCCTCGAGCGAACCAGTGTCTGGCCGTTGCACATGAATCTCGATCCGAGGAGCGAGGTTGCACACCCGCTCGATCAGGCGGGGCAAGACAAGAAACTCGACATAGTCCGATCCGGCCAGGATGAATCGTTCGTGGCTCGTAGCAGGATCGAATTGAGCCGGCGACTTGAGGATATGTTCCGCGTTTCGCAGGACCGAGCGGACGGGCTCGAGCAATGCCGAGGCGCGTTCCGTGGGCTTCATGCCCGTCGGTGTCCTCACTAGCAAAGGATCGTCGAACTGTTGCCGAAGCCGCTGCAGGATTTGGCTCATAGCCGACTGGGTAATAAACATCTTTTCGGCGGCCCGTGAAACGTTGAGTTCCTGCATCAACAGATCGAAGGCCAGCAGCATGGTGAAATCGAGGTGCCTCAGATTTAACATGTTTGAAAACTGCTACTGTCGTTAAATACGACCGGCCGTTGGATACCTTAGCTTAAACCAGCTGTCCAGCCAGAATTGGACTTCAGTATTGTTCGGCAATCTTGCCGAAAGTTCCCTTGCCCTTGGATGTCTCCTTCGCCCCCAAGCCCGCAGCACCGCCACTCGGAGGCGCTTCACCCCAGCTTTGCGGTGGACGCGGAACCTTACCATCCATGATGTCGTCAATTTGGAAACGATCAATAGTCTCGTACTTGATCAAGGCTTCTGCCATAAGATGCAATTTTTCCATATT
>NZ_DASPLO010000020.1:0-14642 GCF_035627495.1 Methylocaldum sp.
GTCTATCGGATGCTGCACCGGCAGGGCTGGCGCAAGTTGGCGCCGGACAAGCGTCATCCGAAAGCGGACCCAGCAGCTCAGGATGAGTGGAAAAAAAACTCCCCAAGACACTCGCCGAGGTCGTCCAAGGGTTCGAAGGCATCGGCCCCATCCGGTTGATGTTCCAGGACGAAGCCCGGTTCGGGCGGATTGCGGATACTCGGCGCTGTTGGTGTCCCAAACCGTTCCGTCCTCTCGTGAAGGCCATGATCACCCAGGACTATACCTATGCCTATGCGGCGGTCTCGCCCCGGGATGGGCGCTTGGATAGTTTGATTTTGCCGCATGTGAATGGGGCTTGCATGCACCTGTTTCTGGAGGAAATCGCTTCGCGCTATCCAAACGAACGGATCGTGATGGTGGTGGATGGGGCCGGGTGGCACAAGAGCGGGCAATTTCCGCTGCCGTCCAATCTCCGGCTATTGCCATTGCCCCCGTACGCCCCCGAACTGAATCCGGTCGAGCATCTCTGGGACGAATTGCGGGAGAAGTCTTTTCACAACCGGGTCTTTGACAGCCTTGATGCTTTGGAAGACCACTTGGAGCACGCCGTGCGGGATCTCGAAAACGATCCCGCACGCGTCTATTCCATCACCGCCTGGTCTTGGATTATTAATGCACTATAGATTGAAAAATGGAATAACACCGGTTCAAAAGGGAGCGTTATCACACGCGTATACTTATTGGCTGGATCGGCCGGTATCGGACTAAAAATGAAAAAAAGCATCTTGCTCGCTCTATTGTTGATCGCGACGGCAGGCGCGCATGCGCAGGATCTTCTGCAAACCCTCGAACTAGCGCTGCAGCGCGATCCCCGGCTGCGCGAGGCGGAAGCCACGCGCAACGCCGTTCTGGAAGCCAAGCCGCAAAGCGTCGCCCGCCTCTTGCCCACCCTGTCGATCACCGGCGAACTCAACCGCAATTCCGTGCTCTCGAAATTCCAGCAGGCGCAGCTGGTCTTTATCGCCGGGGCCCGGAACGTCGGCTTCTGGGACAGCGCCGCCAGCATCAACCTGACCCAGCCGATCTATCGTCACGAATACTGGGTGCAGCTCAGCCAGGCGGACAATCACGTCGCCGAGGCCGAAGCCAATTACGCCGCGGAACAGCAAAACCTGATGCTGCGCACCGCACGCGCCTATTTCGACGTCCTGTTCGCCCAGGACAGCCGCGAGTTCGCGCTGGCCGAGCAGCGCGCCATCGAGCGCCAGCTCGAACAAGCCAAGGCACGGTTCGAGGTGGGACTGACCGCCATTACCGACGTGCACGAGGCCCAGGCCGGCTACGATCAGGCCCGGGCCAATGTCATCCAGGCCGAAAACCAGGTGGACAACGCGAGGGAAGCGCTCCAGGAAATCATCGGCGACTTCGACGCAGCGTTGGCCACACTGATCGAAGATATCCCGTTAAAAGGCCCCGAACCCGAGAGCATCGAGGACTGGAGCAATCTGGCCCAGCAAGGCAATTTCGGCATCATCGCCGCCGAGAACCGGAGTCTCGTGGCGAAAAAGGACATCGACCTCCAGTTTTCCGGCCATCTCCCTTCCATGGATCTTGTCGGCTCCGCGGGATTCACCGACACCAATCGGCCGCAGGGCATATCCACCGAATATCAGGTGATCGGGATGCAAGTCAATGTGCCCATGTTCGCGGGCGGCGGCGTCAATTCGCGGGTGCGCCAGGCCCGGCACGAATACGAGGCGGCCCAGGAAAATCTGGACGGCGTACGCCGCTCCATCAAGCGCCAAGTGAAGGACGCTTACCGGGGCATCCTGTCCTCCATCAGTCAGGTGGAAGCGCTTCAAGCGGCCGTGGTGTCTTCGCAAAGCGCCGTGGAAGCGAGCGAGGCCGGCCTGGAAGTCGGCACCCGAACGATGGTCGACGTTCTGACCGAACAGCGCAACCTGTTTCGGGCGAAACGCGATTATGCCCGAGCGCGCTATGACTACATCGTCAACAGCCTAGCGCTCAAACAGGCGGCCAGCACCTTAAGCCCTGAGGATCTCGCTCTGGTCAATCACTGGCTGCGTCCGAACGCCGGAACCGATTCCGCAGCCAACGAACCGGAACGCTGATCGTGACGTAACCACGGATGGCGAGCACGCTCCCTGCACCGTGCCTACTCCTCCGAATCTAATGCGTTTACGACAGCCCGCGGAACCAATAGACTCCCCTTGAGTTCGAAATGGATATTCGCGGCTATTGCCATTCCCTAGAAGCCGTCGAGTACCTTCTGTCAAAACATTGTCTTGGCCAACCGTGATCCCTTCCGGAGAACGATATGAACAAAGGCTCGCAAAATTCCTTGCTCGATTCCCTCGGTAAAGGTGTTCAGGGGCTTTGGAAAAGACTCACGGAAAATTTGCGAAACGCAGGTGTCATCGAAAAACCCGATGTCGAAATCAATCCGCGCGGCGCCGATCAGGACGTGCGGCGGCGGCGCACCAACTTGTGGCTCTACCTCCTGCTGATCATCGCTACTTTGTATTTTTGGCAGGGTTATCAGGAAGTACGCCAGGATGAAATTCCCTACAGCGAATTTCTGAACTACGTGCAGGAACAGCAAGTCGAGGATGTCGTGGTGATGGATCAGGTGATCACCGGATACGTGAAACCTCAGGCTCCCGGGGAAGAACGACGGCGTTTCATCACCGTGCCGTTGTGGAATCAGGATCTGGCCAAAACCCTGGAAGAGAAAGGCGTCAAATACACCGTTCGCTACACCAATAACTGGTTGGGCAACTTCATCTTCAATTGGCTGCTGCCCATCGGCATTCTGTTCGCGCTCTGGACCTGGATGGCGCGCCGCGTGACCGGCGGACGCGGTTTTTTGAGCATCGGCCGCAACCGGGTCCGCATCAACGCCGACTCGTCGGTCAAGGTCACGTTCCAGGACGTGGCGGGCGCCGAGGAAGCCAAGCAGGAACTCAAGGAAACCATTGAATTCCTCCGTAATCCAGCCCGTATCCAGCGGCTGGGCGGCCGCATGCCGAAAGGCGTTCTTCTGGTCGGCGCGCCCGGCACGGGCAAGACCTTGTTGGCCCGGGCGGTGGCCGGCGAAGCGGGCGTGCCGTTCTTCAATATCAGCGGCTCCGAATTCATCGAGATGTTCGTCGGCGTGGGTGCGGCGCGGGTGCGAGACATGTTCGAACAGGCCCGGCAGAAAGCGCCGTGCATGATCTTCATCGACGAGCTCGACGCCATCGGGCGGTCCCGCGGCGGGCCGGTCGTGATGGGCGGTCATGACGAGCGGGAACAGACATTGAATCAATTGCTTACGGAAATGGACGGCTTCGATCCCTCCGTCGGGGTGGTGGTCATGGCGGCCACGAATCGCCCGGAAATCCTGGATAGGGCACTCCTACGCGCAGGACGTTTCGACCGGCAAATCGTGGTCGACAAACCGGGTCTCGACGACCGCGTGGCCATTCTCCAACTGCATGCCCGTAACGTCAAACTGGGTCCGGACGTGAATCTTCGCGTCGTCGCCCAGCGTACGCCTGGGCTGGTGGGCGCCGACCTCGCCAACATCTGCAACGAAGCCGCCATCATCGCCGTGCGCGAGAACCGGAACGCGGTCGGCATGCAGGATTTCGAAGCAGCGATTGACCGCATCATCGCGGGTCCCGAGAAAAAGAGCCGTACGCTTAACGAGCAAGAGAAACGCAGGGTGGCTTATCACGAGTCCGGCCATGCCCTGGTGGCCGAGATCATTCCGACCGGAGAACCCGTACACAAGGTCTCCATCATTCCCCGCGGTGCTGCCGCTTTGGGCTTCACCCTGCAATTGCCCATCGAGGAGAAATTCCTCTCCACCGAAGACGAACTCCGCGATCAGATCGCCATTCTGCTCGGGGGACGCATGGCCGAAGAATTGGTGTTCGGCAATATGTCCAGCGGCACTCACAACGACCTGGAGAAAGCCAGCGAAATCGCAAGGGTCATGGTTTGCCAATTGGGCATGAGCGAGAAACTCGGCCCCCTCACCTACGGAAAGAGGCAGCAACTCGCGTATCTCAATATCGAAGGAACCGAGGAGCGGAACTTCAGCGAAGAGACCGCGCAACTGATCGACTCGGAAGTCAGGGAACTGGTCGAGGAAGGACAACGCCGGGCGCGGGAAATTCTCATGGAGCGGCGCACGACCCTGGATGAAATCGCCAAGATATTGCAGGAACGGGAAGTGGTCTCCGGCGAGGAGATCAAAGAGATAATCCGCAGGATGGAACCGCGCGCTGCCTGACGACCTTTCAAGTCAAACAAAAAGCGGGCTTCATCGCCCGCTTTTTTCGTCTCCCGCAAGACTCCGTCAGAAATCGCTATTCACGATCTCCACCGTCCGCCGGCAAATCTCTCTGCCGTAATCCGTCCACAGCCCTTGCCCCCAGTACCGGTAGCAACTGGTTTGGGCCGTCATCAAATGGAACAGCGCGTTCCGATACCGCGGATCGTCGGTCGGTGCGCCTTTTTTGAGGACTTTCTCGTAAAACAGCGCGCTGGCTTCTTCCATGGGGCCCAATACGTTCTCATAGCCTTTCACCCAGGAGATATCGCTGGTCCAGCTCCCGCCGTCCATGTGGAACCGGTGATCCTCTTTCTTGATCTCCTCGATGGCCTTTTCCAGCTTCTCGGCGCCGTCGCCGGGTTTGAAACGATCCCAGATCAGCTTTTGGAACAACGGCTGGACCACCGGGTAATCGCTTTCTCGGATACCCATTTCAGCCAAGAATTCGAGATATTCAGTCACATTCATGAGCGGCGTCTCCGACCCGCTAGCCTCGCGGACGACTTCCATGAATTTCGGCGGAAATTCGTTCATCATCACGCCGCCGTTCTCGCCGTCGGCAATCTGGGTAACCAGAGGCGGAACCGATTTCCCGGCCAACTCCCAGCGGGATAGGCTCTTGGCCTCGTAGTACGGCTGCATCTGCGCCACCAGCTTGGTGTCGCTGCCCTGGGTCTTGATGATCGCGATGATGCTGACGCTTTCGCCCTCCGAATTGGTGCAGACCAGCCGATGCGGCAAATGTTTGTGCTCCGGTCCCCAGCCGTTCTCGGGGCGCTCGACGGTATGCTCCTGGACCAGAACCCAGGTGTAACCGCAATCCCTGAGCGTCTTCACGAATTCGTAGGCGACATCCGGATGATTCGGCAGCGCCATTTCCGAAGGCGAGAAGCCCCGCACCCGACCCAAGGCTTCGGTACCGAAAATGGCGGCAAAATGGTGTTGCCAGGCTCTGACGTGCAGGCGGTAATCCTGGGCCGGCGTCGACGGCGCGACCGCATGGCCCCACGGCGCGCCCAGCCATTCGACGGCACGGCGGTAATCCGGATTGCAGGTGATGGTTTTGAGGTTGTCGAGTACGTCGTGCAGCCCCATCTCGCGGAGGCCGTAGAACAACGTGCCCGAGTATTCGAGCATCACCCGCGGTTCCTTGCCCTCCTGAATCAGTTGCGGCACGAACTCGCCCAGGCGCTTGTAGCACCAGTGGAAAGCCGGGGCGTTATGGTTATCGCCGATATGCTGGTTCTCCATCATGTGCTTGAGATTGCTGACGATCTTGGCGGTGTGCAGATCGCCGCCACCAGCCGGAATCAACGGCTGATGCATGTGCAGCGCAATCGCGGCGGCACTCCTGATCCGGCCGAAGCCGATCGGACTCGTATCCTTGAATACCGTGTTCGGCCGGTCTCGAATCGCCTGCGCGATCAAAGATTCCGACCCGCAGATATTGGGAAGACCATCGATAGTCTCAGAGAGTGTTTCCATAGGTGACGCTCCGGTAAACTGAAGAACGATAAGCGAGGTTCGCATTTGCAGCGCTTTAGCTGCGGCCTAGACGTATCTCCGGCCAGTTTACACCAATCAAATTCGCCGGACCGGAGAACGCCGCAGATGCTTTTGCCCTTTCAAGGAAACAACTTGTGTTCCAAAAACGCCTTTGTAAACAAATTTTGGTAATCTCGATTTTGGCCTGTCTTACGGGTGGTGAGACGCTGGCGACGGATGTGCATCGAGAGCGCCAAATCGCCGAGGAGATCAGGATTCGCACGAACCCGGACGAGGTGATCTGGCTGGAAGCGTCCGGTCTCAAATTTCAGGGACTCTATCGAGAGGCGGTATCGAAAGACATACGCGGCGGCGTAATACTGCTGCACGGGAGACATTCGAACCAGGATGCGGCCGATGTTGTTCGTCCGCTCCGACAGAGTCTGCCGGAGCATGGTTGGAACAGTCTGTCTTTGGCCATGCCGGTTTCCGAACCCGACGATCTGCAGGGTCATGCCGCCCTTCTCTCAGAAGCGATCGCGAGGCTGCAATCCGGCGTGGCGTTTCTCAAGCAGAAAAACATCGGGAACATCGCCTTGCTTGCCCACGATACCGGCGCATGGGCGGCATTGAGCTATTTCGCCCAGCCGCCCGATCAAGCCGTAAAGTCCGTCGTGCTGATCGACCCGGCATCCACCCGGGATCTCGATCCACCGCCGGTCTCCCCCGGTAGCCTGAACACGATCCGGTTGCCGATACTTGAAATTCTGAGCAACCGAATAACGGCCCCGATTGGCGAAGAAGCTTCACGGAAGCGAGCCGCCATGAAAGGCAATTCGTCTTACCGGCAACTGGTTCTTAATGAGCCTGACAACGGATGGCAAGACGTCGGAGGCTTTCTCGTCAACCACATTCATGGCTGGCTGACACGTCCGCCGATGAGCGCAGGTTCGGAAGCGGAAACGCCCTCACAGATCGAAAAACAAGGCGGCGCGAATCAAAAATAGCTGCCGTTGCGCCGTCCCTGACGTTCGCTTATCGAATAGTCCTGTTTCCCACAGGTAAACCCCGTGCTTACTTAGGAGCCGCTAATTCGACGATGATGACCTCGGCCTCGCCTTCCCCGACATTTTCTGCCGTCATCCATTGTCCGGACTCCCAAAATACCTCGCCGGGCCCGTATTCGTGCACCTGGCCGCCTTCCTCGATTTTTACCTTGCCCTTCACGACATAACGCGGTCCGGGACCTTCGTGGGTATGCAGGGGAGTCTTGTAGCCCTGGGGGAAGATTATCCGAATGACCCGCGAGTTCACCTTGTTGGATGCTAGCTCAACGGATTTCTCCAAAAGCACCTGGCGGGGCGGCATCTTCGGTTCGTCGGCATGGATCGCGCCGGCCCAAGCGGCGGCGGAAAGAACGGCGGTTGCAAGCAAGACGGGATTCAATCGCATATTGTTTTTCCTTTGTTTTTGTATGAGTTAAACCTAAAAACTTACGCCATCTGGTGCGGGAGATAAAGACGCTAACCGCCCGCGACTTCCTCCACTTCCGGAAGGTGCGCACGCTGTTGCAGCCACATTACCCCGAAAAGGTCTACGATGCCTACCCATAACCGGTGCCATGTCCCATATTTGGACACGCCCCGCAACCGGGCCCGGTGATCGACTTCAACCGACGCGATTTTTCCGCCGGCCCGCTGAACGAGCGCGGGCAAAAAACGATGCATATGGTCGAAGTACGGCAGGGAAAGAAACAGCTCCCGCGAGAAGACCTTCAGCCCACACCCGGTATCCGGCGTGTTATCCCCGAGCAGTGAACCGCGCACGGCATTGGCAATTTTGGAGGAAAACCGCCGCCAGCCGGTATCCTTGCGGCGCTTGCGAAATCCCGCCACCATGGCGTTCGCCCTATCCTGGTCCAACTCCTTCAAGGCGGAGATCAACTTGGGAATATCGGCGGGATTATTTTGTCCGTCGCCATCCAAGGTTGCGATGATTCGCCCTCTGGCCGCGCGAATCCCGGTCAATAAGGCTGTGCTTTGGCCGCAGCAGCGCCGATGATACAGAACGCGGAGCCGCGGGTACTGCGCTCGCAAACCGCTAAGGCTAGCTTGGGTACCATCGGTGCTGCCGTCGTCCACAAAAATCATTTCGTAATGTCCCGCATTGATCAAGGCTTGATCGATTTCGGCGATCAGCGGTTGAACGTTGTCCTCCTCGTTATGAACCGGCACGACGACACTGAGTTCCATAAACCTTCTCGAACGATAGAATTAAGGCGTATTACGGCTGAAAGTACCTGACCCAGGGGCCGCCATCAGCAGATGCGATCTCGCCGATGGTAAACACGGTTTCGCCGGCAGCTGTCAGCAATTCTCGGGCTTTCTCCTCGTCTTCCGCTCCAACGCATACGACCATACCGATGCCGCAGTTGAACGTGCGCAGCATCTCGCTGTCCTCTACCCCGCCTTTCTCCTGTAACCAGCGGAAGATGGCCGGTCTTTGCCAAGCGTTCAGGTTGATCACCGCCTCCGAACCTTGCGGCAGAACCCGCGGCAGGTTTTCCGTGATTCCGCCGCCGGTGATGTGGGCCAGCGCATGAACCCGGACTTGACGCATGATCTGCAGCAACGATTTTACGTAGATTCGGGTCGGCTCAAGCAACCATTCGCCCAAGGGCTTTCCGTCCAGCGACTCCTCCAAGCGGCAGCCTTCGCGCTCCACGATTTTGCGGATCAAGGAATAGCCGTTGGAGTGCGGACCGGAAGACGCCAGTCCGAGCAGTCTGTCGCCCGGACGAATGAGGCTTCCGTCGAGAATCTCGCCCTTTTCCACGATACCGACGCAGAAGCCGGCCAAATCGTAATCGCCTTTGCCGTACATTCCCGGCATTTCCGCCGTTTCACCGCCCACCAGAGCGCACCCGGCCAATTCGCAGCCCCTGCCGATCCCTTGGATCACCGCGGCGGCGACATCCACATCCAATTTGCCGGTGGCGTAATAATCGAGAAAAAACAGGGGTTCAGCGCCCTGAACGACGATATCGTTGACACACATCGCGACCAAATCGACGCCAACGCCGGCGTGACGTCCGGTGTCGATGGCCAACTTTAGTTTCGTGCCCACCCCGTCGGTGCCGGCTACCAAAACCGGCTGCCTGTAACGGCCTGCCGGAAGCTCGAACAGCGAGCCGAATCCGCCGAGCCCCGCTAGCACCCCGGGAATCCGGGTCTTGGCGGCAACCGGTTTAATCCGCTCGACGAGCGTATTACCGGCCTCGATATCGACACCGGCGCTTTTATAGTCAAGAGATGCGGGTTTGGTATCGGTCAAGCTGAATCTCCGGGAAATCAATTCGGAAAAAAGAACTCTAATGGGCCAGAAACCGGTATATGTTCAACCAATACCAGCTTTAGCTGAACCGGCATAGAGTGTTTTAGCTGCTTAAAGGGATTGTGATATTGTACAACGCTCTTCGCCAACCTGCGGGAGGATCTTCGTGCGCCTCGTCGCCCTAGTCAGCTTGTGGCTCATAACGGTTTGTTCGAACGTTATAGCCGCCGAAGTGAAAGGTTTGTATCGAACGGATGTCGCCGTACAGAGCAAGGATGAGTCGACACGCAACGAAGACATCCGTAGGGCTCTGGAGCAAGTTCTCAAGCGATTGATCAGGACTGATGTTTTACAGTCCAAGGCCATCCGGTCCATGCTGGAAAAACCCGACCGCTTCGTTCTGCAATACGAATATACGACAAAATCGGACGCCGATACGCCGCTCGACTATTTGCGCGTGGATTTCGATTCGTCTCGCCTCAAAGACACGTTGCGCGAACGGGGCATCACCCCTTGGGGGGAACAGCGGCCCGAGGTACTCGTATGGCTTTCGATTATGGATAATTCGGAAAAATCGATCTTCGTGCCCGAACAAATGCCGGAAATCGATCGCTCTCTTCGTGCCGCAGCCGAGGAAAACGGATTGCCCGTGACGGTCCCCTTGTGGGATCTGACCGACCAACAAGGCGTGAGCCCGAACGATTTGGAAACCGGCAACGCAGAGCGGGTCCGACAAGCCTCCGCCCGCTACGAAACCGATGCGGTACTCGTCGGACGCTTGTCGCACAGACCCGAAGGCGACTGGGAAGCGATTTGGCGGCTTTACCTTCTGAATCTCGATCAAACTTGGCAAGGACGCTTCCCTGATCTCCGGGAAGCGCTACGGTCGGGCTCATCAGGAGTCTATACCCGTTTGGCCGAACGATTTATTCCGCGCACCACCCAGGAAACGACCCTGGAATTGGAGGTTGTCGGCTTGTCGTCCCTCGACCAGATCGACCGCGCGGCAGCGTATCTGAGCGGACTATCGCAGGTCAAAAGGCTGGAGTGGATGGGAGTGGAGGCCGATCATGCCATGTTTAAACTGTACATACTCGGCGAAAGAGCGTCGTTGGAAGAGACCCTCGCTCTCGGGCGAGTGTTGAGACCCTTCGCAAGCGACGACCAGCGGTTTTCCGGATTAACCTACCGATTGGCCGAATGAAAGCACGTCATATACCCAATATCATCTCGGTTTGCCGGATCTTACTGGTCTATCCCGTCATCAGTTCGATGTTGGAAGAACGCTTCGATTGGGCGCTGACGCTGTTCGTCATTGCCGGCTTATCGGATGCTTTGGACGGTTTTCTAGCCAAACATTTCCACTGGCAGTCCCGTCTCGGCTCATACATCGATCCCTTGGCCGATAAGCTGTTACTGGTCTGTTCCTATGTCGTGCTGAGCTTTATGGGATTGATTCCGTTCTGGCTTATGGCCACCGTGGTTTTACGCGATGTAGTGATTTTCACCGGTGCCGTGTTGTATTACTTCCTGCTGCGGCCTTTCGACGGGCAACCGCTGCTGATCAGCAAACTGAATACGCTGCTTCAGCTTTTCCTGGTGTTCATCGTGCTCCTGCACCACGGCTTTCTGCCGTTGCCCCCTATAATCCTCGCGAGCCTGACCGCGGTGGTGTTCCTGACTACCATGGTCAGCGGTGCGATGTACGTGTATGTATGGGGGAGCAGCTACTACCGCGAAACCCGAGCTTTAGGCATGCGCAATGACTAGGGGATTTCTTTCCATGTTTCGAGTGGCGCGATCATTCCGAATTCGCCGCCATATGCCGGCATTTTTGTTGATCCTAATTCCTCTCCAAGCAACGGCCCAAGGGTATCCCTGGATGCCGGGCGGAACGCAGGGCGAGACTCTTTTTATCGAACCCAACAGTCCTCGCACCAATGAGGATATCCTGGTTCATTACCCGCGGCGGGGTTGCAACGAAGACCGGGTCGACGCACAGATGAAGGGGAATGAAATCGAGATCGTCGTCAATCACTACGGCCACTGCCTTTATAACGTTCAACCGGACGGATATGCCATTCCAGGCGCCGGGGTTTACCAAAGCTATCACATCGGTCGATTGCCGGTCGGAAATTATCGCATTCGGCTGTATTATCAGGACCTATCCGAGAGCTTTCGCACCCGTAGTTTCAGCATTTCGGAATCCTTTTCGGTAATGCCGGCTCGCTGACGGCGACGCCGGCTCGCCAGCCGTGATCTTCCAAACATAACGCCTAGTTTTGTCGAAATATCAGCCATGAACGATACGGTCTCTTCCGACTTCAGTCCCCAGAACGCTTTTCATTCAAACGCGGCCGATTCGGCGATTTCCAAACGATTCCGCCGCATCGGTCTGATTACGATTGCCGCCGTTTATTTCCTGATCCTGGTCGGCGGCATCGTCAGGGCTTCCGGTGCGGGCATGGGCTGCCCCGACTGGCCCACCTGTTTCGGCCGCTGGGTCCCGCCTACCGACGAATCCCAGCTGCCGCCGAATTACCACGAAATCTACGCCGAGCGCGGCTATGCGGATACCGAGTTCAATCCGCTCAAGACCTGGACCGAATATGTCAATCGCTTGATCGGCGTGAGCATCGGCGGGCTCATTCTGCTGACCTTGCTCTACTCGATTCCGTACCTGAAACGAGACCGGACCGTTTTTTTCTTGTCCCTGTCCGTGTTTTTATTGGTGGGGTTCCAAGGCTGGCTGGGATCGGCGGTCGTCGCCAGCAATTTGCGGCCGGTCATGATCACCGCCCACATGGTGACCGCTTTCTTGATCGTCTGTCTCTTGATTTACGCTATCGCGCGATCGCAACAAGACACGATGGGGCGTCTTGAGATCGGGGCGTTATCGCCGCGATTCAAAACCGTCCTGGCCGTGGCGATGGGAATGACATTGCTGCAGATCACCATGGGAACCCAGATCCGGGAGTCGGTGGACGTCATCGCCACGACCTTCAATCAAGGCGAGCGCCATCTTTGGCGGGAGGAATTTCCGATCATCTTCTATATCCATCGGTCGTTCTCATCCGTCATTCTCTTCACAAACCTCTGGCTCGTCTGGAATCTGGTGCGACGCCTCGAACGCGGACACCTGCTGCGAAACTTCGGCATAGGGCTGGGTGCTTTGGTGGTGGCCGCCATCGGCACCGGGGTAACGCTGGATCGTCTCGGGTTTCCGGCTTTCGTACAGCCGATTCACCTGGTCCTGGCGAATCTAATTTTCGGGACCCAGTTTTTCCTGTTTATCGCATTAAGGTATTCGGAGAATCCGAGGTTCACGGCCGCAGCGCGTGTCGATTAACCAGTAGAAACTATGCAGCCCGTAGGCTGGGTTGACGCTACGCGGAACTCCGGCACAGCCGAACCTTGAAGTCGAAGAAGCGTCCAAGGCGGCTAAAGGTAAGCGCGGGCCGGCCTCGACTTTGGAGAAGCAGATCGAGAAAATCAGTCAATTGCACGGACCAAGCAGAAGTTTGTCATGGAGATGCTGGATACCGCGATTCAATAAGCGTCATAGGAGAGATTATCATGCAAACCGTGAAGCAAATCGTCCACGATATCGCCGATCACCTGCCAGAGCAGGCAACCTTTGACGATGCCATGTACGCCTTGTACGTGCGCCAGAAGCTGGAGCGCTCGCTACAGGCGGCCGAGGAAGGCAAGGTGACCTCGCAGGAAGAGATGGAAAAGCGATACCTGAACGATGCGCGTTGAATGGTCAGACTTGGCGCGCGACGATCTCGATGATCTGGTGCGCTACATCAGCCGAGACTCGGCCTTTTATGCCCGGCGCTTTGGCGAAAAGGTGGTGCTGACCACCCGGTTGCTGAAGGACTTCCCGGAAAGCGGGCGGATGATCCCGGAGGCCGAAGACCCCGCGCTGCGAGAGATCATCGTGCAGGGCTATCGCGTGATGTATCGCCTGGAAACGGATCGCGTGCTTATCCTCGCCGTTATGCACGGCAGCCGCGACTTCGCGGGGCAGGACAAGAAGCCGTGGGAAGGCGATTAGGAACGACCGACAATGCAGGGGCTTGCCGTCACAGCGGCAGCACACACCCGTAGGCTGGGTTGGCGCTTCGCGGAAACCCGGCACAGCCGAGCCTTGAAACTGTTTGGGAGGCGATTGATGAGCCTTGCGACATGTATCGGTTGCGGATGTGACGGTCTCGATGCCTGTTGGGACGACAACACCGAGCAGCCGTGTCATTGGGCACGCGTCGACTACGAAGTCGGCTGAGGTGTTTGTTCTTGCTGCGCGGATTGAGCTTCCGCTTGGGATGCGGGTAATCGGGAGTTTCAGGTGCCGGTGAAAATCGATCTATCCGAAATTCCATCTTGAATTTGGACCATCTGGATATACAATCCAGATTGTATATCTAAATCATCCGGAGTCTGCCATGCAGGTTGCAAAATGGGGTAACAGCCTTGCGGTTCGTCTGCCTGCCGCCGTCGTAGAGGCGCTTGATCTCAAGGAGGGCGACGAAATCGAAATCCAGGTTGCAGGCGCTCATACGTTCGAGATCAGCAAAAAACCCGAAGCGCACGAACTGCTGAGCCGCCTGAGAAAGTATCGCGGTCGGCTTCCCGCGGATTTCAAGTTTGATCGGCTCGAAGCCCATGCGCGGAACTGAAGCCTTCTTCGATACCAACGTCCTGCTGTATTTGCTGTCGGGGGATGATGCCAAGGCCGATCGCGCCGAGGCGGTCATCAGCCAGGGCGGCGTGATCAGCATCCAAGTCCTCAATGAGTTTACTTCCGTCGCCGCCCGCAAGCTCGGCATGTCCTACGCCGAGATTCGTGACGTGCTGGATCCCATCCGGCTGATCTGCAGAATTGAACCACTGACCCTGGAGACGCACGATCTCGGACTTCAGATCGCGGAAAGATATGGATTTTCGGTGTACGACGCATTGATCGTTGCTTCCGCGCTTCTGGGCGATTGCAAGATCTTGTACACAGAGGACTTACAGGACGGCCAATCGATAGAAGGACGTCTCGTAATAGGCAACCCGTTTGCCATGTCCGCACAGTAGAGTCGGAACACCGGAAAAAGATTGTCGGTTGGACCGCTCACTTTCCGATTTATCGATCGATCGCTCACTCACTGGCCTGGACAGGGTGATAACGGATTTGGTGAGTTCCCAAAAAGCAAAACTCTGGATTACGCTTCGCTAACCCAGCCTATGCTGGCTTATAGGGCAGGTTAGCGTACGACGGAAACCCTGCCAGGAACGCGTGGGCTCGACGCGCGCCGTAACCCGCCGTTTATCGAGCAACCCGAACGGCGGGTTACGCGAGTCCGCTAACCCGCCCTTGTATTATCGATTTCGTGATGTTCTTAAGATTTTGGAGATACTCCGTGTCTTAAGACTCACACCTGGCGGGCACGCCAGGTTCGAGCGACTGGATGCCGTTTCCGCCCTTGGGAGATCACGCCCGTGCCGTAGA
>NZ_DASPLO010000021.1:0-1538 GCF_035627495.1 Methylocaldum sp.
GTGAACCAAATGTTCACCACGCTCGATATGAACGGCCAGGACCTGAGCAATGCAAATCAGGTCAACGGTGCCACGGTAACGGCATCGCAAACGGTTACGGCGGGCTCCGGGAATGTGCAACTGACCAACCAACCTGGGGAAGGCGGGTTAATTAAAACCATAGGTGCGAACGGACAGGTCGTTTGGTTCGAGAACGTGAATGGGACACTCCGGACCATTAACAGCCCATGGACTGCACAAACGTGGAGCGTTGACCAAAGCGGCAATACGTCCAATCCGGGCCAGGCCTCTTCCGGTTCTGTGAAAACCCAAATCGTGTATGACAGCAATAATTCCGGCTACTACAGCGATCCGAACGGCACGAGCCGGACCAATTACACGATTCAGGACAACAACTATACGTACGGCTGGACACAGGCCGATATCTACTACGACCGCTGGAACAATGGGTACTACATGCAACCCAGGGGAACGACTCGCCTGGCAACGGTTCAAGCGGACAGCCTAACGACGTTTGGTAACAGCACGACGTGGGGTAACAATGCAGCAAACACGTTTCAGGTCAACGGAATAGCGGTGGCCGGCGGGGGATGTGCGCCGAATGGGCTTGTTGCTCGGGATTGGGCGGGCGCACTGCTGTCATGTAAATCCGGCGTATGGACCTCAGCGGCAGCTCAGCCAAGTGGCGGTTACCATACGCATAGAATAACCGGGGTATGCCTGTGGGCAAATCCGAGGACGGGAGGGTGTTCCTGCCCAGCTCCAACCATACCGATTTTATCCGGACAGGGGTATTTATGGGACCCGTGGGACCGGGTGCATTGGATGTGTGGATGAAAACGGAAATGACACGACGACAAGGAAACGAATACCAATGATTAGCGATCATGCGATGGTCAGGCTAGCCGATTACCCCATTCTGGCGGAGCTGGCGCGGCGGCGCACGAAGGCCGTCCGTCTGGACAGGAGGGCCTGCCGCTACGTCTACGAAACCGGCCTGTCGGAGATCGATCCCGCCCGGATCGGAGCGGCGGAGCGCCAGCTCATTGCCGAACTGGGGATTAGCCATGAGCACGATGGATGATGCGTTGCTGAGGCGTTCAGAAAGAACGCAACCAGTTCTAAGCGTGGCGATATCAGACAGCTCCGTTGAGTCGCAGCAAGTGTGAGCTGGAAGGTGCGTCGAAGAAAAATCATAAAAAGGTTCGGACTGCTCCAAGTCCTTACGGCCTTGGCTGTCGGAATATATCCGTAGGTATAGGGCACACCATGGAATGATCCCGTATTTTCGCGCCCGCGAAAATGAGCGTTTCTTTCGTTCCCTAGCCCAACTCGCGCATTAAACCTACCAAGGACCCATCATTTCACGACGGTTATGAAGTGGCTACGGTCGTGCGATCGAGTAATGGTCAAATTTTGTGTACGGGGCGGACTCAGGCGGCGATTTTCTCGGCGTCTTCCCGAACTCCGTCCTTGAACACGACTCCCTCGATAACCTGAGCCAAGCGGGGAATGCCATTGAGTTTTCGCCAGTGCCG
>NZ_DASPLO010000022.1:0-38033 GCF_035627495.1 Methylocaldum sp.
GCGGCACTGGCGAAAACTCAATGGCATTCCCCGCTTGGCTCAGGTTATCGAGGGAGTCGTGTTCAAGGACGGAGTTCGGGAAGACGCCGAGAAAATCGCCGCCTGAGTCCGCCCCGTACACAAAATTTGACCATTACTCTTAGGTGCGCCCCCACGGAACCTTCGCGTAAGCCAGCGAGTCAGTTGCTCTGGTGGGTTACGGCGCACGCAGAGCGCAGTGATCAACGGCCAGCCTATGCCGGAGTGCGCCTAACCCACCCTACGAAACCCCGGTCTCCGTAACCCGTCAAAGGGGGCCGGTAGCTAGGGAAACTCTGAACAAGTCGATTCCGTTCATGGTTCGACAAGCTCACCACGAACGGAATCAATACGTTACCGTTCGTCCTGAGCCTGTCGAAGGACTTAATCAGAGCTTCCCTAGGTAAGCATGGTATGCCGGTTTTCTGGCCAGCCGCCGTAGGACCGGAAATTGCCCTAGAATTCCATCCGCACGCCGGCATTGACGGAATGGCGGGTTTCGAAGCGGTTATCGACCAAAGTCTCGTACTGGACGAATGCCGATCCGCCATGGGGAAGCACCGCTGAAACCGAGGTTCTGAGGTTGAGATAATCCCGGTCCGGACTATCGGTGCGGACGGTGAATCGATTCCCGCCGGCGTCTTCGGCAAAACGGGCGCCGATCAGACGGCTGTCTTTCTCGAACTCGTGCTCCCACTCCAGGTCGAATTGCGACACAAACACGCCGACGGCTGTGCTGGCCGCATAAGACATCATACCGCCCAGGGCAGTCGTCACCGAATCCACCGTCTGCGCGTCAATCGCCAGATTGAGCGCATCGGCGCCCCGCTCCGTGTAGCCGTCGATGGTGGTTTGTCCGTATTCCATACGCCCGCGTAGGCCTAACGTCAATGCGCCCAAGGGAAAATCGTAGCCGCTGTTGACGCTGTAACGCTGCTGCCAACCGTTCGTGTCGCTCTTGGCCGCCGCCCGCACCGGCCCGAAAGCGTCAATATAGGCAATGTTCCGGGTTGAACTGTATTGGTTATAGGTGCCGTTGGCCACTACGTCCAGATACCACCGATCGGTTAGCTGGTAGCTGCTGAATAGGGAAAACGTCGTGCCGTCGATTTCGAGGTCGCCCCCTTTTCTAATGGTGTTGGATTCCGTATAGCCGTAGCCCGCAGACAACCCCATCAAGAATCGCCGGGTGAACCAATAATCGACGCCCGCCGTGAAGCCGTAAACCTTGGAGCTGAATCCCCTTTGGAAACGCGTCGTATTTCGGTCTCCCACTTCGAATTGGCCGTTCACGAAAACGCCCAGCCTGCTGAAATCGATATCCTCGTCGCCGCTCGCACCGCCGCCGGAACCGCCGAACGGAAGCATCGAGGCCAACAAATTACCGGGCAGCGTTTGTCCGTCGATACGCAGCGTCAATCCATTCACGCTGAAACCCGAGCCGCCGGTTCTCAATTCGACCAGCCGCTGATTGACGTTGCCGACCTGAATTTGCGAGATCCGTCCGCCGTTCAGGGCCTGGGCGGCGGCTTCCTCCGGGCTGATGCTGCCGAGGGCCTCCGCCACCAGTTCAAGCCCTCCGGGTTGATCCAACAGTTCCGTGAGGCCTTGAATGCGCTCTTGCAAGGCTTCGGACGCACTATCGGTGTTAACGATCGTCTGAAGCGTGCCGGCCAAGGATTCTTGCTGCACCAGATCGCCGGCGGTGCTCAGAGTACTTCCGACGGTTACAGTCACCGTTCCCGTGCTCTCGCCGGACGAATTACCGATTGTGTACGTGAAGCTCTCCTCCCCGACGAAGTCCGCTCTCGGCGTGTACACCACCTGGGTAGTTCCGCTGACTGCCGCCGTGCCATTGGCCGGGCGGGACACCGAGGTCACGGCGATCTGATCCGGAGTGCTGTCCACTACCATGATCGTTACGGGTTGTCCCCTCGTGGTGCTGGTTCTGTGACTGGCGGCGCTCGGCGGTTGGGGATTGACCGTAATCGTCACGGTTGCGTTGGCGCTGCCCGCCGGATTCGTCACCGTGTAAACGAACGTATCCGTACCGACATATCCCGCATCCGGGGTATAGACCACGGAACCGCCGCTTGCGACCGCGGTTCCGTGAGCCGGCGTTGAAATGCTGCCGAGTTGAAGCTGCACTCCGCTGTCGTTGTTCAGCACGGCGATCGCCGCCACCTGGTCTGGCAGCATGCTGACGTTATCGTCCGCGGCGCTCGGCGGCGCATTCGTGTTAACGGTCACGGTCGTCGAAAAAGAAGGAAACTGGCTGTTAAAGGTTCCTCCCGACGCAACTACCGTATTGCCGTAGATGACGGACATTCCGCTAAATTCCTGGCCGTTCATGTCTACCTGAAGCGGCGTGGCATAGGGCAACACGAGCTGCTGCGCAAAACTTCCCCGAATTTGCGGGCTGCAGCAAACCCCGCCCAGTTCTCCGTAGGTTTGCTCGAAAAGAATGGACTCGGTATTTAAATCCGTGATTCGAATGTGGCCGAAAGAGGCTTGATCCATCGTCCCTTCGGTCACGTAGACTTCGGCCCGCTGTCCCTCGGATTCGAAGGAAATGCCCCGCAATTGCAGAGAATAGAAATTGGTGGCGATCTGATCGGCGAAGGGAACGAAGTCGGCGTAAGCCGCTGCGGTTTGCGCCAAGGCAAGCCATAGCGCGATCGCTACGTCGCGAAAGCGGCGAAGGCCGGGCATTCGGCAGAAGGAGCTCGACATAAGCTCGACGACTACCGATTCATGTTGTAGTCGGTTGCCGAGTACGTCCTGTAAGAAATCCCGAATCGAACCGGCCGCATCCGGGCCTTTCGCGGTACGCCCATAGCCGGCACCGGCGCGCCGTACCGATCAGCCTCTGGGTTTACTGTCAGCATAGTGCCGGAGGATTTCGGTAGGCGCGGAAAAATGCATGTGAAAAGCAACGTTTCGGGAAAGAAAACCTAATCTTCCTCATCCATCAAGTCGAATACCATCTGAACGGACTTTCCCGTTTTGATGTTCGTGGCCTTGAAGGTGGCGACTTCGTTCTCCACGCCGACACACTCGATTTCAACGGGTGGATCGTCATATTCATTCTCGGGTATGTCCAGTTGATCCATGAGATCTTGGTTCTCTTCCGCCGTTAATTCCATGTTGCCGTCTGGATCGATACGCATAGGTCTGTGGGTAGATCTGGTTAAACGGTTATTGTACGACGTCCTTCCCGATAATTCCCGGCGGATTGATACGCCCGGTTTTTTGCGCATCCCGCGGCTGTCAGGCCGACTCGGCCGATGCGTTGGGCACCTCGATAACGATCTTTCCGCGGGCATGTCCCGATTGGCTCCGCCGATGTGCAAGATCCAATTGAGATAGAGGGAACACGCTGTCGATGACGGAACGTAAGCGCCCTTGTTCCGACAGCGTGCTTAAAAACGTCAAATCGTCTCCATTGGACTTGAGCATTACCGTCTTGATTCTCTTCTTCGAGAAAAGTTTCAGTGCCCACGAGCGGGCCATCAGACCGATCTTGGGCAGAGTGGACACATAAATGCCATCGGCTTTCAGCAAACCTTGATACCGCCCGAAAGGCCCCGAAACCACGGTATCCAAAATCAAGTCGAAAGACGCCGCAGGACCGAATTCCGCCGTCTGGGTATAGTCGATGACCTCATCCGCCCCTAGCTCCTGCACCCAGGAAACGTTCGCGGTGCTGCAGACCGCGAAGACGTTGGCCCCAAGCGCTTTGGCGATTTGCACGGCATAGTGTCCGACGCCGCCCGAGGCGCCGACGATGAGCACTCTATGGCCCTTTTGCAGACGGCCGAGATCGCGTAGCGCTTGCAAGGCGGTCAACCCGGCGAGCGGCAAAGCCGCGGCTTCATGGTCGTTCATTCCTTTTGGGATTAGAGCGGCCAACCCTTCCTCGACTAAGGCGAACTCGGCGGCCGATCCAAAATTTCGAAAGCTCAGACACGCCATCACCCGATCGCCCGGCCGGAAACGTCTGACATTTGCGCCAGCCTCGACAACGTCGCCGGCAAGGTCGAATCCGGGTATGGACGGAAACCGCACCGGAACGAGAAAGCGCAAGCTGCCGTCATGCAGCTTCCAATCGACAGGATTGACCGAACCGGCGGCAACCTTGACGAGCAACTGATCCGGCGACGGCTTCGGTCGGGGCACTTCGGCCATTCGAAGCTTCGACGGATCGCCGTAACCGATGTATTGCATCGCTTTCATGGATACCTCCCGAGCTCGTTTAAAGATCGCCAAAAGTGACTTTATTGGAGATTAGACGTCAAAACAGACGGAACCGCAGATTCAGGATCGACTTTACGGGAGACCCATTGTGAAGACACGGCACATTCAAATCGATGCGGATACGTTCGAGGCGGTCAAGGCGTATGTTCAGCGGCAATTCGACACGCTTTCGTGGTGGCCCACGGAAGGCCCGGAACAAGCCAAAAACGAATATAAGGTCATGTGCTCCAACCCGGCGCAATTGGCGCACTGGTGCGAGAAATGGCTGAATGGAGGGCAATGGCGGCAACTGGAAAATGATGTGCGGAAAAAGCTGTAACACCGTTTAGAGTAAGAGCGCAAATGTGTCGCCGTTACAGCAGAGCCGTGACGGCCGTTAAAACCCGGTTTGCGTCGCGATAGTCCAGGGGTATTACCGAATAACCCTTGTCATGGCGCAAAACTAAAGTTGGGAAGCTGCGCACCCCGAGTTCTCTTGCCAGGCGGATTTCTTCGAGCAGATCTCTTTGCGTATCCGGATGCCGGAGATCCGCCTCGAAGCGTTCCGTGCTCAAGCCGATCTCTCCCGCCAACTCCGCTAAAGTCGAATCGTCCGAAGGATTGCGTGCTTGCAGGTAATACGCCTGTTGAATGGCGAAGATCATGGCGTCTTCGGAAGCTGCATCCTGGCGGCGTGCGGCGATCACGGCGCGGCAGGCCGGATAGGTGGAACGCCTTGGAACGCATTTCGTCCAGAAGTCGAAATTGAATCGGGTGCCCGGCACCGAATGTTCTATCGTTCGCCAGATGTTCTGAATCTTTTGACGCATCTCCGCCGGCATCGGGACGGCGCTGTCCGGCGCCAAACCGCCCAAGACCTGTTTAATTTCCACCGCTGCCGACAACCGGGTCCGCACGCTCAGCCATACCGGTCGAAAGGCCCAGCACCAACTGCACATGGGATCGTGAAAATAGAAGAGCGCCGGATGGGCGGCTTTAGGTCGATGAGATAACACTGCCTTTCACCGGATGAACTCACCAGCTAATCCGCGCCCGCATTCTGCTTCAAGAAATCCGCCCATTGCCTTGGCGATATCGTATCCAGGTAAGCTCGCGCCATTTCGGGGGTGAGCAATTCGATCAGCACTCGGTTCTCCACCCACAACTCCACGACATCGAACAGATCGCCTCGATTGCAAGTCACGGCTCGCCAGCTCTCGCGGGCGGCGATGTTCTTGATCTGTTGCTCGGTTAAGTCGACCGAAATGGCGGCATGGGTGGCGGTGAATGCCGACGGCGCGTCATTATTGACCGTAGTGACCGCTTCGCGCTCAAGACCGGGCTTGAGTTCCGTGCCGAGCGGATACACCTCGACCGCGGTGCGATGCGGATCATCGGTCAGCGCAATGTAGCTGCCGGCGAATACGGGAAACGGGAAGGCCCGGCCTCCCAGAAATTCCGCCAGGACCGTCGCCACGTGCTCGGGATGCCGGGCGGCAATGGAGATATGATGGATCATCGGTTTGCTCTGTCTCCGTAAGAATGAATTAGCCATGTGCCGGGAACGGGCGCCGCCCCTTCGACCCTTCGACAAGGCTCAGGGCAGGCTTCGCTCAGGACAGGCTTATCCCGGCCTACATCGAGCTCGTCGGGTGTAGGCCGGAATAAGCAGAGCGTTTCCGGCACCCCAGCCTACCCAGAATCACCTATGATCGGCAACCATGAAAATCTACTTCCTCCTGGTCTTTCTGGCTTTAACGGCCTGCGGTCTCTCACCCGAAAAACAGGCGGATTTATCTAAAATCGGCTCTCGCCCCGCCGGCATCGAACTTCCCCCCATAAAAACGAGAATTCTCGCGCTCGCCACTAGCGAATGGCTCTATTTCGGGCAGCAATCGGTAATTTATGACGGCGACAAGGAAAGCATTCCCCAGGTGGGTTTCTGGGAGGACGAATCGCCTTATGTTCAACGGATCAACCAGTATTGGCGAGCGGTCGGGATGCCGGATCGCACCGGACGAAACTGCGAGCAACCCTGGTCCGCCGCTTTTGTGAGCTGGGTCATGTCGACGGCCGGCGTGCCCAAGGACCGGTTTCCGCCTTCGGAGGCCCATTGGATCTATCTCTCCCGGATTATCCGCAGCGCCGATATGCCTAAGGCCAGCTTCGTACCCAGAGCCATAAAAAACTATAAGCCGCGTCCGGGCGATCTGGTCTGCGCAAGCCGCGGGTCCTCGATCATTGCCCCCCCGGCAGAATCCTCTTTCCTGGAAATCATAGAGAACACCAAACTTCACTGCGACATCGTCGTAGAGAAACATGGACGGACCTTGGAAACCATCGGCGGAAACGTCAGAAACTCCGTTTCCAAGAACATTTTGAAACTCGACAAGAACGGACATCTGCAGCCGATCGCTCGAAGACCCTGGTTTTTGGTGATCGAAAACCGCTTGTAAATGACGGATAACACAGATGTTTCTTTCTTTACATCGGTACGGCGCGCATTCCGGCGCGTCCAACGGCGTTTCCAGGTTGATAAGAACGGCAAAAACGGTGGGTTGTGCTAGGGTTATTTATCCGTAACTCAGTCAACGCGCCTGCTTTATCGTTCAAGTATCTCCGCCTCATGAGTCAAGACGCCTCTCAGGCCGAAAAACGTGCTCGTTTTACGCCCGGCTCAACTTGGACGGAGATTCCGACTACGGAACACACGGGAATGAATGGGCGCTACCTTTGACGGGCATTCTTTAATGTTCTTGAATTCATACCAATTTGCGCAGGGCGCATAGCTCTTAGCGCGGTATGCCGAATGGATTGTTTCCATACGGCGGAAGGGTCGCGACTAAAGCGACCGTTTGCGATTGGGATAAGGAAGCACCCGATTCTGCCCTACTTGGGCTGGATTAGACTTCAAGATTGACGTAAAGAAAAATGTTGGATATTGGTCGATTCTCGATTCGATTTTGCTTTTGAGGTCGACTTTTAGTTAGGTGTTGATGAACAAGCTATGAAGATGAGGGGAATATTCCAGTTAATTGCCTCCACCATATTTTTTCTTTCGTCTTCGTGGTTTTTGTTGTGGATGTTTGCCTCCGCTGATTTGGCGTTCATTGCTTGTGACGGTAAATACTCCTTGTTTCACGAACTGTTCAGATGTCGACAACCCAATATCGCTTTTATATTGTGGTTAGGTTTTGGTGTTGCGTGCGCTTCATTACTATATTTTGGAGTGAAAAATTTACGGAGAACAAAAGATAATGAGAAAAACACCTAACATTTCAATCAACGGGAACGCGGTCTCAATCTATGCTTAATCTTCATTCACTGCACCGCGTCCCGTTATTTCTACGTTAGACAATAACGGTAAGAACAATGTTAAGTGCGAACGTAGTAAAGAGGCTGATCGCGCTCGTAAAGAAACACGAAGCTTCCGTTTCGGCCCCTATACCAGACGTCTGGCGAACCAAAAGCGACGGCGAACTCTGGGCGCGAGTTTTGGGCCAGATCGCGGTGGTTGGTAGTGCGGCATCTGGACAAGCACTTAGTCGTGCAATTCCAAACAAGGATGAATGGTATAAGAAACTCGTTGGTCTATCAGATCGACGACTAACCACTGCGATCAATCGAAAACTCTTAGAAGCAGGTGTCCGATATGCTTCTGATGACAAGGAAGAATGTCGCAAAACGGCGGCGGCAGTCTATAACTTTCAGATCATTAACTCATACGGCGGACCATTTCGCTTCTTTGAAAATGTAGCTTCCATTCCATTGGAGGTATGGAGGGTTGCAGTCGTCCGTGATGAGCTTGCCTACATCAAGAATAAAGGTGCCCGCGACTTACTAATCGGCCTTGGTCTTATCACTCAGGCCATCGCGTTCGACACGCGGATAATGAATATCCTAAACCATTGTGGCGCTGATATTCCAGAAGACCTTGCAAGCAATAAAATTAAATATAAAGCTTTGGAAAACGAACTCTTAGAAAAGGTTTGCAAGCCCTGTGGCATATCGGGTGCTCACTTCGACAGAATTATGTTCCAGAGCTATGCGCAGATTATTGTCTAACTCTGCGATGCAGCGGAAAACGCCCTTTGGTTCTTTCTTCTGTTGCCATGGTTATTTGGAGTTTCCGGCTCCGGTCGAGTTTCCCGAAGGGCGTTTCCGCTGATCTTGAACGTTGGGCAATCAGACGAAACACTCGATGAATTACATCACTGCAAAACAAAACGTCGCTCGGCGGCGCCTCGGAGGCCACGTATTGATTGCGCTCAGCGCAACGGTCGTGGTGATCGGATTGTTGAAATTCCTTTACTTCAGCCTCGACGGAGGCGGTCCCTTGCTCGCGCCACTAGCACAACTCGTCAAACGCTTCGTGTACGCCATCTACGCGAACACACAGTTCCTCTCGCCAATTTGGGAAACGGCACCTACACCTGACCCAAAGGCACCTCTGTCTTCATCGAGCCTAGCATTCATGCTTTGGTACGTCGGAGTGTTCGTTGGCGCCTCTCTGATAAGCTCTGCAAACAGAATCACAGCACGATTACGTCGCATAAATGAGCAGATCGAAGATCAGCTAATTCGCGAATCGCTACGCGCAGCAAACCGTCGTACAAGGACGCAGATTGAAGAAGCGATATCGGTTCCTCAGCAACCTATCTGGAAGGAATTGCACACCCTCTACGTCGCCCCACTCGTGGTCGGGCTGCTACTTCTAGTCGTTGGCAAGGTGCTAGGCCTGGCATGAGGCCCAACCCTTGCGCTGCAGCCGACCGGTCAAAAGCTGCGCTTTTGCCCTTCGGCTGAGCTTCCACGGTTAGAGTTCAGAAGGACACTATGGCAGCCCGTAGGATGCGGTGACGACAGGAACCGCATCAATCGCGAACGATGCGGTTCGTTCCTCACCGCATCCTACGGTCCTATCTCCCCTATTCCCCCTTCCACCAACAGCTGCGACAAATCGACGGCGCCCCTGGTTTTTGGTGGTCGAAAACCGCTTGTGAAGGCCGGATACGGGATTCTTCCGGCGAGAGGTGTAATCTAAGCTGGCCCTATCCGTAATCGGATAACGTGGATTTTGAAGCGCCGCCGTCTGTCAAAGCTTGTTGTGCGATACGGCGGCGACAGACATCTAAAATGCGGGCTCGGCGAACCGGGACCCGCTTCAACTCAACCGACGAGGGAATTCAGATGAGCGCGGAACCAAAACAGATCAACCCGTCCCAGATCAAGATCCCGCAGACGAAAATGCTGATCGACGGGAAGTGGATCGATTCGGCCAGCGGCAAAACGTTCGAAACGCTCAACCCGGCGACGGGCGAGGTGATTGCCCGCGTCGCGGAAGGCGACCGCGAAGACGTGGACAAAGCCGTTCGTGCCGCCCGCAAGGCTTTCGAGGAAGGCCCCTGGCGGAAAATGAACGCGCGCGAACGGGGACGTTGCCTGTACCGCCTGGCGGACCTGATCGAGCGTAACTTCGACGAACTGGCGGCGCTCGAAACGCTCGACAACGGCAAACCGATCAGCGAAAGCAAGTCGGCCGACCTGCCCCTGACTATCGAGTGTTACCGCTATTACGCGGGCTGGGCGGACAAGATCGAGGGCAAGACCATTCCGATCAATGGTCCCTTCTTCACCTACACCCGCCACGAACCGGTCGGCGTGGTAGGGCAAATCATCCCGTGGAACTTTCCGCTCCTGATGCAAGCGTGGAAATGGGGCCCGGCTCTAGCGACCGGCTGCACCATCGTGCTCAAGCCCGCCGAGCAAACGCCGCTGACGGCGCTTCGGATGGGCGAACTGGCCCTGGAAGCCGGCATTCCGGAAGGTGTCATCAATATCGTTCCCGGGTTCGGCGAAACCGCCGGAGCCGCGATCGCCAGCCACATGGACATCGACAAGGTGGCCTTCACCGGCTCGACCGAAGTGGGCAAGCTCATCATGCAGGCCGCCGGCCGCTCGAACCTGAAACGCGTCACCCTGGAACTCGGCGGGAAAAGCCCGAATATCGTTTTCGCCGATTCCGATTTGGATGCCGCGCTCGAAGGCGCGTTTCTCGGGCTTTTCTTCAATCAAGGGCAGTGCTGCTGCGCCGGCTCCCGTGTTTTCGTGGAAAAGAGCATTTACGACGACTTCGCCGAAAAGCTGGTTCAGCGGACCCGGACACAGGTCGTGGGCGATCCGTTCGATCCGAAAACCACCCAGGGACCACAGGTCAGCCAGGAGCAGTTCGACCAGATCATGGGCTATATCCATTCCGGTAAAGAGCAAGGTGCAAAGCTTTTGACCGGCGGCAGCCGGGTCGGCAACCAGGGCTTTTTCATCGAGCCCACTGTCTTCGCCGATGTCGGCGAGGATATGAAAATCGCGCGCGAGGAAATCTTCGGGCCGGTGCTGTCGATGATTCCTTTCAAGGACGTGGACGAAGTCATCGGGCACGGCAACCGAACGATGTACGGTCTGGCGGCCGCCGTATGGACCAAGGACATCAACAAGGCCCATCGCCTGGCCGCAGAACTGAAAGCAGGAACGGTGTGGATCAATTGCTACGATGTTTTCGACACCGCCGCGCCTTTCGGCGGGTTCAAGATGTCGGGTATCGGACGCGAACTCGGAAGTTACGCGCTGGACAACTACACCGAGGTCAAGACCGTTACCGTGGCCTTGTAAAAACGATAGGGCTCAGGCGGCTACGCTAGTGCAGCCGCCGATTTCTCGGGGTATCCGCCGATTGCTGTTCCGAAAATACTAACGGAAACGGACCTGGAGATCGCTCTCGATGATTTATCGGCACGCGATCCGGATCTGGCAACGCTGTACGCCGAGATCGGCCGGCCGCCGATGTGGGCGCGGGAGCCCGGTTTCTCCACGCTGATTCGCATCATTCTCGAACAGCAGGTCTCGCTCGCCTCGGCGCGCGCCACTTACGAACGATTGCTCGCTTCGGTGGCGCCGCTCACACCCGAGGGATTTCTTGCCCTTCACGATATCGCGCTCGGCAAGATCGGATTCAGCCGCCAGAAGATTGCCTATGGCCGATATCTCGCCCAATCGATTGCCGAGGGCCGGCTCGACCTTGGGGAACTGGACTCCCTGGACGATGAAACGGCAAGATCCCGGCTGACGAAACTCAAGGGAATAGGCCTTTGGACGGCGGATATTTATCTTTTGATGGCGCTGCGCCGGCCGGACGTCTGGCCCGGCGGAGATCTGGGGTTGATGTTGGCGGTACAGGATGTAAAGCGCCTGTCATCGCGGCCGGACCCCAACGTCATGACGGCGATCGCAGAAAGCTGGAGGCCTTGGCGGGCAGTGGCGGCCCGGCTATTGTGGCATCATTACCTCAGTGGTAGTGGTAGGCCGGAATAAGCCCTTCGACTTCGCTCAGGACAAGCTCCGCGTATCCGGCAAAATGCGGCTATGCCGGGAACGGCTATCGCCTTATCCCGGCCTACAAAGATCGATAGTTTTGAGAAGAGTCAAGGTGGGGCAAGGAAAAACAGGAACCGCCATGAAATACACCGCAAGCATCAAAGGATACGGCTACAGCTTCACCGATCTGAAAACCTTGCTGGGGAAAGCCTCCCCGCTCCGCTTGGCGGACGAGTTGGCTGGGATCGCGGCCGGGTCGGAGGAGGAGCGGGCTATCGCGCAGCGGGTGTTGGCCGACGTTCCGTTGAATCAGTTCCTTACAGAACCCCTGATTCCGGCTGACGACGACGAGGTCACCCGATTGATCCTTGAGACTCGCGACAGCGCGGCGTTCGTGCCCATCTCAGCGTTGACGGTCGGCGAGTTTCGCGAGTGGCTGCTCTCCGACACCACCGCCGACGACGAAATCGCCAAGATTCGCGCGGGCCTGATGCCCGAAATGGCCGCGGCGGTGTCGAAGATCATGCGCAACCAGGATTTGATCGCCGCCGCGAAGCTGCTCTACTTGACCGAGGAAGCCATGCACCGCCGGATTTCCGGGGTCGCGCTCAAGGACGATCTGGATACGACTTTACCGGCGCATCCGGAACCGCTCGGCCTCGCAAAATAACAGCGACAGCCGAATGGGTTCAGAGGTTGTGAAAAAACCGTAGCGAGCGGCCCGACCCCGCGTCGAGAAGCGCAGGCGTACAAAGGCGTACGTTGAGCATCGCAGGCGCGGAGGCGGGACGCGCAGTAGGTTTTTTCACAACCTTTCAGGCGAGCATGTTCTTGATCGTCCGCTCATATTCCGGGAAATAGCGGCCGATCACCGGCAGGTCGAAGCGGCGCAGAATGCTGGTGTTCGGCTCCCGCTCCAGCAAGAAATCGAACGAACGCTGTACTAAACGTTCGACCGGCACTTTTCCATCCGTCAGTTTGGCGGCATATCCCGGGTCAACGGTGACGGTGTGCGTCGTCGTGGCCTGTGCCTCTACCGTTACCTCGAAAGTCGATTCATTAAGCTTTTTCACCTTAACCGTCGCCATTCAACCCTCCTATACAAGCCTCAGTATTCGTTAACCGTTGCGGGAACTCGACCGAATCCATCATACAGGCAAGCTTTGGGCCGGAAAATCACCCTAAGATCGTCTGCCGCGACCGATGTTTTTTGCGAATCTCATCCGCATCTTGCTGGGCCGATTCGAGCCGCCCGGATCGATTGCGCAAGTTGCACCGTGATCGTACGATGAACGAATCGTGCCGAAACAATCGGGGATTGAGACGAGCCTTAGGGGAACTGTTTGAACGGGACGGAGTACTACTCTAAGTATGCGTAGCAAAAGGTTTTCATCCGGCAGGAAGCCGGGCCGGCTGTGGCTGTCATTCCGATCACTGCTCGGGTTCGGCGTCGGTTATTTCATTGTCGCGGTGCTCAGTCATTGGGCGTCCCCCGAACCCTACCACTTCGTTGCGTTTTGGCTGCCGAGCGGGTTTTACCTCGCGGCGCTCGCCAGCCGCCCTCCGAACCTCTGGCCGGCATTCATTCTGACGGCGCTCGCGGTTAATATCGGGGTCAACCTCATAGCGTTCGGTCAGCCTCCTGCGGTAGGCGTCGCCTTTGCGATCGGCGACACCTTGGAGGTCTTGACGGGCGCATGGCTATTGGGCCGTGCCGTCGGCATTCCGTTACAACTGGAAACTGTGCGCGATGTGGTGGCGCTGACCGGGCTGGGAGCCTTGCTGAGCACCACCATCGGCGCCACGGCGGGGACGGCGGCCGTGGCTTTGGTTTACGGCGAACCGTTCGCCGCGGTTTGGCTGACGTGGTGGACGGGCGACATGGCGGGCATCTTGGTGATGGTTCCCCTTTGCATTACAGTGCGGGCACATCACAGGTACTGGCGCGAGATATCCCCTGCCCGACGGATCGAGGCACTCGCAGCTTTGCTATCGGTGGTGACCCTGACCTTTGCCGTTTTCACCGATCGCATTCCCTTCACCTACGTCATCATGCCGCCGCTGCTCTGGATGGGAGTGCGTTTCGGCATTCCTGGCGTTTCGTTTGCGGTTCTCCTGCTCGGAGTGATCGCCGCACGCTATACGGCCTTGGGACAAGGCGCGTTCGCGGAACCGGAGTTTGCGGTTTCCGACCGGGCGCTCCTGGTGCAATCCCTGGTTGTCATAATCTCGCTCTCGGGACTGGTGCTGGGCGCCCTGGCGAACCAGTGGCGGCAAGCGCTAGCCGCGCTGCGAGAGGCCCGTGACCATCTGGAGAAGGAAGTGGCCGAACGCACGGCGACCTTGAGCGACACGCTCCGATTGCAGCAGGCGATTCTGGACGGGGCCAATTACTATATCGTCTCGGTCGATCCGCAAGGCGTCATACAGACGATCAACAAAGCCGCGGAGAAGGCTCTCGGCTATGGCGCCGACGAAATCATCGGCAAGGAAACACCGCTCATTTTTCATGACCCCGCGGAGCTTGAAACTCATGTCGAAGCGCTCGCCCATACGCTCGGCCGCCGCGTTTCACGGAACTTCGAGGTTTTGATTGCACTAGCCGAAGCGCGTGGAGCTACGGAAGTCGAGTGGAGCCTGATTCGCAAGGACGGCAGCCGTTTCCCCGCCCATCTTTCGTTTTCGGTGATGCGCGATAAAAATGGCGCTATCGCCGGCTATCTCGGAATCGCCCACGATATTTCCGTGCGCAAAGAGGCCGAAAAAGCGTTGCAACAAAGCCAACGCGATCTGAACCGTGCTCAGACCGTCGGTAGGATCGGAAGCTGGAGGCTAAATGTCCGGCGCAACGAATTAATCTGGTCGGACGAGAACCATCGGATTTTTGGCATACCCAAGGGCACGCCCCTGACCTATCAGACGTTTCTCGACTGCGTCCACCCGAGCGACCGAAAGTACGTCCACTGGAAGTGGAAGGCGGCCCTCCGCAGCGCCCCTTACGACATCGAGCACCGCATCGTCGTCGGGGACGAGATCCGCTGGGTCCGAGAAAAGGCTGAGTTGGAGTTCGACCGAGGAACGCTGCTGGGCGCATTCGGGACTACTCAAGACATCACGGAACTCAAGCGGGCCGAACTGGCACTGCGCCGCCACAGCGAACGGCAGACCGAGCTGCTGGCCATCAGCCGCGCGGCGCTGGACGACCAAACCACCGACGCGGAGCTGAGCCGGATGGTTTTCGAAAAAGTACATGCCCTGCTCGATGCCGACGTGGGCCTCAACTACCGAGTCGACGAGAACAGCCGGAGCTTAAGGCTGATAGCCTCCCATGGTATTCCCGAGGTGCTGCTGTCCTCCGCGGAGCGATTCGATTTCAGCGAGATCTTGTGCGGCACGGTCGCCGCCACGGGCATCCCGCTGATCGCCGATACCGCGCAGATCGAGAAGGACCCCAGGGGCACTTTCCTCCGCAGCGCGGGCGTACGCGCCTATGCCTGCCATCCGCTCATGGCGGGTGATGGGCGCGTACTCGGCACCCTTTCGTTCGCCAGCAGCCGGCGCGACCGCTTCGAGCCGGAGGAGATCGAATTTCTCCGGACGCTCTGCCTTTTTACCGCCATGGCCTGGGAGCGCACCCGGGCCATGACGGCGCTCCGCGAGGCCGATCGGCGGAAAAACGAATTTCTCGCCATGCTGGCCCACGAGCTCCGCAACCCTCTCGCGCCGATCCGCAACGCCGCCCAGTTAATTCGAAAACTCGGCCCTGACGAGCCGAAGCTCCGAAGCGCCCAGGAGATCATCGACCGGCAGGTGATCCATCTCGCGCGGCTCGTGGACGACTTGCTGGACGTCTCCCGCATCACCCAAGGCAAGGTAACGCTGAGAAAAGAACCCATCCCCCTCAATACCGTCGTCGAGCGGGCGGTCGAGGCGGTCCGGCCCTTGATCGAATCCCGCCGGCACCAGCTTGCGGTCGACATTTCGCCAGATCCCCTCCTGATCGTGGGAGATGCGACCCGATTGATCCAAGTCGTAGCCAACCTCTTGAACAATGCCGCGAAGTACACCGAAGAAGGTGGTTTTATTTCACTCCGCACCGAGGTCAAGGGGGACCGGGCGCTCATCCGCATCCGGGACACCGGTGTGGGGATCGCCCCCGAGCTTTTGCCGCATATTTTCGAGCTCTTCACCCAAGGGGAGCGCTCTCTCGACCGGAGTCAAGGGGGCTTGGGCATCGGACTCACCCTGGTTCAGCGTCTGGTCGAGCTGCACGGGGGACGCATCGAAGCCTTCAGCGCCGGGCAGGGTCAGGGAAGCGAATTCGTCGTCGACCTGCCGTTGCTTCTGGCCCCTGTTTCCGAGCAAACCGCAGCCGCATTCGACTCGACTTTGCGGTAGGACATACCGCGCTTTCGCGCTGTAGGGTGTGCGCACCGTCTTCGGCTACCCCAATTCCACGCAGGGCACTTTTACCCGGCAATGCTGTCTTTAATTTATTAGCGCCGGGGTTCCGGCGACTAAAACTCAGCAAGCGGCCATGCCCTCAAACAGACAAACGGTTCGCCTAGCAGCGATCGGCGATCTTCACTACACCCTGTCCTCCCAGGGAATGCTCCAAACCATCTGCGCTTATGTCTCCGAAAATGCCGATATCCTGTTGCTCTGCGGCGATATTGTGGACTACGGACGGGCGGAAGAGGCTCGGCTATTCGTCAAGGAGTTGAACGCGGGGGTCAAGATTCCCATCCTCGGCGTGCTCGGCAACCATGAATACGAAGCGGGCCAAGTGCATGAAGTGCAGCATATCTTCTCCGATGCCGGAATCATCCTGCTCGATGGCGACGCTCATGAAATACATGGGATCGGCTTTGCCGGCGTCAAAGGCTTCGCCGGGGGGTTCGGCGAACACGCCCTGCAAGCCTGGGGCGAAAGTACTCTAAAGCAGTTTGTGCACGAGGCTGTGGATGAATCGCTGAAGCTGGAATCGGCACTCGCCAAACTGCGCACGCGGCATCGAATCGCCTTGCTCCACTATGCTCCGGTCAGGGCCACGGTCGAGGGCGAACCCGTCGAAATCTATCCGTTCTTGGGATCGAGCCGGCTCGAAGAGCCTTTGAATCGCTACTCGGTGACCGCGGTCTTTCACGGACATGCCCATCGGGGGCACCCCACCGGAAAAACCAGCGGCAATATTCCGGTTTATAACGTCGCCGTGCCGCTTTTGCGGCGCGCGTTTCCGGATCGCCCTCCCGTCCGTCTGATCGAGCTTCCGGTTGGAGATTCTGCCGAGTCGGCGCACCAGCCGTCCGCCCACAAACCACATCCCGTACCGGGCTAGATCATGAATACGCAGTTCCCGTCGCTCGACGACACTCAGTCGCTACCCGATCCGACCGGCAGGGCATTCTATTGCCACGGATTAAAGCTTCTAAACGATGCCAAGGTTCCATTCCTCGTAGGGGGTGCCTACGCGCTGGAGCGCTACACCGGAATCTCGCGCCACACCAAGGATCTGGATATCTTCGTACAGCCTGGCGATCGCGACCGCATCATCGAGACCCTCGCGAGCGCGGGGTATCAAACCGACCTCACGTTTCCGCATTGGCTCGCCAAGGCGTACTACGGGGAACATTTCATCGATATCATTTTCAGCTCCGGAAACGGCATTTGTGCCGTCGACGACGCGTGGTTCGAGCACGCCCCTCAGCGGGACGTACTCGGAATTCCGGTGTCGCTCTGCCCGGTGGAGGAAATCATCTGGTCGAAATCCTTCATACTCGAGCGGGAGCGTTATGATGGCGCCGATATCGCCCATGTCCTCCGGGTGTGCGCCGACCGATTGAATTGGCCGAGGCTGATGGACCGCTTCGGCATCCATTGGCGGGTGCTGCTCAGCCATCTTATTCTGTTCGGCTTCATCTATCCCGCCGAAAGAAGCCGTATCCCCGAGTGGGTCATGCAACGGCTGGTCGCCCTATTGACCGACGAGATTCGCAGCGCGCCGCCCCCAGACCGCCTCTGCCAAGGCACGCTTCTCTCCCGAGAGCAATATCTGACCGACGTCATGCGCTGGGGTTACGAGGACGCGCGCCTGCAACCCAAGGGGCAAATGACCCCTGAAAACATCGCTCACTGGACGGCGGCGATCGACGAAAAAGAATAAGCCCGCATTATCGACCGAGTATCTGCTTAATCCGCGCAGCCTTTGCCGAGCCTCTCTGCCCGATGCGTCGGTGCGCCGAGAGAACGTAACTTGCCCATTATTACCGTCTAATCAGTACATGTTCAGACTTCTTCGAATCGCTTTAATGTCCGCCCTACCCGGCGCTCTGGCCGTGACGGCCTTGACCGATTTTTGGGACGGATATCAACTGGACAGCACCTTCGGGCGTCCCGATGTCCGTGCGTCATGTTCCGTTCAGTCGGCCGACTGGGGAAATGCCGCTCCGTTTCCGCTGCTGGAAACCCGTAGCGATCTCCCGGAACTCCGGGTAGTCACGTATAACCTTCATTCCGGATTGGGACCGCGCTGGCGTGTCTTTGCCAGCCGCCGGGAGGTCGAACGCAATCTTGCGGGCATTGCCGACCGGATCGCCGCGGCGGCGTCGCCACAAACACCCGTCGACGTCGTGGCCCTCAATGAGGTGGACTTCGGCTCCCGGCGCAGTGGCTGGATGGATCAAGCCGCATTTCTGGCGGCCGAACTCGAGCGCCGCACCGGCCATGCCTACGCCGTAGCGCGCGGCGAGACCTGGCGCCGGGACGTACCCGGTCTGGAGGTGCGCTTCGGCAACGCCGTTCTGTTTCGGCACTCGGCGCTTTCCGTGGATGCCCGGATGCTGGAGGAAACACAGAAGACAAGCTATGCCTCCGCCATCCCAGCGAGCGCCCTCGACCCGATCTTGAGCGAGCCGCGCGGCGTGCTTCGCGTGCGCATTCGTTTCTTCGACCGCCCGGTCGACCTTCTGGTTACTCATCTCGAAGCCTTTAATCCCGCGCGCCGCGAAACGCAGGCCGCGGCTCTTTTGCAGAAGTTCGTCGAACCCGGCCGGACTTCGATCTTGCTGGGCGATATGAACACGGTTCCGACCGCCATGACCTACAAGCGTCCCCATTTGGCCGCCGATCGCACCCACGACGTATTGACGAGCGGCGACCTGACGGATGCGCGGGTTGCCGCTGGCGCGCGTGACGGGGCGAACGACTTTTCCGATTGGGCCACCTATCCGGCACAGGCGCCGGTGTGGCCGCTGGACGGATCGTTTGCCACGCCCGACCTGGTACCGCAGGCCGTTCGCGTGATCGGAAGCGACGAATCGGACCATCGCGGGTTATCGATAACTTATAAGTGGTTGACGCCCGAAGCGACGTCCGCGTTCGGCCGCTGGCACGATACTGTGCGACGACGCCAATTGGCCCGTCTATTCGACTGCGATATTTCGGAGCCCGACCCGGTGCGGAATCGGCATCTCGAATGGCTAAAGTCGAACACTGGCTACCTGAACCTCTCGGCCCGTGACAATGACGCGCGAGGAACCCCTTAAGGCAGCCTGAGCGTAGCGCGATAGCGCGGGGTCGAAGCGCCGGGGCTAGCGTGTTTCGACGCCGCTTCGCGGAGTTCATCCTGAGCGCAGTCGAAGGGCTCAACTATTCAGCGCTTAACTCCATCGGAGGCAAAAACGGCGCAAGATGCGAGGATGACAGGAAAACGACACGCACGATGGCACCGAACCCGCCGGTTCGGCCGCCTCGTTGCGATCGCGCTGGCCGGCGTGATCGGTATCTGGCTCATCGGTCATTTGTTGCTCGACGTCCAGTTTCCCGATCCCGTCTCGACCTCCGCCGATGGCGGATCGCCCGCCATGCGGGACGAATCGCTACACGACATCTTCGAGTCCCTGCCAGCCGAGGGCAACACGCGCGCGGGTGTGGCCCTGCTGGACGACAACGCCATGGCTTGGGTCGAACGCTGGCGGCTGTTAGACAATGCTCGAGAGCGCCTCGATATCAGCTATTTCATTCTGGAACAGGACGTCTTCGGCATCGCTTTCCTTGGCCATCTCGTCCACAAGGCAAGGCAGGGCTTGGCGATCCGGGTGCTGCTCGACGCCATAGGCACCAAGATGTCTCGCGACGTACAGGGCAACGACTATCTCGATACGGTCGTACAGACCGTTAATATCACGGTAAAACTTTACCGCCCGCTGCGCTATCGTTTTCAGGACGCCTTTCTTACCCTGAATCCCGCCGCGGTCATCGCCAGCGACCACGACAAGATTTTACTGGCGGACGGCGTTCACGGACTGATCGGCGGACGGAACATCGCAACCGAATATTTTGCCGCCCCCGATACCGCGCCGAAGGCCTTCCGCGACGCGGACATGGTGTTGACCGGGCGGGAAGCCGGAGCGGTGATCCAAACCGTGTTCGAATCCCAGTACGACAGCGGAGAGGCCCACGCCGTCACGGGCGAGACGGTCGATTTGGTCGATTCGAGCGGCGACTTGCTGCTCGCCTACCAGGCGATGGATTATTGGTTAAAGGGTGAACCTATTCCGGAGGCCGTGTCCGCGACGATTCGCGACCGCCGGTTGCCCTGGATAGACGAACTTCAGGCGCGTCCGCTGCTCCACGGTGCTCTGACGAAACCGGCTCCGGAATCGGTGCAAGCGCCGGTCCGTTTCCTCGACAGCCGAACCCGTCTGATGAAAACCGACGACCCGATCACCACGACTCTCGAACGGCTGGTGCGTGGCGCCAAAAAGTCGATTTTTATCGTTAATCCGTACTTGGTACTTTCCAAGCCGGTTGTCGACCTATTCGAAGAAACGGCGCAGCGCGGCGTAAGCATCACGATTCTCACCAACAGTCCTTTATCCAGCGATAATCCCCTCAGCCAGGCTGTTTTCCTTGAACAATGGCCGGAACTCATGGCGCGGGTTCCGACTCTGCGGCTGTTCGTTGCCGGGGATCTCCATAATTTGCACGGCAAGTTCGCGGTAATCGATGATCAACTCGGCCTATTGGGAACTTACAATCTCGACCCCCTCAGCATGGCCCTCAACAGCGAACTCGTCGCCGCCGTATGGTCCACCCGGTTCGCCGAGCGATTGCTGGAAACGGGCCGGCGGCTCATCGCAGCCGGCCCGCCGACGACCTACGAATACCGCATCGCCCGCGACGGTAACGGTCGTCCCATACGAAATGAAGACGGGAGGGTGATCGCGGCTTTCGGGCCAAACGATCATCTTAAGGAAGATGACTGGACAGCCGTCCGTCGCCTCCGGTGGCTTGTGCGTGGTTTAACGCTGGTCAGCAAAACGCCGTTTTGGTAGCTATTTTTCCGGTATCGCGGCGCATTCCGCCGCCATATCGCTCCCGGCCCGGCAACCGTAAGGTGAGCGCGTGTCCGCATTACGACAAGTCGGCGTGTTCGAAGAAACGGCTCAGCACATCCGTCACCCGATTCGGCTGTTCTACCTGCGGCAAGTGGCCGCAATCCGGCAGAACTTCAAGTTGTCCTTGTACGAGCCGCGCGACCGCTGCTTGGGCATGGCGTACCGGAACCATGCGGTCGCGTTCTCCCCATAGGAGCAGCGTGGGCACCGTCAGTTTCGACAACTGGTCCAGCAGGATTTCACGCTGGCCTCTCAGGTTGACTGCACTCACGGTTGTCGCCGCTACCGCTTCCAAATACCCGGGCATCCGGGCCATTTGATACAGTCCCTCTAACCAACTGAGCGGACTACGCTGTGGTTGAGCGATCAGCAGGCCCGATAACTGGAATACCCAAACTCGAGCGCCGAAGGCGGTCCGAAACCAGAGCGTTGCAATCTTCCGCACTCCAGGCAAACTGAGCAGCCGCATAGTCATACTGACCGCCCGCCCTAACCCAGCGCTGCCGATGAGCACCAAGGCGGAAACCCGGGCGGGCGCCGAAAGAGCCAGACGCATCGCCACCAACCCGCCAAGCGAATTGCCGACGAGGCAGACTCGTTGCAGACCGAGAGCATCCAAAAAAGCCGATACAAACTTGGTGAAGAATTCGGGGGAGTACGGAACGGCCGGTTTATCGCTCTGCCCGAAACCGGGAAGACTGGGGGCAAAAACCCGATAACTTCGAGCCAGTATCGGCATCACCCACTGCCAGGTGTGGGCGCTGTCGGCGATGCCATGGAGAAACACAACGGGCGGTCCATTGCCGGCCATCAAATACTCGGTTGAAATTACCGCCTCGGGTACGGCGACATCGACTCTCAACTCTTGAATGGATCCTTCCATGGTTTTGCGTCTCTGTAGGTTAAAGAACCACCCTTTGATAGGTTTTGACAGTTTAACGGCGGCTTTTCCACTGCGATTCGAGACGTTTTCTTCAGGCGGCCCCGGCTCTTTGTGAAACCGCTGCAACGTAAAGCGATAAGTCCGATCAAATTAGAACGAGAGCGCTATTCAGGAGACCGGAATGAACGTGCAAATCATTGAAAAGGAAGACCACACGAAATGGGCGATGATCCCGTACGATGACTATGTGTCTTTGGTGGAATTGGCCGAATTGGCGACGGACATGGCGTCCGGTATCGATGTGGAGCCACACATTGCGCCTGGGGAAGAACAGCTTCCCGAAGATTTGATGGCACGCCTTTTGGGCGGAGAGAACGCCATCAGAATTTGGCGCGAATTCCGTGGGCTGACGCAACAGGATCTGGCCGAGCGGGCCGGAATAACGGAATCGTTCATTGGCCTTCTGGAGCGGGGACGGCCAACCTGCCGAATCGACAAACTCACGCGTATCGCCGAAGTTTTAGGCGTGCACTTGGAACAGATCATTCGCACCGTGTAGATAAGGATCTTCACCAAGCGGCGCTGAAGGTTTACCGCGCTAAGTCGCGCACTGCGGCATAAATTCCGGCCGCCACTTGAGCCATTCTCCGGTAATCCAGCGTTTCGGCCGTGTCCGTGGCCGTATGATAGTTCGGATTACGATAGAAAGCCGTGTCGGTAATCATCACGGCCGGATATCCTGCCTCCCAATAGTTGAGATGATCCGAGAAATCGATACCTGCAAGAAAGCGCGGGGCATTGATCGAGTGTACCGGCAAGCTTGAGGCATTGGACATGGCATTCTTGATCCTTCGCACGAGCCGTCCCTCCCCTATCCTCCCCACGACGGCGATAAAGTTTCCGGTGGTCGGATAAAGAAGCGAAAGGCCCGGTGCGGGAAAAGACTGGCTGTCTTCCTCATCGGTGAAATAGCCGATCATTTCGAGCGAGAGCATCGCCCGCACGATGGCACCTTCCGCCTTGAGCGCTCGGGCATGCACGGCGCTCCCCATGTGTTCGGTCCTGAAAAACGGCGGCTCCTCCAGGGTATAGGCGACGAGATCCACCCGGCTTGGCAGATGGTTCTTGCTCACCAGCCCCGCCAGCTCGATCAGCCCGGCGATGCCGCTCGCGTTATCGTCCGCCCCCGGATAGGGACCGGCCGTGTCGTAATGTGCCCCCACGACGACCCTCTCCTTGGATTGCGGCCCGAAGGTAGCCACAACATTACGGTAAGTCGTTTGGCCGACCTGGAACGGCTGATCCGCGGTCTTGCCCTGCGCCTGCTCGAACGCCAAACGGATATACGAAGCCACACGATTGAGATTGTCGGGGTGACCGGCATCCCGCGGCCCCAGCGTCTCCGACAAGGTTCGGACATGGGCTTCCAGGCGTCCTGGATCAATGATGGACGGCTCAGCCCGATCCGTACCGGCAAACAAAGGCTCCGCCAAACAGAAACAGAGGCTAACCCCCAGACAGAATGCCCGGGTTAGAAGGGCTGCTCTGCAAAACGGAATGGGCGAACGAACTTCAAAGTGGGAACAGATCCTGACATCCATGTAATACCCCATTCGGCCGACCTGGAACTGCACGGTTCTAACCGTGTTTTCAAAACGCCTTTAAAGCAAGCTCTATCGAGGAGGCACGATTAAAGATTGGATTGCCTCCGACGCTCTCCGTTCGGCATCCCCCCGGAAATCCGGAGTCCTGTTTATTTAGACAGCGATTGCGGCTTGAAGAAACTTGCAATCTGGCGAGGGGCCGAACAATCCACGGAGCACGGGTCAGTCTCTCCTATTAGAGCATTTTCAAATCTGATGTATGGGGGTTCGGTATAGTCCCGTTAGGGCGCGCCCGAGCATCGCCGCCTGGAGCCGGGATAGCCTAAAGGGGCGCGGCAGGAAGCCGCGCGGCGACAAAGGCACAAGGATCGTGCCTTTTGTCGTCCCCGGCTCCAGGCGGCGACGCGCAGGAACCGCGCGCCATCCGGGCGGCCTTTCTTTTGGATACTTTTCTTTGGCCGCACAAAGAAAAGTATCTCGCCCGCGGGGCGAGACCCGCTCCAAACTAAGGCGCCGCCAACGGCGGCTTCCTTCTTAGACCGTACATCAGAACTGAAAACGCTCTAGAACCGGAAGCCGGGCTTTGCTCGGTCAAGGCATAAACGTCGGGGCTACCGAACGCGTTTTATCGACATCCGGCCAGCGTGTTTATGGCCGCAGCCGGGAGCATGCTCTTGGAGTGCAGCGACACTCATTTCGGATTTCAGAGCTTTCGGTTCCCGGAGCGATCGGCATAGGACTGGGGAAATATCGAGCGGCTACGTTTTTTCCAAACTCTGCAAAAACAATTCGGCGAGCGCTTTGGCGGAAAGAGGACGACTGAAGAAAAAGCCTTGGGCTTGGTCGCAGCCTTCTTCCCGCAGAAAGGCCAATTGTTGCTCCGTTTCGACGCCCTCGGCTATTACGGTCAGTCTCAGGCTATGACCCAGGCTGATCACCGCACGGGTTATTGCAAGATCGTCCTGATCGTCGATGATGTCGCGCACAAAGGACTGATCGATCTTCAGTTTGTCGATAGGGAATCGCTTCAGATAGCTGAGACTCGAATACCCTGTCCCGAAATCGTCAATGGCCAGCTTCACGCCCAATTCCTTAAGCTTATGCAAGCGTCGCTGAATCGAGCCCTCTCCTTGCATGACGATTCCCTCGGTCAATTCGAGTTCCAGATAATGGGGTTCCATGCCCGTTTCCGCCAATATCCGTTCGACGAGTTCTTCGAATCGATGAAGAAATTGCGGCGATGCAATGTTGACCGCCACGGGAACCTTCGGAAAGCCAAGCGATTGCAAGTACATGTTTTGCCGGCAAGCCTCACGGATCACCCATTCTCCTATCGGAACGATGAGACCGCTGTCTTCGGCGATGGGAATAAACCGGCCCGGCGCCACTCGGCCCCATTCCGGATGCTGCCATCGAATCAGGGCTTCGACGCCCACGAGCTGGTGTGTCCTAACATCATACTGAGGCTGATACTCCAGCAGAAATTCGCCGCGTTCTAAAGCTTGTCGCAGACCGCTTTCGATCGTGAGCCGCTCCAGCACGGTGGAATTCATTTCCCCGGTAAAGAATTGGTAAGTATTGCGGCCCTGCTCTTTCGCGTGATACATGGCGGTGTCGGCATGCTTGACCAAGGTTTCCACGTCGCTGCCGTCTTGTGGATACAGGCTGATGCCGATACTCGGGGTGATGATCAGACGGTAATCCTCGATGACATAAGGCTGCGCGACCACGCCGAGAATTCTTTCGGCGGTTTGCGCAGCGGTATCGGTGCCCGTTTCCGGGAGCAGTACCACGAATTCGTCGCCCCCCAACCGGGACACGGTATCCGTGTCCCTTAGACAACTGCGCAAACGGCCGGCGATGCCCTGCAGAAGTCTATCGCCCACATGATGTCCCAACGAATCGTTAACCGTCTTGAAGCGGTCGAGATCGAGAAACAGCAGCGCGGTCTCCTGCTTATCCCGAGCCGAGAGCGCCAAAGCCTGGGCCGCCCTGTCCTTAAACAAGGCACGATTCGGAAGTCCTGTCAGAGCATCGTAAAAGGCCAGGCGCTGGATTCGGTCCTCTACCCGGCTGCGTTCGATGGCAATGGCAGCGGTGTGAATCGCCATTTCGATCAGCCGGGAGTGTTTGTCTATGGGAGGGTGCGGTTCTCGATAGTAAATCGCAAAGGTGCCGATGACGCGCTGCCGCGAATCGAAAATGGGTGTCGACCAGCAGGCGCGAAGGCCGTACTGCTCGGCTAGATCGCGAAAAGCGGTCCATCGTGGATCCGTCCGAATGTCGCTGACAATCACGGTTTGCCGGTTAAACACCGCGGTACCGCAGGATCCCACCGACGGACCTATGGCAATGCCGTCTATTTGCCGGCTGTAATCATCGGGAAGACTCGGGGCAGCACCATGGCGCAAATGGATTCCGTCTTTATCCAAGAGAAGAACTGAGCAGAGTATCTTGTCGTCCTGTTGCTCGATCGTTCGAGCCAGAGTAGCCAGGGTTCGCTCTAGGGGTGCACCGTTGGCGATCAACTCCAGCACGTCCCGTTGCCCCCGCAGTAATGCTTCGGCGCGTTTCCGCTCGTTTTGTTCGATGACGAGAGCGGCGAGATTGGCCACGGCGATGGCGAAAAAACGCTCTTCCGCAGACCAGCTAAGCGCAGCCCCGGTCTGCTCGCAGCAAAGTACGCCCTCCAAATGCCCGAAAACGTGGATCGGCACATCGAGCATCGAAGCGATCCCGAAGGGGCGCAGATAGGTTTCGGAAAAGTCGGCAGTAAAGGGATGGCTGTGCGCATCGTCTGCCACAATCGCCTCTCCCGCTTCCAATCCTTCGAAATAGCTCGGAAAATCCTCCTGCCGAAGTGTCATGCCGGCACTGTGCCGTTGCTGGGACAGCTCGTAGAGATCCATGCATGCGATAGCGGATCGATCCTCGGTAAACCGCCACACACTGACGCGCTCGATCTCCAGTTCGGTCGCGGTGGTTCGGGTTAGCAGGCGAATCGCCCCCAACGCGTCTTCGGCGGAAAAGATTTCGCTGCGCGTGAGCGAAGCCAACGCGCGCTGTTGTTCCAGCAGGGAATTACGACTCCGTCGCGGCCATCCCTCCGTTTGCAATTGATTGTCTGCCTTCATCCATTACCTCGTTGAGAAGGACTCAAATTGATCGCTACCAAATGAAATCCTGGCGGATTGAAAAGGGCTTCGGCTGCAACGCCACCAGTCTTGGTTAAGCTCGCCTCCCACTAGGGTCATCCGGACGCTTAAGGGGTCAATCGGCTGAAGCTATCATGACAAGATCAATTTTATCGATGCTTAAGTATGGGTCATTTTCATTGCGGCTATCGGGGTAAAATGCCTGAACCAAGGGAGCAACGGGCGGACTCCGCAGTCAAAAGGCAAAACCGCCCCGAACCGTTTTTGATCAAAAACAAGGAGATCCGCATCCTGAAATGCAAACATCGTTTGCGCTGCTTCAATCGCCATCCCCGAAAAAATGCAAGCGGATTCCGTTCTCCAAGGTGTAAAACCCGGTAAAACCGTCACACTCATCGGCACGATTGGCGTCGTGTTCGGCGATATCGGCACCAGTCCACTCTATGCCATGCGGGTTGCCTTCAGTGGGCCTCACGCCATCGCGCCCAGCGAGGCCAATGTACTCGGTGTGTTGTCGCTCATCTTCTGGTCGCTGATCGTAATCGTATGTCTGAAATACGCCGTGGTCATGCTGCGGGCCGACAATCGGGGTGAAGGTGGAATCATCGCCCTACTGTCGCTCGCATCCCGCAGTGCCGCCGATTCGCCGTACCAACGATACGTGATTGTTTTATTGGGACTTATCGGTGCCGCCTTGTTCTACGGCGACGGCATTCTCGCGCCGGCCATTACCGTTATAAGCGCCGTCGAAGGTTTGGAGGTCGTGGCTCCAAAACTCAAGGAATTTGTCGTGCCGACGACGCTGCTGATCTTGACTCTGTTATTTCTTCTGCAAAGCAAGGGTACGGCTCGTATCGGGCGAGTGTTCGGTCCGATTATGTGTCTTTGGTTTTTTTGCCTCGGAATCCTCGGTGGGCTGAGTGTTCTCGATACTCCATCGATACTGGAGGCGACAAATCCATGGCGCGGAATTCGTTTCCTGCTTGAAGAGGAATGGTATTCCCTGGTGGTCTTGGGTGCCGTGGTGTTGGTGGTAACCGGCGCCGAGGCGCTATATGCGGATATGGGCCATTTCGGAACTCGAGCGATTCGTGTGACTTGGTTTGCCGTGGTCTTTCCTGCCCTGCTCTTGAACTACTTTGGCCAGGGTGCATTACTGCTCCGAACCCCGGCAGCCGCCGAAAACCCCTTCTATTTCCTGGCGCCGGAATGGGGAGTTCTTCCGCTGCTCGCATTGGCGACGCTTACGACGGTAATCGCCTCCCAAGGGGTAATTTCCGGGGTATTCTCGATAACCCGGCAGGCAATACAGCTCGGTTACCTGCCCCGCATACGCGTTTATCACACCTCGCTATTCCAACCCGGCCAAATTTACGTGCCTGCCGTGAATTGGCTTTTGCTAATCACGATTTTCGCCTTGGTGCTGGAATTTCAGTCATCCAGCCGCTTGGCCGCCGCTTACGGTATCGCCGTCACAGGTACGATGGTCATTACGACGCTGCTGATCTTTTTCGTATTACGGGGGCTTTGGCGATGGAGCTGGCTTACTAGCCTGGTTGCCGTCGGCAGCTTTTTGATTATCGACATAGCCTTTCTTGTGGCTAACAGTTTGAAACTAACCCAGGGAGGGTGGGTCCCGCTGGGGGTCGGCCTTGCGGTTTTTACCGTAATGACCACTTGGGAACGGGGGCGGACACTGCTCGGAAAACGCCTGAACGAAAGGGCTATGACATTCGAAACCTTGCTGGCGCGTTTTCGCGAAAATCCGCCCGTTCGGATTCCCGGTACCGCCATCTATCTCACGGCGGGACGCCGAGGCGTTCCACAATCCCTCTTGAACAATTTGGCTATCAATAAAATTCTGCACGAGCGAGTGATCGTTCTCACGGTGATTATTAAAGACATCGCGTGGGTGCCTCGCTCCGAGCGCATCAAGATCAGGCACTTCGGAGAGAAACTGTACCGGGTCAAGATCTATTACGGCTTCAACCAGGAACCCCACGTGCCCGATGCCTTGTCATTGTGCAAAGAACGGGGCCTTGAGATCGACTTGGCCGACACATCATTCTTTCTTAGCCGGGAAGCCGTGATCTCGACCCCGCGTCCCGGCATGGCGATCTGGCGCGAGCGTCTTTTCATCCGCCTTGCACGAAACACCGAGAGCGCCATGGATTTCTTCAGAATCCCCCCCGACCGCGTGATCGAATTGGGGTCCGTGGTCGAAATCTAACCAATACCGCTTCGCATGCCGAAATCTTTCGCAATGACTTTGACTTATCCTCCTCCGATAGACAGTATGCCTAACACAGTTGCAATGCGAATCCACCAGGGAATGGAAGGCATATGAACGTGAAATCAATCGCCATGTTAATCCGCCGCTCTTATCTGATCGTGATATCCGGCACGGTGCTGCTTCTTGTGGCCTGTACCGGCGTTCGGTTCGGTTATAACCACGCGGACATCTTCCTGGTAGCCTCGCTCGATGAGTACGTCGATCTCGAAAGGGCACAGGAGAAGCTCGCGAAGGATCGCATCTCCGCGCTGCTGGCCTGGCATCGTTCGACGCAATTGCATGCCTACTCGGCATTACTCGAGGAAATTCGGACAAAGGTAAAGAGGCCGATAACCTTATCTGAGGTTACGGGTTTGCAGCAGAAGCTTTACGACAGGCTGGAAACGCTCGGGACGCGCGCCGCGCCCGAATTGGCCAAGCTGGCTCTGACGCTCGGCTCCGGCCAGATCACACGGGTGCAACACGAGCTGACCAATAGCAATGCAAAATTTCGCAAGAAATTCGGCTATATCCGCACCAGCATGGAAAACAAGCTTGGAGCCCGAGCCAAACCTTTTATCAAGCGTGCCGAGTTTTGGCTCGGAAAACTCACGTCCGAGCAACGAACCCTCATTTGGGAGGCGATGGCTAGACGCGACAATGGTAACTATACCTGGGCGGACGAGCGCGAAGCACGACAGCGCGATTTCCTAGCCGTGCTTTCGAAAATTCAGGAGAGAAAACCGGAGGAACAGCTTGCGACACGCTGGATTCGCGACTATTTCGCCGATTTGGCTTATCAAACCGACCCGCAGCGACGAGCTTTCGTTCAGGCTTTACGCCAGTCGAATGCGGAACTGATAGCCAAAGTGATAGCCTCCGCAACGCCCGAACAGCGGGAGACGCTGGATAAAAAATTGCAAGACTATGCCGCCGATTTCGCCGCCTTAGCCGCGGAGGATCGCAAGTTTGGACACCGACCGTATTCCTTGCGTCCAAACGAAAAACCAAATCCGACATAAACATGACGTGCCTCCGAAATCTCTTGAATCGTTGCCTTTCCGTGCTCATACGCCATCCCGACGTGCCGGATTCACCGGTATTTCATCGTCCGTCGTCAATCCGTCAGTGAACCTGTGGAGCTTTTGGGTGTCGGCAAGGGAAAGCTATTCAAGAAACTCTATGGAGCGATGTGATTATGGTTCGATTACACTTCGAGTCAGTTATTCCGGAACACGCCGTTACCTTAGGACCTGCCGCGTACTTTCGAATTAGCGGCCACCTCATTCGCCGAGGCCCTGAGAACGAAATCGTGGGTCATTATCGAAACCATTTCTGGGAAATTCAGGGCAATTTATTTTCACGATGCGATTGCCGGTGTAGCGCATCGATTCATTTCGAGGATACCTTTGGCGGTACTTCCAACCTCTTCGGTCCGTTTGACCACTTCTTCATATCTGACGGGACCATCTACGCGGATCACAAACTGTTTGCCAGATATGTCGATGAGATGAGCTGTTGGCAGCATTGCGATACGGATTCCTGCTGGCCTGTTCTCGTCATTCGGTAACTGGTGAGTCCGTCCAAATTCGACCTCTTTACTGTTTTTTGGGGGCTACGGCAGGTTTAACACATGAGTGCCATAAGCTTTGAATCGGTGCAAAAACCGCATATTAAGATTTCAACATGGGGTGTGATGCCTCTCCTCTCCGTTTCAAAACAAGCCCCTTGGCTAAAACGGCACAATCGCGGTATGCTTAACACAGTTTGTCGCGGTGGAGACCGGTGTCTCCGCCCCGAGGATTCGGCCTTCTTCTTAGTCGACGCCATTGCCAGGTATCCTACAAGCCTCGCCTCCTCCTTCAAACCTTGTGCAGCACGTCGGGCCTCAGCCCTGCTAGGCTGCTCGTTAAACGAAAATGTTGCAGCCCGGACAGGCTCAGCACGGAACTACGACAGGCTTATTCAGGAACCATAAATGTCCTTTTCTTCTCTCGGTCTCTCTAAAACCCTCTTGAGCGCCGTCGCCGAGCAGGGCTACGAGACCCCCACCCCGATTCAAGCGCAGGCCATCCCGGCCGTACTTGACGGACGCGATCTGTTGGCCGCGGCCCAGACTGGCACCGGCAAAACCGCGGCTTTCATCTTGCCCTTACTACAGCAACTGACCGACTGCGCCCAGGAGACCGCAAGGCCACAGCACGGCCGCGCTCCGCGTGCGCTGGTGCTCGTACCGACCCGCGAACTTGCAGCCCAAGTCGGTGAAAGCGCGCGCAATTACGGCCGCCACTCCCCAATTCGATCGGCGGTGATCTTCGGAGGTGTCGGCATGCAACCGCAGTTGGACAACCTACGCCGCGGTGTCGATCTGCTGATCGCAACGCCCGGCAGACTGCTCGACCATATCGGACAAGGCAACATCAATCTATCCGGCGTCGGCATGCTCGTATTGGACGAGGCCGATCGGATGCTCGACATGGGCTTTATTAGAGACATCCGGCGGATTCTCGGCTTATTGCCGAAAAAGCGTCAAAACTTGCTGTTCTCGGCCACGTTTTCGGAAGAAATCCGCGGACTCGCGGCCGGGCTATTGCATAATCCCGTCACCATTGAGGTTGCGCCACGCAACGCGCCGGCCGAAACCGTCAACCAACGCATCTATCACGTCGAAAGCGCCGCCAAACATCCGTTACTGGCTCACCTTATCCGCAGCGGTTCTTGGGGCCAGACCCTGGTATTCACGCGCACGAAGCACGGCGCAAACCGCCTTGCCCAGCAGCTTGACCGGGCGGGCTTCGAAGTCGCCGTCATTCATGGCAACAAGAGCCAATCGGCACGCACACAGGCGCTCGCCGCTTTTAAACAGGATCGGGTGCAAGTGCTGGTCGCTACCGATATCGCTGCCCGCGGACTGGATATTCAGGAACTTCCGCACGTAGTCAACTATGAACTGCCGCACGTTCCTGCGGATTACGTGCATCGCATCGGCCGCACCGGACGTGCCGGCTCGACCGGCGAGGCGGTGTCACTGGTCTCTCGGGAGGAAGCGCCCCAGCTCCGGAACATCGAGCGTCTGCTTGGCCGGAAGCTTCCGGCACAACCTGCTCCCGAAGGCTACCTTACGGCTTCGCCCGAGACGGTAGCTTCCCAAGCTCAGCCGTTGCGGAGTTTCCGCTCCCAACAACAACCGGCCGCAAGGCGTGACTCTACCGCCCAGCGCCGTCGTACCCTTTGAACCATTGCGCACCCTTTCCGGGTGCCGCCAAAGGAGAATAACCATGTTGAGAATCTATGCCGGCAATCTCCCGCCCGATGTAACGGAACAGGAGTTTACCGAACTGTTTGCGGCGTATGGCCGAGTGCGCTCGATCGAATTGGCACGCGACATTTTTTCCGGCCGCTGCCGCGGCTTCGGCTTCGTTGAAATGGAGGGGCACGAGGCACGTGCTGCAATCGCTGGATTGAATGGCCGCAACCTGCGCGGCAACAATCTACGGGTTAACGAAGAGCGCCCACGTGGGCGACACGGAGGTGGTCGCAGACGCTGAGTTACGCCGGGACAAATAGACATAAAGGCCGCGGGCAGAGTTGCTTTGAAATCGCCATCGGCCTGCACTTGAGAAATAGAACGAAAGGGAATATTACTTTCCTGGAGTTAGGGGCGCTCCTGACCGGAGCCAAAACCCTTCTCTAAATTCTGTTTCAGGCGAATAATAGAGACATTGTAAATTCCTATTGAGGAGTCTTTCACTTGAGCAAGAAGTTATACGTTGGCAATCTGAGCTATAGCATCAGAAATAGTGAGCTGGAACAGCTGTTCGCCGCTTACGGCGCAGTCGAATCGGCAAATGTAATCATGGATCGGGACACCGGCCGCTCCAAGGGTTTCGGTTTCGTGGAGATGAGCAGCGATCAGGAAGCGCAAGCCGCCATCTCCGCGCTTAACGGCAAGGAAGTGGAAGGCCGTAGCTTGACGGTGAACGAGGCTCGCCCCCCACAAGATAAGGGTGGCTTCGGCGGCGGCGGCGGCGGAAGACGCGGCGGCGGTGGTGGTGGCGGCTTCGGCGGCGGTGGCGGCCGCCGCTTCTAAGCCATCCGACAGGGAGTATCGCCCTGTCGACTTCTAAGACCGACTTACGTGCCGATAATCTATCGGCACGTAAGTCGGCTCATAGATCGCTCTGGAAGATCGTAACTGATTGTCGGAGCGACGCTGCTGATTGCGCCGATTTTGGACAAAGTCTCTTTGGATTGGCCTACAACGGACTGGATCTCGAGGATCTCTCAACCTAGAGGAAGATGGAAGGGCTATCATGCCGCACTTTCTTTCGATCTTCCCCCCTAGCACCGCAGAGGAACGTCGCTCGAATTTCGAGAGTTACTGGGCCTTCTCTCTGCGTCGCGCCGGAGACTTGCTGGAAAAAGAAAAGGATTTGGCGAATAAACGCGACAAGCTGAACTACTTCAAGAGAAATCCCGTCCGATCACGCTTACCATTGCGCGACCCGGAAGCATTTTATCGCAACTGTGTTCATCTACAGGACGATCCGCACCAACTCGACCGCAAGGTGTTGCTGCTGACCTGCATATACAAGTTCGCGCGTCACGAGTGGGCGGCCGCCCAGCTATCCCCTCAGGTCCTTGAACCGTTCTACGAAGGCCATGCCCCCTGCTTTGATCGTCGTCGCCAGCATCCGCTGGGCACCCTACCGCAATAGCTCAGATCAACGCATCCGTCCCAAACTCTCGGACCACAGAATGATGAGCATGAACATGTTTGCAGTGGAAGGCTCCGGAATACGGCGCGAACATTGCGAACTACTAAACTTATGGTTCGGAATCCCTTAATGGTCAGGCGAGGCGTTATGCGGCTTTTTCTTACAGCAGCTTTTCTAGCTATTTTCGGGGTTGTTCTCGATCGGTTTGGATGGAGTATAGGGCCGTGGGTCAGCGGTAGCGGATTTGTGCTCTTGATTATTGGGCTTTTACGCACGATGAGACGGGATAGTAACCGGAGCAGCCCTGGCACTGCCGATTCTTTCTGGTTTCCGTCCTCGGATACGGCAGGTGGCGGCTACAGCAGTTATGAAGATAGGGGCGCTTGCGATACTGGAAGTAGCGATGGCGGTGGCTGCGGCAATAGCGGTGGCGATTAGACTAACGCGGTCGATAAATCTAGCTCGCTCCGATTACTCCACGCTCTGCTAGAGCTCTCAGGATTTCGGCGCCGTGACCGGCTAAAACCCGAGGGTCCGGATGCCCCATTTCCTTCGCCATCCTAAACAGGCAATCGATAGCGGGCATTGCTTCCTCCTCCTGGAGTATTTGCAGGAGTCGGTAGGTTAAGGGGGTAATTTCCAAGAATTTCACGACATCTTCGCGGTCGCGATATACGACCAAACACGTCAGCTGTTCCGGTGGCTCGGGCGGTTGATGCTCCGGACCGATCTTGTGCACTGGAAACCGATAAGCCAAAGGCCAAGCAACCTCCGACAGGTAAACTGTTTGGTCCATAGGGCTACGGCGTAAATCTGCGCTTTCCGGCGGCGCCTCGCCTTCAGCAATGGCTAAGGCCAATTCGGTCCACTCGTAATGCGCGAGCTCCAGTAGGTACGGCGGGTCGTCAGAATAGTGGTCGCGTTCGCTCTGGAGATAATCGAGAAATTCTTCGGCTATTCCTGCGAAATAAGGCGTTCGACTTTGATGCCCGGCGTAGAAATCCTGTACTAACGCAAGCCATTGAGTTTCGCTCAAGATGCTCTTGAGTACCGGAAAACCGGTCGCCAGAAAGTTCTCGATATTGTTGAAAAACAGTTCACGATAAACGCCCATTCGTTCCGGCGCAGGCCCGCGTGGAAGCGGATTGCGGTTGGGATCTCGAATGTATGCGGCAAACGCATATTGCGTCCGTTGAAACAGAGGGATCTCTTCAGCCATAACGCCGAACGGGTTGCGACGCAGCCGCCTGAAGCGCTTGAATCTGTTGAACCTCAAGCAAAAGCTCGGGTAAAGGGGGAATGTTGAAATCCCTTTCTAAGAGTGTCGGAAAAACTCCGAAGCTCTCGTAAGCCCGACGGAGCAGACGCCAGACCGGATCGATAACGGTAGCGCCATGGGTGTCGACCAGAAAATCGGCCGCTTCGACATAATGTCCGGCGACATGGGCGTAGGCGATGCGATGCACCGGAACCGAGCTCAAAAAGGCTTCGGCATCATAGCCATGATTGATGCTGTTGACGTAAATATTGTTGATGTCCAGCAGCAGATCGCAATCGGCTTCTTGCAATACCGCGTTGAGGAAGTCGATCTCCTCGAGCTCTTTGCCCGGTGCGACGTAATAGGAGATGTTTTCAATGGCTATCCGTCGTTCCAGAATCTCTTGTGCTCTAAGGATGCGATCGGCTGTGTACTTAGCGGCCTCCGCCGTAAACGGGATCGGCATGAGGTCGTACAAATGGCCATCGTCGCCGCAGTAACTCAGATGTTCGCTGTATAGCCGGATATGATGTTGGTCGAGGAAAGTCTTGAGCTCGGTAAGGAATTCTTCGTCAAGCGGCGCGGGGCCACCCAGCGACAAGGATAATCCGTGACAGACGAAGGGAAATCGCTCAGTCAAAGAGCGTAGCTGTTTCCCGAGTTTACCGCCTATTCTTATCCAGTTTTCCGGCGCGATTTCGTAAAAATCGACCGATTCCGGCAGATGTTCGGTAAGCGGGCCGATGAAGGCCCGCCTAAGGCCGAGTCCGGCGCCCTGAACGGCATAACTCTTCATAGCCAGGCTCGACGGATAAAAAAACGTTTACTGCGCTTTATGTTCCGTGCCGGCGGGGTTCGCTTGATCCGTTTTCATGCCCGCGCATTTGCCTTCCATTGCTTTCTTCTGCTGATCCTGTTGCTGCTGATTTTGCTGCTTCATGGCGCCACAGTTCATTTCCGGAGACTTGGTCATTTGTCCGCCGCACTTCCCTTCGCCGCACACCATTTCTTTTTGTTCTTTGCCGGCCTCGGCCACTTGCATATAACCACTAGCCAAATCTTTAAGTCCGAACGGGTTTTCGCCCGCGTTAGCGACAGCGGACAAAGACGTTACGACAGCCGCTCCCATGACGGTTTTTAATACTTTTTTGCTCATTACCTCTATTTCCTCTCGATAAATTAAGGATTGTCGTGCGCCATGAGCGGCGAACTATTAGACCTCGGGCTTCAACAAAGTTGCAGGCCATTCGCCAGGATGCGAGTGCCGGGACAGTATGTCCGTAACGCATTGAACTTTGTTTACGCCGTTATTTTCACACAACGACCGGAAGTTGTGCACTATTCGCCTTGGTACGCGCTCTCTCCTACACTGAAAGCGCCAATCTTCACTTAGTTAGGTATACGCGCCAAAGATTCAGCGTACAGGGACTGGCGAAGTCTAGGACCGGACCCGACTGATATGGTCAGCAAGTGAGCATTAAGATATTCTCTCACCCCAATGACTGGTGAGCCGATGCGTTAGATTTAGGCTTTCTCTGCCAAGTAGAAACAGAACAAGAACTTGAGGACCCTTTATTATGTATTGTCGACATTGCGGAAAAGAGATTAAAGACAAAGCGGTTGTCTGCACGGGGTGCGGCCATCCCGTTGAAAGTGCCGAAGGCAGGGCGGTGGAAGGCGAGCCTTGGAATCTCCTGATAATGGCCGGCCTGGTCGCCGCCACCTTATTTGTGCCTCCGGTTGGCCTCGTCTTTGGGATAATGGGGCTGATGGACGAGGCGAAGAAGGTTCAGGGCGCGATTCTCACGACCCTTGCAGTTTTCATGACCCTTCTTATGACCGCTATTATCCTCGGCTTGTAGTTGCCCTCGAAATACAAGTCGCGAATGTTATTTTGCCCTGATTATTTCAAAGTTGCGGATCAATCGATTTTCCCTTCGTCGGCCCAAACTTCTCCACTCCGGTTACCGCATTCTCGGAACCACCTTGCATTATGGAATTCCGAACCGGTGGGATGGGATTAAGGCAGACACATAAATCTATCGTAGATCCCACTTTAACTATCCTGTCGTAAATTCACGTGAAAAGGCCTATGGATGTTCCGCCATAAGAACTTCCTGGTTATCGACGACCATGAGATCAATCGCATACTCCTAAAAACGCAGCTTTCTCAGTTAAGCGCGCAAGTGGCCGAAGCTGAGGATGGCACAAAAGCGGTCGAGCATATTCGGACACAACATTTCGACATGATATTTCTCGACCTCCGCATGCCCGGTATGACGGGCTTCGACGTCATGCAGGCCATCCGTCACGACGTCCTAGTTGTCAATCGCGATACGCCGGTGATCGCGGTGACCGCCCATGCGCTTCCTCAACAGCGGACGGAAATCCTCAAGGCGGGATTTCGCGACTGTCTGATCAAACCCATTTTGGAAGACCAACTTTTGAGCGTAATCGAAACCTGGCTGGGTGTTAGTGCAGACAGGCCGCGTCGGCCTACTCTACCCGCTCTCGATTCGGTTGATTTTTACCTTAAAGCACTTGTCGAAAAAACCGGTGGCAATTGGGCGCTGGCCAGGATGCTCATGGTCAAGTTAGTTCAAGAACTGCCTGAACAACTAGCCGATGTGGAGAAGGCACTGGATAGTGATGATTACCACCAAGCCAGGGAAATTACTCATCGGATTAACGGCTCGGCAAGTTTCTGCGGCTTGGTCGGAATCAGAAACGCCGCAGGTGAATTGGAAAGTGCTCTGATTAAATCATCCTCGAATGACATCCTTTGTCATTGTTTCCGAGTTATGGGGTACGAAATCCGGGCGTTTCTTTCCAAGAAAACGGATCTCGTAGCAGCATTGGACAATTAATGCTGGGCTTCTCCTCATGGTAAGCATTTATAGATCCCGGAATTGCTGAAATATCTCAGAAGCTGTCTTCAAACTACTGCGCGCCGCCATGCCGGCGTTGCTTAAAGACTCAAAATGCTGATGAAAAGCATCCCTGCTTTTCACTCACCACCTCCCTGTGGTTCGCCCTTGCGGGCGGCCGCGCCGTGCAAATCGGCCATCCTGCCGATTTGTCACCCTGACGGGCGCGCTACCGCGCGTCCCATTTCTCTCC
>NZ_DASPLO010000023.1:0-1680 GCF_035627495.1 Methylocaldum sp.
AGGCTCTCTTGGCTTCATGCAACCCACCCGAATTTGCAAGAAATCGAAATCAAATGACTGGTTTTCTTGCAAATTGTACCAGCCAATATGCAACGAATCCGTATATGTGTCAGTGTGTTAGAAATACTTCAGGGCTGACTAGGTATCCGTGTCCCTGAAGGTTTGTTTGACGTCAAGCCGACGGATATCGATTTGAAGCCTTTACTACCGATAGCCGACGGAGAGTTTTGGTGGGCAAATACGGATTTCCATTGGCCGCAGGGCATGGACACAGCGTTCCTAACGGACGGCCTGCACTTCTTCGGGGGCATCGGGTACGATGACGATCCGCTATTCTCAACCAGCGCGGGAGCGGTCGCTCATTTTGAATTGCAGGCAACACGCAGGCCATTTTCCAGTAGTGGCCGGTATGCTTCCGCGCCCATCGTCGAGCTTTTTGGAAAAATCACGGCCTTCACCGGCTTTTGGCACTGGTTGTGGGCAGCCGACGACAAGTAGTGCAAGTGCTGGCTGCATCTCCGGCAAACCGCGCTCCAACTCGTTCCTCACGACTTCGGGATCCCGGGCCTGCACAGTGTCCAGAGGCCCGTGGTGCTGGGCGAGAGAACGGAGGCCCGGACGCTGATCGATGAGGAGAATAACGGTGAGTGGAAGGACGCCTTCCTGCAGGGCTTCACGCCGATGCCGCCCATCGAGTTCGGCCTCGCCGACCCGAGCCTGTCGATTTGGGTACAGTTGGAGATCCGGTTTGATATCCAATTGGAAGGCTGGTCCAGCATCTCATTCAGCCCGGAGAGAAATCCGATGGGCTCGGTACTGCTGCGCCATCCTCAGTGGAGGATTCAGCCAGTGTGAATGGGCTCCGTAGAGGAGTGCTAGACGGATCGGAATGGGCGGCCGCTCATGAGGCGAGAATTGCCAGCGCCGGGCGTGCGCCGAATTAGAAGATCGATCTGCCCTTGAACCGCTCGGCAGACTCCCGCAACCCCACGGAGGCTGACAGCGCTTCCAGGACTTAGTTGATGTCGCCAGCCTTGATGCGCTCCCGTGTAAACTTAGTCACCAGGCGCTCTTGCGTGCCTGAGAACAGAATTTTCGATGAAAATCATTCCATCAACTTAAAAAAACTTTTCGGTGCTCCGCATATCGGGCATTCCCAGTCGTCAGGAATATCTTCCCAACGGGTGCCCGGCGCAATACCGCTGTCAGGGTCGCCTTTTGCCTCATCGTAGATGTGTTCGCATTCCAGACAATGGTATTTCTTAAAATCGGACATGATTATTCTCGATATGTGGAAAAGGCTTAGAGGATGCCGTGCAGCCTGAGAGCCTAAGTGTCAGGTCCCGTGTGATTCTTTACCAAGAAGAAGCTATGCTCTGTTCGAGGCCCGGAGTGTCCTCCGTGAAGTTTTTGGTTCATCCGGTTGAGACTCATCACGATGCAGATTCAACTTCACAAGAACGCCCGCACCACCCCCGCCGTGCGGCAGGCGATTCGAGACTCCGAGCTGAGCGAGCGGGCCCTGGCGAAGAAACACGGCATTGCCCGCGCCACGGCGCGGAAATGGAAACGCCGCGATTCGGTCGAAGATGCCTCGCACCGGCCCCATACCTTGCACACCACGCTGAATCCAGCTCAGGAAGCCATCGTCGTGTATCTGCGGATCGCCCTGCTGCTGCC
>NZ_DASPLO010000024.1:0-27242 GCF_035627495.1 Methylocaldum sp.
TCAAATCTAAAGACACCCAGAAATTAAGCAAGATTTATGCTACGTATTAATGGGACAGGACACTAGTCTCAGCGCAACGCCGGTTTCTGCTCGCGCTTGCAAAACAGTCGATCGAGTACGGCTTGATCCATGGACGACCGATTCCTGTTGAACTAAAAGCCCTAGCTCCCGAACTCATCACCAAAAGAGCCATGTTCGTAACACTTGAAATACGGGGCGCACTGCGCGGCTGCATCGGCACACTCGAAGCCGTTCGTCCTTTAGCCGAGGATATCACTCACAACGCCTATGCCGCGGCATCTAGAGATCTTCGATTCCCGCCCGTCAACAAGAGGGAGTCGATCGGATTGATATCCACCTTTCGTTGCTGACACCAGCGGAGCCGCTGTCGTTCACGTCAGAGGACGATTGGTTACGGCAACTGATGCCGATCGAGGACGGATTGATCTTGGAAGAGGGGCTTCGGCGCGGGACTTTTCTGCCGGCGGTTTGGGAATCGCCACCTAATCCTAAGGCATTTCTCCAGCAGCTGAAACTGAAGGCCGATCTCCCCGGAGATTACCGGTCCGAGTCGCTCAAAATCTATCGCTATCGCACGGAAGCGATCGATCGGCGTACAGGATAGGAAGACCGCCGATTACCGAATCGCTCCGCCTGATGCGGGTACAGTATATGCCTAGCAAGCACACCCCTGATACCGTTTATGTGTTTTGCAGCACGAAGGGATTTTCAGCATTCAGGACAAGAAGACAGATATTAATAGCCTTCTTTTTCAATAAGATAGCGCTGCACCGCCGATTCGTACACTTCGGTCGAAATTTTCGGCCCGTACACCACCGTCTGGCAGTGTTCCTCGACTATGATGCTCAGCAACCGAAAGGCGTTCCGCGGCGTCAGCTGACGCACGATGAATTGGGCTTTGCTTTCCCCCGCATCCTCGAAGATGTCCGCCAGCTTGATTGGCGAACTTCCGGGTTTGCGGGAAACGTTCATGCGCTTCTCGATAAGCCGTATCATGTTGTCGGCGGACCAATTGATAGACGAAATAGTCTTGATCCGATCGCTCCGATAATACTTCTTGAGATCGTGCAATTCGTACGGCAGGAACAGAATGATGCCCAGGTGATCGATCTGGAATAGCTGATCGTCAAGAATGGGCGTCACTAACTCACGCATCTTTTCCGGATCGCCTTTGATACTGGTGGGTTCGTCCACCCGATCGACTAACAGATAAACACCGGACAGCCCGAAGTATCTCACCAATTCCATGTAGCTCTTGAGCAAAGTGAATCGGTTCTCCGTCATCCTTGGGATACCGTGGAATTCGAACAGACCGGGTCCGATTTCCTGGATGATTTTAAACATATTCTCTACCGAAACCGGCACGCCGCGGATATTTCGATAAATCTCCCCGGCCAAAAGCTTCGCCTGTTTATTCGAGAAGAAACTGTTCCGCTTCTTGTAACCGGCAATGCCGATAAGCTTTCGAAGTGCGGTGATCTTGCTCGAAAGATCGTTCGGGGAGAAGTAAAGAGCCGTAAGCAGTATGAATTTCTCCGCGAACTCCCGGTTGTCTTTAAGCATATCCTCCTTTTGGGCTTCGGTAATATTGTGGTATAGCTCCTCGATGCCCAATTTGAGAATGTAATCCAGATGATCGTCCAGAGTGATTTTGCTCTCCCGGATGAGAACTTCTTCCTTTCTTCTCCGGAACATCTTCGCCAAACCAGGCTTTCTCGGAGAATACTCGGCCGGAAGCTTCCTCACCTTGGTGACTTCACTGAGTAGCTCGTTGAATTCCACGTACTTGACCACCAGCACCTTATCCTGATACTGGCTAAGATAGCGCTCGGTGTCGATCCGCATGGAGGATTTTCCGGCTCCGCGGATCGCGAAAATAACGTATGGGCTGGGCTTATCCAGATGCAGCAACGCCGACCGCAACGACGTGTTTTCCACCATGGCCGCCTGCAGATAAGGATCGCGGTCTGCGTCGAAGATTACGAAGGGGTGATGCTCAAACTGCCATACATGCAGCCATTCTTTAATTTCCATCAGGCTCTCGATGAGGTCTTATTCGTCGGATTCTGTCGGATAGTTCGCTATAGTCCCAATGCAAGCCGCGAAACTAGGACGAGACTCAGAGTCCTATAATCCCGGGCTAACCGCACCCTGTGGCTGCCGAACTATAGCACAGTTCACGTCGATTCTAGCCGGCTCATCTACCCAGGCGGGTGCTTTATAATCGTGCTTTCGACAAGCTGGGAGTTAAGCCCGCATGGAGGCAGCGACAACTCGAACCATTTCCTGCCCGACAGCATGCGCCACTACCAGCGCTTGAACGGCACGTGAAACGAAGCTACCCTTGCGCAAGTTTTAAGTCCGGCCATCAATAAAACATGAGTGACGTAACAGATAAACCGAACTCAGGCTTAGAAAATTCTGAAGCCGATATGCAACTCAAGCCCAGTTGGAAACCGTTGCTCTGGTTCGGATTCGGCCTGATCACAGTGATCGCCACGGCGGAGTTGATACTGGAATTCTCACTCGAAATCCTCGAATTGATCGGAGAAGTCATTTTTTACTTAATCGAGGGCAGTGAGGAACTCCTCATCGAAGACAAATTAGAGGATTGGTTCGATCTTTCGCCACGCCACGCAGAACTTATTACTGCCTGGACGGTGACCCCGCTCAAGATCTTGCTTGCTTTCGTCACTCTGAAGTGGCTCTGGCGATATAGCCGAACGAGGCTTATTCCAGCCTTAATGCGCTGGATGAAAAAACAACTAAAGATCTTGAGCCTGTCTTGGTCAGCCCTATGGTGGCCTTGGAAAGGGGTGGTTGTGAGCATGTTAATAGGAGGACTATTTGTCTTAATTTAGAGCGATCCTGCGGAGCGAATCGAGCACATCGCAAATCCAACATTCCAGTTGGGATTATAAGTAAAGAAAAAAGCCAGGATTCGAGCTAATTGAACATGTTCTTAGTAGTGAGCGATTCAGAGATTTGTTATGTCCGATAATTTACAACCAATCACAGTTTTGGCTAACCGGAGCGAGCTGGGCGAACAAGAGCCATCTGCTTTCTTCCTGGGTGACCGGCGCATAGAAGTCGTAGAAGTCATAGACCGCTGGCTCGCCTCGGATTATGGATATTTCAAGCTGCTTACCACGGACGGCATTTATATTCTCCGCCATGACAGTGATCAGGACCGCTGGGCACTGACTCTTTACAAACAGTCGGAATTCTTACCCGTATTGGACGTTGGCAAAAAACCGAGGATTCACTAACTTTCCTTCCGAGCCATAAGCTATTGCTTGCATCGGGATCAAAATACGTGCACCGATATTTCAACCGCCGAATGCTCTCTGCGCGCAGCTTCGCCGCTTCTCGATAAATATTTGACGCTGGGCTGTGACGCCGGCAAAGCTTATCCGCCGTCGGTAGTCAAATTTCCGACAGGCATAAGCTTTATCCGAGAAAGAAACTTCTAACTAATTGATTCCTAGACAGCACGAGCGCTGGCATAAATATCGCTTCAGAAGAGACATGAGCCATTAGACACCCTTTCAGCGAGAAGGCGCGCGATGAAGAATAAAGCGGGAAATCTGGCCGTACTGTCGAGCCACAAGATCGAGAAAAAAACCGCTCTGGGCGATCATCAGTCCTACCATGAAATGCTCCTGGCCCTTCAGACTACTCTGGATATCGAGCAGCTGCTCGGCTTGTTTAGCGAGCACTTCAAAACCATCGTCCCCCATTCCGGATTCGGCTTTCGTAACGAAAAGCTCGGAATCGAGCTGTCGATGGGCAAGAAGGGACGGCACGCCTGCATTTACAATCTGGAACTTGAAAACGAGCCGCTCGGCGAATGGCGGATGAGCCGAGACCAGCGCTTTAGCGAACTGGACTTGGTCCGCATAGAAGCTCTACTCTGCCGACTCCTTTATCCCCTGCGCAACGGGCTTAGATACCGCGAAGCACTCTGTTACGCCCACACGGATCAGTTGACGCAGACAGGGAATCGAGCCGCACTGCTCAATGCTTTGCAGCGGGAGCTTGAACTGGCGCGCCGCTACGGCACTCCGCTTTCGATTATTCTTTTCGATATCGACCACTTCAAGTCGATCAACGATAGCTTCGGGCACGACGCCGGCGATGCCGTGTTGCGCTCCGTAGCCCGGTCCATCAAAGATACGGTGCGTGGGAGCGATATTCTGTTCCGCTATGGCGGTGAAGAATTCGTTATTTTGCTGTCCAATACACCCAAGGACGGCGCGGTGAATCTCGCCGAGCGTATTCGTAGCACGGTAGAGACATTATCCTGCGGAATAGGCGATATGACCTTGCGCGTCACCCTGAGCTTGGGAGTCGCGACGCTGATTCCCGCAGAAACTCATTTGGACTTGCTCCGCCGCGCCGACCAAGTGATGTATACGGCAAAGCGCGGCGGACGCAATCAGGTTGCAGTCGCAAGCGAGGAGTAGCACCGACGGCGATCACACGACGGCCAGCGGTTTTACAAAACCTTATTTTCTTCGATTTCGGGTGCCTTTGTCGCTTGCACGCCGACGCGGAGCGTGCTGATCCGTAACCGGCTTTTCTATCTCCAATCCCACGGAACGCATCAACTCGGCGACTTCTTCGCCGGGAAGCTCGTAAGACGCGCCTGCTTTCAACCGGGGCGGCAGGGCGATTCCTGCAAACCGCGTCCGGATCAATCGGCTTACCGTGATCCCCTGAGATTCCCAAAGTCTCCGAACGATACGGTTGCGCCCCTCCCTCAAGGTGACATGAAACCATCGGTTAGCGCCCTCGCCACCCGCAGGTTCGATGGTCTCGAATCGGGCCGGTCCGTCTTCCAGGGCGATGCCGTTCGACAGCCGGGTCAACATCTCATTGTTAATCGGTCCAAGAACCCGAACCGCGTATTCCCGTTCGATCTCCCGCGATGGGTGCATGAGACGATTGGCCAGTTCGCCGTTGTTGGTGACCAACAGTAGGCCTTGCGTATTGAGGTCGAGACGTCCGACGGCGATCCAGCGCCCGATCGATGGTTTAGGCAACTGGGTAAAGATCACCGGACGCCCCTCCGGATCGCGGCGGCTGACTACCTCCCCGATCGGCTTATGGTAAACGAGCACACGCGTCGGCGCTCCGGTTCTTTTGTCGATATCGAGAGAACGTCCGTTGACGGTGAGATGGTCGCCTTTCCGATAACGGTCTCCCAGTTTGGCTGGCTTGCCGTTTATCGATATCCGGCCGACCCTGATCCATTCTTCGATTTCCCGGCGCGAACCCACCCCGACTTGAGCGAGAACTTTCTGAATCCGCTCGCCGGCGTCGTCCGACGAGACGCTCATGTCCGGCGCTGTAGTCTTATTCGATCGATTCGGTATTCGCATGTTCGGTCACTAGATTATCTTGCGGCGCCGCTTGCAGCGCCAAGTCGTCTATAAATTCCTGGAGCGGCGGCAGTTCGCCAAGGCTTTTCAGGCTAAAGTAATCCAAGAACTGCTTGGTCGTGGCGAGCAGCGCCGGACGCCCCGGGACTTCTTTGTGTCCCACCACCTGTATCCATCCCCGTTCCTGAAGCGTTCGAACAATGCCCGTACTGACGGCGACACCTCGAATATCCTCGATTTCACCGCGCGTAACCGGCTGACGGTAAGCAATGATGGCGAGGGTCTCCAAAAATGCGCGTGAATAACGGCCGGGCCGCTCCTCGAACAGCCGCGAAATCCAAGGGGAAAAGGACTCCCGCACCTGGAGCCGGTATCCGCTAGCCACCTGCTTCAATTCGACGGACCGGCTACGGCAATCTTCGGCCAATTCCGCCAAGGCGGCTTGCAGCTCCGCCGGCTCGGGCCGCTCACCCTCCGCAAACAGATTTTCCAGCTCGGCGATGGATAAAGGTCTGGCGGCGGACAACAGCGCCGCCTCGATGATAGTTTTTAGTTCCACGTCAATCGACACCGGAAGCCATTAGGGGCCTTACTTGCAATTCGCCCAGCGGTTCGTCCTGAATAATCTCGATCAAGCGTTCCTTGCATAGCTCGAGGATCGCCAGCAACGATACAACGGCGCCATGCCGCCCTTCCCTGCGTTCGAACAGGCTGGGGAACGGAATCAGTGATTGGGTCTGCAGTCGAGCCAGTATACCCGACATGCGTTCGCGCACCGACAACGGCTCGCGCCGGATTTGATGGTGCGTCAGCCGTTCGGCACGCCGCAGCACGTCTTGGAAAGCGATGAGAACATCTTTCAAGTCAACTTCGGGATAAATCTTCTTGACCTTGATGGCGCTGGTGTCCACCGATGTTTCGAACACGTCGCGCTCACATCGGGGCAAGGCATCGAGTTGTTGGGCGGCGTGCTTGTAGCGTTCGTACTCCTGAAGACGGCGTATCAACTCGGCACGCGGATCGTCCTCTTCCTGCTCGGGACCCGCCGGTCGCGGCAGCAGCATGCGCGATTTGATCTCGGCAAGGATCGCCGCCATCAGCAAATATTCGGCGGCAAGCTCGATACGTAGCTCGCTCATCATCTCGATGTAAGCGATGTACTGGCGCGTAATATCGGCGATGGGAATGTCCACCACGGACAGGTTTTGCCGGCGTATCAAATAGAGCAGAAGATCGAGCGGACCTTCAAAAGTTTCCAGGAATACTTCCAGCGCATCGGGGGGAATATAAAGGTCTTCCGGCAACTCGGTGAACGGCGCGCCATTGACGAGAGCCACCGGCGCGACGGCTGCCGCTCCCTCGTCTATAAGTTGTGAATCGACCTGCTGCGCTTCTCGGTCCGAACTCGATCCGCTCGCGACGGTTTTTTCACAAGCTCCTAGTTCATCCATCTACAGACCGGCGAAACCGAAAAGCAGCCGCTGCATGAGATGAATAGGAAAACCCAAAATCATGGACAACCCTCCGGTAGCGATCAGTGCCAACAGGATAAAGAAACCGTAGGGCTCGATTTGGCTGAATTTCATGGCGAGCTTGGGCGGCAGAAAACTTGCCGCAATGCGCCCTCCGTCGAGAGGCGGAATCGGGAGCAAGTTCAAAAGCATCAAAACGATATTAATCACAATGCCGGCGATGCCCATGAGTCCCAAAGGCACCGACACATAATCGAAGTCCACGGCACTGGACAAGCGGGCAATTAACGCCCAGGCGATTGCCATCAAAAAATTCGCGGCGGGCCCGGCTACAGCGACCAGAGCCATATCCCGCTTCGGGCGGCGCAACTTGCCGAAGTCCACCGGCACGGGCTTGGCCCAGCCAAAGATAAATCCGCCCAGCGCCAGCAGCACTCCGGGGACCAGCAAGGTACCCACGGGATCGACGTGATGCAGCGGATTCAAGGAAAGCCGGCCAAGCCGGGCCGCCGTGTTGTCGCCGAGCATCTTGGCAACCCAGCCGTGGGCCACCTCATGCAAGGTAATAGCGAACAGGACCGGCAGAATCCAAATGGCAAAGCGTTGAGCAAAAGTAAGTTCTTCCATTGGTGCAATCTTTGAAGGAATGAACAGGATTATTGCAGTGAACTGACGACGCCCGATCCCTGCCGGACGATTTCCGGCGTATCTTCGATAAAGCCGATGATGGTGGTCGGCGCATAAGCGACATTTCCCGCATCGATGATCAAATCGACTTCTTTCTCGAGGCGGTCGCGAATATCTTCGGGATCGGTCATGGCGTCATTGTCGCCGGGCAGAATCAGGGTCGAACTGAACAAGGGCTCGTTCAACTCCGCCACCAGCGCCAGCGTAATCGGATTATCCGGCAAGCGGATGCCGATGGTTTTGCGCTTCGAATGTTGCAGGCGGCGCGGCGTCTCGCGGGTCGCTTTGAGAATGAAGGTAAACGGCCCCGGCGTCAGCGATTTGATCAGCCGGAACGCTTCGTTGTTGATTTTCGCAAAAGTCGATATCTGCGACAGATCCCTGCATACCAAGGTAAAGTTGTGATCTTCTCCCAACTGGCGAATTCGCCGGATGCGGTCCAGCCCGGTCTTGTTATCCATCTGGCAGCCTAACGCGTAAGACGAATCGGTCGGATAAACGATCACGCCCCCTTCGCGAATGATCTCGACACTCCGGCGTATGAGTCGCTGCTGCGGGTTATCCGGGTGAATCTGAAAATACTGAGCCATCCAGATAGTTTACTATAGAGGGGCTCACCTCAGGGACTTTTCCCTTGCGTTGCTTCAGCGTTTTGAACATGGCGGCACGGGCGGTCAACTGGGCCCCGTTCGGGGACCCGGCTTTTTTGCGACGTTGTCGCGCAAATAGACCGGCAGCGCCTGCTCCGGCTCCACGGACAAACCTTTGAGGAATGCATCAGCCCCGAGACGCGCGACCATCGACGCGCGCGGGAAACGGTCAGGCATGATCCTTCTCACATTGCTGCCTAAGCGCTCCTGGAGAACCGAGCCATAGGTTCCCCATCCACTGCCGATACCGACGCCCTCGGCATAATCGGAGAATGAAACCCGATCGGCCGGCAGTACCGATTCCTCGCCAATAAGCTCGGCTAGCCCGGCTTCTCCCCTACGGTAGACACCCCAATAGACTTCGCCCATACGGGCATCGATACAAGGAAACGCGACCGTTTCTCCACTCTCGAAGAAAACATCCTGAGCCAGGGCTGCCAGCGTCGAAACCGGAACCACCGGCAGATCGGCGCCGAAAGAGATGCCTTGAGCCACGCCGGCCGCAATGCGGACGCCGGTAAACGAACCGGGACCCCGTCCGAACGCGAGGGCATCGACTTGCGCAATCCGGATTCCCGCCTCCGCCAGCAAGGACTCGATCATGGGCAAAATCAGCCGGTTATGCTGCTGCGGCGCCACTTCGTAACGTTCGATCACGGTTTCGTCGACCAGCAAGGCGGCCGAACAGGCTTCCGTAGCGGTTTCGATAGCCAAAATCCTCATACCGCAATCTCTTTTTCAATCTCGCTGGAGAAAAACCGCTGCACGTCGGAGAGCGAACGCATCCGCGGCATATTCGGCAGGCTGTTGAGAAATACCTTCCCGTAGGAGCGGGACAGAATCCGCGGATCGCACAGCATGAGCACGCCGCGGTCCTCCTGATCCCGAATCAACCGCCCCACACCCTGCTTGAGCGCGATGGTTGCGGCCGGAAGCTGGTAGGTGGCGAACGGGTTCATCCCGTTGCGGCGGAGGGTTTCGAGCCGGGCATTGAGTACCGGGTCGCTCGGCGAAGCGAACGGCAATTTATCGATAATGACGCAGGAAAGCGCCGGCCCCGGCACGTCGACGCCCTCCCAAAAACTCCCGGTCCCCAGCAGGATGCCGTTGCCGGCCTGCTTGAACGCTTCCAAGAGCGCCGCTTTCGGCTGATTGCCCTGAACGAACAGCGGATAATCGAGATGCTGCGCGATCAAAGCCGCGGCCTCCGACAAGGCCTGGTGCGAGGTAAACAGCATGAACGCCCTGCCCCGGCTGGCCTTCAAAACCGGCAGTGCGGCCTGCACCACGGCCTGCGTGAACCCGCCGGCCGCCGGGTCCGGCATCCCCGGAGGCAGAAACAGCAAGCACCGCGTCCGGTAATCGAAGGGGCTTTCCCACGCCCGGCATTCGGCATCGCCTAGACCCAGTTGTCCGACAAAATGATCGAACCGCCCGTTTACCGTGAGCGTCGCCGATGCGAATATCCAGGCCGCTTGACTCCGCTTGCGAAACCGGGCGAATTCGCCGGCTATGGCCAAAGGAGTTCGGTTCAGGGAAAAGCTGTGCTTATATACCTCGAACCAGCGTACGGCTTCGCTGCCTTCGTCTTTGTCGAAGGCATCCAGACGCACGCCCAATTCCGTGCAACGCTTGGAGCACGACTCCAGGCCTTTGCTGCGAACGGCGGCCGCTTTCAGGATTTCTTCGAGATCGTGCAGATGCCGGCGCAACTCGGCCAGTTTTTCGGTTACCGCCGAATCGTCCGCCACCCGGTGCCACGCCTCCCGCCGTGACGGATCGCCCAAAGCCTGCCGCAACTCGGCCGTCAATTGCTCCAGCAACTCCGCCTCTTCGAGCAACTGCGGCATATCTTTCGCGTTTTTAAGCCGCTCGACGAGGATATCGTCCGCCAAACCATGGAGCTGGCGGGAGCTGATGTTCAAACCGAGAAACAGGGCTGCCGATTCGACGAACTGATGAGCCTCGTCCACCACGATCGCTTCGCAATCCGGCAAAAGCTCGCCGAAGCCGTCGTTTTTCAAGGTCCAATCGGCCCACAGGAGATGATGATTGATCACCAAAATGTCGGCATCCTGAGCGCTGCGACGCGCCTTCACCAAAAAACAGTCTTCGTAATGAGGGCATTCCTGGCCCAGACAGTTGTCGCCCGTCGAGGTCACCGAAGACCAGAGCACCGAGGATTCGGGCACATTGGCCACCTCGGCGATATCACCGGTTCGGGTGGTTTTACTCCAGCGGAGAATGGCTTCCAAGGCGACTGCCTCGCGCGAGCCGTAACCCGCCCTGAATCCCAAGGTATTTTCCAGACGGTACGGGCACAGATAGTTGGCTCGCCCTTTCAGCAGCACCGCCTTGAACGGCACCGCCAGCGCTTGCCGAATCAGCGGCAAATCCTTACGGAAAAGCTGATCCTGGAGGGTCTTGGTGGCGGTCGAAACGATGACTTTTTTGCCCGACAGAGCCGCGGGAGCCAAATAGGCCAAAGTCTTGCCCGTGCCGGTACCCGCTTCGGCGATCAAGCAGCTTTTGCCGTCGATCGCTTGCTTAACGGCTTGCGCCATCTCCGCCTGCGCGTGGCGCGGGCGAAACCCAGGCAAACACTTGGCGAAAGGTCCTTCCTCCCCCAAGACCCAAAGTAAGTCCTGCAATTCAGTTCCCGGCTTTCTGCTCGGCTTGCGCCGCGCCGGCCGGATCGCCTTTGGCCCGCCGTGCTTTAGCGATAATGGCCCAGTTCTTTTGGGTCAACGGCTGCCCTCCCCTGGCAAGCTGGTTCGACTTTTTCGCCAGGTCCTCGGCAAGGCCGGGCTGATGCTGCTGAAGCCGAATATCGGCCAATTGATGCCACAGCAGAGGATTGCGCGGCTGAATGCGTATCCCCCGCTCCAAAGCGGAGGCGGCATTGTCCAATTGCCCGCTCTTACGGTTATTTTCCGCTTCGTCCAACAAGGCCAGAATAGCCGGCGAAGCTACGGGCTCGCTTCTGACGGCTGGCCTTGTTCTCGATAACGGAGCCGGGCTCTCTCTGGCGGCAGCCGGAGGACTCGCCGGCATACGCTCGACAGTGGATTCACCCGGCACTTGGCCAGGCTCATAAATCCCGCGCGGCTGATTCGATACGCTAACGCAGGCGGCTTGCAAAAGAAGCCCCGCGACAAAAATAGGACGATAGGCTTTGGTCATGTTGAAATGCAGATTTATATAAGGGGCTGGAAGCAGTTAACAAGATTCGATGTGTTATCCGCCGGACGATAAACAAGCACCCGCTCGGGCTACCCTCGAACGAGGATGGAGAATACAGGACATCGCCTTAAGGCTCCAGTTCGCCCCATCCTCTGCTCTGTTGGACCAACAGCATGATGGAATTGCTGAAACCCGCATGAGTCTGAGCTGAAACAAGGTCTTTGACGCCAACTCCGGTGTTAGAATCCACTCTTCATCCAAGGGAAAACGACCATGCCCCTCATCCGCCCTTTCGCCGCTCTCCGCCCGGCGGCCGGCCGCGCCGCGGACGTCATCGCGCCACCCTACGACGTGCTGGATACCGAGGAAGCCAGAACACTGGCAGCGGGTCGTCCCTGGAGTTTTCTGCACATCTCCAAACCGGAAATCGATTTGCCCCCGAGTATCGATCCACATGCTCCGGAGGTTTATGCCAAAGCCGCGGAAAATCTGAAACGGATGATGGATTGCGGCATCCTGAAGCAGGATGACCGTCCGCTCTACTACGTTTACCGACTCATCATGGGCGATCACAGTCAATTGGGCCTCGTCGCGACGGCCAGCGTAGCCGCCTACAACACCAACCGCATCCGCAAGCACGAGTTTACCCGCCCCGACAAGGAGGACGACCGGGTACGCCAGATCGGCGCACTGAACGCACAGACCGGCCCGGTGCTCTTGGCGTATCCCGATGCTCCCGAGGTTAACCGCTTGCTAGCGGAAACCGCCTGGCAACCGCCCGAAGCCGATGCGTTAGCGGAGTCCGGCGTGCGCCATACTCTCTGGATCATTCGCGACGAACGCGTCATTGCCCGCCTCACCGAGCTTTTCGACTCGATGCCGGCACTCTATATCGCCGACGGACATCACCGTTCCGCCGCGGCTTCACGGGTTGCGGCTTCGCGTCGGCAATCCCATTCCGGCCATACCGGTGACGAAAACTACAACTACTTTCTGTCGGTCATGTTTCCTCACAGCCAGATGCGCATCATGGACTACAACCGGCTGATCAAGGATCTGAACGGCTTGAGCGACGCCGAGTTTCTGCGCCGGGTGTCCGAGCGCTTTGCTATAGATAAAGCCGACAATCCGGTAAAACCGGAAACTCCCGGCGAGTTCGGCTTATACCTGGCCGGACACTGGCACAAGCTGACCATAGGACCGGACTTGATACCCTCGGACCCGGTGGCGCGGCTCGACGTCAGCCTTCTGCAAGACAACCTCATTTCGCCCATCCTGGGTATCGCGGACCCTCGCCGCGACCGCCGCATCGATTTCGTAGGGGGCATCCGGGGATTGGGCGAACTGGAACGCCGCGTCGATTCCGGCGAAATGACCCTAGCGTTTTCGCTGCACCCTACCCGCATGGAAGACTTGATGGCCGTGGCCGATGCGGGTCAGGTCATGCCGCCGAAATCGACCTGGTTCGAGCCCAAATTAGCGGACGGCTTGGCTTCCCACATGCTGGATTGAGCTGAATCGATCAGGCCCTCGCTGCTCTTAGATCCGAGCGCTCCTAGTCCAAGAGCCCTGACGTTTGCCAACCCCTTCATGACAATACTGCCGGCTAGTACCGACAACGAAGGTAAACCCGAAGCATCCGGAAAGACTCGGAATCCACGCTGTCACGGCATACCGTAACGGCACGTTTTTTAGACCCGCTTTTGATGTGCAGAATGACCATCCAGGTAGTAACGACACTGCTGTCCAGCACGGTTCCGGGTTGCATGCCGGAAGGCAGAAAAACTTCACATTCGCCGCCGGGTTTGAGAACCAATTCCTTGACGGCCGGGTTCGACAAATACTCCCGACGGCAAAGGAACAGACTAAAAATAATGACGCCGAGCATCCCCAGCTTCATCCACGCAGGCAGCGGATTGGCCACGGAAGCAAATCCCGCCAGTGCATGAGTGGCCGCAATGGCGAAAGCTAAGCCGCGGGATGGATTAAGCTCGAGTCGTAGAGGCGGAACGGATTTTGAGAACAAGTTCGGCTAATAGTGGATCTATCGGAGTGCCGTCCGCGCAAAGATAACGCCAAAGCCTTTCGTCCGGCTCATCCAGAAGCCGGCTGAAAGCTGATTTTTCCGCTTCGGGTGCTTGGTCGTAGACGCCGTCCAGGTAGCGCTGCAACAGTAAATCTAGTTCCCGCATGCCGCGGCGGCAACGCCACCGGAGCTGGGCATGTTTCATCGGCTCAGAGGGGGTGCAAAAAACGTAGCGAGTGGCCCAAGTTCGCTATGAGAAGCGCAGGCGTACAAGCGGGTACGTTGAGCATCGCAGGAGCGAACTTGGGCCGCGCAGTAGTTTTCCTCACCATCTCTCAGCGCTGCCGCTCGACCAGGAGCTTCTTGATTTCGGCGATGGCCTTGGCGGGATTCAGTTCTTTCGGACACACCGACGTGCAGTTCATGATGGTGTGGCAACGGTACAGTTTGAACGGATCTTCCAAATCGTCCAGCCGCTCGCCGGTGCTCTCGTCCCGGCTGTCCACGATCCAGCGATAGGCCTGCAACAGAACCGCCGGCCCGAGATAGCGCTCGCTGTTCCACCAATAGCTGGGGCAGCCTGTCGAACAGCACGCGCACAATATGCACTCGTAATAGCCAGTCAGCCGGTTTCGCTCCTCCTTGCTCTGGAGACGCTCCCGATCGGCAGGCGGCGGCGTCTGAGTCTGAATCCACGGCCGGATGGAGGCGTATTGGGCGAAAAAGTGGGTTTGATCGGGCACCAGGTCCTTGATTACCGGCTGGTGCGGCAGAGGGTAAATCTTTATCACCTCGCGGCAATCGGTGATCGCCATGGTGCAAGCCAGCGTGTTGTGGCCGTCGATGTTCATGGCGCACGAGCCGCACACGCCCTCGCGGCAGGAGCGTCGGAACGCCAGCGTGCTGTCCATCTCGTTTTTGATCTTGATGATAGCGTCCAGCACCATCGGCCCGCAACGGTCCAGATCGACTTCGAAAACGTCGAGACGCGGATTTTCTCCGGACTCGGGATCGTAGCGGTAAATTTCAAACCGCCTGACATTCGTGGCGCCCTGAGGCGCCGAATACACCTTGCCAGGTTTGACGGCAGAGTTCTTGGGTAGTGAAAAAAGCCCCATGACCTTTACTCAACTCCGGAAATAGAAAAACAGTGAAGCCTATTGGTTAGCCAAGGCTGATCAAGCTGCACCCGTTGCCGATCTGCTTCAACAGCTAAAAATAGGGATTCCTTCGCCCGTGAGTCCCGGACTAGTACACCCTTTTTTGCGGCTGGATAACTTCGACTTCGTCGGTCAGGGTATACATATGGACCGGGCGGTAATCGATCCGAACATCATGATGCTCATCCAGCCAAAGCAGCGAGTGTTTCAGCCAGTTCTCGTCGTCCCGTTCGGGAAAATCCTCACGGGTATGCCCTCCGCGGCTTTCTTCGCGGTTTAGCGCTCCGGCGACGGTAACCATGGCCTGGGCGAGAAGATTTTCGAGTTCCAGCGTTTCGACCAAATCGGTATTCCAAATGAGGGAGCGATCCGAGACATGCACATCCTGAAAAGAGTCCATGACCACTTTCAACTGCTCGATGCCTTCCTGTAGCACCTCGCCCGTCCGGAATACGCCCGCATGGCCCTGCATGCTTTTCTGCATGGCCAGACGGATTTCCGAGGTTTTTCGCGAGCCGTCGGCATAACGCAGCCGGTCGAAGCGAGTCAGCGACCGATCGCAGGCATCGGGTGGCAAGGGTTTATGGAGCCGCTTCGGCTCAGCTAACTCGGCACAGCGCAAAGCTGCCGCGCGCCCGAATACCACCAAATCAAGCAGAGAGTTGGACCCGAGACGATTCGCCCCATGGACGGACACACAGGCTGCTTCGCCGATCGCCATCAAGCCGGGCACCGGCGTCTCGGGGTTTCCGTCCCTCAGGGTGACTACCTCGCACCTGTAGTTGGTGGGAATGCCTCCCATGTTGTAATGAACGGTCGGAATCACCGGGATCGGCGCTTTCGTAACGTCCACACCGGCGAAGATCATGACGGTCTGGCTGATGCCGGGCAGCCTTTCTTCGACCACCGCGGGATCGACCTGTTCCAAATGCAAGTACAGGTGATCCTTATCCGGCCCGACACCCCGTCCAGCATGGATTTCCCGGGTCATGGCGCGGCTCACCACGTCGCGCGAGGCCAAATCCTTGGCATGGGGTGCATAGCGCTCCATGAAGCGCTCGCCTTCGGAATTGGTGAGATAACCGCCCTCGCCTCTTACGCCTTCGGTGACCAGGCAACCGGCGCCGTAGATTCCGGTGGGATGAAACTGAACGAATTCCATGTCCTGAAGCGGCAATCCGGCGCGCAGAACCATGGCGTTTCCGTCTCCGGTAGTGGTGTGCGAGGACGTGCAGGAGAAATAACAGCGCCCGTAGCCACCTGTTGCCAGAATCGTCGTGTGGGCACGGAAGAGGTGCAGCGTTCCGTCCTCCAAACGCCAAGCCAGCACCCCGCGACATTCGCCTTCGTCCATGATGAGGTCCAGGGTGATGTACTCGATGAAGAACTCCACCTCGTGCTTGAGCGACTGTTGGTAGAGCGTGTGGAGGATGGCGTGGCCGGTAAAATCGGCCGCCGCGCAGGTGCGCTGGGCGGAGCCTTCACCGAAATGGGTGGTCATGCCGCCGAAGGCGCGCTGATAAATCTTACCGTTCTCGGTACGGGAAAAAGGGACTCCGTAATGCTCCAATTCGATGACGGCGGGAATCGCCTCGCGGCACATGTATTCGATGGCGTCCTGGTCGCCCAGCCAGTCGGAGCCCTTTACCGTATCGTACATGTGCCAGCGCCAATCGTCCTCGCCCATGTTGCCCAAAGCCGCGCTGATGCCGCCCTGAGCCGCAACGGTATGGCTGCGTGTCGGAAAGACCTTGGTAAGACAAGCCGTTTTCAGGCCTTTTTCGCCCAGCCCCAGTGCCGCGCGCAAACCCGCGCCACCGGCTCCCACGACTACCGCGTCGTAAGTGTGGCGAATAATCTCGTAGGCCTTAGTCATGCTACCCCATGAATACGATGCGCAACGTGGCATAGAGAGATGCCAACGCCAAAAAGGAGAAGACCAGCTTCATGCCCAGAATGCTGAGCATCTTTAGCCAATCGGTATGAACATAATCCTCGATCACCACCTGCAACCCCAGCGTAGCGTGATAGAAAACGAGGATGACGAAAGACAGCATGAAAATGCTGTTCCAAGGTGTAGCTATCCACCGAACGACTTGTTCGTAATCCGCATGGGGCAACGAGACGACTGCCGGCGCAAGCCAAAATATCAGAGGAATCAGCGCGATCGAGGTCACCCGCTGCCGCCACCATTCATGAGTTCCCTGTCTGGCCGAGCCCAGTCCCCGGGCACGGGCTAGCGGTGATCGATAGTTCATAGGCCCTTAGAAAATGGTGATCATGTAAGGATTAATAATCCCAAGGTCAGCAACACCGCAGCGACCAACTCCCAATAAGCGTAACGGTCCAAAGTATCACGATAGAAACCGTGCCCGGTGTCCCAGATAAGGTGTCTGACGCCGTGGGAAAAATGAAGGAACAAGGAAAAAAGCCAAGCCCACAACAGCAACGTGCCCGGCACCGAGCGTAGAACCGCTTGAGCCCAGGCGAATTGGGCCTCTCCCTCGGCAACCGCCATCAGACACACCGCCCAAAACACCAGCCCGATGCTCAACAGCACCCCGGTTATTCGATGCGTGATCGACAAAACCGCGGTCAGCGGCAGCCGATAAACCTGAAGATGCGGCGACAGAGGACGTTCACTCATATCGAACCATGGCGCAAAACCTGATTTGTTGCCCTAGGCTGCGATGGCAAACCTATAAGCATGGATTTTCGTCGGCCACGCCGACAACTATTCGCACATCGACTAGAAATCGATGCACCGGCCGTTCTTCTCCCAATCGCCGTAGCGGGTCGGCTCAGGACGTTTAGTTTCCTTACTTGGGGCGGCTTGCGATTCGGACTTTCCCGCTTGATCTTCCTCGGGAACCTGATCTTTCTGCGAAGGCTTGATTTCTTCGGTCATGACACAACTCTTTCAAGATCCTTAAGGCTTTTATACCTTGGCACGGAGGTGATCTCAAGCGGCTCACCGCACTCCTTGCGACTAGCGTCCAAAAAGTTATTAGAACGAGGGGCTTCCATTATTGTTCCGCCTGATCAAAGCCGGAAAAGCAAGCCTGCTTTCATAAAATGTATTCGTGGGTGAAAAGCCTAGCCTCGATCCGAGCGCATGTTTGGGATGAATGAAACAAGTAACGCTCGTTCAACCTATCCTTTTGATCAGGAATTTTTCGCGAGTGGCTTTGTCTGAGGTTTTATGAACTCTTGATCAGTCAGACAGATACGGTCGAGGATAGGTACATATGTCGTCAATACGTATATGTACTCAGGTATTAATTCACCACAAGTTGAACTTAGGCCCGTGGTGAGCCTTTTGGAGAAAAGTCATGAACTGGGATCAAGTTAAAGGAAACTGGAAACAAGTCAAAGGCACCATTAAAGCTCAATGGGGTCGATTAACCGATGACGAGCTCGACGAGATTAATGGCGAAAGGGAAAAACTGGTAGGCAAGATTCAGGAAAGGTACGGAATAGCTCGTGAAGAGGCCGAAAAGCAAGTAGAGAGCATGAAGATGTAAATCAAATAACCCGTCTAGCTGACGGCCGTTCGGGTTTACCTTGACCTGTAGGGCGATATAAATCGGATATGCCGCCAGTTAGGCGGGTTAGCTATCAGAATGGAAAGTCTTGGGTATTATCGGTCACTCATATTTCTAAGATATCCCGCGCCGCCAATTAAGTTCACGAAATAGACCACGTTATTAGTATCTCTTTAAATCAAGAGTTGCTATTCGCGCAGTTCACAAGGAGATTGACATGCAAAAAGCCGTATTTTGTATCGCCAGGACCAGAGACCAGGCCGAGTCGATTATCGACCGTTTGAAATCCTCGGGTTTTTCGAACAACGATATTTCGGTCTTGTTCCCCGATAAATCGACAACCAAAGATTTCGCGCACGAGCAACACACCAAGGCTCCGGAGGGCGCGACCGCCGGAGGAGTCACAGGTATGGGCGTGGGCGCCGTGTTGGGCTGGTTGGCCGGAATCGGCACCTTGGCCATCCCCGGTTTGGGACCGTTTATTGCCGCCGGCCCCATTATGACCGCGCTTAGCGGGGCTGCCGTCGGCGGAGCGGCTGGGGGGCTGGTCGGAGCCTTGGTCGGTATGGGAATTCCCGAGTACGAAGCCAAACGTTACGAGGGAAAGATTAAGGACGGAAACATTTTGATTTCCGTGCATACCGACGACAGTCAACAACGGTCCAAAGTCAAAGACATTTTTGAACAAGTTAATGCGGAAGACATCGCAACGACCGGCGAAGCCAGCGTCAGCTAATCGCATGTGGATCCGCAACCCAGAGCAAACATGAGGAGGCGTTTATGCCATGGGATGAGTCCAAACTAAACACGCTATTGCGCGACGAAATATCCGCCGTCGAAACCTATCAACAGGCTTTGGATAAACTGCGTGACGAGCCGCAGGTCGGCGGGGTGCAGCAAATTTCTTCGATTTGTGAGGATCACCGCGATTCCGCAACCAAGCTTAGGGAGCGGATCATCCAGCACGGAGGCAAACCCACGGAAGATTCCGGCGCATGGGGGACCTGGTCGAAAATGGTTATGGGCGGCGCCAAATTATTGGGCGATCAAGCGGCTCTTACCGCCCTCCGTCAAGGCGAGGAAAACGGTATCAAGGACTACGAAGAAGCCTTGCAGGATACTGATGTCCCGGGAGATGTCCGCAACTTGATTCAAACAACGCTGCTGCCGAGACAACAGCAGCACATTAACGTTTTGAACAGACTCATCGGAACTGCTTAGACCTGATACGGCGCGGTCAGGCAGAGCCGGTCGAGAGCGGATCTCGCCACGCTTTGCTCACCGCGCCTTATTTATTCAGCGGTTTATGCCGATATTTCCGAATCCGTTCTGCTGGAACCAGAAGGACATTTTTCCATGCGATTGAACATTTCCGATTCCGTGATCGTGATCACCGGAGCGTCCAGCGGCATCGGAAGAGCTACGGCGATGAAAGCCGCCGAGCAAAACGGAACGGTAGTGTTGGCCGCTCGTCAGGCGGACGTATTGCACGAAGTGGCGCGGGAATGCGAGCAAATCGGCGGACGCGCGCTGCCTATGAAGACCGATGTGACCGACGAAGAGCAAGTCAGGCAATTGGCGCGTCGCGCAATCGAAACCTACGGACGGATCGACGCTTGGGTCAACGATGCCGCCGTTACCATGCTGTCCCGGTTCGAGGATGCGCCCGCGGACGCATTTCGGCGCGTGATAGAAACCAACTTCTTCGGTTACGTTCACGGTGCACGGGCGGTTCTGCCCTATTTCCACAGGCAAGGTCACGGCGTATTGGTCAATGTGGGGTCCGTGGTCGGAAAAGTCGCGGCGCCGTATGCCAGCGCGTATGTTGCCAGCAAGTTCGCCATCACCGGATTCTCCGAAAGCTTGCGCATGGAATTGCGCGACACGCCCGACATTCACGTGTGCACCATTCTTCCGGCAACCATAGATACGCCGCTGTTTCAACATGCGGCCAACTATTCCGGCAAAGTGGTTCAGGCGATGCCGCCGGTTTATGCGCCGGAAGACGTAGCGGAGGCTATTCTGCATACGATCCATCATCCGAAGAGAGAAGTTACAGTAGGCAACGCGAGACGGATGATCGCCATGCGAAACCTCGTGCCGCCGCTGGCGGAACGGATGGTGGCGAAAAAGGTGGAACGACGTCATTTTCAAGCCGGGCCCGGCACGAATTCGCCCGGAAACCTTTTCGAACCCATGCCCGAGTTCGATACCGTGCATGGCGGTTGGCTCGAGCCTCGGCAAAGCCATCGAAAGGTGGCTTGGACCGCAGGCACTTTGGCTTTGCTCGCCGGTATAGGCGCGGCACTTTACCTGAGTTCGTCCAGGCGCCCTACATCACGACTCCGTGAAACCACCAGCGCTCTCCCGGATCTCGAACCCTGATCGATTGCCGGAATCCCGGCATGGAGCCGGCGACTAACCGGAACGAATCCGCGGCCGCACGAACGATTTTTATCCGCTACTCCGGGCGCCGATGATTTTTCGGTTTACGGGTTGGCAGAGTATTCAGATACTCCATTCCGCACTTTCGATACCGCAACTGTTTGCTCCAATTTGCCTTCGATCGTCGCTTCGCTCCCCCTTCTCAGGGATATTCAATACTTCCATCGCCGGCAGACGACAAAACGGCTCGATTTTCACCGGCCGCCGCAAGTTGGTTTCTGAATTTGTTCCACACAACAGACACCAGATTCTATCGTTCATCAAGCCAGAACTTTATCAAAAGCCTTAAATCTATATTAAGGACCCGATTGTCAACGTGTTTTGGTTTAGCGCCTATTGGAGACGAACAATATAGCCTTATATTATTTGCCTATTTTCAACTCGTTGTAGCCATGAGGCCAAATAACATTGCATCTGTTGTATAAAGGCAATATATTTTGGCCGTTATTTCTATAACGAACCTACATACCCCTTCCTAAAGCGAATTATACAGCAGCCGATCGATATCCGCTGATAACCATACATTATCGAGCCATATAAACCATTTCACGAGGCAATCTCAGACTCCTGTCAGATCAATGATAGGTAGATATCTGTGCGACAAATTTACGGCAAAAAAGGAAGCATAGCCACTAAATATACGAAGTAATACGACTGGTTTTCAATAGTATTTAAGGGAATACTTTGTTAATTATCAACCATCGCGATATGAGGTGATGTTATGGCTAACGTAGATACCGATTTAAGCACCCATAAACCTCCCTCCTCAACTCAGTCCGGTACTGGCATGGGTACCTCCGGCGGCTCGGCGGATATTAAGACCGAGGCCAAGGAAGCGGCAGGCCAGATGAAGCAGGAAATGCAACGGCTGAAGGAAGAAGCCAAGCAGCGGGGAGAATCCTTGTTCAAGGGACAGCGCAACGCGGCAGCCGCGGAAGTCGGCGGCATGGCGGAGGCATTGCATCGAACCGCTCAGCAGTTGAACGAGCGCGAACAGCCTACGACCGCCCGCTATATCGATCGTGCGGCAGGAACTCTCGACAGAATGGTCAATACCATTCGCGAGGGTGACCTCCGCTCCATGGTCAGGCAGACGGAGAACTTTGCCCGCCGAAATCCGGGAGTTTTCTTCGGAGGAAGTGTACTCGCCGGATTCATGCTCTCGCGCTTTTTCAAAAGCTCCGCGGAACGGAGAGAAGGCGAGTCCGCGTACAGCTCCAAGGAGCGCATGGGAGCCGAATCCGGATACACCCACTAAGGCTTCCGACTCCGAAAGGGCCGCATGCGTCGCACGCGAAATGTCCGGCGCGAAAAGCGCCGGCCCAACCATTATTCAGAGGAATGCTGTCATGCAACCAGATGAAGTTACGGGCAAGAAAGATCCCTCGCTTGCCGGGCTTGTAACGGACTTTACGCGGGAGTTATCGACTCTTGTCCGTCAAGAGGGTCAGTTAATGAAGGCCGAGTTTTCCGAGAAGGTGTCCGAAGCGGGTGCCGGGGTTGGCTCGCTGACGGCCGGCGGCGCCGTCCTGTTCGCGGGATTCCTGGTGCTCTTGCTAGCGGCGGTCGCCGGACTTAACGACATCATGGGAACGGTCGCCGTCGATAACCCGTGGTTGTCGCCTCTTATCATCGGCTCGATAGTCCTTATCGTGGGCTTGGTGTTGCTGCAAAAAGGCCGCAGCAATCTTAAAGCCAAAAACCTGATGCCGAAGAAATCCGGCGAGTCACTCCGCAAAGACTCGGAAGTTTTGCGTGAGCACATGAAGTGATTCGTAATCGTTCAGGAAGGGATTCGTATTTGACATGGTGATTGCAGAGGAACCGTATGCCTACCCTAATTGGAAATGAGGACTCTTTCATCGATACGCTGACCAATCTGATCGAGCTCGACTTTGATGCCGTCGCCGCGTATGAGGCGGCAATCAAGCGGCTCGACGATGGCGCTATAGGCGATCAGCTCGGTCAGTTCATGAGCGATCACCAGCGTCATATTCAGGAACTCAGTCATATCGTGCGCGATCTTGGCCGGGTGCCGCCTATCGAAGCCGATTTCAAAGCGGTTTTGACTCAAGGCAAGGTCATCATCGGCAATATTGCCGGCGACAAAGGCATTCTCCAGGCCATGAAATCCAACGAGGACGACACCAACCAAGCGTACAGCCAGGCACTCCAGCGTACCGACATTTTGCCTCAAGCCCGTCCGGTGCTTCAGCGCAACCTGGCGGACGAGCGCAGGCACCGAGCCTGGATCGAAGAGCGTCTTGCGCGGATGTAACCGTTTCTCGGAGGCTTTACGCGAGTCGGTTGACTGTCTATCGAAAAGGACAGCTTGACAACAATAGGTTTAGAGCGCCCTCCTTCAAACGCGAAGACTGGGATGCGCGCTCTTAAGCAAACGAAATGGAGAAAGTTATGGCTACACATGATGAGACCAGAAGGCCCGAACAGATCGAAAACGACATCGAGCGGACACGGAACCAAATGGCGCACACTCTGGACAATATTCAAAAGAGGTTTTCACCCGGACAACTCTTGGACCAAGCCTTGGGTTACCTGGACGGAAACGGCAGCGCTGACCGGATAACCGAAAACTTGCGGCGGTTCGGCTCGAATGCCGGGAACGTCGTCAAGGAGAATCCGATCCCGATAACTCTGCTCGGAATCGGGCTCACCTGGCTGGCGGTATCGGGTCGTAGCGGCGCCAAAGGCCACCGGCGCCCCTCTCGATTCATGGGGACATCTTCCGGGATGGAAGGCATGCATAGCATGCATGGCGAAATACAGAGTTCCGGTACTCAACCCATGGGCGAAACCATGGGAGAAAAACTGGAACACGCCAAAGGCACGGTATCGGAGACCGTTAGCCATGCCCGTGAAAAGATCGGCGAAAAGGCGAGCCAGGTTCGCCACTCGGTCGGAGGCGCCATGAGCAGCGCCCGCGAAAAAGCCGGAGAAGTCACCCATAGAGCGCAGGATCAGGCCGTACGCCTCGGCCACACGGTGCAAGACCAGTATCAACACCTTGTTCAAGAACAACCCTTGGTCTTGGGGGCGCTGGGAATTGCCATCGGAGCGGCGCTCGGTGCCGCCATGCCCCGCACGCGCATGGAGGACGAAATGATGGGCGAGACCAGCGATCAGTTGATCCACCAGGCTCGCGAAACCGGCCGGGAAATCATGCATGAGGGCGCGGCCGAAGTCGAACGCAGACCGGTTACCGCCGGTCCGATGCACGAGGGTCCGACCGAAGCCGAAAGCAGCCCGATCACTGCCGGCTCGATGTCGGGCGAAATACGTCGCGATATGGAAAGAGGCCAAACCGGGGCCGGCACCACAGCCGGAGGTACCACCACGGGTACCACGGTGGGAGGTACCACTGCCGGCGGCACCACCACCGAAGGTATGGGTGGAGTTACCAGAAGCACGGGAGGCGAGGCAGCGGCCGGCGCTTCTACAAGCGGGTCACCGATGGGCGAACGGCGGGGAAGCATCAGCGACCGCCGCAAGGGATTCTTGGCCGAAACGGTCGGAGCCGCCACGCGAATGGCGCCTACGGGAGAGCGCCGGCAGGGCATGGGCGATCGACGGCTCTCCGGGTCTATGGGCCACGGAGCCGGCTACGACTCCCCGAGAACACCGTAAGCTCCGGATAGCCTAGGTAGAAAGCCATGACGCACGTTCACCGTGCGTCATGGCGAATGCCCATAACGAGCGACGGACATAGTGCGACGAATGTAAAAGCCGATGCTGCGGGATCGACTCCCACAGCATCGGACGATAGAACTCGATTTCCGAATTGTTCAGGGAGGTACTACGGATGCCAACATCGACTCACGCGTCCGCTTACGATGACCGAGGTCGCACGGCAACGCGCCCCTGGGATATTCCGCTTACGGGATGGCGCGATATAGCCTACCGTGTTAAAGACGAGGTCATCCGCGACAATATCTCCTTTGTGGCAGCCGGCGTAGCATTCTATGCGCTGCTGGCGATTTTCCCCGCCTTGGCGGTAATGGTCGGCATTTATGGCCTGGTCGCCGATCCCGCCGACGTTCAGAAAGAAATCGAGGCGCTGGCGACCATTGTCCCTCCGGAGGCGCACGCGCTACTGAGCAGGCAGTTGAGCGATATCGCCAGCCATGCCAATTCCACGTTGAGCATAGGCGTCCTGATAGGGTTAGCAGTGGCGGTCTGGAGCGCCGCCAAGGGCATCAATTCTCTGATTACCGCGCTGAACATCGTCTATAACGAGCAGGAGAAACGGAGCTTTCTAAAACTGAACGGCTTGGCTTTAGGATTCACCTTCGGCGGAATCCTCTTCGCTGTTTTAGCGATGGGCCTCATTATCGGCCTGCCTGCATTCCTCAGCTTTACTGGGCTCGGCGGCTTTCTGTCATTCCTGTTTTCGCTCTTGCGTTGGCCGCTCTTGGGCCTTGCTTTCATCCTCGGTCTGGCCTTCATCTACCACTATGGCCCCAGCCGTGATAAGCCCCGCTGGCAATGGGTCAGTCCCGGAGCCGTGCTGGCAGTGGTGTTGTGGCTGATAGGCTCGGGACTGTTCTCTTTTTATGTGTCCAACTTCGGAAACTACAACGAAACTTACGGCTCCGTCGGCGCCATCGTCATTCTGCTCACGTGGTTTTACCTTACGGCTTACGTCGTGCTCCTGGGCGCCGAACTCAACGCCGAAATGGAGCATCAAACCAAGCAGGACACCACCGAGGGCGAGCCAGAACCTTTAGGCGAACGCAACGCTTACGTAGCCGATACCGTCGGCCCATCGCATGAAGGCGGAGAAGCGGACGACACCGACCGCTCACGGCAACACCGTAAACAAAGAGAGCAAACGCTCACTCCGAGACCGCCCGACTCCGGGCAATAACTGAACCGACACATAGGAGAACAGTATGAAAAAGGTACGGGAAATCATGACCAGCGGCGCCGAATGCATCGGCGAGCACGAAACGATCATCGAAGCCGCGAAGCGCATGGAGCTGTTGGACATCGGCGCACTCCCCATCTGTGGCGACGACAAGCGCCTCAAGGGCATGCTGACCGACCGCGACATCGTGGTGAAGGTTCTGGCCGAAGATCGGGATCCCGCGACAACAACCGCAGGAGAGTTCGCTCAGGGCACGCCGGTCATGGTCGATGCCGACGACTCCATCGATAGCGCGCTGCGCAAGATGATCGACCACAAAGTCAGGCGCTTGCCGGTCATCGAGGCGCACAAGCTGGTCGGCGTGGTAAGCCAGGGCGATTTGGCGACCAGTCTCGACACCGCCAAGGTCGGAGACCTGGTCAAAGCGATTTCCGCCGCGCCTTGAGCGGATATGTCGCGGTCCTATAGTGGGCGGGGTTTTCCAATGCTTGTGGAAAACCCCGCCAGAAAAAAGCAAACTCAGCCCGCGCGGCTATTTCCGCCCAACAAGGTCAGCACCTCGCCCGTGACATAGCTCGAATCCGCCTCGGACGCGAAATACACGTAAGCCGGCGAGATTTCCTCCGGCTGGGCCGGTCGCTGGAATTTGGTCTGCATACCGAATTTAGCCACTTTTTCGGGCGGCTGGTCCGCGGGATTCAAAGGTGTCCAAACCGGCCCCGGAGCGACGCAATTCACCCGGATCCGCGCTTCCGCGAGATTCTGCGCCAGCGACTTGGTGAAAGCGATGATCGCGCCTTTGGTCGCCGAGTAATCCAAAAGACCGGCGTTGCCTTCAAGCCCGGTAATCGAGCCCGTATTGATGATGGAGTCGCCCCCCTTGAGATGAGGCAGCGCCGCCTTGGTCATGTAGAAATAGCCGTAGATATTGGTCTTGAACGTCAGATCCCACTGCTCCTCCGATATCTCCTCCAGGCTCTCTCGGTGTTTCTGGTACGCCGCGTTATTCACAAGGATATTCAGCTTGCCGAACTCCTGAACGGTCCGCTCCACGGCTTGGCGGCAAAAAGACGGATCCTTGACGTCGCCGCAGATGACGATGGCCCTGCGTCCTTCCGCTTGGACCGCCTGTTTCGTTTCCTCGGCGTCGGAATGCGCCTCGTGGTAGAGGATGGCGACATCCGCCCCCTCTCGCGCAAACAACATGGCGACGGACCGGCCTATTCCCGAATCGCCCCCCGTCACCAACGCGACCTTGTCCTTGAGTTTGCCCGCCCCCTTGTAGAGCGGCGCCGAATATCTCGGCCGAGGCTCCAGATCGGACTCCAGTTCCGGCCGTTCCAAATGCTGTTCCGGAAACGGCGGTTTCGGTTCTTGCACTTCGCCCGTCATATCGCTTGCTCCTTTGCCTGATACAAACCCATATTCCCCGGATTGATGAAATCCGAGAACACAACCGATCTTCAAACGTAAATGTTCGACTCGAACCGCCGCGCGTTTATCCGACATCTCGGCGAGAGCCGGCGATGCTATCCCGTTGTAAAAAACGCTATAAAGAGACCGCGGAATGGATCGCGAACGACAAACGCCGCGATTATCGAAGTCGCTGGAACCATTAACTTAGAAGCTGTCTTCAAACTACGGCGCGCCGCCATACGCGCGTTGCTCAAGGGCTCAAAATGCTGATGAAAAGCATCCCTGCTTTTCACTCACCACCTCCCTGTGGTTCGCCCTTGCGGGCGGCCGCGCCGTGCAAATCGGCCATCCTGCCGATTTGTCACCCT
>NZ_DASPLO010000025.1:0-1149 GCF_035627495.1 Methylocaldum sp.
AACTCATCAACATTCCGGGCCGTCTCCAGAACCGCTTTGGCCTGCGCCAACACGGCCCGTCCACTCGCGGGTCTCGCCATGGCCGTTCACATCTGAAAGAACAGGCCATATTGTTACCCTTATGATCGCGAAATGGAATTAGGAGTACAAGGCTGGTGTTGATCGGTAGAGATCCGAGCGTGTCTCGGACACGGCGCTAAGCGGGGCTGACAGAATCCGGGTCTGGGCCTCCGGTGTACCGGCCGCGAGCTTCGACGAACTCCTTGAAGTGCTGGAGATCGTCCTCCAGATTTGCCTCCATTATGCCGAGCAGATCGCCGATTTTTTCTTCCACGCTTTCGGGCTGGTATTCCACGTCCAAGGTGACGCGCGCGCGCCCCTTGTTCAAAGACTCGAACATGATCACCCCATGGTTGTCGGGAGCCGCCGGATTGCGCCAAGCGATGCGTTTCTCCGGCACCTGCTCGACGATTTCGGTGTCCCATTCGAGCGGCTTGCCGGCGATCATGCCGCGCCAATGCAAATGGGTGTCGTCCACACGACGGACTTCTCGGACATTCTCCATAAACGCCGGAAATTCTTCGTACTGCGTCCATTGGTTGTAAGCGACCTGTACGAGCACATCGATCTCAATGGACTTGTGCAGACTGGCCATGTCTCGTCTCCTTGGATTAAGGGGTAAGGGTGATATACCCACCCAATATCGTTATTAGAACTAAAACGCGATTCGTTCGGACCCGCCGATGTAAAATTTGGACCCGGGGGGATTAAAGGCAGTTCAGCGTGTTTCCATACACCCAAACAAGTCGAGACACGCCACGCGTTAGCACGGCGTCTAACCGGCCCTTCGCTTGTAAAAATCGCTCGCTATGCTTTGCCTCGGTTGGAATCACGCTCTTTCCGTTGATAATCGGTTTAGGAAAACTGGCCAACGCATACCCGACCAGCCGTACGAGCAGCTTCGGCCGCAATCTCACGCCACTCGTCCGAAAACTCAAACCGGGCAAGACTAGGTTCTGTTGACATTTCAACGCAACCAGATGAGTGCTGAGACGAAGCGAAGAAAGCCCATGAAGTTACGCTGCAATTTTTCGAAGCGGGCAAAGATTCTTCGGAAGTGTTTGATTTTGCCAAAGAAGCATTCGATCA
>NZ_DASPLO010000026.1:0-1325 GCF_035627495.1 Methylocaldum sp.
CATCCGGATGCGAAGCAACAGCGCCTGCTGCTCTCGGTCCCCCGCCGCAAACGCGCCTGGTTCTCAGGGCTTTGGGCCCACGCCGCCGCTCCGCCCGTGATTCCAGGGCTCGCCACCGGCTAATGGACAATTTGGGTTGAATCGCTTTTGGTCGTCTTTGGCGACCCCTTAATTGAGGACACGCCCTAGTTTCCTCGAATCCCAAGAAATGCAGCCTTACCTCGCGGGACTTCTCCAACGTCGATATAAATTGAAGTCTTTACCGATGCTCATCAACGGCTCGGTAACCGGTCCAAAAAGACAGGACCGCGTCAATGCGTTCCAGAATTCGAGAAAAGGCTTCGATGTCATCATTCTTTCCCCCCGCGCCGGCGGTGTCGGCCTAACGTTGACCGCAGCCAATCATGTCATTCACCTTTCCCGCTGGTGGAATCCAGCGGTGGAAGACCAATGCACCGACCGATGTTATCGCATTGGCCAGACTCGCGAGGTTCACGTCTACTACCCACAGGCCCTTCATCCGGCGCATCCAGACCAAAGCTTCGACCGTCGGCTCCACGCCCTATTGGAACGCAAGCGGCAACTCAGCCGAGAGATGCTCATGCCACCAACTAGCCCAGAGGACGTAAAACAGCTTTTCGAACAAACTGTCGGTTCCGAGACTACTTATGTCTTCGACATTGAAAGTATCGACGCTATGGAGCCGGTTCAGTTCGAGCAATGGGTTCTCGGACGGCTCAAGGATATTGGCTACAAAGTTAGCAAAACCCCGAAAAGCCATGATTATGGCGCCGACGGCGTCGCTTACCATCGCATAACAGGCCGGCCTTACATTATTCAGTGCAAGCACACGCAATGTTCAACACCACCCGATAAAGCGGTTTCCGATCTATTGAAGGCTAGAGATTCCTATTCACTAAAAAAACCTGGGCTGGTTGCTGTGACAAACGCCACCGGGTTCAATTCAACAACATTCGCAATAGCGAAAGCAGAGGGCATTGCTCTAGTGTGCCGAGAAGATTTAGAGAATTGGCCTTATCTGTTAGGTTAATATTTCAGGACTTACGCATTTTGCTCCTTCTCCCATCGGGACCAATTTGCCGGGAGCCGATTGGGTCGAGCCAAGCCCGCCCGAAGGGTTCCGGGCAGGACTCCCTGGAAGCAAAAGATGGGGATTAGGGGGTTAATTCCATTTCGCGATCATAAGGGTAACAATATGGCCTGTTCTTTCAGATGTGAACGGCCATGGCGAGACCCGCGAGTGGACGGGCCGTGTTGGCGCAGGCCAAAGCGGTTCTGGAGACGGCCCGGAATGTTGATGAGTT
>NZ_DASPLO010000027.1:0-4453 GCF_035627495.1 Methylocaldum sp.
AGGGTGACAAATCGGCAGGATGGCCGATTTGCACGGCGCGGCCGCCCGCAAGGGCGAACCACAGGGAGGTGGTGAGTGAAAAGCAGGGATGCTTTTCATCAGCATTTTGAGCCCTTGAGCAACGCGCGTATGGCGGCGCGCAGTAGTTTGAAGACAGCTTCTTAGAGACGGTGACCGTTCGGTGGGTTAAGGCCGACACGCTTAACCCACCCCCGTTCGAATCGATGCGCGACTCGGGATTTCCGCCGCCCGCCGCATTAATCTCGCCAAACTCTTCCTCAACTCTTCCATCAACAGCATCGCCAAGGCGAAAGGCAGGCTGAACAGCCAAACATCGAGCCCTATGGGAGCGGTGCCGAAGATTTCATTGCCCCGGGGCGTGTAATCGATGACCAGGATCAGGATGCTCTCCAGCAGAATGCCGATCAAAATCAGCCGGTTGTTGAAAATGGGGGAGCGGAACAAGGATCGGTCCGGATGTTTGCACAGAAAGACGTTCATCACCTGCATGACGATGATGGCCGACAGGCAGGCCGTGGTGGCTTGGAGGTAGATCGGGTTCTGACGGGCCAAAGTCTCGCCGTAATGCCAGCCGGCGGCATAGAGCACGTAGAAAAAAGCGGCCATGGCGGCGATGGCTTCGAGAATTCCCAGGAACAAATAGGCGCGTGTGACCAGCGGCCAACTGAGCAGCTTTTCCTTCACGGACCGCGGCGGCTGTTTCATACAGGCCGGATCGGGGCGGTCGGCGCCGAGTCCCAGGGCCGGCACCATATCCGTGCCGAGATCGACCGCCAGGATTTGGATGATGGTCAGGGGCAGCGGGATGCTGAACAGGGCGAACGCCAGATAGGGGACAAGCTCCGGGATGTTCGACGTGAGGATGTACGACATGAACTTGCGGATATTGTCGAACACCGCTCGGCCTTCCTCGATCGCGCTGACGATGCTGGCGAAATTGTCGTCCAAGAGGATCATGTCGGCGGATTCCTTGGCCACATCGGTTCCCGCAATCCCCATGGCGATGCCGATGTCGGCTGCTTTGAGGGCCGGGGCGTCGTTGACGCCGTCGCCGGTTACCGCGACCACGTGCCGTTTGCGTTTCAACGCCTCCACGATGCGCATTTTCTGGTCGGCGCCGAGACGGGCGAAGATGATTTCTTCTTTATCGAGAGCGAGCTGGAGTTGCGTGTTGGAAAGCCGCCGCAAATCGCTGCCGGTAATAACGTAAGGGTGATTGCCGCGGAGCAAGCCGATTTCCCGCGCGATCGCCTTGGCGGTATGGGGATGATCGCCGGTGACCATGATGACCTTGATGCCCGCTTGAAGGCATTTCTCGATGGCTCGCGGCACCTCGGGGCGAGGCGGGTCTTCGAGGCCTACCAGTCCGGTTAGCGTCAGATCCTCCTCCAGGCTATCGTAATCGTAAGCGTCGCCGACTTCGCGATGGGCAAGGGCGAGGATGCGCAGCCCGTTTTCCGCCAACGTTTCCTGAGCCTCGGTAAATCGGCGGCGAATCTCTTCGGTCAGCGGCACGGTTTCTTCGCCGATCTGTGCGCGGGTGCACAGCGGCAACAGCATTTCCAGCGCGCCTTTGGCATACAGCCGATTGCCTTCCGGCGTGCGGCTCAGAATCGAAAGGCGCTTCCGGTCCGTGTCGAACGGGACTTCATCGATTTTCGGATAGACGGCGGTATTGCCCATAACCCGCTCCGCCATTTGTATCAAAGCGATTTCCGTGGGATCGCCCAGCAACTCCTGCTTTCCGTCACGGCTCGTTTCCTTGAGGTTCTGACAGTTGTGCGCGCATTCCCAAAATCTCGAGTATGTCGCTGCCAGTTGTTCGTCGAGATTTTCCATCTGCCGAATTTCGTTTCCGAGGAAGATTTGTCTCGCGGCCATGCGATTTTGCGTCAATGTACCGGTTTTATCGGTGCAGATGACGGTGGCCGCACCCAGCGTTTCGACCGAAGGCAGATGCCGGACCAGGGCATTGCGTTTGGCCATGCGTTGGGTGGCCATCGCAAGGGAGAGGGTAACCGTGGGTAGCAGGCCCTCCGGCACGTTGGCGACGATGATGCCGATGGCGAAGATAAAGTCCTCCCAAAATGAGAGCCCGGCCGCCTGTCCGACGAAAAAGAAGGCGATGCCTAGTGCAACGGCCAGCACGCCGACGAATCGGCTCAAGCGGACGATTTCTTTCTGGAGAGGGGAGACGGGTTCGCCGGCCGCCTGCGTGAGATGGGCAATTTTGCCGAATTCAGTGTGCATGCCGGTGTGGAAAACCGCCGCCCGGCCTTCGCCGGAGACGACGGAGGTGCCCGCCAACAAGACATTGCGCGCGTGGATGAGCTCTTCCTCCGCCGAGGGTTGCGCGTCCCTGGCTTGGGGCAAGGATTCGCCGGTTACGGTGGCGTTGTTCACCCTCAGCGCAAAAGCCTCTAGCAGCCGGCAATCGGCGGGGATATTGTCGCCTTCCTGCAGCAGGATCACATCGCCTGGCACGATGTCTGAAGCCTCCGAAAGACGCACATTTCCTTCCCGCATCACCTTGACCTGCAGCGGCAAGAGCTTCTGCAATGCGGCGATGGCCCGTTCGGCCCGGTATTCCTGCCAAAAGGAAAACACCCCGTTGATGAGAATCACGCCGACGATGGCGAAGCCCAGGGTGGCCATGCCTTCGCCCGGTGCTTTCCAATCCCCGAAAAAGGCCAAGCCCGCAGCGAGCCAGAGCAGGAGCGCGAAGAAATGAGTGAACTGCTTGATGAAACGCAGGGCCACGGATTCCCGCTTGAATTCCGTAAGCCGATTGGCGCCGTATTCATGGAGGCGCCGGGCCGCCTCGGTTTCGCTCAACCCTTCGAATTGGGTATGAAGGCTTCTTAAGGCCTGATCGGGTTGAAGATGATGGATTTTCATGTCGCCTATTCGGTGAACCGATCCAACAAACGCTTTGGCCGCAGCCGGGGAATTCCGGGATTTTCGTCAAGCGGTCCGAATATGTACAGAAAAAGAGCTTCTGTGCTATAAACCCCCGCGCTATCACACCGATGTTTCATTACGCGGACAATTAGAACTCTCTCAACCAAACAGTCGGTTTATAAAAGATGACCAAGCAACAATTCGATAAAACTCGTTTTTCTGTTTTAAGAAATGGCTTTTGCGCCTTTTCTATCGCGGTGGCCGGGATGTTGACCGGCTGCGACGCAGGCCCGGGCGGTGGCAGCGTTTCTGCGCCGGCCATGTCGGAAGCGAAAATCAGCGGTAATGTTCAGGATCAGCATGGTCCCGTCATGGATGCCAAGATCGAAGTACGGGACAAGAATGGTCAGTTGGTCACGACGACGGAGCTCACGAGCAGCTCGAACCATTACTCCATCACCGTTCCTGCGGGCACGGCCTATCCCATCGTGCTGACCGCGATTCCGAACAATCCCGCTCCGGGCCGGGGTCCGGTCAAGGCCGTGGTGACCAGTTCTCTCGCGGATCGTATGGACATAACCGATGTCACGAGCATCGTAGTGGATTCGGCCCTGACTTTAGGCGGCTTGACCGAAGCGAACATCGCCAAGGCATCCGGCAGCGCGATTGGCTTGCGCCAGCGGCAGGGCGTGAGTGCTGGAGCAGGCGGCGGCGGTGCAGGTCCCGGCCAGAGCGGCGGCGGCGTCAGCCGCGGCGGGCATGGAGGACACGGCGAGCACGTGCCCTCAGGTTCAGGGGCGTCTTCGCCCGACAGCGGTTCCGACCAACAACAGCCGCAACATCAGCAGCAGCACTGATGCGGATGTAATCGACCTTAATCGTTCGGCCGGGATGCTTTAGTTTTTTAAAGATTTTCCGGCGATTTTCTCGAAGCCGGCAGATGAGCTCGAAAGGGCCATCTGCCGGTTTTCTTTTGATTGCGGTTTGGGCCTGCGGGTTAAGAGATAGGCGAGGACTCCGGCTTCCATTCAGTGAGAAGAACCCAATCACATCTATCCGGAAGCCCGTTACATGAGAACGGCTTCGCGAATGTAGCTCTTATACCCTGGAGTTTCGCTTCTGTTCGATAATCCGATGCTCGGATCTTAGCCGTGTGTTCAATGGCCCTGAGGAGACAGAAAGATGTTCACGGCGTCGAAGTTTCCCTCACTTTAATCCACACACTAATATAGTTAAAGTCGCAAGGGCTGTAGGCTACGTCATACCCCTGATTGCGGAGTTCATGCTCGATCTCCATGAAATTGGCCTTCATCGAAACACTGCCGCTTAGGGTCCAGCCATTCAGCTCCAGGATGGCGGATGGCATGAAAGTCATGGTGGTTTGGTATCGATCCTAGGTTCTGTTGACATTTCGGGAGCTCTCCGGCGATGTCGCTCGCCATTTACGAAATGGCGAACCGATTAGCAGTCACGGAGAATGAATGGCGTATCCTCTTTCCGATTTTGGCGGCTCAAAAACATGTATATATCG
>NZ_DASPLO010000028.1:0-7797 GCF_035627495.1 Methylocaldum sp.
CGCCGATATATACATGTTTTTGAGCCGCCAAAATCGGAAAGAGGATACGCCATTCATTCTCCGTGACTGTTAATCGGTTCGCCATTTCGTAAATGGCGAGCGACATCGCCGGAGAGCTCCCGAAATGTCAACAGAACCTAGGTAATTTCTCACAGAATCAAGTTTTGATTTATGGAGAAATAGTGATCCGCTTTTTGTTTTCCCGCCGAATTGGCGGAAAGGATCTTTGAGAAGAAAAAGCGGCCTTAAGCCTTTTCCTAAGACACACTCGATTTTTCCGCATCATGAATACTTATGACGTTTACTTCTATCTCGATGGCCGTACCGAAATTATCAAAGTAGAAGCGGCAACCAGCATCGAAGCCAAGGCGATAGCGGAAACTCACTTAGGAATCACCGAGAGAGGATTCGATCAGGACAGGCACGTGTTTGCTGTCAGCGAGCGAACGAATCGGGATCTTCGGCGGGAATAGTTGTCCGCCACGTTGGCGATTTCTTCCGCCAAACCTACCGTTGCCGATTTCGAGGTAACCGTGGAGAGGCAGCAATGCCGTTCCCTTGCGAAGATAAGAAAGGGGAAAATGCCTCACTACACTTCGATTTTGCAAATCCAGCCCCCTGTGCGTGAGACCTCTTCGAGCCGCTGTTTCAAAAGGTCATTCTCAGGTGTTCATAATGGACGCTAGAAATATTATCGAGTCGATCTTATTATCGCCCGGTGCACGAAATGTACACTGTAATTTAAGTATTAATCGCTGATAAAGGAGATTTCTCGATGAAAACTGCACGAATAACTGCCCTATCGGGCACTTTGGCGTTAGGTATCCTCACATCGTTCTCCTGCTGGGCCGAAACGGCCAGTTACCTGAATGTAAAAGAAGCGGAAGTTGAATGGGAAAGCAAGGCTAAAGCCGAAGTTCTTGATGTGGAGATAGAAACGTCAGGCACCGTGCCGATGGATGGCAAGGCCGGCGCATTCGGTTATGGCGCCTTGACCGACGCTACCAACAACGTCGTGGTCCTGGTCACTCACTTGCCGATCGATGACAGCTCGCATGAAGATGCTAAAAGCGGCTTTCATACTCATGTGCTGGATCTGAAGCAACCCACAGCGGCGTGCACCGGGGCTACGCTCGAAGTGGATCTGGAGAACTCCAGTAAGAATACCGCCTTCGATGCCAATTACGCCTGGTCGATCAAAGGCACCAAGATCAAGTTAGAGGACATCCCGATGGCCGATCTTGGCGATGCGGGCGTGGAGAATCTGGTGACTTTTACCATCAAGCCCGTGCTGGATGCACAGCAAAAGCCGACCAATCTCTGCGTGACCGTTGCGGAACAGATTTAAGGCTTTCGCTTAGTCGATCGGCGGCTGCTGGCGGCGCTCGGATGCGCCGCCGACGCCGGAGATTGCGGTGATTGGCCAGCAGGCCTGCATACCGAATCTCAAGCTTCCGTGTTAATCAGCTTGAACATTTGACAGCATTCCAGAGCTGAATTGCTTAACGCTTGATATGGCTGATAAGAAGACGTGCACCAAAGAAAGCCCCGGTGAACCGGGGCTATGAGGTGAGGTTAAGAGGAGAGTAAACAATCACGCTGTGAAGAATTTTAGTCAAATAGCGTTATTACATACAACATTAAAAAGTCGTATTGTTATTCTTTTATTGAATAAGATAGCGTCTTCTTGAATAACCGTTCGACGCTGGGTCAGGCAAAATCGGCATCCAGCACAATACGGTACCGCGCTTTCCCCGCCCTAAGGTGCTCCAGCGCATCGTTCACCCGGCTCATCGGAAAATGCTCAACCTGCGGGGCGATTCCATGACGCGCGGCAAAATCCAGCATCATGTCGATCGTGCTCCGGGAGCCGGTAGGCGAACCCGATACGCTGCGTTGTCCGGAAATCAGACTCATCGCGATCACCGGAATTGGTTCCAGAACGGCGCCGACCACGTGTAGCCGCCCCTTGGGTGCTAACGTAGCCACCATCGCCTTCCAGTCCAGAGGCACGTTGACAGTATCCAGAATCATATCCAGCGAGCCCGCGATGGCCTTCATCGTCTCGGGCTTCCGGCTGAACACGACATGGTGCGCACCTAGCGTCTTGGCTTCCTCGTATTTGGCTTCGCTGGTAGTGAACGCTGTGACTTCAGAGCCCCAGGCGTTCAAAAGCTTGAGCGCCATGTGGCCAAGACCGCCGATACCGACCACGCCCACGCGGTGGGTCGGCTTGACGTCGAAATCGAGCAACGGGGAAAACACGGTGATACCGCCACACAGCAAAGGGCCGACGGTGCTGGCGTCCAGCGCCTCCGGAATTGGGATCACCCAAACCCAATGCGCACGGAGCCGGTCGGCGAAGGCGCCGTGATGCCCGACGATGGTCGGCTGAATCCGTACACACAGGTGCTGGTCGCCCGCAAGGCAATGACGACAATATAGGCAGCTTCCGGAATTCCAGCCCACGCCGACACGCTGACCAAGCGTGAGACCTTTGGCTTGGTCCCCAAGAGCGACCACCCGCCCCACTGCCTCATGGCCGGGCACCACAGGATAAGTGGAAATGCCCCACTCGTTATCGATTACGGATAGATCCGAGTGGCAGATGCCGCAATATTCGACCGCGATCTCGACCTCCTCAGGCCCCAGGGGACCCGGGTCGAACTCATATGGCTCCAAAGCGCGGCCGGCCGAACGCGCTGCCCAGGCACGGATAGCATTCATGATTCCCTCCATGAAACCGGTAAAAGGCGATTGTCCTTCGGGCCGGCAGACGATCGAGATTATCCCGCTAACGAGTAAGCAGCCCGAAGCACTTCCTTTTTGGTTGTGTCACCGGTACCAAGGTTCCGACAGGCCGGAATATGATTCGAAATGCTGTCCACATCCATGCGCTATAGGACTATCCTTGAGCAATCCAATAGCGACTCAGGTTTGCCTCACAAAGGCATGGCGTATTTTCAAAGCGAGGACTTGCGTGAATAATGTGAAACCCTTGTTGGGACGTTTTTCCGGCCCACCGCCCATCTCCCTACCGCGAATCCTCCTGATTCTATTGCTCATTGTCTTGGCGTGGACGTCGTATTACACGATACCGGCGGAGTCGGAGGGCGTTGTGCTCCGGTTCGGAAAATACATTCTGAAAGTGCCGCCCGGCCTGCATTTCAAACTCCCGTTCGGCATCGATAATGTGATCGAGGTGCCGACCCAGCGGCAACTCAAGCTGGAATTCGGCTTAAGCACCTCCGATTACACCAATCCGGATCAAGTCGGTAAGGAGCCGGCCAAGGAAAAATCCATGGTCACGGGGGATCTGAATTCGGCGCTCGTCGAGTGGGTCGTGCAATACCGCATCACTGAGCCCGAGACTTATCTCTTCGCGGTACGCAATCCCGGACTGACCTTGCGGGACCTTTCCGAATCGGTCATGCGGGAAGTCGTAGGCGACCGGACGGTCGACGAAATCATCACGATCGGGCGGCAAGAGATCGAGGAATCGGTCCTCGGCCGGATGCGGGAATTGGCGAACCGTTATCGCCTCGGCGTTTCCGTCAACCAAGTGCAGTTGAAGAATGTCAATCCGCCGGAACCGGTGCAACCCTCGTTCAACGAGGTGAATCGGGCTCAGCAGGACCGGGAGAATGCCATTAATCTGGCCAACGGCGAATACAACAAGGCCGTACCCCGCGCCCGCGGCGAGGCGGATCAGAAAATCCGGGCGGCCGATGGCTATCGGTTCAAGCGGATCAACGAGGCGGAGGGCGATGCCACCGCGTTCGGCGCCGTTCTCGAGCAATACATCAAGGCGCCGGAAGTGACCCGGGCGCGTCTTTATTTCGAAACGCTCGGCGATGTCCTCCCAGAGGCCAAGCAATCGATCATCGTGGACGAATCGGTGCAGCAAATCCTCCCGATGCTTCCCCTACCCGCACGCCTGTCGGAGGAAAAGTAAATGAGCTTCCGAAGAACCCTTGTGATTCTTCTCGCACTCTTGGCGGCCGCGGCGGTGTTGCTGTCCGCATTCACGGTCAACGAAACCGAACAGGCGATTGTCACCCAGTTCGGCAGACCGGTCCGCGAACCCATTACCGATCCCGGCTTACACTTCAAACTACCGCTTATCCAGCAGGTCACCCGTTTCGACAAGCGTTATCTGGCCTGGGACGGACCGATGGTGGAAATGTCGACCAAGGACAAGACCTATATTCAGGTGGATACCTTCGCCCGTTGGCGCATTACCGATCCCATGCAGTATTACCTCCGGCTTCGGGATGAGCGGAGTGCCCAGTCCCGTTTGGAAGATATCTTAGGCAGCGAGACGCGCACGGCTATAGCCAGACACGAACTGATTGAAGTGGTGCGTACCGACAAAACGCGCCGACCGCTGCAAGACGAAAGCGTAACCGGTGCGCTGTCGGCGGTGGGCGGGCTTGGCGTCCTGCGTCCGATCCAGTACGGGCGGCTGGAAATCGAAAAGGGCATCTTCGACGCTGCGGCTCCGAAACTGGCCGAGTTCGGTATCGAGCTTTTGGACATCCGGCTCAAGCGGATCAATTACAATCCGGGAGTCCTCGAACGTATTTATCAACGCATGATCAGCGAGCGCTTGCAAATTGCCCAGCGGTTCCGATCCGAAGGCGAGGGCGAGGCCGCGCGCATTTCCGGCAACAAGGACCGCGACATCAACGAAATCGAGTCCGCCGCCTACAAGCGGGTTCAGGAAATCCGCGGCGAGGCGGACGCCAAGGCGACGGAGATCTATGCAAGGGCTTACACCCAGCGGCCAGAAGGGTCCGATTTCTACCGCTTCCTGAAGAGCCTTGAAACCTATCGCAAGGTTATCAAGGGTGAATCTACGGTCGTCCTTTCGACCAACAGCGATCTTTTCGCCTTGCTCAAGCGCATCGAGCAAAAGGGCCGTCGTGACCAATAGCGCCTCTACATGGCAAATCCGTTTAGCAAGGATCTTCCGAGACTCTCAACAGCCAGAAACCTGAATTTTTCATAGGTTCCTGCGTCAAATCGAGAGTATCCGGCGGCTACGACCGGTCCGGCGCTTTGTGTAATTGAGGCAAGACCACTTGGCACATCGTTTACTCGCTGTTCTTCTTGCCGCTCAGTTCGCTCTCGGAATTGGCGGCTGTTCGACCAACCCCATCACTGGCCGAAGCCAGATCATGCTGGTAAACGACAACGAGGCCGCCCAGTCTTCGGCACAGGCTTATAACCAGTTGCTTCTGAATGCCGAAAGACAACGGGTGCTGGATGCTGATCCCGCCATGCTCAACCGGGTTCAATCGATCGCGCAGCCCTTGATTGGGCAGGCGATAGCACTGCGTCCCGAAACGCGCAATTGGCAATGGGAGGTGCACGTTCTAAAGAGCGACGAGGTGAATGCCTGGTGCATGGCCGGCGGCAAGATCGCCGTGTACACCGGCCTGATTCAGAAAATCCGCCCCACGGATGACGAACTAGCTCAGGTTTTGGGACACGAAATCGCGCACGCACTGCTCTCGCATCAAGCCGAAAAAATGTCGCGCGTCCAGGTTCAAAAGCTCGGGCTGGGCTTGGGCGTCCTGGCTGGCGCCGTTGCAGGCTATGACTTGGGCGGTGTGGCGGGCTTGGCCGATACCGTCGCGACTGTCAGCTTGCAGTTGCCTAACAGCCGAAAAGCCGAAAGCGAAGCGGACAGCGTCGGCATCGAACTCGCCGCCAAAGCCGGATATAACCCCTATGCCGCCATTTCCCTCTGGGAGAAAATGATTAAGGTCGGAGGCAGCGGCGGTCCGGACTGGCTCAGCACCCACCCTAACCCCGAACAGCGTCTACAGAGCATGCGTGCAAAAGCTCAGCAGTTGATGCCTGTTTATCAAACCAATCGTCGCGCGCCCTGAGCCGGCGATCGGATTAATTCCTGCGGTCAGTTCTCTTGCGTACGAGCCTTTAAATCGGCATGCTCGCTACGAATGTGCAACCGTAACCCGCCTTCGCGCAAATTCTTTTCCAAACACGATGTCGCTTTTCATCGAGTTCAAGCAACGGGTCCGCCGTCTTAAGGCAGAGACGTTCGCGCTGTATTTGGCCGCCCGTCATCCAAGAACGCCCTGGTATGCAAAATTTCTGGCGGCTGCCATTGTGGCTTATGCGTTCAGCCCCATTGATCTCATTCCGGATTTCATCCCCGTGCTGGGTTACCTGGACGACCTGGTCTTGATCCCCTTGGGGCTTGCCTTGGTGATTCGGTTGATTCCCTCTCCGATATTGGCCGAATGCCGGGCCGCGGCCGTGGAAATCTTCACGCAGAGGAAGAAACCGGTGAGTTATGCGGCCGCCGGCTTTGTCGTCATCATTTGGTTGATGTTGGCCGCTTGGGGCATGGCATGGATCTACGAAGCGTTAGCGGACAAGCCGATCGCGCCTTAGGGGACGAACAGCTTTCCGCCTGGTAATATCTGCGACCCGATTCACCGTTGCCGAACATGACCGAGTTTCTCCGCCGCCCGAATCACCGTTACGACGACCCGCTCGCGCTCGTGTGGATCGTTTGTGCGGAACGCATTGGCTTTCGCATTGAACGCACGGCGCATGCGTATGCCTCGACCGACGGCCGTGGCACGATTTTCATCGGCAGCGACGACATCCTCGACCCCGACGACTCGCTCGCGCAGATGATTCTTCACGAGCTATGCCACGCCCTAGTCGAGGGCGAGGCGGGTGAAGGCCGGGTGGACTGGGGTCTCGGCGGCAACGGCGCCCGGAATCCATGGCGCGAGCACGCCTGTTTACGGCTGCAGGCCTATCTGGCCGACGGCGTGGGACTGCGGGACTTCTTTGCGCCGACCACCGATTTCCGCGTGAGCTTTTGGGATTCGCTGCCTGCCGATCCGTTCGCGGCGTCGCCGGAAGAGGGCGGCCGCCGCGAGCGTAGCTGTGTGGCCGCGCGTCTTGCCGCTTGGCGGGCATCGCAGCGCCGCTGGGCACCGCACCTCGAAGAGGCGCTCGCCGCCAGCGAGGCCATTGCGGCGTTAGTACCCCGAGCGCATCGTAATAGCGCCGTTGGATCGGGTGCCCGCGCCGAAAACGATCGGCCCGGGAAGAGCGCGATGCCTTCGCTCTGGACAACCGTGGCGGAGTCGCCCGCACCGCACCCGGCCGGTCACGCGCCAATAGCGACATACCACGCGGGCCATAGCTGTACCGGCTGTGCCTGGGCGTTTGTCGAGCGCCGGGGACTGCGCTGCCGACACGCGCCCGGTGTCCGGCTGCCGAATGACGCGCCGGCGTGTTCACGCTTTGAACCGGCCGATGAGCTCGGCTGCCTTACCTGCGGGGCGTGCTGCCGCGAGGCTTATGACTCGGTTGAGATTTCCAAGCGCGAACCGGTGATCAAGCGTCATCCGGCCCTCGTTGTCGTCCACGAGACCTATAGCAAGCTGCGGAGGGACGGCGGCCGTTGCGCCGCCCTTTCCGGGGGTCACACGCCCACCGAAACCTATGCATGCACCATCTACGACGACCGCCCGAGGACCTGCCGCGAGTTCACCCGCGGCAGCGGCAACTGCCTCGATGCGCGCCGCCGAGTCGGCCTCTCGCTATAAACGGTCTAGCGGCGCCCGAACGACTGATCCCACTTGGGGTTGATCCGAAACCCGTCCTAGTGCTTCATCAAGGTTGAATTGAAGGGTAAAGATGCTTGAGCTTTATGCGCGCATTGTCGGTGGTGAAACGCCAATCGATTTTGGCGCGGACGGTATTCCGGCGGGTTTCCCAGGCAGCGACTTCGCGCGTCAGGTG
>NZ_DASPLO010000029.1:0-10046 GCF_035627495.1 Methylocaldum sp.
CGCCGATATATACATGTTTTTGAGCCGCCAAAATCGGAAAGAGGATACGCCATTCATTCTCCGTGACTGTTAATCGGTTCGCCATTTCGTAAATGGCGAGCGACATCGCCGGAGAGCTCCCGAAATGTCAACAGAACCTAGCCCATAGCCAGCACCGGATTGCGCTTTCTCATGGAAATTGTGTTGTTAAATGGCAAAATATTGTTGTAAATTGTTGACTCCCTATGGTTTTAGGCTAGTCTTTATGGGTGAATGAGGTAAAAACAACGAAGTGTTGTTTTGGTGCAATTAATCGGAAATGCGCACTAAGAGTGTGCAAAAGTTTCCTGATGCCTCGCTGGATTTATTGAATCTGTTTCATTTTTGTCTTGGTATAGGACTTGCTTTAAGTCTGCCGTTCTATGAGTTTGAGAGAGTAATATGAACAAGAATCTATTCAAGATCCGCATGGCGCCTATAGCTTTAGGTGTTTTCACGGCGATTTTTGCCGCCTCCGTGAGTGCGGAGGAAGCGAGTGAGCCTACCGGGCTGCTCGGCTACATGGGCGCCGATGTCAACGAAACCCAATTCATGAAAGACTTGGGTCTAAAGGTCGGCGGCTGGATCAATGCCGGTATCACCTACAATGCGAATGAGCCCGCCGGAAGATTCAACGGTCCAGTGACATTCAACGACCGAGCCTCCGAGTTTCAGCTAAATCAGCTCTACTTTTACCTGCAGCGCGCAGTCAATACGGAGGGGGATTCCTGGGATTTCGGCGGACGCTTCGACTTTATGTTCGGAACCGATGCCCAATTTACGCAGGCGTACGGTTCGCCCACGGGGCACTGGGATCTCCGTCTGATCAATGACGAGCGTTTCTATGACATCGCACTTCCCCAAGCCTACTTCGAAATATTCGCGCCTTTCGGCAATGGCATCACGGCGAAGATCGGACATTTTTACACGATCATCGGCAACGAAGTGGTGACGGCGCCGGATAACTTCTTCTATTCGCACGCTTACACCATGCAGTTTGGAGAGCCGTTCACCCATACCGGTGTGTTGTTGAGCTACCCGATCGATCAGAACTGGACGGTAACGGCGGGCGGCGTAACCGGTAGCGTTACCGGCGGCTGGGATGGTGCTTGGGACAAGGGGCTTGGCAACTGGGCCGGTATCGGCGGCGTAACTTGGGCCAGCGACGACAAGGGAACTTCAGTAGCGGTAACGGGAACTACGGGTGAAACCTCGGAACAGGACCACAACAACTGGAGTATTTATAGCATCGTGATCAAGCACGACATCATGGAGGGGCTGCACTACACCTTCCAGCATGATCATGGCTTTCAGAACAAGGCTATAGGCAGCCAGGACGCGACGTGGTACGGGCTCAATAACTATCTGACCTATGACATCACCGACGAACTCGGGGTTGGTATCCGTGCCGAGTGGTTTCGCGATGATGACGGGGTTCGGGTCTTTTCACCGGGTAGACCCGGTGTCCCTGGAGCATCGTTGGTTCCTGCGTCAAGCTATTATGCATTCACGGCGGGTTTGAATTGGAAACCGATGAAGTGGCTCATGGTTCGCCCGAATGTGCGCTACGATTGGGCGGATAATGCGGATGCTTTCGATAACGGTGGCGGGGCGACGGGCTTCGCCGGTAAGAAGAGCGATCAGTTCCTCTTTTCCACCGACGTGGTCGTAACGTTCTAATTACCGAGGAATTCTTCTCGCGCTGGACAGGGATGTCCGCCTACTGAACTTCTGTCTTTTACTCCGCAAACATTATGTTTTAACGGAGCTCAATATTAACGCTTGAGTGGAAAACTCAGGGTGATGATAGCCGTCGCCTTGACGGGCGCTACGGCAAAGTCGGAGCGTAAAAGTTACGCGGCTCTACGTGGGTTATGGTCTGACGCTGCCTTTTCGTGCAGGCATTGGCGCATAAGCTGCTTAGCCTCAACAGCACATTTGCCGCATTGATCACAGGCGCCTAATTTGACGCGCAAGCCGCGCATGTTCGTAATCTCCTGTTCCTGTACGGCCTTTCGGATTTGTCCGTCGGTGACTTTCTTGCAGATACAGATGTACATAACAAGACCAGATGAGAAACTCTGGTTTAATACTAGTACAACTGATAATTATTATCAAATAAGATTTGCTGTGAATTGCCTTGCTGAAAGGCATGGGGCTCGACGAAGTGTTGAGACTTAAAAATTACAGCTGAGTTTGTAGGTAATTTTGCAGTCCGATTTTATCGATTAGGCCGAGCTGAGTCTCCAACCAATACGCGTGGTCTTCTTCGGTATCCTTAAGGAGCGCCAGAAGTATGTCCCGCGTAACGTAATCGCTGACGCGTTCGCAGAACGCCATTGCCTCTTTAAGCTCGTCAATCACCTTGTATTCCAAAGCCAAATCATTCTTGAGCATGCTTGGTACGTCCTGGCCGATCTGCAGTGCGTCGCGCTTGCCCAGATCGGGTACGCCTTCGAGGAAAAGAATTCGGTTAATCAATAGGTCGGCATGGGATCGCTCTTCCTGTGTTTCATGATCGATGCGTTCGTACAGGCGATGAAACCCCCAGTCTTTATACATTCTAGAGTGAGTTAAGTACTGATCGATGGCAGTCAGCTCGCCCACCAGCAAATGGTTTAGTCGTGCGATAACATCGGCATTGCCTTTCATTGTTGTTCTCCGTTATGCGGCAGCAAATCCGGCTTCGGCAAGGGCAACCTACCGAAGTGGGTAAATTGAAACAGAATTACGTATACTAGTCATCCTTTTGCGCCCAGGGGGACGTGCTGCCGGTGCTTTAGCGGCAGTGGGGTGTTCGACAAATACCATTGATAGACGTATGACCCAAATAGAATACGAAGTCCGTGAACAGGACCTGATTGCTTTCAACGAACATCAATTGCGGAACTCCGCGAGCTGGCAGAAAACCTTGCGTCGTCATCAGGCAGTTTTCCCCGGTATCATGGCTCTCATTGCGCTGTTCTTGTGGTTTTACTATCAAGATACGCTTTCTGCGATCTATGTGGGCGTGATTGCTGCGTTATGGGGGATTTTGACCCCAATCTATTTCAAGGGAAGCCTGCGCAGACAGCTCCGGAAGATGTACTCGGAAGAGGAGAAGGCCTGTATCCTCGGCACATACACCCTGCGGGTCGAGCCGCATGTCCTGGTGGAGGTTAATCGGAATGGCGAGTCTCGGGTGAAATGGAACGATGTTCTTCGTGTCGAGATGACTAAGAAATACGCCTTTCTTTTTGTAACCATCGACACGGCTCTGATTATTCCCCGAGCTACCGTCAAGAAAGGGGATCTGCATGAGTTCGTCAAAGAAGCGGATCGGCGCATCGAGCAAGCCGCTTAAACCTACGTTTAGTTCTATACGATCATCGGGCGCCGGCATGGCGCTCCATCTGCATGCTTAATTTCAAATCGGTCGCGTTGAGACGCGGTCAGCGCCTGCTATTCGAAGATGGTTCCTTCACCATCCACAGCGGTGAAAAAGTCGGTATCACCGGCGCGAACGGGGCTGGTAAGTCCAGTTTGTTCCGTCTGATATTGGGAGGGATTCAGGTTGATGCGGGCGAAATTTCGATGCCGCCCAATCTGGATATCGCCCATGTGGCCCAGGAAACTCCGGCAAACGATCAGATTGCGCTGGAATACGTTATGGATGGCGACCGGGAATTGCGCATTATCCAGGCGGATCTTCAGAAGGCGGAGGAGAGCGATGATGGTGTAAGGCTGGCGCAGCTTCATTCCCGGCTCGATACAATAGGGGGCTATGAGGCAAGGGCTCGTGCCGCCAAGCTGATGTCCGGTCTTGGGTTTTTGCCAAGCGATGAGGCCAAGTCGGTAAACCAGTTTTCCGGTGGATGGCGGATGCGGCTCAATCTCGCGCAAGCCCTGATGTGTCGTTCCGACATGCTTCTTCTCGATGAGCCCACCAATCACCTTGATTTGGACGCTGTTATTTGGCTCCAGGAATGGCTGTCCCAATATGCCGGCACTTTGCTGCTGGTTTCCCATGATCGGGATTTTCTGGACGATATCGTCGACCATGTGCTTCATATCGAGAACCAAACGGTTACGCTCTATTCCGGAAACTACTCCGCGTTCGAGGTGAGACGTGCGGAGGTTCTGGGGCAGCGGCAAGCGGCCTACGAAAGGCAGCAGCGTGAAGTCGCGCACATTCAGGCATTCGTGGATCGGTTTCGCGCGAAAGCCACTAAGGCCCGTCAGGTGCAAAGCCGCCTGAAGGCGTTAAGCAAGCTGGAGTTGATCGCTGCGGCGCATGTCGATTCGCCCTTCAAATTTTCTTTTCTGCCGCCAGATAAGCTGCCTTCGCCTTTGTTGAAACTGGATGATGCCGGCGTGGGGTACGGCTCGAAAGCCATCTTGAGCGGCGTCAATCTGACTCTAACCCCGGGAGAGCGTATTGGACTCTTGGGCACGAATGGAGCCGGCAAATCCACCCTGATCAAATTATTGGCCGGTGCCTTGAGTCCGTGTTCCGGGGAGCGTTTAGAGGCGCAAGACCTGCGGATCGGTTATTTTGCACAACATCAGCTCGAACAGTTGCGGGTTGACGAAAGCCCGCTTAAGCATGTGCAGCGGCTCGATCCCAAAGCCGTAGAAAAGGATTTGCGCAATTTCCTCGGGGGATTCGGTTTTTGCGGCGATCAGGCCGTGGAACCGGTAGCGCCTTTTTCCGGTGGAGAGCGTGCCCGGCTTGCGCTGGCTCTTCTGATCTATCAGAAGCCGAATCTCCTGTTGCTGGACGAGCCCACCAACCATCTTGATCTGAATGCGCGTGACGCGCTTAACCTGGCCTTGCAGGATTACCAGGGGGCAATGGTGCTCGTCTCTCACGACCGTTATTTGCTTCGGACGGTTGCCGACGATTTCTGGCTGGTTGCCGACGGATTGGTCGAGAAATTCGCCGGTGATTTGGACGACTATCGGCAATGGTTGAGCAATCGTCGCGCGATGTCCCAAGCTCCGACCGAAAACAAGGCGGCACCTTCCCGCAAAGATCAGCGCCGCTTGGATGCGGAGCGGCGTCGTGTGTTGAGACCTTTTCAGCAGGCGCTAGAGCAAGCCGAAGCTTCTTTGGAAAAATTGACCTGTGAAAAAAGGCGTCTCGAAGAGCGGCTGTCGGATCCGGCGTTGTATCAGAGCGACTCTAAGACGGCTTTGCAGGCTCTGTTGATTGAGAAGACCGGCGTTGACCGGCAAATGGCCGACGCGGAGTCCGCCTGGTTGGAGGCGAGCGAGGCTTTGGACTCGGCCTCGGGTGAAATTTGAGCGAGTGCGAATTTGCAGCCGAAGGATAAACATGTCTCTGATAAAACTGTTTCTTGATATCTGTTTCTTTAAGAAAGGGCCTCAGGACACTCCTGCGTCGAACTTCCTGCTGGGTCTCGCGGTCTTGGCCTATATGATCGTAGGTATCGTGCTGCTCGGGCTAGAGGGCAATTGGGCGGGAGCGTTAATCGAAGCCGTGGCCGAAGGTTTGATGCTGTTCGGCTTCCTGTACATGACGCTCCATCTGGGAAAAAAAATACCCCGCCTTCTGCAAACGGCTACCGCGTTATACGCTTGTGATGCTTTGATTAGCGCGGCGGCGGTCCCGCTTCTCGCCTGGGTGCTGGTGACGCCGGAGGCTAAGGCGGTTTATATTCTTCTCACGGTGTTGATGCTGTGGCACTTGGCCGTAGTCGGGCATATCTTGCGACACGCTCTAGCCATTCCATTCTTTTTCGGTGTTGGGTTGGCTTTCGGGTACGTGGTCGTAAGCTATCAGATTATGATGGTCTTGTTCGATCGGACCCTGTGACCGCTGAAGAGAAAGAGAATAGGAGACTCGCGATGGCGTACCGGCGAATTTTATTGGCAGCCGATTTTTCCGAGCATGGTGAGCAGGTGATCCAACGGGCTCATGATCTGGCGAAAAAGTACAATGCGGGACTGGATATTGTCCACGTGGTGGAGAATATGCCTATCATGGATTCATCTTACGGGCCCATTGTGCCGTTCGACATCGACTTGACGGACCAGATGGTGGATGCGGCGCAGAAACGTCTGGCCGAGATTGCCGACCGTTTGGCCATACCTCAAGACCGCCGTTGGGTTGAAATCGGAAGTCCCAAGGTGGAAATTATCCGTATCGCGAAGGAGCAGCAGGTAGACTTGATCGTTATAGGTTCGCATGGAAGGCACGGCATCGGCTTGTTGCTCGGTTCCACGGCCGCCAGCGTGATTCACCATGCCGAATGCGACGTCCTGGCTGTCCGTCTTCAGGGTTAAAAGATTTTTGTTTCTCATTGATTGGCAAGGAGGCCAGGCTTATGAATGTGAGTAAGTGTTGGGTGCTGACGCTACTCGGTAGCGCGCTGCTAATCTCCAGTCATGCAGTCATTCCGATGGAGTCTAAAGGAGGGCAAGGTATGTCCATGAAGATCGAATCATCAGCATTTGTCCACAACGGCGACATGCCGGTACGTTTAACCTGTGACGGCCAAGACTTGTCGCCACCGTTGTCCTGGTCCGGTGTGCCCGAGGGCGCCAAAAGCTTGGTCCTGATCGTGGACGATCCCGACGCCCCAGACCCGAAGGCGCCTAAAATGACATGGGTGCACTGGGTGCTCTACAACATTCCGCCGACATTGGCCGATTTATCGGAAGGAATCTCGGTAGACTCTTTACCCTCCGGGACCGCCGAGGGGATCAACGACTGGAAACGGACGGGCTATGGCGGGCCTTGTCCACCTGTAGGTCGGCATCGCTATTTCCATAAGCTTTATGCGCTCGACACTCTGTTGCCCGATCTGCATAAGCCGACGAAAGTTCAGCTTGAGAAAGCCATGCAAGGGCATGTTCTGGCGCAAGCTGAACTGATCGGTCTCTATCAGCGCACCAAGTAATTCCGTTCGCCGAGCTTCTTACACCGGCCAAAACCGCATGGATCATCGCATCGCCCACGGCGCCTTTCAGCCAGTTCCTGGCCAGATGACGCCCGTCGTTTTTCATGTGGCCGATCACCGCTTCGATCATGAAGCGCCGAGTCATGGCCCGGCGCCGCGCGGCTCTGCTTGCGCCGTCCCGGCCGGTGCATCGTGACGTGGGCCGGCCCAGCGTCATGGCCGCGATAGCCCTGGTCGGCCCACGCCTGCCGGATGGTGCGATCGGTGAGGATTGCCGCCTGTTCGATCACCGTGCTGACGGTATGGCCATCATAGGGGTTGCCCGGCAGCGACCGGCAGCCAACGACCCAACCTTCCCGCGCGGTCACGGCCACGCCGACTTTGACGCCGAACTCATAGGGCGTTCGCGCCTTACCTTTCGAAATACACTCGACTTTCGGCGCATGCAACGCATAGCGCTTGTGACGATCCTTGGACTTCTGGCGCCACCATTGCCGTACCGGCTCCCATAACGTCTGCAACGGCAACGGTGGCGCCTCAGGGTGTTTGCGTTCGATGTCGCGGACGATCCGGCCCACCCAGGTGCGTTGTTGTTTGATGCCGCGGCGCATCCGCCGATATTGCTTGGCATGGGCATAGCGCCCCACTTGGCAGGCTAAGCGGGGGCCGAGTCGGTTGTAGTTCTGACGTAGCTCGATACCGCCGCGCTGCGCTTCGACGACCAAGCGTTCGCGCGCCTTTTCCAGCAACCGCGAATCGGTCGGATAGGCTACGGCCTTCTCCATCACCGTCGTATCCAGAATCACCCGCTCACACTCGATGCCTTCACGAGGTCCAAACGCTTGGCCGCCTCGATCGTCATCTGCAACAGCATTTATACCCGCGGCCGCTCCAGCGCGACGCGAACTCGAAGGGCACGGAAACTCATGCTGGAAATACTGCTCGCCGCAGATCCGCAACGGTGGCTGGCTACAAGCAGTCTCCGCGCAATACTCCCCAACGCGGAGTTCAGGGACGACCCGTCTATGGCCTTCGCCAAGCGAACCAATTCATGCCGACTATCGATGATGTTTGGCAACACCATCCGAAATAGATCCTGTTGATTCACACCACGAGGTTCTCTTGGCTTTATGCAACGCTCCCAAATTTCCAAGAAATCGACACCACGTTATCGGTTTTCTTACGCATTACACCCGGCGATATACGTGGATTCTCTATATCAGTCAGTGCATTATGAATACTTCAGGACCGACTCATTAATGTGCCGGGTGTTTAGATGCAGCATGAGCCGTTTACGGAGTTAAAAAGGTATTGGTGCCTCGGGCCGGAATCGAACCGGCACGCCGGGTTAGGGCGCGGGATTTTAAGTCCCGTGTGTCTACCTATTCCACCACCGAGGCAATATAGACTTGTACGCGCATCAGACGGGGGCGTCGCTGATAAGCTCGTATTTTGTTGCTAACCGAGTCAGTTCCACATCATTTTTGACGGACAACTTGTCATACGCCCGATACCGGTACGTATTTACCGTTTTGGGGCTGATTGTCAGCATGTCCGCCATGTCCTGAATCGATCGGCCTTGCAGCGTCATGATGACGACTTGCAGTTCGCGGTAAGACAAATCGTCGAATGGAGACGAGGATTGGTTTGGAAGCTTGGCTAAGGCCATTTTACTGGCGACGTCCTGGCTGAGGTAACGCGTGCCGTCAGATACCGTCCGAATGGCATTTATCAGTTCGCTGACAGGGCAGTTTTTCGAGACATAGCCGTGGGCGCCTAAGTTCAGGAGTTGATAAGGGAATGGTCCGTCAGCATACACACTCAGAGCCACAATTTTTACCTGTGGATGTTTCTGATTGATCTTTCGGCATGCTTCTATTCCGCCTATGCCCGGCATATTGATATCCATTAAAATCAAATCCGGTTTCAGCCGGTCGGCTTGCTCTATGGCTTCTTCGCCTGAGCGCGCTACGCCGATTACCTTCATGTCCTCGGCTTCGTTTAGTAAGTGCTCGATGCCCGTTCGAACCAGTTCATGATCATCTACCAGAAGAATGCCGATCATAACGTCAATAGCGAAAACCAGGTGGCGCTTACCTTAATATGGCGGAGAGGGAGGGATTCGAACCCCCGGACGGGATCAACCGTCAACGGTTTTCAAGACCGCCGCTTTAAACCGCTCAGCCACCTCTCCTTGATTCAGTAATCTTTCTCTCATAAGGATAACTCATAAGCCTCTTCGGTTCTATCTTTGCGATTTCCAGAGGCATTTTCCGTTGCTCGCCTTATCGATAGCATTGATTCTGGAGGTGTGCGCTTGGAGTTCCGTTTCGCTGCAGTGGATTATTTTAAGCTCTGGGCGATTTACTAAAATAGTCGATCTTGGTTTTTGCTGTGATTTATTGGCGCTCTGATTTGTTGATTCCGGCTCCAGCACCAATAGGGTCTGACCACCGGTCATTGCGAGATAGACTTCGGCTAGAATTTCAGCATCGAGTAAGGCTCCGTGAAGCTCTCTGTGTCGATTGTCTACGCTGTATCGTTTGCACAGTGCATCCAGATTATTGCGCTGTCCAGGATGTTTCTTTCTGGCGAGTGCCAGTGTATCGAGAACGGTGCAATAGTCGGCGACGCTGGCAAAACGGCTAGGTAGCAATCGCAATTCATGGTTGAGAAATCCGATATCGAACGGAGCATTGTGGATAATCAGTTCCGAGCCTTTGATATACGCCAAAAGATCCTCGGCAACATCGGCAAAGCGAGGTTTATCTGCTAAAAACTCGGCACTCAGGCCGTGTACTTCAACGGCTCCGGGGTCAATGTCCCGCTCGGGATTCAGATAAACGTGAAAACGGTTTCCTGTCAGTCTGCGATTGATGAGTTCCACGCAACCGATTTCAATGACGCGGTGACCTTCCATTGGGTCGAGTCCGGTTGTTTCAGTATCAAGTACGACTTGTCGCATGAGTCTTCTTGCTCCGCCCTAGTGTCCTGTCCCATTAATACGTAGCATAAATCTTGCTTAATTTCTGGGTGTCTTTAGATTTGAGGAGATACCCAATGAAAAACGGCCGCCCGAAAGCCGAACTGGTCATCACACCCGCTGAACGCGAACAACTGGAG
>NZ_DASPLO010000030.1:0-2541 GCF_035627495.1 Methylocaldum sp.
CTCAGCTCGGAGTCTCGAATCGCCTGCCGCACGGCGGAGGTGGTGCTGGCGTTCTTGTGAAGTTGAATCTGCATCGTGATGAGTCTCAACCGGATGAACCAAAAACTTCACGGAGGACACTCCGTGCCTCGAAGAGAGCATAGCTCCTTCTTGGTAAAGAATCACACGGGACCTGACATCTATCTTCTCATTGTGGTCACACCTCCAGACCATACCAAAACGCTCGATTCCTCGTGAAACTCGACTTCGGCCCCACGCCGATGAGCACCCGCCATGACTGGACTCGAGGTAGCCACCCTCAGCAAGGCTGTTTGTTTGTCCCGATACTTTGTGTCGTCAAGCGATGATGCAAGAGTTCTCTCCTTAGTAGTCGCTCTCCGGCGACCTCACGATTTTTTGATTTCCCTTGGACGTTTTCGATGCCATTTCCGGCACCTCCAGTAAGCTTCTTCCGACCTCAATTTTGTCGGCTTTTCGCGTCCCTTCGAACAGAGCATATCTCCGGATAGAAGGGATCATCTGTCGCAGATCAGCGTCAATTTATAAGTAATTCTACGTACTCCCGAATGTCGCAAAAGGGCTAAACCGGCACGGGCTCTAGGTTTTAGCCACCATGGCACGGGATCTGCTTATATCGGCAGCGCAAGTGACGAGTGATGCCCGATGACAAAAATTGCTTTCACTTCAAGCCAGTTGTTCTTCTTAGCTTGGATATTGAAACGTTAAACATGCTTGCCTTTGTGCGCCTTAGGTAATTGGCGGTCTCGGATACCCGAGCCAATGAGTAGGGCATCACGCTGCTCATCGAGCAGCCTCCCGAGATTCACTCGGACCTATTCCGCTAACGCTGAATAACCCGGTAATGAATATCACCAACGTTTGCCTTTCATCGAACGTGGCTGATGCCGTTTTCATCACCAAGTTATTCGAATTGAGATACCTAGACACATGGGGTTCAGCCATAGCTTGCATCGGGTGTGCTCGTACTTTTGGAAAACAAATGGAACTGCTTGAACAGCCGGTAGTTCGACCAACGCTGAACCTGTCAGGAATGATGGAGTTGGTCCCAGGGACGCTAAAGCTAGGTGATTACGGCAGATCTTCGATAAGCCGTTAGCACTGGAGCTTCCATAACCTGGCCTGCGGCCAAAGAGTCGCTACGCCTTGAATTTTTAGCGTGAAAAATCCCACGGGAGAAAACATGAAATATCTAAACTCTTACGTTCCTTCAGCCAAGTGCGCCGAAAAACGAAACGCCGACGGTCGCAGCCGTAAAATAGTACGTAAAGCCATTCATGGCCTGTCGATAGCGGCAACTCTGGTCATGACTCAGACAGCCGGAGCGGCTGATTATGTCCGTCCGTTTGGCGCGGGTGCGCCGTGGAACAAGCCGGTGGCGGGGCTGCCGCGCCATCCCCAATCCAGCACCCTGGCCACTCGCCTGTGGAATTATTCGCCGAACAAGCCGGGCAATTTCAACGTGTCCGTCACCGGTTACACCTATCCAGTGTATATGGCGGACACCGCCCGGAGCTCTTACACCGTCCAAGCGACGTGGGGTAACCTCAAAGGCACCAAGATCCCCTGGAACCCGAACTGGCAAGCAGCCACCGGGTCCGATGGCCAGGTCATCGTCCTCGACCCGAAAAGCGGGCGCGAGTGGGACCTTTGGCAGGTGAGCTTCAACGGGTCCACCATCCGCGTCTCGAACGGCAACCTGGTGCCGGGCTCGTACTTGACCAAGGAGGACGGCTACAAACCCTCGCGCGGCTGCGGGATCCCTTACCTTGCCATGCTGGTGCGGCCCGAGGAGATCGCCCAGGGCAAGATCGAACATGCCCTGTCCATGCCGAGCCGGAATACCGCGAAGGCGTTCGTGGCCCCCGCCACCAAATCCGACGGCCGGGTAACCTCGAACGGCATGCCCATGGGCACCCGGTTCGCGCTGAACATCACCGATGCGGAGATCGATGCCTGGGTGAAGTCCTTGCCGAGCCAATTGTCCGACCAGACCCGCCGGGCGGCCCGGATCATTGCCGTGGCGCTTCGGGATTACGGCTGGTTTATCACCGATACGAGCGGCGGCGCGCATTTGCAGTTCGAGGATAACGCCACGGCGAAGGCCAAATGGGCAGCCTTGGGGCTGGGGAACCAATCCGTCAACTGGAAAAGCTACCCCGCCGACCTGCTCGACGGCTTGATGACGAAAAACCGCATCTATGCGATAGCGCCTAGCAATCAATACTAGTAGGTACTGCAACGTAAAGTGAACACCGAATGTATTTGATCAACTGAACGATTCTGAACCCATTTGAGATAATTCTTCTTTTCGTTATTCCTTTGCATGAGGTAATTATCGAAAAATGGGTTCAGCACTATTCGGACCACTGTGAACTTTCCAAGAGTAATGGTCAAATTTTGTGTACGGGGCGGACTCAGGCGGCGATTTTCTCGGCGTCTTCCCGAACTCCGTCCTTGAACACGACTCCCTCGATAACCTGAGCCAAGCGGGGAATGCCATTGAGTTTTCGCCAGTGCCGC
>NZ_DASPLO010000031.1:0-31183 GCF_035627495.1 Methylocaldum sp.
CCTGGTCTGGGTCCGGCTCAAGTCCTTGGCGGCTCAAACCGGTCGAACGGTCTATCAACTCAAGCACGGCTTACTGGATGACTACCTTATTCGACAACTTAAAAATCCTTCGCTAGAAATGCGTCTTGCGTAAGTCCTGACAACTTAGGAATTCGGTCAAGACCTTAGCCGTCTAGGTTTTCTCGTAGACGCTAAAAGGCCGTTTGAGGCGCGACTTTTCCAATCGCAACCGTTCATTCCCGGCATGACGGCTTACCTTAATGCCACCAACCATAAACCAGGTTTCCGCCATTTCTCTCACGCACTATCCGGCACGAAAAAGAACGGACTGCCTTCGTGGCCGGCGTGCTGGAGCGGCGCGTATTGGGGTGTTTGTTCGAAGCCGGCTTTCGAGGCCGAGGCTTTGACTTGTCCGGCTACGGCGCGGAACACGTCGTAGTCTTCCAAGACGCCTTTGTTTCCGCGTAACACGCTCAGGAAAGCGTTGGCGAATACCGAATGGCCGCCGCCGCCCTGGTCGAGCACCGGTTTGACCCCACCCGACGTCAGCACCGTGCGGGCTTTGCGGCTCGCCATAATCTTCAGCCACTTGGCGCGCTTGCTCTCGTCCATGCTGTCCGGAAGTTTGGCAATGGCCGATCCCGTCAGGGCGCCGGAGTAGCAGGAGTCGGCGACGACCAGCACGTGGCGGGCCGGCATGATGCTGAGGAATTCCGTGATGCTTTGGCTGGATATCCAGTTGGCCGGATTGCCGACTTCGGCATCGGTGGGTAGCCAGTAGGCGAGGTTGGTTTTGGGGTCGATTTCGCCGTGTCCCGCGTAGTAGATCAGGAGGTTATCGTCCGCCGTCAGTTTTTTGTGGATCTCGTTCAGCGCCGTCATGATTTGATGGCGGTTGGCGTTGAGGAGGAGCTTGGTGTTGAATCCGTAGCGTTCCCGCAGAATGACGTCCAGGCTCTTCGCGTCGTTGGCCGGGGTTTGCAGGGCAGGGTAGGCGCCATAGCTGTTGTTGCCGATGATCAGCGCGTAGAACTTGCCGAAATTGATATCGGTTCGGTGCTCGGCGCGCTTGTTTTCAACGGGCGCCGCGGCCGTCGTTTCCATTACGTTTGCGGATTCCCCGACGAGATTGACGTCGAGACGGGTGATCTTGTTCTTCTTGTCGGTTGCGGTGATCTTGACCGAAGCCGATGGTTCCCGAGGGTTTATCGGAAACCGGAAGACTCCGGTCGTATCGGGAGTCAGCGGTTTGTCGTTGACGATTAGAGACGTGAGATCCATAGGAGATTCGATTTTCCCCACGATTTCCTTGGCGTCGGGACCGATCTGGATGACCCGCGCGCCACGGGTCAGCGTCACGGGCGGATCGATGATTTCCACTCTCGGGCCCGCTTGAGCGAGGAGTTCGGGAGACTGCTGCTCCTGAACTTTTAACGACAGCCGCTCCACCTTTTCCTTGAGCGCGGCGATCTCCCTGGCCTGGCTCTGAAGCTCGGTTTTCCGGCGATCGATCTGAGCTCGTGCGGTTTCGCCGCCCGCTTTGTCCTTCTGCGTGAGCCACGAGGTCAGCTCGGCCGAGCCTTTCTGATAATCCTCCATCTTCGTCTGAAGGGCGTTTTCGGCTTCATCGAGTTGTTTGCGCGCGGAATTGCCGGTTTGGCTTTTCGCTCCGGTGCCGGCCGGCGAATCGGATTTTGCGGAAGCCGTCTGGGTCCGGGCTGTCGCCAGTTCCTGCTTGAGCTTTTGGCGTTCCCGGCCGAAGGAGGCCGTCATCTCGCCGACCTTGGCTTGCTGCATTTTGAGCATCGCCGTTTTCTGCCGGAGTTCTTCCTCCAGCTCCCGAATTTTCGGATCGTCGCCGGTGGATGAGGCGGCCTTTTGTCTGGCGAGCTTGTCCTTCAAAACGTCCAATTCGTCCTGAGACTTGCGCAATGCGTCGTGCTGTTCCTGAAGCTGCTGCTGAGTCGTCCGCAGTTCGGTGCGAAGTTCCTCGACTTCGAGCCGGCTGCGCTCGGCCGTTTGGCGCAGGGTTTCCAGTTCCTGGCGTTGCGCCTCCGAAACTTCAACCGCAGGGGCGAAGCTTAAATCGCTGCCTTCGAGTCCCGACGCTTTCCGGTACCAGCTGCCAGCGGCGACGCCGTCTTTCGCGACCCCCAAACCTTTTTCGTAAAGATGCCCCAGGTTGATTTGCGCCTGGGCGTTACCCTTTTCGGCCGCTTTCCGATACCACTTGGCGGCGGCTCCGTAGTCGGCTTCCTGCCCCAGGCCTTTCTCGTAGATTTGCCCGACGTAGAGCTGGGCCGTGGCATCGCCTTCCTCTGCCTTGGGCAGCCAGACTTTCAGGGCGCTCGCATAATTCGCGCGGTCGTAAGCGGTGTATTCGCCGCCGCGAACCTCGCAGTCGGCGGCCGTGGTTCGTATGGGACGGCGCGCGCTGAGATAAGTCATTTGCGACCCGAGTTTTCGCACCTGGCCGGGAAGCAGGCAGTCGACGACGAACAGTTTGCTCGCGTCTTCGATATAACCTTCGACGGCGCGGGCCGCTTCCTCCTTGTTTACCGGCTGCGAGGCGCAGCCGATCAGCAAGGCGGTGGATACGGCAAGGGCCAAGGATTTCTTTCGCAGCGGCTTCATATCGGTTGGTTCTCCGGATTTCGGGTGGCGGAAGTGCGCTAAAAATCTAGCATTCATTCGTGAGTCTGGGCGTTAAAGGTAGTTGCGGGGTCTTGTCCGATGCAGCCTGCTCGTCGCAGGACGTCTTTCCAGACTTCTTGCCAGCAACAGCGGTGATCGAAGTCCGGAAGCACGAACACCCGTGCATGGGGCCGCCGTTTGGCGACCGGTTCGAAGACGGAAGGCGGAATGCTCCGGTCGGTTTCGCCGAAATAATGATATTCGGCAATTCCGTTCGTCTTGGTCTCGGCGGGATTCAGCGAACCCGCCAGGGGGCTGTATCCGTGGTACGCGGTCCAGGCATCGATGTCGAGATTTCCCGCCAAGGTCACGACGGCGGACGTTTGCGGGAAACGCGGCGCCAGCAGAACGGCTAGCGCGCCGCCTCCGCTATGGCCGAACAAAACCAGTTCGGAGAAGGCTCTGTTCCGAAGAAAGCTTTGCAAGGCGTCGGCCAAGCCATCAATCACCTCGGGGCCGTAGCGTCGATGCGTCCACAGCACCGGCGAACAGCCGCTATCCGCCGAATATCCGTAATAACAGGGGCGGCCGAGATAAAGGGCAGGGCTTTCGTCCAAGGCCATTAGCCTCAGCATGACCGGATCGCGCGGGGTGGGATCGTCCGAAACCGTCCAGCGGGACACCCAGGGCGTGCCGTCGCCTTCGAGATAGACGTGCAGCCGTTTGGTGGAGGCTGTCTTGGCGGGCTTGAAAAAAGCGTTTAGCCGAAAGCCGTTCCCCTTTAAGTCCAGGTGCTCGAATCCGAAGTCCGCCGCCTCTTCGTTTATCCGCTGCGTGGGCGATGCGCAACCCGCCACCCATAAGGCCGTAAACAATGCAGCGCCTGCAACCGCGAATGTTCGCCATGTATCCACGGCGGAAAACTTAAGGAAGCTCTGAACAAGTCGATTCCGTTCATGGTTCGACAAGCCTGTCCTGAGCCAAGTCGAAGGGCTCACCACAAACGGAATCAATACGTTACCGTTCGTCCTGAGCCTGTCGAAGGACTTAATCAGAGCTTCCTTAATTGGCGGGTACTCCATCGGTCTTTTCGGGAGATCCTAGATCGACTCGGTTGGTAGTAACACGGAGCTTAACGATGCTGGTCTTATTTGGAGGAATCTCGGCCGAGGTCCGCCACTGCGCCGAGTCGAGATTGCGGTAAGCGGCGAATATTCCGACCGCTTTTGCATCGGGTTTTGCTTCGAAGGAAAGTTCGCGTTTTTCTCCGGGGCGAAGAATGAATTCCTCTTTGCCCGCCAAATCGGCGCCGAGAACGCTTTTTTCGTTCTGGTAAAGCTCGAAGAAGTCGGCCCCGTTGAAGGCGGCAAGCTCTCTGAGTTGATACACACGGAGCAACAACGGGGACGGACGGCCTTCGCCGTCGAGATTGATGTCGGGTTGCGCCTCGATCCTCAACTGTAGAACGGTCGGCGGCGGTGGAGTCGGTTTCGGCTCATCCGCCGCACACCCCGCAAGGAGCAGGAAAGTCATAAAAACCGGGAGAACCGTGGCTACATTCATTAGACCGACTCGCAAGTGATACACCGGCTTCGAGCTTAGCTTTCGATGCCGGTATCGGCAAGTGGCTACGGTTGCTTCGTGGAGCCCGTGCCGGGACCGCGATTTATCTGACTGGCGTTCACGTGTAAGCTATCCGCGATTCGATCGAACGAGTCGAAAACGGTTCAGGGACGGCCGGAAAAGCCTGGGACCCTGGATCGCTTCGGCCATCGCCGGCTTTTTCGGGGCGCCTCGGTTTTTCCGTTCTACGATTGTCTATTCTTATTGCGTGGCAATCAGGGGCTCAACCGAAGCATTCATCATGTCGCTTATTCTCAAGGTTCTCAGTTATAAGGGTGCTCCCGTTCGGGAGGAATCATCCTGCACCTTCGATCAGCAAGGCGGCTCGGTGGGGCGCTCGCCCGACAACCGCTTCGTTTTGCCGGATCCCGACAAATTTATTTCGCGGAAGCACGGCTCGGTCGATTATCGGAACGGCGTCTACTATTTCACCGATTCGAGCACGGCCGGGACCTATTTCGCCAACAAAGATCTTCTCCTTCAGCACGACGCCGTTCCGTTATCGAATGGAGACGTGTTGAAGATCGGTGAGTACGAAATCGGCGTCACCGAAGCCGGCCCGTCGCAGATACAGCCGGAGGAGCCGCTATTCGACTTCGATCCGTTCGAACAGCCGCCGGAATCGCCCGCCCCGGCTGTAACGGAACCCGCGGCGTGGCCCGAGCCTCGGGCGGAGAGGTGGGATTCGCCGTTCGATGTCTTGCCGCCGCAACCGGAGATCCCCCAATCGTCTGGTCCGAGTTTCATCGATCAGCCTGACGTATCGCCTTTTCACGGGAGTTTCATTCCGCCCGATGTTGCTGATAAACCGGAAGAATCCGGGCTGCCCGATTTCGATTTGAAAGACTTATTGCGCGACCTGGATTCGAGCGAGTCCGGGGCAGGGCAGCAGGCACCTGCTCCGGAAAGCTGGGAACCGCCGGATGATTTCTTTCAGGGGCTCGATTGGGGTGACCCCGTTCCGGACCGGATCGAACCCAGTTCGATGCCGGAAACCGAGCTCGTAGACGGAAGCGATATGATCTCGGATTTCCCGGTGGAGGAGGGTGCGGCTCTCGACAAACAAGCGTCGGGATCGTTGCCCGAGGGATTGATGCCGTCACACGACGCATCGGAAGCAATCATCCCGGCTATAAGCACGCCAACAGGCGGGGACGTGGCCGATCTGCAACGACCGGCCAGGCCGCCCAACGGTCCTCGCCCGGTCCCGAATAAAGAGCCGCAGGGTTCCTCTCAAGTGTCCGGGGCTGCGGCCGGGCGGGACTTGTTCGCGTCATTCCTTGCGGGTGCGGGACTCGCCGACGATACCGAATGGATTAAAGACGAGGACATGGCGGCGGTCATGAAGAACGTGGGCGTTCTGCTCCGCGATTTCGTCGAAGGCATGATGACCGTGATGCGGGCGCGCGCCGAATTGAAAAGCCAGTTCCGCGTATCGGTCACCACCATGCGGCCGGTCAATAACAACCCGCTAAAATTCACGCCGAACGTGGATGATGCTCTCAAGATCATGCTGGCCCGCAATCATCCAGGCTTCGTGGATCCGGTCGAGGCGGTGCGGGGGGGATTCGCCGATCTCATGAGCCATCAGATTGCCATGACGGCCGGCATCCAGGCGGCGCTGGCGGCGGCGTTGAAGCGATTCGATCCGCAAGGATTCGAAAAGCTCTATGAAGACGCCATCGTCTTTCAAAAGAAGGCCAAATGCTGGGACGCTTACGGCAAAGCGTATCCGGAAACGGTCAACGAGATTCTGGAAAATTTCTTCGGCGAAGAGTTCGGGGAAGTTTATGAGCGGCAGATGCGAATACTGCAATCGGCCCAATCCCGATAGGCAAATACAAGAACAAAAGGACCCGATATGTCCGAAAACAGCAGGGTGGTGTGGTCGGAGGGAATGTTTCTCCGTCCACAGCATTTTCAGCAGCACGACCGCTATTTGGAGGCGCTGGTCGACGGGCGGTGCCGCGGATTGCGGCCGTTCGATTGGGGGTTCGGCACCCTGAAACTGGACCCGCGGCAGTTGGCCGTCGGTAAGTTGGCGCTGGTCGAAGCGCGAGGTATTTTTGCCGACGGCACGCCCTTCAACCTGCCCGACGATGACGAACTTCCCTTGCCCCTGGACGCGCCCGACGACGTCAAGGACAACGTCGTATACTTGTCGTTTCCCGTCCGGCGTCCCGATTCGGCCGAAATCGACAGCGACGCGTTCGAGGACAGCCTGGCCCGATATCACCTCGGCGAACGCGAGGTGCGGGACCACAATAGCGGTGCCGATGGGCGGTTTCCGGTGCAAATCGGCAAGCTGCGCGGCCGCTTGATGCTCGAACGGCAGGAGCGATCCGGTTACGTCTGTTTGGGCGTCGCCCGCATCATCGAAGTACGGGCCGACAAAACGGTAGTCTTGGATGAACAGTACATCGCGCCGGGGCTGAATTGCTTCGGGACGGGGCTTCTGGGCGGGTTCCTTCGGGAACTGCACGGCTTGCTGCATACCCGCGGCGAAGCCCTGGCGGGCCGAGTGGCCGAGGCCGGGAAGGGCGGCGTGGCGGAAATCGCCGACTTCATGCTGCTCCAAATCATCAACCGTTACGAGCCCTTTCTGGAACACCTGGCCAACACCGCCGCGCTGCATCCCGAGGATTTCTACCGTATAGCCGTGCAACTGGCCGGCGAGCTGTCGACGTTCTATCGGCCGTCCAAGCGGCCGATCGGTTTTCCGGTTTACCGGCACGACGATTTGCAAAAATGTTTCATCCCGGTCATGGAGGAACTCCGGCAGCTTCTCAGCATGGTGTTGGAACAAAACGCCATCCAGATCCCGCTCAGCAAGCCGAAGTTCGGGGTATACGGGGCGAAAAGGCCGGATCTGAAGCTCCTGGAGAACGCCGTCTTCGTTCTCGCCGCCAACGCGCAGGTTCCGCCGGAATTGCTGCGCAACCATTTTCCGCCCCAGGTCAAGATCGGGCCGGTGGAAGACATCCAGCAATTGGTGCGGTCGGCGCTCCCGGGCATCTCCGTGCATCCCTTGCCGGTCGCTCCGCGTCAGATTCCCTATCATGCCGGGTTCTCCTATTTCGAGCTCGACAAGCAAAGCGAGCTGTGGAGAAAAATGTCGGCTTCCGGCGGATTCGCGATTCATATCGGCGGCAATTTTCCGGGACTCGAACTGGAATTCTGGGCGATCAAGAAAACATGATTCCCAAGCCGGCCGCACCTTACATGAATCCGATATCTCGTCTTTCATAGCCGCCCAGGAAAAGCCAAAGTGAATTCAGACGATCCCTTCGCACCCTTCGGCGACGAAGATAAAACCATAATCCGACCGACACCCGGCGGGCGTCGCCGATCGTCGCCCGCGCCGGTGGTAGCCGCGCCCGAACCGCCGATTCAGATTCAAGTGCCCGATGTTCAGTTGGACGCGCGGCGACAAGCGGTATACGGCGAGAATCCGCTGGTGACGGCGGCACTTTCGCTGCTCTCCCTGGTTTCGCGTCTGCGCAACACGGCGGTTCATCAGGCCGTAGGCGAGCTTCAGCAGCAACTGGTTAACGAGATGCGCAGCTTCGAAAACCGGGTCTTGCAGCAAGGGGTTTCCCAAGAGCAGGCCCGCATCGCCAGCTACGCGCTCTGTACCTTATTGGACGAAACCGTTCTGAATACGCCTTGGGGCGCGCAAAGCCAGTGGGGACACCAAAGTCTTTTGGTGATCTTTCACAAGGAAGCTTGGGGGGGCGAGAAATTCTTTCAATTTCTCGAACGCCTGGTGCGTCAGCCGGCCCAGAACCTGAACCTGATCGAATTGTTCTGGCTGTGTCTCAGCCTCGGTCTCGAAGGCAAGTATCGGATCATGCAGAACGGCGTCAGCCAGCTGGAGCATGTGCGCGTCGAGGTATACCAGCTTATCCAGCGGCTTCGGGGAGATTTCGAGCGGGATCTGTCGGTCCGTTGGCAAGGCCTGCGGGATGTGCGCAACCCGATAATCCGTTACGTGCCGCTTTGGGTGATCGCCGCAGGGGCCGCGGCGCTGCTCGTTCTGGTCTATCTGGGATTCGCGTTTGCGATCAATTCCGCGTCGGACCCCGTTGCCCGGGATCTATTCGCCCTGGCGAAGGACGAAGTGAAGCTTCCGGTTCAAGCGGCAACGCCGGTGCCGGTGCCCGCGGCACCTACGCCGAAATTGGTGGCGAAGACGGAACGATTCAAACGCGTTCTGGCTTGGGAGATTACCCGGAACATGGTGGAAGTGGTGGATGATCGGATATTGAGAATTCGGAATTCTTTCGACTCGGGCAGCGATCGCGTGAAGTCGGAATTCGTTCCGATGTTCGCCAAAATTGCCAAGGAATTGGAGACCGGCGGCGATGGTGCCTTGGTCACCGGCCATACGGACAACAAACCCATCTTTTCCGCCCGTTTTCCGTCGAACTTCGATTTGTCGGCCGCCCGCGCCAAACACGTGGCGGCGATCCTTGAATCGTCCGCCGCCTTGCAGGGCCGGATTCGCTTCGAAGGGCGGGCCGACTACGAACCGCTGGTGCCGAATGACTCCGCCGACCACCGGGCCATGAATCGGCGCGTGGACATCTTGATCCAGTGAGGGTAACCGTGAAACGCGTCATCAATTTTTTCAAGAAAAAATGGGTCATTCAGGCGATCGGTGTGCTCGCCCTGTGCGCCCTGATTTGGTTCGTCGGTCCCTTGGTCGGGATCGCCGGTTCGGTTCCTTTGGCGTCAGAGCTGGCGCGAGGCTTGACGATAGTCGTGGTGGTCGTCGCCTGGGTGATCTGGCGCTTAGTGGCGGAAATCCGCGCGGGGCGCAAGGACCAGCAGCTTGTGAAGGACCTCGCCGCACCGGGAGAGAACGACGGGGCGAAATCCGCCGAAGCGGTGGCCGCTGACGAGAACATCGAGCTGCTGACGGAAAATTTCACGAAGGCGCTCAAGCTGCTCCATGAGACCCGCGGGGACAAGCAGCATCTGTACGAACTGCCGTGGTACGTCATCATCGGTCCGCCGGGGTCGGGCAAAACCACTGCCCTGTTGAACTCCGGACTGAAATTTCCCCTGGCCGACCGGCTAGGCTCTCAGCCTATTCGGGGAGTCAGTGGCACGCGGAACTGCGAATGGCTGTTCACAGACGAAGCAGTGCTGATCGATACGGCCGGCCGCTACACCACCCAGGAAAGCTATCAGGCCGTGGACGCGGCGGAGTGGGGCAGTTTTCTCAAATTGCTGAAGCAGCACCGTCCGCGCCGGCCGATCAACGGAGTGCTCGTGAGCTTGAGCCTGTCGGATTTGCTCCAGCACACGGAGGAAGAGCGGTCTTTGCACGCCAAAGCCATCCGCCAGCGCATCCAGGAGCTGTATTCGATGCTGGGGGTCCGATTCCCGATTTACATGCTGTTTACGAAGTGCGATTTGGTGGCGGGATTCAACGATTTCTTCGCCGATCTCACGCAGGAGGAACGGGCGCAGGTTTGGGGCGAGACGTTCCCGGCCGAGGATGCCAAGCAGCCAACCGATACGGTGGCCAAATTCGCGACCGGCTACGACGAGCTGCTTCAGCGCCTGAACCGGCGCATGCAGAGCCGCATCCAGGAAGAGCGGGACGTACAGCGGCGCAGTTTGATTCTCGACTACCCGCAGCAAATGGCCCTCTTGAAGCCGGCGATGCAGAAGTTTCTCGAAGAGGTTTTCGGGGCGAACCGCTACGAGGCTCAGCCTTTGCTGCGCGGCGTTTATCTGACCAGCGGCACTCAGGAGGGGACGCCCATCGATCGGGTGATGGGGATACTCGCCGCCACGTTTCGGCTCAGCCGACAGGCGACGCCGGTCTACAGTGGAAGAGGGAAAAGCTTTTTCCTCACCCGGCTGCTGAAGGAAGTCATTTTCCACGAGGCCGAACTGGCAGGGCTCGACCCGCGCGTCGAGCGCCGCCAGCGTCTGTTGCAGGCCGGAGCCTATGCGTCCGTGCTCGCTCTCGCTCTGGGCTGCATAGCGCTATGGGCGATCAGCTATCAGCGGAATGCCTCGGCAATCGAGCAGGTGCAGCAGAACATCGAAGGTTACCGCGCCGCGCAGATCGATATGAGCAATTGGCAATCGAGTCTTCGGACGTTGGTTCCGAAGCTCGATCCGCTCATGGCGGTTCGCGATATTTATGAGAATTCCGGCTGGCTGGCGCATTTCGGCCTATATCAGGGCGAAAAAATCGAGCAGGCGGAGGGCCATGCCTACGAGCATTGGCTCAAGGATTATTTTCTCCCGGTCAATCTTCAACGTCAGGCGCAGCGCATGACGGGGCCGGAGGCATCCAATCCCGATATTCTTTACGAATTTCTGCGGGTCTATCTCATGCTCGGCCAACCGGAGCGCATGGACCCGAAAATCGCAGGCCCGTGGATTCGCAGCGACTGGGAAAGCCGGTTCGGCACCGAGCCGGATTTGCTCGCCCGCTTGAGCTTTCATCTCGACAATCTCCTGAAGTTGCGGCTCGATCCCCAGCCCGTGGACGAGGCTCTCGTCGCCTCGGTCCGCGCGAAGCTTTCCCAGGTTCCGCAGACCATTCAGCTCTACGCCCGTTTCAAGAACGAAGCGCTGCTGGATCGTTCCCACGATTTCAAGCTCGGCCCGGCGCTCGGCCCCGATGGCGGGCGAGTGTTCGTCGCGGCGGACGGGCGGGATATCGGAACCCTGGCGGTCCCGGGTTTGTTCACGGCTTACGGCTATTCCGACCTGTTCCTCAAGAAAAGCCTCGATTTCGTCAAGGAGTCGGTGACCGAAAACTGGGTGCTCGGCAAGCAGGCAAACGTCGATCTGTCCGAAATTCAGCGCTTGCACGGCGATTTCCAGAAGCTTTACCTGGCCGATTACCAAAAGGCGTGGAACGATCTTTTGAGCAACCTGCGGCTGCGGCGGGCCAAGGACATCAATCAGACCATCGAATGGCTGGACATTCTGTCTCGCCCGGATACTCCGGTGCGCCCATTGCTCGAAGCCGTCGAGAAAAATACCTCGTTGACCAAGATCGCCTCGCTTACCGCCCAACTCCTGAACAAAGTTCCCGGTGTTGCGGAAGCGAAGCCCGACGACCGTACCCAAAAACTCCTGGATGCCGCACGCCAGGTGGATGCCGGCAGCAGCCCGCAGGCAGACCCGGTCCAGGGCGTAGAGGCTTCGTTTGAAAACCTCAGCTATCTGGTGCGGAGCAACGCGGACAAGCCCCCCGCCTTGGATTCGACCCTTAAAACCTTGGCGGCGCTGCACGATTATGTCCTGCAAATCGGGAGCGCGGCCGTCAGCGGCGAACAGGCACTGAAAAGCGCTTCGGGGCGTTTGGCGGGAGGCGGCGGGGATGTGCTCCTCCAAGCCAAAACCGAATTCGGGCGTCTTCCGGAACCCTTGAAGGGCTGGTTTCTCTCGCTTACGACCTTCGGTTGGAGTCAAACTCTGGCCGGAGCCAAGGGCGAGCTGAACGGCATGCTCAAGGCGGGAGTGGGGACGCCGTGCAAGACGGCGTTCAGCGGCCGCTACCCGTTCGTCGGTGGCAGTTCAAAGGATGCGACGCTTATGGATTTCGCCAAGTTTTTTGCTCCGAACGGCGTGCTGGATCAGTTTTTCCAAACCAATTTGAAAACCTTCGTGGACGTCAACCGTCCGGTGTGGACGGAAGTCGGCATGGACAACCAAGCCTTGGGGCTTGCGCCTGCGACTATCCGTCAGTTCCAGAATGCTTCCAACATACGGTCCGCTTTTTTTTCGGCGGGAGGTCAAACGCCGGCCGTTTCTTTCGAACTGAAGCCGATGGCTTTGGACGACAACGTGGCGACGTTTCGCTTGAACCTGGAAGGGCAGGAGGTCATTTATCGGCACGGCCCGGAGCAGGTCACGCGCCTGCAATGGCCGGGACCCTCGGCGGGAGCAGGGGTTCGATTGGTGTTCGAAACCGTGGACGGAAAGCAGGTCAGCCGGTCTAAGGAAGGGAGTTGGGCTTTTTTCCGTCTGTTGGACGAGGCCGTCGTGGAAAAGACCGATCTCCCGGAGCGATTCCTGATCACGTTTCGAGTGGAAGGATACAGCGCACGCTACGAGCTGCGCGCCGGCAGCGTGACGAATCCCTTCGGCCTCACGGGGCTGAAAGCCTTCAGTTGTCCGGAAGCGCTATGATCCTAGAAACGGCAGTTGACCGCTTAGACGCACTGGAAAAGCCTCATGAATTCTGAGTGTCCTACCTTCTACCGAACTCATTGTTTGGGTGAAGCCGCTACGTACCCGATTGCACGACGGGCGGGCCGCCTGGCGGCGTTGCTCCTTCTTGTGGGGGACGACCCCACGGCGTCGTCGCGCCTTACCATCCATCCCGCCCGCCGCACACTCGGGCACGTCCAACTGCCGTTTCTAGGATGATGAATCGGCTCGTTAAAACCGGCTTTTACGGCAAATTGCCGGCTCTGGGGGACTTCGTCTCTCGGCGTCTGCCGCGGCATTTCATCGACAACTGGGATCAATGGCTACAAAGCGCCATCGCCGCCAGCCGCGAGCAATTGGGGGCAAGCTGGCTTGAGGTGTATCTGACCAGCCCGATCTGGCGCTTCGGGTTGGGGGCGGGCGTCTGCGGCGTAGACGCCTGGGCGGGCATTCTCATGCCCAGCGTCGACAAGGTGGGCCGTTATTACCCGCTGACGTTAGCGGCGCCCGTGACCGACCCGCAGAATGTGCCTTATTTGTTCCACGAGGGCTGTGCCTGGTTCGAAGCGCTCGAAAAGCTGGCATTGTCGGGGCTGGAAGACGATTTCGACCTCGATGAGTTCGATTCGGAGCTACAGAAGCTGGCTTTGCCGACTTTTGGGGAAAAAGCCCCAGGCTCCGCCCGGAGCCAAGTCCCTGGGGCGGGGAAGTTCGCACTCCATTTCGAGATGGAAAGCCCGAATCGGCCATCCGCCGTGTTCATGGGGCTCAGCGGCTGTTTGCTCGATCGTTTCCTTCCGATTCACAGTCTGTGGAGTATGGTCGGTTCAGAGGAAATCAAACCCTCATTTTTGATTTGTGATGGTTTGCCGCCTATCGATGCATTTGTTGCCTTGATGACCGGTCAATGGCAGCAGCGCGGCTGGACGATTCAGACTCGGAATCTGCCGGTGCTGCCCGGGGTCGCATCTAAGACCAGAGAAGCAAACGAGCTCGATCCGCCTCCTTTGCCGGAAAGGCCGGCGTCCGATTCTGGGCATTGGCTTTCGCACGGCATCAGCGTGGTCGGCAAGCGGCGGAAGATCAACGAGGATGCGTTTATCGAACGCCCGGACATTGGCCTATGGGCAGTCGCGGACGGCATGGGAGGGCATCAGGCCGGGGATGTGGCCAGCCGCGCCATAGTCGAGGCGCTGGCGGCTCTGCCGGCTGCAGCTGATCTGGATGAATCCGTCGGAAACGTCGAATCGGCTTTGCAGCGTGTGAACACGGAGTTATGCGAGCTGGCTCGCCAGAGCTCGAGCGGTCAACTCATCGGCAGTACCGTGGTCGTGCTGTTGGCGATGAATAATCGATGCGCCTGTTTGTGGGCGGGCGACAGCCGGCTTTACCGACATCGCTCGGACCGACTGGAGCAACTGACGCGGGATCATTCGCTGGTCGACGACTTGTCTCATTTCGAGCTTCTCACGCCAGAGCAACGGGCCGGACAAGGCCATTGCAATGTCATTACCCGTGCGGTCGGGGCGGATCCGATGCTCGCGCTCGATCTCGTCAAATTCGATGTCCTGGAAGGCGACGACTTCTTGCTGTGCAGCGATGGGCTGGATAAAGAGGCAAGTTCGGCGGAAATCGAAGAGATACTCGGAACCGGCGACTGTCGGGGACGCGCGGAATCATTAATCGCGTTGGCCATGGACCGCGGGGCGCGAGACAACGTGACCGTGATTGTGGTGGAGGCTCCGAGTTAAAGATACACTCCGGAATCCGGAATAAATTAAAAAAAACAATAATGTCTTGGGGGAAAAGATATGGGGATTGTTACCCGAAATGGGCGGCTTCGCTCGGCGACGCCTTTCGGCATCTCGCTCGCGCGCATAGCTCCGGTGTTGTGCGCCGTCGGCAGTAGCCCGTTAATGGCGGCGAGCACCCTGTTCAGTCCGGCGACGCTGAATGAGACCCAGACCGGCATGTCCGACGTCATTCTGGAGGCTTGTTCCGAAAGGAATCCGTTGCTTTCCGTCGATTTCAGAGATCGCTGCGATGCCGTCGTAGGTGCCGCGGTTTCCGCTTTGGATAGCCAGAATCCGTCCGCCAGCTTCCAGCCCGTCGAAAACGTCCTTCAAATAGTCTCCCCTGAACAGATTCTTCACCAGGGAACGGCAGCGACCCGGGTAACCGCTGGTCAAGTCGCCCTGGTGGATTCGACCATCGGCGCTCGGCTCGCGACCTTGCATGCTGGTTTAGGCCTGGCCAGTTTGCAGACGTACAGGAACGGTTCGTTGCCGGATCGCGCTTATGCCGGTTTGGGCAATTCCTTTAGTACCGGGGGCGCGGCGGGCGACGATTCCTTCAGCCCTCTCAGCGTCTGGATCGACGGCAATTATCATTTCGGCGACGTGGATTCGACCTTCGATCAAAAGGGATTCCAATTCAAGAATTTCGGTTTCACCGGCGGTGCTGATTATCGTTTCACGGATAATTTCGTCGCCGGCCTGGCGTTCACCTATGCCCGCGTCAACGCGAATTTCGACCGGTCCGCCGGTGGCACGGACAGCGATGCCTATACCGGCTCCATTTATGGGTCGTTCTACCTGACGGAGGGGTTCCACATCGATGCGATAGGTTCTTTCGGCGGCATCGATTACGAGACCACCCGCAACATCAGTTACACCTTGCCGGGATTCGAGACCATCAATACCCAGGCCGTGGCGAATCCCGGCGGTAGTCAGTATTCCTTCAGCATCGGCGGCGGCTACGATTATTCCATCGGCGGTTTGACCCTGGCCCCTTATGCGCGAACGGAATACATCGGTCTGGATGTGGACTCCTATCGCGAGCGGCAAGGCAACGGCTGGGGTATGAGGTTCGACGAGCAGCACGTGCAGTCTCTGATTTCCACGGTGGGAAGCCAAATTTCCTACGCATTCGGTTTGCCCTGGGGCGTGGTCACGCCGCAGCTGCGCGGCGAATGGCACCATCAATTCAAGGACGACAAGCGGACGATTGGCGCCAGCTTCCTCGGCGACCCCGCCGCTCAACAGTTTGCTGTCGTGACCCAAGGGCCGGATCGGGATTACTACACGTTCGGCGCTGAAGTTTCGGGAGTGTTTTCCCACGGCATATCGGCTTTTTTAGCCTATGATTTATTGCTGGGCTATCGCGATGTCGAAAGCCATAAATTTACGCTCGGGACTCGCTTGGAGTTTTAACGGGGAAGTGCGAAAAATAGGGAAGCCAAACGCAGCATAGTTGGGCGGAACATCGGGCTTGACCCGTGACCACGTTTAACGTGCATTCTACAAACGCCTGTGACGATTTGGGGGGACTTGGGCGTGTTGAACATCGAAGCCTTTTTGACGGAGGTGTCGCCGGATGCTCCGTGCGGTGAAGACCTTCAGTACGATAGTGCGTTCATCGCGCTGGAGCAGAAGGCCAAAGGCACGCCGGAACAGCAAATCGGGAATCGGATCGAGTCGGCCCTGCCGCCGAACTGGAAGGAAGTGCGAAAAGAGGTCCTCGAGTTGCTCTCTCGTACCCGGGACTTGCGGCTCCTGGTGTATTTGACGGAGGCCCTGCTTCATACCGAAGGATTGGTCGGTTTGCAGGAAAGCCTTGGTCTTCTGCAAGAGGCGCTGCAAGCCTACTGGCCCTCGATCCACCCGCAGCTCGATCCCGACGACGATAACGATCCTACGCAACGTGTCAACATTCTCATGACCTTATGTGATTTCGACAAGGTCGTGCGTCCGATCTCTCTGGTGCCTCTCGTCGAATCTCGTGCCTTGGGGCGTTTCAATCTGCGCGATGTGCAGATCGCCACCGATAAATTGCCGCGACCGACCGACGGCAGCGCGGTGCCGGAGATCACAGCAATTCAGGCAGCGTTCATGGATGCCGATGTGTCGGTTCTCGAAGCAACCTATACTGCGGTCGGCGCAAGTTTCAACACGCTCACGACAATCGAGAATTTCGTCACCGACCAGGTTGGCGTCGGAAATGCGCCGAATTTTGCTCCGCTACGAGATGTGCTCAAAGAAATTCAGCAGGTGTTAAAGGAGTATGCGGGACAAAGGGGTATTGGTGTCACCCAGCAAGAGGGAGGAGAGGAGGGTGCCGGGTCGGAAGATGTAGCCGGGCAGGACACCGGGGTTCGCAGCGCCGCCGGTCAACTCGGCGCGATTAGCAGTCGACAGGATGTTATCCGCGCTTTAGACCTCATTTGTGACTATTATGCGAAACACGAGCCGTCAAGCCCGGTTCCCATGTTTCTGCATCGTGCTAAGAGATTGGTTCCAAAAGACTTTATGGAGATTTTGAAAGATTTGGTCCCCGATGGTTTGGCTCAGGTGGAACTCATCAAGGGGCGGGATACGGAATGACCGAGTGTTAGCGATTTTCTAGTCCATCAGACATTTTCAAGAAGGAGGATAGACAGTGGCCGAAAGTAGCCAAAAATTTATCGCACGTAACCGTGCGCCGCGCGTGCAGATTGAATACGACGTAGAAGTTTACGGCGCCGAGAAAAAGGTCCAACTGCCTTTTGTAATGGGCGTCTTGTCCGACTTGTCGGGCAAGCCGGCAGAGCCCCTGGCCCCGGTAGCCGACCGCAAGGCTTTGGAGATCGACGTCGATAATTTCGACGAACGGCTCAAGGCCATGAAGCCCCGGGTTTCTTTCCAGGTGCCCAACACCCTAACCGGCGAAGGCAATCTCAGCGTCGATATCACTTTCGAAAGCATGGACGATTTTTCGCCCGCGGCGGTTGCCCGCAACGTCGATGGATTGCGGCAACTGCTTGAAGCCCGTAGCCAGCTCTCCAATTTAATCACCTATATGGACGGAAAAACCGGAGCCGAGCAGCTTATCGCTCAAATAATCAATGATCCGGCACTGCTTCAAACGTTGGTGTCCTCTCCGAAGCCGGAAGGGGATTCCGCGGCTGAACCCACTACGAACGAGGGTTAAATCATGGCCGAACTTGAGACCCAGCAACAGTCCGATGCAGCAGTCGGTACACTAGAAAGCTCGGACTTTTCTTCGCTGCTCAGCAAGGAATTCAGACCCAAATCGGATCGGGCGCGGGAAGCCGTCGAGTCGGCGGTATCGACCTTGGCGCAGTTCGTACTGAAGGACGTATCGAAGGTTTCCGACGATGCGATCAAGACCATTCAGGGAATCATCGCCGAACTTGATCGCAAGCTCACGGAGCAGGTCAATGCGATCATGCATCACGAAGAATTCCAGCAGCTGGAAAGCGCGTGGCGCGGTTTGCATTACTTGGTGAACAACACCGAGACCGACGAGATGCTCAAGATCCGCGTCATGAACATCTCAAAGAAGGAATTGGGAAAAACCCTCAAGAAGTTCAAGGGCACCGCCTGGGACCAAAGCCCTATCTTTAAGAAAATGTATGAGGAAGAGTACGGCCAATTCGGTGGCGAGCCCTATGGGTGTCTCATAGGCGATTATTATTTCGACCAAACGCCTCCCGACGTGGAACTGTTGGGTGAAATGGGCAAGGTTTGTGCGGCTGCGCACGCTCCCTTCATCGCCGCGGCATCGCCGAGCGTCATGCAGATGGATTCCTGGGGGGAACTGTCGAATCCTCGAGATTTGACCAAAATTTTTCAAACGCCGGAATATGCTGCCTGGCGCTCTCTTAGGGAGTCTGAAGATTCGCGCTACATAGGGCTGGCAATGCCGCGTTTTCTTGCGCGCTTGCCCTACGGAGCAAAAACCGATCCGGTGGAGGAGTTCGATTTCGAAGAAGAAACGGAATCCGCCGACAGCCGCAAATACGTGTGGGCCAACTCCGCGTATGCGATGGCTACGAACATCAATCGGTCTTTCAAACTGTATGGTTGGTGCTCGATGATCCGAGGGGTCGAAACGGGCGGTGCCGTCGAAGGTTTGCCTGTGCATACGTTTCCGACCGATGACGGTGGTGTCGACATGAAGTGCCCGACGGAAATCGCTATCAGCGATCGCCGCGAAGCGGAGTTGGCGAAAAACGGATTCATGCCGCTCTTGCACAAGAAGAACACCGATTTCGCCGCATTCATCGGTGCACAGTCGCTTCAGAAACCGGCCGAATACGACGACCCGGACGCTACGGCTAACGCCAACCTGGCGGCTCGTCTACCTTACTTGTTCGCTACCTGCCGGTTCGCGCACTACCTGAAGTGCATCGTCCGCGACAAGATCGGCTCGTTCAAGGAGCGGGACGACATGCAGCGCTGGTTGAATAGCTGGATCAGCCAGTATGTGTTGAGCAATCCGGCCGTAGCCACGGACAAGGACAAGGCGCGGCGCCCCTTGGCCGGTGCGGAGGTTGTGGTGGATGAAATCGAGGGAAATCCGGGTTACTACAGCGCGAAATTTTTCTTGCGCCCTCACTATCAGTTGGAAGGACTGACCGTTTCCTTGAGGCTGACTTCGAAGCTGCCCTCTCAGAAGGGCGGTTAGCGAAAAAACTGTTTGGAAGCCGGTGCCAACGGCATAGGCTGGGAGCGGCGCGCGCGAGAAAACGAAACCCATATGGACCGGGTGAGAATTTTGAGCGCTGCCGCTCCCGGATTTACGTCCGATTAACCACTTGCCAACAGCTTCGAAGAACACCGGCTACGCATCTAAGATTGGAGGCTATAGCACGAGACGGATAATCACGCTGTCGAATTTGCCCCGTTACAACCTTCTTCGCTCGGTGATTGTAGCGTCCAATCTCGATCTTTAATTTTCTTACCCTTGACTACATTCGCTAATCCCACATGTCTTTTACGAAATATCGCATGCGTACGTCATATCGTAATAATCCATGCCATCGTAGAGATGGAGTTATAGGTGGATATTGGAAATATCATTGTGAAATCAATGATATAAATAATATTCTGGAATGTGGCATCGAAGTTGCCATATAGAAGGCATCCGATGAACGAAGCGGAGTTAAGTTTCGACAACGGATGGCAATTATGGATATGGCGTCTGATAAGTTTTTTGTTATTGATATTTAGTTAGGCGTAACCGTACATGGATAGGTGGCTATTTATTTCTAGTACAAGGGAAAAAAAAGAGTATGCAAATTAAGAAAGAGCGTGGTTGGGTTGTTTACACGATTTGTAAAAGTCAAGGTTTTACACCAGCAAGCATATTACCGCCGGTGATATACGACGCCGCTAAGGACATTGACAGGTATGAGAATAGGCTGCTGTGGAAATTATTTCTTGATTGGGCGGCTGATCCTAATTATGGGAAAAGTACCGTGGGGACCAGTGGCTACTTATTGAGAAGTTTCGAGAAATACTGGCGTTCAGTGCCGGGTGACCGCTTCGGCTGGGTACGTTTCCCCGAAGGCCATCCCGAACGATTGATAATGACCATGGCAGAAGACAGTAAGTCGTCGACACCAGAGGTGTTAATCGCTGACCTTGGGGCAGACCTGGATGCTAACAACTCCGACGTCACTCTCCACCTCAATGGTGACGGTAGTCCGATAGGGACAGATTTCCCCAGAAACTTTGGCGCTAACATTATGTTACAACGTTCTACAAAACGCGTCCAAACCGCTACCGAGGCACTGAAGAACATGGCTCCGGCTGTTGCCAAGCCCCAGTCTCCAGCAGACCAGTCGCTCGGATGTGCTGTGCAAGCGGTGAGATCCGCACTCGAAAAGCTGAAGGCGGCAGGCAGCCTTGCCGAAGAACAAGCTCAGCGACAGCGTTAGGCCTTAATCCGTGTTCATCCGCTGACCTTGGGCGGGAAGGCCGTCAATTCAAAATTTGAAAGCCGAGGAATCGGAAAAACGCCTGGGTTGGGTAACGGAATTCATTCTGTCTGGTGCATCGGACGCGGTTTTACGAAGAGCTGGCCCCGGAAAATCGGACAGCCGCATAAATGAAGTTTCTGTTCTAAGCACCGCTCCATAAGGGGCAGAAACCTGAGTACAGAAGATGAAGCAAAAGAGAAGAAATCAGTCGGCGGCCTTTAAGTCCAAGATAGCCCTGGCAGCTCCGGGAAAATTCTGTCCAATAATCCGGGACCACCGCTGCGTGAACCGGCTACGGGCTTTGGGAAAAATAAGGAATTGAAGTCGGGCCGCCAGAATCCATGACGGATGCTTTTGAGAAGGGTGCGCGGTTCGACAACGGGCGAATGCCGCTCCGAAATGAGCTGCGGTCAGATAGACGATGGTTTGATGGTCGTTACCACTTCGAAGTGGGCGATCGATAGCGAATTCGAAGACTTAGACGGCCGGATATGCCCGGCCTAGGTCCAAGAATGTCGGGGGCTCAAGTGTCAAGAAAAAGGTTCGGGTTGTGCCCCGAGGACAAAGACCTCCCGGCTTTATTTATTAATCAACAAGGGGAAAAACAATGATCTTGATGAAATTTGGTACAGAAATTAAAGGCGACTCTACCGTAGCCAGTCATACCGATTGGATAACCGTTGATTCTCTACAATTCGGAGTCGGCCGCGCGATTTCCACCAGTGGCGTCGGCAAGGACCGGGACACCAGCAATCCGTCGTTTTCCGAAGTCACGATCTCCAAGAGCATGGACGTCGCTTCCACCGAGTTGTGGCGGCAGGCCGTTTGCGGCAAGAGCTTGGGGGATTGCACGATCCATTTTATCCAGACAGGCGGCACCGACGCCAAGGGGCAGGTTTATTTGGAGATCATTCTGGCGGATGCGATTATCAGCTCGTATTCCGCTTCGAGTGGGGGCGACCGTCCGAGCGAATCCATTTCAATCAGCTTCAACGAGTTCAAGATCACCTACAGCAGCTTCGACGAGGGCGGCACAGCCAAGAAAGGAGAGACCAAGGGCTGGAACCTCATGAAAAACGAGATCGTTTAAACCGGCGATTTGGGGGCGGAGGGCCGTGTGCCCTCCGTTTGTTTTGTTCTATAGAGGCGAGACCAGCTCCATGGAAAAAGCTCAAGATGCTTTACGCGCCGGGAATCTCGACGAGGCATTGCGCATCGTTCAGCAACAGGTTCGTCAGGAGCCGGCGACCGGCAAGCATAGAATCTTCCTGTTCCAGCTATTGACCGTTTTGGGCGATTGGACTCGCGCATCGAACCAACTGGACGTTTTGCATGACCTCGATGCCAGTGCCTTAGGCATGGTGCAAACCTATCGCCAGGTCCTGGAATGCGAACGGGTCAGAGCCGACGTGTTCGCGGCGCGACGGTCGCCCTTGGTGTTCGGTAATCCCGAAGCCTGGATGGCTCTGCTCCTTGAAGGGCTGAGGCTGTCCGTCTCGGGGCAGCACGCCGAAGCGAGGTCCCTCCAGGAGAAGGCGTTCGAGCAGGCGCCTGCCGTTTCCGGGAGTCTGGACGGCGAGCCTTTCGCCTGGATTGCAGACGCCGACAGCCGCTTGGGCCCGATGCTCGAGCTCATTGTCAAAGGGCAGTATTACTGGATTCCGTTTCACAGGATAAAGCGAGTCGAAATTACACCTCCGACAGACCTGCGAGACCTTGTTTGGCTACCGGCGCACTTTACCTGGGCGAATGGCGGGGAAGCCGTCGGTTTTATTCCAACCCGTTATCCGGAATCGGAACTATCGGATGACGCGGCAATCCGATTGGCGCGCAAGACCCAGTGGACAGAAGTCGTCGAGGGTGTGTATCACGGTATGGGACAACGCATACTGACGACGGACCAAGACGATTTTTCGCTGCTGGACAGCAGGGTAATCGATTTCGACCCGGTGTCCGGGTGATCCGAATCCATCATGGCTGAACTGACCCAAAAAGAGCGCCTGCAGCCGTCCCTTCTCGATCGGCTGACCGACGACGCACCGGGCGAGCGGCAAGAGTCTCGAGAAAAACGAGTTTTATCAGTGCAAAAACTGCGTCAATCGGTTCTTCGCGATATGAGTTGGCTGCTCAACGCCCGCTCGCTGGAGAGTCTCCTAAGCCTGGAGCAGTATCCGGAGGTGGCGAAATCCGTCGTTAACTTCGGATTGAAGGATTTATCCGGAACCACGATCACGGGCGCAGACACCTCGGCCATAGAGAGACGGCTGAAACAGGCCATTCAGAATTTCGAACCCCGAATTATTCCCCATTCCTTGAAGGTTACGGTCACGGCTGCCGAAGATAAGATGAACCATCAGGCGATGAGTTTCGATATCGAGGGCGAGCTGTGGGCGCAGCCGTTGCCCGTACATCTCTATATCCGCACCGAAATCGATATCGAAACGGGTGATGCGAGCCTGCGGGACCTGAGCGGCTGATACCATGGACCCACGATTGCTCAAGTACTACAACCGGGAGTTGCAGCATCTTCGAGAGATGGGCTCCGAATTCGCGAAGGAATATCCCAAGATTGCCTCCCGTTTGGGGTTGGAAGAGTTCGAGTGCGCGGACCCCTATGTCGAACGGCTGCTGGAGGGTTTCGCTTTTCTCGCGGCGCGCGTCCAGCTCAAGATCGACGCCGAATTCCCCACGTTCACCCAACATCTCTTGGACATCGTTTACCCGCACTATCTAGCGCCGACGCCCTCAATGGCCGTAGCCCAACTGCAACCCGATCTCAGCGAGGGATCCTTAGTAGACGGGTTTTCGATTCCACGGGGAACGGCGGTTAGAAGCCAGATCGCCAAAGGGGAACAAACGGCCTGCGAGTATCGAACGGCCCACGATCTAACGCTATGGCCTCTTCAGCTCGTCGAGGCGGAGTACCTATCCAATCCCAGTGCCGTCGCCAACATGGGCGTGTCCAGCGTATCCGGGCTAAAAGCAGCCATTCGCGTGCGGCTAAAGACTACGGCCGGGTTGACGTTCAGCAAGTTGACGCTTACTCGGCTGCCGCTTTTCCTACGCGGTTCGGGGGAACTGCCGGCGAGACTTTACGAGCAGATTTTGGCTAATACCATCGCTGTTGCGGCGCAACCGGCCGCTCAACCGCCTTCTCCTTGGTGTCAGATTATCGATCGCGAACCGGTCGCGCGCATGGGATTCGAGGACAACGAGTCGCTGTTGCCGTTCGCGCCGCGCTCGTTCCAGGGTTATCGGCTGTTGCACGAATATTTCGCGTTTCCGGAGCGCTTCCTGTTCGTAGAGCTCGGGAATCTGCGGCCGGCGGTCGCCCGCTGCGACGGAGACGAGTTGGATGTCTTCATCCTGCTGAACCGGTCCCATCCAGTTCTGGTCAACGCGGTGAACGCCAGCCATTTTGCGCTGTTCTGCACCCCAATCATCAATCTCTTTCCGAAGCGGACGGACCGTCTTCACCTGAATCCCACAAACCACGAATACCACATCGTGCCCGACCGGACCAGGCCCATGGATTACGAGGTCTATTCGGTGACGGAAGTAACGGGCTATGGATCCGACCAGGCGCAGGAAGTCGAATTTTTGCCGTTCTACGGTTCAAAGCACGCCTATCGCCGCGGCGACGAAAATGCGTATTACAGCCTGCGCCGTGAAAAACGGCAGTTATCGTCGAAACAGCGGCGCCATGGATTGCGTTCCAGTTACATCGGCCAGGAAGTTTACATCTCGATCGTCGATGCGGATCAGGCACCTTATTCCAGCACTTTGAGGCAGTTGGGATTCAGAACCTTATGTACCAACCGCGATTTACCGCTGCTGATGCCGGTTGGGGTGAGTGACACCGACTTTACGCTGCAGATCGGTGCCCCGGTGCGGTCGATCCGATGTCTGGCGGGGCCGACAAAGCCGCGGCCGGCCATGGCCGACGGAACCGCGGCATGGCAATTGATCAGCCATCTCTCGCTGAACTATCTTTCTCTGTGCGACAGCAGTTCGCACGAGGGGGCGCTGGCTTTACGGGAGCTGTTATCTCTGTACGCGGATTGGCATGACGGCGCGGTACGCAAGCAGATCGAGGGCGTCTTATCCGTCCGTGCCGAGAACAAGGTCAGGAGGATAGATTCGCAGGGTCCCATCGTATTCGGCCGTGGACTCGGGATAACCGTGAACTTCGACGAGGCGGCGTTCGAAGGAAGTGGCGTCTTTTTGATCGGTGCGGTACTGGAGCAATTCTTCGCACGCTATGCGTCGATCAATTCGTTTACCGAAACATCGATAAGCACTAGTGACAGAGGAGTTATCATGCGATGGCCGCCGAGGATCGGAAGACGCCACACGATTTGAGCCAGGCAGCCCGCGAAGCCTACGAGTTCGATTTTTTTCAACTCTTGCGGCTTATCGAATGCCGTTTTGCCGCAAAACCGAGATTGGGGACTTCGCTGACGATCGCCGACGAGCCGATTCGGCTGCGCCAGGTGCCCGAACTGGATTTTGCCCCATCCGCCTTGGCGTCGTTCACTCCCGGCGGAGACGGCCGGCCGGCTGATTTATCCGTACGGTTTCTCGGGCTTTTCGGTCCCAATGGTCCGCTGCCGCTCCACTTGACCGAATACGCGCGGGAGCGCCTGCACCACCACAACGATTCGACGTTCGCTCGCTTCGCGGATGTTTTTCACCACCGAATGTTGTCCCTGTTTTATCGGTCCTGGGCGAATGTTCGACCGAGCGTGAGTTTCGATAGACCGGAGTCGGATAGCTTTGCCTTCTACTTAGAGTGCCTGGTCGGTCTTGGCTTGCCGTCTCTGCAGAACCGCGACGCCATGCCCGATCGGGCCAAACGCTTTCTGTCGGGGCTCTTGGCTTGCCAGACCAAGCACGCCGATGGCTTGTCCGCGATCATTCAGTCGTTTTTCAACACGGCGGTCTCCATTCGGGAGTTTATCGGCGAGTGGATGGATATTCCCGAAGACGATCGGTTCCAGCTCGGAAAGTCGCCGCAGATCGGCGCACTCGGGTTATCGGCAGTCATCGGGGCGCGGGTTTGGGGCTGTCAGCATAAGTTTTGCGTCGTCTTGGGACCCCTGGGATTCGACGAGTACCGGGCGTTTTTGCCGGGCGGCGCGAGTTTGGTGGAATTGGTGGCCCTCGTCCGCAACTACATCGGCCAAGAGCTGGTGTGGAGCGCGAACCTGATTCTTCGTGCGGAGGAAGTGCCGTCGCTAATGCTGAATGGATCTGCACAACTGGGATGGACCACGTGGCTGGGTGATAGAGCGAGCGAGGACGATGCCGACGATTTGTTGTTGAATCCTTATGTCCGGGGAGTCGGGAACGGTCAGATGTCTGCGGGAGCGGCTTTTTGAGGACCTTTTTGCAAAACGGGGGCTGAGACCGTTTTCAGATGCGATCGCGCCTACGAGCTAGACTTCTCGATGCTCGGCGCAAGCTTTAGTACCAACCATAGATAATCGAAAGACACGAGGGGGAGCCATTCATGGGAGAAATCAGCCGAGTTAAATTGTTCGGCAAGCTAAACAGAGTCTGTTACAAGGCTGTCGAGAGCGCGACCGTCTTTTGCAAGCTCCGGGGGAATCCCTACGTTGAATTGGTGCATTGGCTGCATCAATTGCTTCAGCTTCAGGATTCCGACCTCCACCGCATCATCAAGCAGTTCGGAGTCGAACCGGGGCGCCTCGCCAAAGATGTGACCGATGCGCTGGATCGGCTGCCGCGAGGGTCGACCTCGATTTCTGATCTCTCCGCCCATGTGGAGGAAGCCGTGGAGCGGGCATGGGTCTACGGAACATTGATGTTCGGCGAGAGCCAAGTCCGCACCGGACACCTGGTCGTGGGCGTTCTGAAGACACGCGGATTGCGCAGCGAGCTCATCGGAATTTCGAAAGAGTTCGACAAGATCGGTCTCGATGCCTTGACCGACCGTTTCGACGCGCTTCTTACCGGTTCGCCCGAGGAAGGGTTGGCCGCGACCGATGGATTCCAGGCCGGCGGCGGTGCGGTTCCGGGCGAAGCGAGCGGAGCCATGGCGCCTGCCGCCATGGGCAAGCAAGAGGCGCTCAAGCAATTCACCGTCGATCTGACCGAACAAGCCCGGCAGGGAAAGATGGACCCCATCGTCGGCCGCGACGAAGAAATTCGCCAGGTCATCGATATCCTCATGCGTCGCCGCCAGAACAATCCTATCCTGACGGGAGAGGCCGGCGTCGGCAAAACCGCCGTCGTAGAGGGGTTCGCGCAGAAAATCGTTGCCGGCGACGTTCCGCCGCCGCTTCGGGATGTCAGCCTTCGCACCTTGGACGTGGGGCTTCTGCAGGCGGGCGCGAGCATGAAGGGCGAGTTCGAAAATCGTCTGCGGCAGGTTATCGAGGAGGTTCAGGCCTCACCCAAGCCGATCATTCTGTTCATCGACGAAGCGCACACCTTGGTCGGCGCCGGCGGAGCCGCTGGTACCGGAGACGCGGCGAATCTGTTGAAGCCAGCCCTGGCGCGCGGAAATCTTCGCACCGTCGCGGCGACCACTTGGGCGGAGTACAAAAAGCATATCGAAAAGGACCCGGCCTTGACCCGCCGCTTCCAGGTGGTTCAGGTGCATGAACCGAGCGAGGAGAAAGCCATTCGCATGATGCGCGGCGTGGTTTCCGTGATGGAAAAGCACCACCGGGTTCAGGTTCTGGACGAGGCGCTGGAATCTGCCGTTAGGCTTTCCCACCGTTATATTCCGGCCCGCCAGTTGCCCGACAAGGCGGTGAGCTTGCTGGATACCGCCTGCGCGCGAGTCGCCATCAGCCAGCATGCGGTGCCGGCCGAGGTGGACGATTGCCGTAAACGAATCCAGGCGCTCGAAACGGAGCTCGATATTATCGGCCGGGAACGTTCGATGGGTATCGATACTGCCGCCCGTCAAACCCAAGCAACGGCGAAACTGGAGGCGGAACGCGGGCGGCTTGCCGAGTTGGAGGAGCATTGGAATGCGGAAAAAGCCTTGGTTGACAAGATCCTGAATCTGCGCAAAGCGCTTCGGGAGCAGACCGGCAAGGTTGAAGGCACCGGCAGCGATCTGGAAAAAGCCTCGGAACCGAGTGACGCTTCGGACGGTAGCCGGCCGAGCCGCGACGGGCTTCTCGCGGAGCTCAAGGATTTGCAGTCCGAGTTGCACACTTTACAGGGCGAGCACCCTCTGATTCTCCCCACCGTTGATGCCCAAGCGGTGGCCTCCGTGGTGCAGGACTGGACCGGCATACCCGTCGGCCGCATGGTCAAAAACGAGATCGAGACCGTGCTCAAGCTGGCGGATACCTTGGAGCAACGCATCATCGGTCAGCGCCATGCGCTGGAGATGATCGCCAAGCGGATTCAGACCTCCCGTGCCGGCCTCGACAATCCCAACAAACCCATTGGTGTCTTCATGCTGGCGGGCACCTCGGGCGTCGGCAAGACGGAAACCGCTCTCGCTTTGGCCGAAGCCCTGTACGGCGGCGAACAGAACGTCATCACCATCAACATGAGCGAGTACCAGGAAGCTCATACGGTTTCCACCCTGAAAGGGGCTCCTCCGGGTTATGTCGGCTACGGCGAAGGCGGGGTACTGACCGAGGCGGTGAGACGCCGGCCGTATAGCGTGGTGCTGCTGGACGAGGTGGAAAAGGCCCACCCGGACGTCCACGAAATTTTCTTCCAAGTGTTCGACAAGGGCTGGATGGAGGACGGCGAGGGACGGATGATCGACTTCAAGAACACGCTGATTCTTTTGACCACCAACGCCGGCACCGATCTCATCATGAACTTGTGCAAGGATCCGGACTTGATGCCGGAGCCCGAAGGTATCGCAAAGGCTCTGCGCGAGCCCCTGCTCAAGGTCTTTCCGCCGGCGCTCTTGGGACGCCTGGTGGTGATTCCCTATTACCCTCTGAGCGACGAGATGATTGGCACCATCGCAAGGTTGCAGCTCGGCCGAATCCAAAAGCGTGTCGAGCAAGCCCACAAAGTTCCATTTACCTACGACGACGAAGTCATCAAGCTGATTACCACCCGCTGCACGGAACTTGAAAGCGGCGGTCGCATGATCGACGCAATTCTCACCAATACCGTATTACCAAAAATCAGCCAGGAGTTTCTGACGCGGATGATGGAAGGGAACCCCATAGCCCGGGTGCATGTGACGGTAGAGAATGGGGAGTTCGGGTATGGGTTCGAGTAGACGGCGAAAGGCGAGAATCGGGCAAAACTTAATAAAAAGCCGAAAGGCTATTCCTGTATCAACAAAAAGTGCGCTTGTGGGGGGAAAGGTTTGAACATGCAAGGCCCAAAGTTCGACCCTACCAATTTGAGAGACGGCGACATTGGCGCATCGTCCCTGGCCAACCGTTAACGTAATTCACACCGGATTATATGACGGCGTCGGCGGTGTTATTAGGAAATCAGCCGGCGCGACGGGATTGCGCTCGATGAAGATAAGCGGTATGGCTACAAAGTCCAAATCTACCGGCGAACAATGGAAGCATCGCCATGGCGGCGCATGATAACCGATATTAATCAATGCAACTTTCGGGGATATAGAAGAGGGGGCTCAAAATGACTAGACAACGGCAACGCTTTCCTAATTCCTGCGCTGCGACGAGCTTATTGTGCGCGGCCGATGAACTGGGTGTAAATAACCTTCCGCGACATCCAAATTATTGCCTTTGGAGAGCCGATGAACCGTTATTGATTACGAACGATTGCCAGAAAAGGATCTACCAATGGACCAGCAATAATCCGAACAGGCTGGACGCTGGACACTGGGGTTACTCGATGCCTTCGGACATTGCCAATTGCGCGGATCATCTAGGTTTAAATGTACGCCTCCTGGTTTACTCCTCGTGGACAGTGGCCGCGCTTAAAATCTTCTACGGGAATGAGTGGAATAGGATCAGAAACCATCCGGCTTACGAAAATAGAACAGACGGCTCATCCACCCATGTGCTCGCGAATGACGAGAGAGAACTGAAGATACTTGCCGAGTGGCAGGATCTCTGCGGGCCTATCAAAACAATAGGCGCCATGCATTGTGTAATGGTTCGTCCAAACGGTACGGTCATGGAGCCCGGCGATGGAAACGACAAACCAAGCATTGCGGTCGATAAAGCCTATAACGGAATGCATGGCACCGGCATTTCCATTATTGTCAGCCGATAGCCGGCATTGCCCGGATGAAGCTTGCGGAATCGGGGATGGCTGCGGCTCTAATTGTCCCGGATTTTACCGCGTTCCATCCAAGCTGTTTGGTGATAACCAGTCGTTGCACGGAATTCGAAAACAGCGCATGAACGACGCGATCCTCACCTGTACGGTATCGCTGAAGATCGGCGAGGAGTTCTTGACAAGGATGATGGAAGGGAAACCCGTAGCCCGGGTGCATGTGAAAAGGTGGGATAACGCCATTAAGTTAAGCCGTCATGCGGGCAGGGATTCACGCTGAACATTCCTGCCCGGCGCCCTTTGGATAAATGCACAACTATGCCGGGAACAAATTTGAACGCACGAAGTGCGGCCCGAGGGGCGAGTATCAGGGAACAGACAAGTAAATCCGCTCCGGGCGGATTTGTGGGGGCATCCAGCGCACAAGAATGTGCTCCGACCCGATGCCATCCTTGGCCTTTGGGTTCCGGCATTCCCTGCTGGAAGGGGCCGACAAAGGCCCGTTTGCGATTGGAAGGGCGGCTTCGGCGCTCCCGAAGACGCCGTTTGCGATTGGAAGGGTCGCGACTCAAGCGACCGTTTGCGATTGGAACGACATACGGAGCGCAACTTAACGGCATTGAAAGGTGAGGAAGGGGGCGTTTGGGGATAGGGTTGAGTGAGCTGGCATCCGGGCGGTGAAACGTTTGAATAGAAAAATTTATTGAGGTGAAGTGAAGTATGTGTGTCAGAGACTTTCTTTCCGATCCATTGTCGTTTTTGGAAAACAATATTCTTTTGACGTCCGAGTTCAATGGTGACATCAATCCAGGTATCAAAACCTTCACTCTGCAGCCACACAGGGGAGTAGTCGGAAAGAAGCTTGGAAGCGTACTGCCGGTTTACAAACTTGTACCGGCCAATACCTTGTCAAGCATTATCGCGTATTGGTGCCCTTACCGAGCGAACGAGCTGCATTCCGTCACTGTCGGGCGCATGGCCCGCTTCATGTTCACGGCGACTATGGACGGTTGCAGTCTCGGAGTGGGCACCGATGGCGGTCACGGTACCCGGGTCATATCCCATGTGAATTCGGCGAACTACGGGTCAGGCCTCGAGCAAGCACTCGGCATGGACAAGGCACGCGCCGAACAGCGGAAAATGCAATCAAATCTGTTGAAACACAAGCACGGGAGCGGTCAAGTTTCCGTGATAAGCCCTCTTGAATATATGCGCGACGTAGATGGGGATTTGGTGCTCAAGTCAACGACATTCGGTATCCGTCCGGATGGTATCGACGATTGGCATTTCTATGTACATCGTTATTACAAGGATATGAGCAAGTTCAATCCGATCCTTTACCTACGGGATACGACGCGCGTCTTCTGAAACGGCCTTCCACCGGGTGGACCGTATGACCTTTTCAACAATGCTAACCCGGCCGGACGCATGTAGGAATCTAGACAGATTGCCGAGCGGTTTACGAAGCGTGTGAAGAAAAGCCCGGAAAACGGGTTGTCGTAAATAATTAGAGTATTTCCCCGCAATGCCGGGGGATTTGACTTCGACTGGGGGACTTGCCGATGGCCACTTGCCTGGAGTACGCAAAAATCGCTTTTGCGGCTTATTTCAAGAGTGCTAGGTTCTGTTGACATTTCGGGAGCTCTCCGGCGAAGTCGCTCGCCATTTACGAAATGGCGAACCGATTAGCAGTCACGGAGAATGAATGGCGTATCCTCTTTCCGATTTTGGCGGCTCAAAAACATGTATATATCGGCG
>NZ_DASPLO010000032.1:0-8197 GCF_035627495.1 Methylocaldum sp.
GCGCTTTCGGGTAAACCCGCCAAGCTCATCATCGGCGCCATGATGCGCAAGCTTTTGCAGGTCGCCTTCGGCGTCCTCAAATCCGAAAAACCCTTCGATCCAGCCCTGCATGGCGCTTGACCCGGATAACAGTATCTACAATCCTTGAATACCACCCTTCCGTAGGTGCACCCTTTGCAACAACAAATCAATCAACTACCATCCTTCCATCGACCCTCGTATATTCATCTTCGAGTAGCCATTCCTTCGCTCCGTCGTACGTCGACGCAGTGAAGACAATTCTCTTATCTGTAGGATCATATATCTCAAACCTACTATTTCCGTGGTCGGCCAAAAGCACCAGTACATAGGGCGGGTTGATCCCCTCATCAGCCCATACTTCATACCAACTCAGCTCATTCATTGTCCTGGCCCCGAACGAGGAATTACGTGATATAAACCGTCTCTAATTTTGATCTCCCCGTATGTTAGAGGTGTACGACTTCCATCAGACCCGATTCGATATCCAATTGGCGTATCAAACTGAAGGCCATATCTATCCCATCCGCGAACATTTCCAGTGAACTGTCCACGCTCAAGAATGGCCCCTTCCGCTTCAGCAAGTGCCTCCTTGCTTTCAAAAACATGTGCAGCGCCTTCTTTTCTTAGCAGTGGCCCCGGAAAATCGGACACCCGCTTAAGTGAAGTTTCTGTTCTAATCACCGCCCCGCGAGGGGGTAGAAACCTGAGAACAGAAGATGAAACGAAAGAGAAGAAATCACTCGGCGGCCTTCAAAGCCAAGGTGGCCCTGGCCGCGCTCAAGGGCGACAAAACGCTGGCGGAGTTATCGGAACAGTTTGAAGTTCACGTCAACCAGATTACGCACTGGAAGGCACAACTCCAAGAGCGGGCGAGCGACGTGTTCGCCACGGCCGCAGAGCGCAGCGAGTCCGCCGGGCCGGACGTGAAGGAGCTGCACGCCAAGATCGGGCAATTGGCGATGGAGAATGATTTTTTAGTCGCCGCGCTCGGTCGCGTGGGCGATCCGAGCGCAAAACGATGATTAACCGCTCCGACCAGCTCCCTGTGGTGCGCCAGTGCGAGTTGCTGGGGCTTTCCCGCTCTTCGGTGTATTACGTGCCCCAGCCGGTCTCAGAAAGCGATCTGGCCCTGATGCGACGGATCGACGAGTTGCACCTCAACCACCCGTTTGCCGGTGCCCGCATGCTGCGCGACTTGCTGCGCCTGGAAGGCATTCCGGTCGGCCGCCGGCACGTGTCCACGCTGATGAAGAAAATGGGCATCGAAGCGTTGTATCGGCGGCCGAATACCAGCCGAAAGCATCCGCAGAACCCGGTCTTTCCGTACCTGCTGGGCGGCCTGGACATTACGAGAGTGAACCACGTCTGGGCCATGGATATCACCTTCATCCCGATGCGCAAAGGCTTCGTCTACCTGGCCGCGGTACTCGACTGGGCCACCCGGCGCGTGCTGTCCTGGCGGCTGTCCAACCCCCTGACCCCGGATTTCTGCATCGAAGCCGTCGAGGAAGCCCTGCAGCGGTACGGCAAGCCGCAGATCCTCAATACCGATCAGGGCAGCCAGTTCGCAACACGGCGTTCGTCGGACTGCTCCAAGGCCACCGTATCCGGGTCAGCATGGATGGCAAAGGCCGCTGGGTCGACAACGTGTTCGTCGAACGGCTGTGGAAAAGCGTGAAATACGAGGAGGTCTACTTGCATGCTTACGACACGGTGTCCCAGGCACGAGAAGGCTTGCAGCGGTATTTCAAGTTCTACAACGAACGTCGACCCCATTCATCGCTTGACGGCAAAACCCCCGATAGCGTGTACTTTGATTCACTGCCCATCCAACAGGCAGCCTAAACCGCAGAAGCCCACTTAAGTTCGGGAAAATCCTGTCCAACAAACCGGGGCCACCGCTCTTATCAACCGATCTGCTTGAGGAGTGCCTTCTAAGTGCTTATTTAAGTGCTTTAACTCGAATGCCAACCCGTCCGTAGGTACCCCTTTTGTCACTGAGCCCCTGCTTGTCCCTCTGCCCATCGTACCGAGCATGACCAGAGCGTCAATATTGTTCTGGCGGTTCTCTCGCATTCCCTCGACTGCTTCATTCATCAGCACCTGATCGCCGGTAATCGCACCTTGCGCATAGGCCGCCAATGCACCAAACGCCTTGCCTATGGTGACAATAGGCGCTTCTCCAGAAGAAAAGTTAGTAATCTTTCTCTCCGATACACCAAATTGCTGGGGCCGGTTATTCGCTCCTGGGAAAGTAGATTGATTCTGGACGACCACGGGGTTGTACTTGGAAAGCCCCAAGGGGTCAGTAAAGCTGACTGGGTTGTTCCCTACGTACACATACGGGTTCACCCCATCGGCAAACCCCGCCGGATCGCGCTGGGTGAAGCGCCCGAGGGTCGGGTCGTAATACCGCGCTCGATAGCCCGTAGGCTGGGTTGAAGCTCTGCGGAAACCCGGCACAGCTGAGGCTTGAAACGCTGGGTTTCGTACCTCAACCCAGCCTGCTCGGGCTAAGAGCAATTGGGCGGAAGGCGGTCGGCAAGGCGCATGTCGGTCGCTTCGCGCCTACAATCATCAATTAGCGCCTCTGGATCAATTCCTGTTTTTGAAATTCTGTGCCCATATCTATGACTAGCTACAACCTTGTAGACACCGTTAGACACTTCATCAATATCAAACGACCAGTCGGGCAACTCCGGGAATGAGCGAATCATGGTTTGACCTCCTTAAGAAATCCACCTTTAATCAAGTCTCCCAACTGCATTGAAGATCGAAATTGAGTTCCAAGACCCAGTTGTCCGAATGCGGGGGCAACAGTACCGGCTTGAACATCAAATGACTTCGCGACCTCGAACGTGCGTAACGGTTGCTCCGCTACCCCTGGGGGGAGCGCTCTAGCCGCTGCCGGAGTTCCAGGAGGAGAGAAAAATCTCGAATAATCACTCCCACCAAAACGATCTACTAGTTGCCCCTCCTGCAAAGTTATCTGGCGCGTTGGGCCAATGAACCCATCGTTCGTAGGATAGAAGTTTGTAAGTGCGCGGCTCTCACTTGCCGTTCCTTTTCCCAAACTGCTACCACCGGAAACTCGCATCGCCGGCGGCACTCCATCCGCCGCATTCTGCAAATCCATCACACGGGCGGTCAACGCCGTTGCCGCCGCCACTGCAGGGTACGTTGCGACCGCAGATCTCGCAGCAGCAGCGGCTCCGGCACCCGCAGTTAATTGTATCTGCGGCAGTTGCAAAACGTCACGTGCGAGACTCTTGAATTCGGCGCCAATGGCTGAAATCCGTTGGCTCGCCCTCGCAAAAGCCGACGGGCTTTGAACACTCGCCGGGACTTTCGTCAAGCCCAACGGATCGGTAAAACTCACCGGATTGTTTCCGACGTACGCATAGGGGTTCAGCCCATCCACAAAGCCCGCCGGGTCGCGTTGGGTGAAGCGGCCGAGGGTCGGATCGTAGTACCGCGCCCGGTAGTAGATGAGCCCAGTGGCGTCGGGCTCCCGGCCGGCGTAGCCGTAGCGCGGGAGGTTGCCGCCAGCGAGAATTCGGCCGAAGGCATCGTAGCGGGCGCTGGCCGTAATGGCTCCGGCGGCATTGGTGACCGCCACCACCGAGCCGAGGGCGTCGGCGTGGTAATACGTGGTGCCGCTAGGGCCGATCCGGAGCAGCGGGCGGTCGAGCCCGGCGTAGGTGTAGAGGGCCTGTGCCTGGGTCCAGGTGGAACCGTACTCGCTCCAGATCTCCGCCCCGGCATAAACGGTGCGCCGGGGCGTCCCGTCCACGCTCGTCTCGATGCGGCGGTCCTGATGATCGTAGGTATACGCTTCCGGCGCGATCCCGGTGCCGCTGGCGGATACCAGCCGTTCCAGGGCATCGTAGCTTAAGTCGAGATTCGCGCCGCCGGAGCTCCGCTGAACCAGGTTGCCGGCGAGATCATAGGTGTAGCTCGCGAGGATCGACCCGGTGTCGGCGCCGCTCCGGATGTGGGTGAGCTGCTGGGCGGCATCGTAGATCGAGCGCTGGATGCTGCCGTCCGGGGCGATCCGCTCCCGCCGGTTGCCGTAAGGATCGTAGGCGTAGGCTTCGGCCAGGATCGCGCCCGCGTTCGTCCGCACTTCCCTCAGCCGGTCGAGGGCATCGTAGTTATAGGTGTAATCCGTCACCGCCCCGGCGATGGCTTCGACGTGGCCGGTGCGCCGGCCGAGAGGGTCGTACTGGTAGGTGTGGCGGCTGACTTCGGTGCCGCCCGCCGCCCGGTTGACGAGTTCCTCGAGGCGCCCTTCGGGGGTATAGCGGTAGTGGGCGCCGTAGCCGTTGGCCAGCGTGGTTTCCAAGAGCCGTCCGCCGCCGTCGAAGACGAAGTGGACCCGCTCGCCGCTGGGCGCCTGCACGGCGCTCAGCCGGCCCACGGCATCGTAGAGGAAGTCGCGGCGGTGGCCTTCGCTGTCCTCGAGGCTGTCGAGGAGCCCGCCGGGGCTGTGGCGGTAAGCCAGGGCCTTGAGTCCCCGGCTGTCGGTGACGGTCGCGAGGCGCTGGGCATTATCGTAGGTGTACTGGTAAGTGACCTCCGGTGTCTCGGCGGCCAGCACCTGGCCCAGGGCATCGTAGGTGTACTGGGTGACATGGGGCGTGGGATCGGTGTCGGAGAGCTTGGCGGTCTGCCGGGTCAGGAGGCCGTTCCGGGTGTGATCGTATTCCCATTCGACCACATGGCCGTTGGGGGATACGCGCCGGATGGGATTGCCGTAGGTGTCGTACACCCAGCGGGTGGTTTGGCCGTTGGCATCGGTTTGTTGGACCACGTGGCCGAAGTCGTCGTAGCCGTAAGTCGCCTGGTCGGTCAGGGTTTCGCTTCCGGTGGCCGTGCGATACCCGGCCCGGATTTTTTGCACATCGCCCAAGGCGGTGTACTGGGTCTCCGTCACCTGGCGGATATTGGTCAGGCCGAGGGCGTCATGCACGGGACCGATGGTCTTGACCGGCCGGTTGAGGACATCGTACTCGGTCAGGGTTTCGCGCCCGCCGTTGTCTACCGTCCGGGTGACATTGCCGTTTGGGTCGTAGAAGTAGTCGGTGTAGCGCCCGTCGGGCCCAGTCAGCCGCTTCAGCCGCCCGTTCTGGGTTGAGTCGTAATACTCGTATTGGGTGACGAGGCCGTTGGGATCGGTCACGCGGATGGGCCGTCCGCCGATGTCGTATTGGGTAACGACCGCGTTCCCCTGTTGGTCGAAGGCCCGGGTCGGCCGGTTGAGGGCATCGTACTCGAACTGGACGCTGTAGCCGTCCGGGTTGGTGATCTTGAGGACGTTGCCGACTTCGTCGTAGGCGATCTGGGTCGCGTACCCGGCGGTATTGCGGCGGACCACTGGCCGATCGAGGGAGTCGTATTCCACCACGTCCTGCTGGAGAAGGCCGTAGACGCCGTCGCCGTCAAAGGCGGTCAGGCTGGCGCCGACGGGGTTGCCGTTATTGTCGTAGGCAAAGTCGCGCCATTGCCGCAGCGCATCGGTCGCGCGGGTGACCAGGCCGTCCCCGTTGTACTGGGTCTGGACCGGATAGAACCGCGCGTCCACGGCGACGGTCGGGCGCCCCAGGGCATCGAAAGCTTGGCTCGCGGTGGTGCATTGGTCGGCCAGTGTGGCCGAGCCCAGTTGCTGCAAGCCGCAGCGCTTAATCGAAATGGGATTCAGCGCCGAGGCGTCGTAGCCGAACTCGACGTAGGGGCCTTCCTGGGTGCTGAAATCCCGCACGCGCTTTGTTCGGGTCAGATTGCCCGCCGCATCGTAGGTATGGATCGTCCACGCGGCGATTTGCGAAGGTGTCGGGGTCACGGTGTTGACGCCCGGCTTCAGGGCGATGACCTCCGTGCGGTTGCCGCGGGCGTCGTAGCGGTACAGCGTGTAATGCCCGTTGGCGTCCTTGGTCTTGGTCGGCTGGTGGAAGGCGTTGTAGCCTTCGTAGGTGACTGTGCTGCCGTCGGGCAAGGTCATCGTGGTCACATTGCCGGCCGCATCGTAGGCGTACCGGATTTCGTTGCCGAGCGCATCGCGCCGCTGGGTCTCGTTGAGGGGATTGACCGTATCCTGGTATTCGTAGACCAACCGCGAGCCATCCCCTTGCTGGTGCTGGAGCTGTTGCCCCCATTCATTGAAGAGATAGGTCTGGCTCACCCCGCGCTCGTCGACCGTGGTCGTTTCCCGGCGGAATTTGTTGTAGCGGAAGGTGTAGGCGTGGCCCTGGCTGTCGGTGTGCCGGAAGGTCTTGCCGTTGGCGTAATACTCGAAGGTCATGCCGTTGCCGTTCGGCCGCGCATAGGTCTTCAGGGCATGGTCGAGATTGGTGCCGTCGGCCGCCGTGTAATAGGTATAGGCAGTCGGACCGCCGCGCCGGCCCGCAACGACTTCCGGGCTTTCGAACTTGACGAGATCGCCCCGGCCGTCGTAGCTGTAGCGGAAGGTGCGGCCCGCCCAATCGGTGATCCGGGTGATATGGCTGCCGCCATTGTCGTACCAGAACTGGAGCATGCGGCCTGTTCCGTCGGCGACGATGGCGAGGTTCCCGCCGCTGTAATCGAAGCGCAAGCTGTTGTTGTTGCGGTCGACCACGCGAATCAATTTCGCCGTTTGGCCGACGGCGCCGGGGACGTTCTGGAAATAGAACGTCAGCCCCCCTTTCTCGCGGAGGGAGTACTCGCCGTTTACTTCCCGTTTCGCCGTCAGGTAAAGACCGGTCTGCGGGGTGAGCGTCGCGTTCACCGCCACGCCCCCGGTTCCTCCCAATACCGTGAAGCTGTTGGCGCCGCCGGTGCCGTCGATCCAAATCGCGCGATCGGTGAGGCCGTTGTTATCCGTATCGAAGAACTGAAGCTGATGGTTGAAACTGTGGGTCCAGCCGTAACCCAAAGGGCCATCCTTGCGGATGTTCGAGTTGTAGACCCGCTCGAACACGATATCGAGACCGCCCCGACCTTTGATGGCTACATCCCGTTCGGGAAGATACATGTTGCCCGATACCAGATTGACGGGATCGCCGCCTGTCGTGACCTTTCCGGCCTGGTAACCGGTATTGGACCAAAGCCCCTTGTCCGCCGGTACCAGCCGAACATTGCTTAGCGATTGGCCGCTCGCGGTGAGCGCTGAGACAATCGAATCCGGGATCAGGGACTGGAACCCGGTGCCCAACGAGGCGGAAAAGGCATTGGAAATCGGCGTCGCCAGGGAATAGCCGCCTTGGGCCGTGGTGTAATCGCCGGAAATCGTGTAGCTGGTCTCGGCCGATAGCAGATTTTGGCCGTCCAAAGTGGCCTTTTCCGCCACCCAGATGGCACCGGCCCACCCGTCGTAATTGATCAGGCACCGCGGCAGGGTGACCTTGAAATACCCTTCCGCAAAAAGATTTCTTAAGTCGTTTTTGGTCGCGGTTGAATAGTTCAGGTTGACCGGCGAAGCCGCGCAGCCGATGTTCAATTGGGTATCGACATCCCCACTGCTCGCCAGGACCACTATGGGTAGGCCGGTGTCGTTGGCGAATTGAAGGCCGCGCACCGTGCTGACGGCATCGACGTGGGCCTGTTCCTGCCAAATATACGATTCGTAGGCAGACATCGCATAGCCCGCCAATAAATAGCCGGCGTAACTCACGGCCCCGGTGACGAGATTGCTCGAACGGGAGCTGCCCCCCGGCACGTCGACCAGGAGTCCCTTGCGCGAGACCGCGAAGGGCAGGTCGAACACGTACTCCACCTTCATCGCCGTGGACGTCAGTCCGATGTGATTGCCGCTGTCGCCGGTCTCGCCGTAGAGCCGTCCCACGGCTTTCCCTGCCTCGGTGATATAGTCCATATACTTCAATCCGGCGATATGGAGGTATTCGCCGAGGGTATCGTCGATTTGCCCGTTGGGATTCGCGTTGGTCTCCACGGCGTTGAGCAGCTTCGCCGAGCGCGCTTCGATCAGATCATCGGAGGCTTGAAAGGCGTAAACCTGAAGCGCATGGTAGTTGTACGCTCCGATATTCCAGTATTGAACCCAGATTATCCATTAGCCCGGAGGAACCTGGGAGGCCCCTGACGAATCGGCGGTTTGGGGCGGCCGGGGAAGCCGTGGTCTAATGGACACCATTAGAAATCCTATTCTCGATTCAACAGGTTAAGGTGTACAAATGGC
>NZ_DASPLO010000033.1:0-26667 GCF_035627495.1 Methylocaldum sp.
GCCGATATATACATGTTTTTGAGCCGCCAAAATCGGAAAGAGGATACGCCATTCATTCTCCGTGACTGCTAATCGGTTCGCCATTTCGTAAATGGCGAGCGACATCGCCGGAGAGCTCCCGAAATGTCAACAGAACCTAGGAAAATTGAAGGACTTGGGTGTGGAGCTGTCCATGGACGATTTCGGCACCGGCTATTCCAGCCTGAGCGATCTCAAACGGTTCCTGTTCGACCGCCTTGAAGATTGACCAGCCCTTACGTCCGGGACATCGCTATCGACAACAACGACGCGGTCATCGTCCAGAGCGTCATTTCCCTGAGCCACAGCCTGGGCCTCACAGGGTAATCACGGAAGAGGTGGAGACGGAGGAGCAACTGCTGTTCCTCTGCCGGCATCGTTGCGACGCATGAAAGCTATTATTCCAGTCATTCCGTACCCGCCGGGGAGTTTGCCCGCGTACTGCGGGAGAACCGCAGGCTGGTGTTGCCGTCGGTGGACCACCAAAACCATCCTGAGTAATGATATCGCCCAAGCGTCCCCCAAAGTCTTGGGTTAATATGCCGCGCACATCAACTTCCATCGCCAGCCTGGCGCCCGACTCCCACACCAACCGAAGACCATCACCATGAAGTGGCCTTTTTTCTCCTTCAAGAAAAAGCATCATACCGACGATCACAACCACAACGAGGAATTGCTCGACCGCTACAAGCAGTTCCGGAAGACCGGGATCGGTCTGAATACGATGCTCGCCAAGCAGGTGCCTAAGGCGGCGGTGCCGGAATGCGGCAAGAAATTGGGGCTCTTCAAGGCGGGCACCCTGATTTTCAACAACGACGATGAAGTTGGCATCCTTTACGATTACTGCTTTCATCATTACCGGCGGGCCGGGAAAAACGTCATTGAGCGGTATCTGGAACAGTCGCCGCCAGCCTCCGAATCCACCGAGATGATTCTGTTGCAAGCGATGGTGAAATCCCGTTATTCGTTATTCCGGGTGGAGGAAATCAATCCCCATCTCGGTGCCACTCTGCGCGATCTTTTGACGGGCGAAGCCCTGAATCTGATGGATATCGGTCTGAGCGAGACCGGCTCGCCGGGGATTATCCTGGCAGGAAGAATCCTACCGCTGGCGGATTTCTACATGTCGTCGGGCACGCTAATTCCCCTGCCCGAACCAGTTTTCGAGCAAAGCATTACGCCCATTATCCGGAAGTTTTCGCACGACAAGTCGCCGCAATTCCACCCCTTGTTTTCTCCGGCTCAGGAAGCTTCATTTACCGCACAGGTAATTCGGGTATCCCTGCATGCGGGTGGGGAGGACAATGTCTTTTATACCGATATGGATCATCCGGCTTGGTAATTGGTCATGATCTTCGGCCCGGTTTATAAAGACCGCTTTATGTTCCTTCCGTCCACGGCACTGCCATTAAGTGAAGCCCCTTGCTGGCCTGCCGGGCGAGCGGAGCGTAGTTCAATCGGCTGCTGGGCCAAGACTTCTAGGGTCAAAACTCCCTCGAACCACAAACGCCCGTACGCTTTATGCTCGGCGTGAGCCACTGCGCCGGAGCGCAAACAGAACCGCCATCGGCTTCAAACCTTTTGAGCATCTTGCTAGGTTCTGTTGATGTTTTACCGAGTCCAGATCAGGCTGGCGACGACATTTAAAAAGCCATGAAACGGCAAGCGGTTTTCTCGAAACGCCCGAAGAGGCGGCGGTAATGTTTGATTTGGTTGAAAAAGCCTTCGATCAGATGACGTTCCTTGTACAAATGCCAGTCGCAGGCACGAGGATTCAGGCGGTGGGACCGAGACAGATCACCGATTAAGTGCCGAGCGCCTCCAGAACCTTCACGAACGCCTCGGCCTCGTAACTCTTGTCACCGATCACGGTTTCCGCCGGAAACTCGCCGCCCAGCGCTCCGCCTGTCCGCTATCGGATTCCTGCCCACCGGTGAGAACGAAGCCCAAGGGATTGCCTAATCAAGAATCAGTCACCGCATGAATCTTGGTGCTGAAGCCGCCCCGCTAGCGTCCCAGCGCTTCGTGCTCGGTGGTACGGCCCTCGGCCCCTGCCGCACCCGGATGAGCCCGGACCACCGTGCTGTCGATCAACCCCGGCATGGCCGTTCATCCCTGGCATGCCGAGGTCTAACACTACCACGGCAAACTTGAAGACAAAGATCTAGCGGCTACGCCATGCAGCAAATGAGGTTACAAAGCAAAGGATTAACATGCGCAGTCTTTGACATGTATGATCAACTATGATCATATTGAGTGCAATTTTGTAGATAATCATAGTTGTCATTCGGGCTATCCGAAAATGAGAACATGCAAAAAGGTACTCAAGTGATCCGTGTCATTCGAAGCTTTGCCTTGGTGGCCTTGCTGGCTGCCGTGGCGCCAGCGGCCAGCGCTCAGCAGGGGGGCGACAAGGTACGCACCTTTTCCCAGACCAACTATCCAGGGTTCATTCAGTACGTAGCCAGGGAACTTGGGCTGTTTGCGAAATACGGGATCGACTCCGATCTGCGCTTCTTCCCGAGCGGTGCGCCCATCGTTCAGGCCGCCGCCGCGAAAGAGTGGGACATAGCTTTCCTGGGCGCGCCGCCGGCGGTGATTGGCGCGTCCTCGCTGGGCATGATCACGATTGGATTGATCTATGACGAAGCGCCGCAGCACAAATTGATCGGACGTCCGGACTATGTCGCCAAGGCGCTCACCGATCCGGCGTCGCTCAAGGGCGCCAAGATTTTCGTGACGACCCTCTCCACTGGGCATTACATGACCGAGGCTTGCCTGCGGAAGTTTGGGCTCGTCCCGAAAGACGTGTCCATCATTCCCAGCGAGCAGGCTGCCACGCTGGCCGCGTTCACGGCCGGCCGGGGCGATCTCGCGCAGGTCTGGCCACCGTTCACCTCCACTCTTCTGGAACGCGGCAACCGGGTGCTGTGCGATGGCGGCCAGGCCGGCTTGGACATTGCGACAGTCTGGGTGGCGGCCAAGGACTTCGCCGCCAGGCGGCCGGACCTCGTTGTTAAATGGCTCAGAGCGAACGGCGATGCGGTGAAATGGGTGAAGCAGGACCCGACCCGCACGCTGGACATGTACCGAAAGTTCATGGAATTCAACGGGCAAACCTCCACCGAGGCCGTGCTCAAGGACGTCGTCACTTTCGTGATGACCGCTAACACCCTCGAAGACCAAATCCGCTACCTGACGCCGGCCGACGGAGGAGCCCCGTTCATCGTGCGCGCCTACGAAGGCATCGTGCGGTTTTTCATCCGCTACGGCCGGATGAAGGAAGTGCCGGACTTCCGCCCGCTGGTGGACGCTTCGTTCCTGCAAAAGGCGGTTCAGCCCTGATGTTCCTTCGGCGCAGCGTGTTCTTGGGCGGATCCGAAAAACCGGGCGGCGGGTCGCAAGACCAAGTTATCAAACCGCCCGCGCCGGGCAACGGCGTCCGGTACAAGGACGTATCGATGCGGTTCGCCGGCCATCGAAACGCCCAGCCCACGCTGGCCATCGACAGCTTCTCGCTCGAAATCGCCGCCAGCGAGTTTCTGGTGATCGTAGGCCCTTCGGGCTGCGGCAAGAGCACCCTGCTGGCCATGGGCGGCGGGCTGGCAAGCCCCACCATGGGCCAGGTCTTTCTCGGCGGGGAAGCGATCCGGCGGCCGGGTCCCGACAAGGCCATCGTGTTCCAGAACTTTTCGCTCTTCCCCTGGAAGACGGTGGTCGAAAATATCGAATTCGGCTTGCGTCTCAACGGCGTCCCTCCGGCCGAGCGCCGCGAACGGCTTGACTATTACCTGCCGATCATCGGCCTCAAGGGATTCGAGCAGCATTATCCGCGGCAGTTGTCGGGCGGCATGCAGCAGCGGGTAGCCATCGCCCGCGTCCTGGTGCTGCGGCCGCGCCTGTTGCTGATGGACGAGCCGTTCGCGGCGCTAGATGCGCAGAATCGCACCGTGATGCAGGAAGAGCTCGTCCGGGTCTGGTCCGAGCACAAGCCGACGGTGATCTTCGTCACCCATAGCGTCGAGGAGGCGGTGTTTCTCGCCGACCGTATCGTCGTGATGACGCGGCGGCCCGGACGCACCAAGGCCGTGATCGACGTGCGCGAGACGACGGGCGCGGCACACTGGCGGACGGCGCCGCTCGACCGGGTGATGCGCCGCAACGACTTTCAGGATCTGCGCGGCCGGGTCTGGGACCTGATCCGCGACGAGATCGTGGTCGAATAAGCGGAAACGGCGCGTGCGGTACGGCCAATTCGCTTTTGGCGCCCTGGCGATTGGCGCAGTATTGGCCGCCTGGTGGGCGGTCACCGCGCTCGGGATGGTCAGCCCGTTCATCCTGCCGTCGCCGCCGGCCGTGATCGAAGCGGCGCAGAGGTTGAGCGACGGCTATTTGGGCGCGTCCCTGCTCGCCCATCTCGAAGCCAGTCTGTCCGTGGTGCTGAGCGGATATTTGGCCGCGGCGCTGATCGGCGTGCCGCTGGGCATACTCATGGCCTGGGCGCGCCCGGTCGAAATCCTGTTCGGGCCCCTGGTCAGCCTGCTACGGCCGATACCGCCGCCCGCCTGGATTCCGCTGGCGATCCTCTGGTTCGGCATCGACCTGACCGGCAAGACCTTCGTCGTCTTCGTCTCGGCGATCACGCCCTGCCTGATCAACGCCTACGTCGCCATTAAGGAAGTGCCCCCGCACCTGATCGGCACCGCGCGCACCTTGGGCGCCGGCCAAGCCGCGCTGCTGTTTCGGGTGGCGATTCCGGCGGGGCTGCCCATGATCGCCACGGGCCTTCGTATCGCGCTGGGCAGCGCCTGGGCTACCGTGGTCGCGGCGGAACTGGTGGTCGCCACGGCGGGATTCGGCTTCGTTATCATGAACGGCTACCGCAATGTCGAATCAGATGTCATGGCCGTCGGCATGATCGCGGTCGCGCTGCTGGGCTTTGCCATGAACCTGCTGTTCCGCGCCATGGAAAAGCGGATCATCCCTTGGGGCGAGCATGAGTGAACCGGAATCCGCCGCGAGACAAACGCGGCCGATGCAGGCCGGGTTGGCGGTGGTACTGGGTGCGTCGGTCTGGATATTGATCTGGTGGGGCATCGCCGCGGCGTTCGAGGTGTCGCCGGATTTCCTGCCGACCCCGTGGCAGGTCGCGGAAAAGCTGATCTGGCTGGCCACCCACGGCATCGGCGAAGGCACGCTGTGGGTTCATGCCGGCTGGAGCCTGTTGCGCTTCCTCTCGGGGTTCCTGATGGCCGCGGCTGTAGGCATCCCGCTCGGACTGCTGATGGGCTATGTCCCTCTGGTCAGAAATCTGCTCAATCCGCTGTTCGAGCTATTCCGCAACGTACCGCCCATCGCTTGGGCGCCGTTCGCGCTGCTCTGGTTCGGCGCGAGCTTCGGCTCCCAAACCTTCGTCATCTTCACGGCGGCGTTGCCGCCGATGCTGATGAACGCTTACCAGGGCATCCGCCTGGTGGACCCGGGGCTCATCAACGCGGCCCGCATGCTGGGTGCGGGCCCTGCCACCCTCCTGTTCAGGATCGGGCTGCCGGCCGCCACGCCTCTGGTCGTCGCGGGGCTACGAATCGGGCTGGCCAACGGTTGGCTCGCGCTGGTGGGAGCCGAGATCATCGCGGGACCCGGCGCGCTTACAGGGCTGGGTTTCCTGATCCTGGTCGGTCAGGAAAACCTGCAAGCGACGCTTACTATTGGAGCGATGGCGGTGATCGGCCTCATCGGGGCTTCGCTCGACTACGGGGTCCGACGGCTCGAACGCAGAGCGGCAAGATACAAGTAATGCTTTGGAGTCCCACGAGAGTTTCGCGGTCCGCTTCAGACCGAATTGGCCGGCGCGGACAAGGGATCCATGTACAGCCCGTGTCGAAATCCTTCCACCGAGTGAGCAAAGGGATGGGTCAACAGGGCGCCGAGAGTCGTTTCCGAATTCAACCGCTTCAAGTGGTATTGGCACACGATGGTCAATTGCGGGGAGTCCTGCAGCAGATCGTTCAATTCACGCTCGTAGGCCAGCATCTGTTCCACGCCGGGCGCGCCGGTCAGAAACCACGTCATCTCGCCGGTGATCATGGCCTTGATCGAGGAGTTCGCAAGCAGCGTCGCCGCCTGCTTCCGGATAAATCGCAGCATCCTGTCCGCCGCGAAGAAACCGTCCTGCAAATAGCACTCCTGCGGCGCCAAAAGGACAAGCCGCCGGGTTCTCAAGGCTTTATCGACATCGATGCCTTCGTTGCGAAGACGGTCGATGATTTCCGTTCGATGAGAGCTATCGTGCATGTACAGCACGGAGGAGCCCTCCGACAAGTGGCCGATCAAATAAGGGGCCAGCAGGCGCCATTGTTCCTGTTCGTCGCGAAAATGCAGAGAAACGTGCCGCGGCGTCCCGTGGCCCGCACAAGCATCCAGGATTTCGCGCGGCGAAGAGCCCTCGGCACTCTGCTTCCTCTCCGAGGATTTCGGCGCCTTGCCTTGTGCGACGAGGAATGCATCCAGATCACCGATGTCGAAGCGCCTTTCTCCCCGCATACCCACGCGGAAGGACGGCAGTACATTTTCATTCGACCAGCGCCGCAAGGACGACTTGCTGACGTTCAGGTATTCGGCGGCCTCGGTAATCGTAAGTAACTTCCTGCTCTTATCCATACTCGCTTTAACTATTGTTGTCGATGTAAGCATATTAGTGATTGATGTTACATACTACAATAGACCTATCCATAGCTACACTGTTTCAATTTTCGGCGATTATTTGCCTTGGATGCCTCCCACATGTTTTTTGAGGACCTCCCCGGCCACCTGCACCGGAGCCAACACCGGCGAAAACGGCGGCGCATAAGCAAGGTCGAGATCCGCCAGGTCGTCCACCGTCAGATTGCCCCATAGTGCCGCGGCCACCGTATCGATGATTTTGTCCACGGCGTCCTCGCCCGTGGCTTGGCAGCCGAGCACCTTCCCGGTGCCGCGGTCGGCGGTCAGATGGATCAGGAGCTTTCTCGATCCCTCCATATAGCGCGCCCGGCTCGGCACTTCCACGACGTGTGATATGGGATCGAATCCGGCGGCTAAGGCCTCCGCTTCTCCCAATCCCGTTCTGGCCACGGCTAGGCCGAATACCTTAAAGATGGCGGTACCCAGCACACCCGAAAACACTGCGCGCCCTCCGGCCATGTTCGTGCCGGCCACTTTGCCGTGGCGGTTTGCGACGTCTCCGAGCGGTAGCCACACGGCCCGGTTGGCCACCACATGGTGCGATTCCGCGCAGTCTCCGGCGGCATAGACGTGGGACAGATTGGTTTGCATCCGTGAATTCACGGCAATCGCGCCGGTTTGGCCCAGCTGTATTCCCGCCGCCGTCGCCAAGTCCGTCGAGGGGCTTACCCCCGTCGCTGCCAAGACCAGATCGGCCGGAATGTGTTCCCCGTTTTCGAGAATCACATGTCCTTGGTCCAATCCGGATACGCGGGAGCCTATGAACAGTTCGACTCCGTTCTCGCGAACCCGGTCCTCGACCACCTGCCCTAGCGCGGTAGCGAACGCGGGTACCAGGCGCGGCATCATTTCCACGATGGCAACCTCGCGACCGAGCCGCGAGAACGTTTCCGCCATCTCCAGCCCGATGTACCCGCCGCCCAGAATCACGACCCCGCGGACATCCGGCAGCATGCCGACGATGCGGTCCGCATCGACAATCGAACGCAGATGCACGATGGGCGGTGCATCGGGCGACACCGGCACGTTCAGCCGATTTGCCCGCGCCCCCGTGGCCAGCAAAAGGCGGTCGAACGGTTCAGCGTAGACACGGCTAGCCTGGAGGTCGCGGATCTTCAGGGTTCCCCGATCGGGGTCGATCTCTTCGACACGATGCCGGGTTCTCATGTCGATGCCGTCCGCCCGGAATGCCTCGGGCGTGCGGGCGATCAGGTTTCTTCTCGGGATGCGATCCAGGGCCGCCAGGTGATAGGGCAACCCGCACGCCGAATACGACACGTCCGCCTCATCCTGAAGCACGACAATGTCGGCGCCCGCATTTCTCCTGCGAGCCGTTGCCGCAGCCTTGGTGCCTGCCGCGACACCACCTACGATCACGAGTCGTTCGGACATTCGATTTACCGCCTGCGTGCCGAATTTTGTTACGAAAAGACCGTCATGAGTCGTGTGTCTTAGTCGCCATACTTGGCAATGTGTTCCCTGAAAACGCTGTCCACCGAGATCGATCGTGGTGCAACGGGGCGGGAAACCCAGGTCAGATTGAAGAAATGGCGGACGTTCACGTTCTCCGTCGTAATGTTCCCGCCCCAGCTACCGCAGGAAAGCGACAGGGTATAAGGCATTCCATTGCGAGGACTGCCGGCCCCTTCGTTCAGGTTCTGGTTCACCATGACCCGTCCGGTTTTGGTCTGCATGGCCAGGGCGAGAATGCTCTCTTCGTTCTGGCTATGGATTCCGCAGGTGTGGCCCATCCCCTGATACCGGGTGATTTCGTTCACGTGGGCGATGGCCGATTCGATGCCGCCGGCATACCGGTACAAAGCCAGCACAACGGAAAGCTTCTCGCCGGAGAACGGGTGTTCGTAGCCCACGCCTGTTTCCTCGACGATCAGGAAGGAACGATCTTGCGGTATCGACACGTTCGCGAGGACTGCGATGTGCGCAGCCGGCTTCGCAATGACATCGATGGTCGGAATGTGTCCTCCGTCCGGCCACATCACCTTGCGAATCCGCTCCTTCTGCTCCGCATCGCAAACAAACCCGCCGGCCTTGACCAGCCGTCGCAGAAGCTCGTCGTAGATGCTCTCGTGGGCAACGACCGCGTTGTCGGCGAGGCAACTGGTCGCATAATCGAAAGTCTTGGCTCGGGCGATCATGGCCGCCGCGTCATCCAGATCCGCCGTATCGTCCACCACGTGGACGGAGTTGCCGACTCCAACCCCGTAGGCCGGCGTTCCGGAGCTGTAGGCCGCCTTCACCATGGCGGCGCCGCCGGTCGCGACGACCAGGTCCGCCTGGCGCATCAGTTCTTCCGTCTTTTTGATGGAGGGCTGGGTAATGATCTGGATCAGGTCCGCCGGCGCTCCCACCTGCTCGCAACCGCGCCGCATGGCTTCCACGACGGCCTCGCTGGTCCGGCGCGTCTTCGGGTGGGGCGACAGGATAATGGCGTTGCGTGCCTTGAGCGCCGCCAGAGCCTTGACCGGCGGCGTCGCGTCGGGTCCCGTAACCGGAATCAGGGCCGCCACGACACCCACGGGTTTCGCGATTTTGATCAGCCCTTTTTCGGGAATTTCATCGACGATGCCACAGGTACGCACGGGCGCCATGTCCGTCAGCGTGCCCAGCACCCGATTCTCGAATTTTGACACCTTGTCGGCATAATTGCCGAACCCGCCTTCTTCCACGGCGAGGCGGGCGAGGGCCTCGCGGTTCTTGAAGACATGCCAGCCGGCGGCCGTCACCAGTTCGTTGGCCTGCTCCTGGGTGTAGTTTTCTATCGCCGCCTGAGCCGCTCTCGCCTTCGCGATCAATTCACCGATTTCGTGGCGCGTAGCTTCTGTGTCCACGGGTTTCTTGACTTCATTACTCATGCCATTTCTCCTAAGCTCACAATATTGATGGCCGCGATCAGCAGCCTTTTATAAAAAGCGAAGTCGGCTTCGTGCCCCGCAATGAGCGCAAACTCGACACGCAGAACGGCTATTAATTCCCTCTCCCTCAGGGAGAAGGAGAAAATCTCAGTCCGTCCGAACCTTTATCCGGGCGTCCACGATCGACAATCCTTGTTCTCCTGCGATCACCGGATTGAAGTCGAACTCCTCCAACCACGCCGATTTCTCAAACCAGGCGGACACCCGCACCAACAAGTGCGCCAGCGCTTCCCGATCGATCGCCGGTGAGCCGCGTACGCCGTCGAGGACCATCCGGAAGCGCAGTTCGTCCATCATGGCGTGGGCCTCGGCAAGGTTGAGCGGAGCCAGCCTCAGGGAGAAATCCCGCAAGACTTCGATCCACACTCCGCCGATCCCGAACAGGACGACCGGCCCGAAACCGGCATCCCGGTACCCGCCGACGGCGAGCTCGACACCGCCGGACGCCTGCTCCTGAACCACCGAGCTGCCGCTCCCGAGGCGCCGGTCGAAATCCGCCCAAGCCGCGCGCAGCTCGTCCTCGTCGGCGATGTCCACGCGCACCGCCCGGGCCTCGGTCTTGTGTAGCAGTCCCGGACGATCCGCCTTTAGCACGACCGGATAGCCGAGTTCGCGCGCACTTGCCGCGGCCTGCCCGAGATCGCCGCAAGCGCCGAATCGGGCCAGGGGCAGATCGGCATCCCGAACCGCTGCGAGCGCTTCCGCCATGGACAGCCATCCGGATAGCCCAGTGTCTTGCTCTCCCGGTTTGGGTAGGGTCCGCGGTGGCACCTGTTCACCGAGTTGGGAGCGGCACTGCGCGATCACGCGAGCCACCCGCTCGGCGCCCCGAAAGCAGGGAATGGCCGCGTCTTGCAAGCGACGGATGCCAGGCTCGGCGCTGGTCGAGGCGAGCCAGCACACGAAGACCGGAACCTGTTCGTGCCGCTCCCGGGCCGCGTGGATTTCCACGATCAGCCGGTCGATGACATCCCGCTGTTGTGCCGCCCGCTGAACGAGCACGACCACGATGGCGTCGACCTCCCCGCTGGATGACAGCAGGCGGACGCCCATGCCGTAGGACTCCGGGAATCGGAGCCAGTCGGTAGTCACGTCGATGGGATTGGCCGTGGACGCCAACACCGGCAGGAATGGCCGCAATGCGTCGCGGGTAGGCTCCGCCAGCGCCGGAACCTCGGAACCTTCCCTCTCCAGCAGGTCGGCCAGCTCGACGCCGACCCCGCCGGAATTGGTAATCACCCCAACCCTGCGCCCGGCCACTTGGCCGCCCCGGTCCAGCGCCTCGGCCACGTCGATCAGGGTTTCTCCGTCGTAAACCACCCGGACCTCCGCCTGACGCAACGCGGCTTCGGCCACCCGCCAATCGTCGGCCAGCGCCGCCGTGTGGCTGGACGCCGCCCGCTGCGCGGCCTGTCCCCGGCCTGTTTTCAGCAGGACGACGGGCTTGATTGGCGTGACCGTGCGGGCGAGTTCGAAAAGCCTTCGGCCATCGGAAAACGATTCGAGGAGCATCGCGATCACGCGGGTCTCGCCGTCGCTTGCCAAATACGCCAGGATGTCGGCTTCATTGACATCCGCTTTGTTCCCCACGGATACGATTTTGGCGAAGCCGCAACGAGTCATCTCGGAACGGGCAAAGGCGGCCATCCCGTACGCGCCGCTCTGGGTAAACAATGAGATTCCGCCCTTGCGCGGCATGCCGACACCGATGGAAGCGTTGAGGCCGAAGGACGTATTGACGGCGCCGAAGCAGTTCGGCCCGATCAGGCGTATCCCGTGAGTTCTGGCGGATTCGAGCATCGACGCCTGGAGCCGTTGGCCGTCCTCGCCCGCTTCCGCGAAGCCGCCGCTCACCACAATGGCCGCGCGAATGCCGGCCTTCGCGCAATCGGCGAGGATGCCCGGCACGGTCGCGGGGGGCGTCGCAATCACCGCGAGGTTCACACCGTGGCCGAACTCGGCGATGGAGCGTACCGCACTGACGCCGCCGATCGCCTGGGCCGTCGGATGGACCGCGACCACCCGCCCTTGGAATCCGGCCTCGGGAGCCGTGAGATTGGCCAGGAGAACGTTGCCGGCCTTGACGTGCTGCGCCGACGCGCCGAATACCGCGACACCTGTCGGCTCGAATAGGGCCTTGGCCCAGCTCAGGTCCATGCGCATTGCCCCGGCACGAATAATCCGGGCTGGCCGCCCGTATGCAGGAACAGCACGGCCTTCGAGTCGTCGAAACGACCCGCATCGCACAGCGCGACGAGGCCTGCCAGTGCCTTGCCGGTATAGACCGGGTCCAGGAACACGCCTTCTTCCACGGCGGCGAGCCGGATGGCCGAGCTGCCCTCCGCCGAGGGAACCCCATAGCCGGGGCCGATGTAGCCGTCATGGATGACGACGCTGCTTTCGCTCACGCCGGAATCGATGCCGAGCAGCCTTTCCGTCTCGCGCATCAGTTGCAGGACCTGCGTCTTCGCTTCGGCCGCCGGACGGCTCACAGTGACAGCTTCCACACGCCACGGTGCGTTGAAGTAGCTCGTTCCGAGCAGCCAGCCTGCCAGCGTGCCGCCCGATCCGACGGGCAGCACGACCACCTCAGGCATCACGGCCCGCCTGGTGAATTGCTTCAGCAATTCCTGCACGGCCAGGACGTGGCCGACCACGCCCAGGGGAGAAGCGCCGCCGCGCGGGATGACATAGGGCCGCCGGCCGCTGCGCGTCAGTTCTTCGGCCAGAGATGCCATCTGATCGTCCACGCTGGATCGATCGAGACTGCCGGTAAACCTCGTTTCCGCCCCCAACATGCGTACCAGTTCGTAATTGCCCGACTCGTGCCCCTTGTCCTCTCCCCAGTAGACGACGGCGGTGCATAGCCCGCATTTGGCGCCGACGGCGGCGGTGGCGCGCACATGGTTGGACAGGGGACCGGCGCCCGTAATGAGGGTATCGGCGCCCTTGGCCAGGGCTTCACCGACCAGGAATTCGAGGCCACGAATCTTGTTGCCGCCGAATCCGAAGGTGATCAGGTCGTCGCGCTTGATCCACAACCGCTCCCGATTCAGCCTTCTCGCGAGGGACGGCAACGGATGCACCGGCGTGCGGTGCCGAATCAGCGGCAGGAACGGAAGAATCGCCTTGCCGACGGATCGCGTGCTCAAGCCGGGGGTGCGCATCACGGGACGTCCTTGAGTGCGCGGTCGACCAAGGCCATACATGAGCCGACGTGGGTCATCGGGTCGAATAGTTCCCCGATTTCCTCGGGTGTCAGATGGGACATCACCGTCTCGCTGTTCAGAAGCGCTTCCCTGAACGGCAGGTTCCCTTCCCGGGCCTGCATCGCGATGTCGTAGACGACCCGGTGCGCCGTCGCCCGGCCGATTTTTCCGGCGAGCCTCATCATGACAGCTTCCGAATAGACGAACCCTTGGGAAGATTCCAGGTTGCGCCGCATCCTGCCCGCGTCGACTTGGAGATTCCCGATCAGGTCGGCGACGAGCTGAACCGCTTTCGCGCCCGCCATGGTGATCTCCGGAATCGCGTGCCACTCGGCCTTCCACGAGCGCCCGTCGCGTTCGTGTTCGTGGGCGCTGCCCTCCGCCAGTATCGCGGCGTTGGCCCGCACCACCCGCGCCAGGGTTCCGACGTGCTCGGAAATTTCCGGGTTGCGCTTGTGCGGCATCGTGATACTGCCGATGGTGCCGGGCACGAAGCCTTCCCGCGCTTCGTCGATCTCGGTGCGCTGGAGGTGGTAAATCTCCCGGCAAATCCGGTCGGCGGTCCCGGCCAGATTCGTAATGGTATTAGCCCATTCGAGCACGAGGTCGCGGCTGGCCGTCCAGGACATGTCCGGCACGCGGAGGCCCAGCTCCGCGCAGAACATCGCCTGGATGTCCAGGGCCGCGGTACCCTGGCCCGTCAACGAGCCGACCGCACCGCCCAACTGACCGACTTCCCCGTGCCCCGCAAAGATTTCGAGCCGCCGCTTTTGGCGCCGCGCCTCGGCCAGCCACGAGGCCGCCTTGAAGCCGAAGGTGATCGGCAGCCCCTGCTGCCCGTGAGTGCGGCCCGGCATGACCGTTTCCCGGTGGGTGCGGCACAGGGCCTCCAGCCCCAGAATCAGCCGATTCAGATCGTCCGCGATGAGCTTCCTCGCATCCTTGAGCACCAGCATCATCCAGGTGTCGGCGATGTCCTGCACGGTGGCCCCGAAATAGATCCATTCGCCGGCTTCGATCCCGCAGCGGTCCTTGACCAGGCGGATCAAGCCATAGGTCGAATGGCTGGTGGCCTCGTAATCCAGGCGCAGCTGTTCGAGGATCGCCCGATTCACCTCTATGGACCGGCAGACGTGCTCGATCTCGGCGGCGGCGGACTCCGGAATCAATCCGTAAGCCGCCTGGCACTTCGCCAGAACCGCCAGGATTTCGAGCCATCGGCCGATGCGGTGTTTGTCCGTGAACAGGCTTCGCACGGCCTCCGTCGACCAGGCGCCGCCGTAAACTTCCGATCCCATGGTCCACAGCGCCATCAGCAATCTCCGGCCAGTTTTCGCGCCGCGCCGAGCAGGTCGGCTTCGGCGACGTCGATGGCGCTCGCGGCCTCCCGCGTCCAGTTCCAATGGTTCTCGACGCGGTCCCGCAAGAGGGCAACGGCCTCCAGCACCCGCTCCGGCGCCGCGCCTCCGATCGTTGTCCGCGCCCGAATAGCGGCATCGACATCGGTCAGCGCCGGCAAGTCCTCGTCACGGAGATTTAGCGGGCGCCCCAATTCCTCCATCGCGATATCCTCGATGAGCTTGGCGTCCGCTTCGTCGAGGCGGTGGCCGGAACTCGCAAGCGTTCGGACCAACCGCGCCGTAACCCGATGCGCCTCCCGAAAATCCGCTCCGCCGAGCTCGACCAGCTCTTCCGCGAAATCCGTGGCCATGGCGAACGAGGTGGCCAGCGTCGCGCGGCAATTGATTTCATTGAGCTGGAGACCGTCGAGGATTTCGGCCATCAGATTCACGCCGGCCGTAACGCTTTCGAGAGCGGCGGGAAGCTCCCGGTAGGCTTCCATGCGGTTGTCCATTTGCCCTGAGGGGGTTCGGCCGGAGGCCGCGACGGCGGTTTGCACTCCGAGCAGATGATTCGCGAGGCTCCGCAAGTAGCTCAGGGCAAAGGGATTCTTCTTTTGCGGCATGATCTTGCTGGCGCGGCAGTGCCGGTCCGCCAGCTCCAGCAGCGCGAATTCGTGGGTCGCGAAAACCATCAGGTCTTCGGCGAGACGCGAGACGTTCACCGCGATCATCACCAGGCAGGACGCCAGCTCGACCGGCAAATCCGCCTGCCACATGGCATCCCGGGCGTGCTCGACCACCCCATCGAACCCCAGCAGATCGGCCAGCATCCGCCGGTCCTGCGGCAGCCGAGTCCCGTTCGAGCTCCCGCATCCGGCGGGACACCGGTTCAGACGGGCGTAGAGCGCACGGAGCCGCTGCAAGTCGCGCTCGGCGGGAAAGGCGAAGCCCGACAGATAATGGCCGAAGGTTGTCGGCTGGGCGGTCTGGAGATAGGTGTACTCGGGAAATACCGTCGAGCGGTGGGCCACCGAGAGATCGGCCATTTGTGTAACCATGGCGCAGAGTGCTTCCGCTAGGCGCAAGACATTCTTTCTGAGGACCAGCACGAAGCCTGTGGTGATCGCCTCGCGGCGGGCACGGCTGGCGCCGAGATGTCCTGCCGACGCGGTTTTCTCGGCCAGCCACGCTTCGCGATTGGTCACCACGTCGCCCAGCGCGGGATCGAGTTCGCGGCGGTTATCGACCCATTGCAGATCGAGCAGCGCCGCCATGAGTTCGGCGGCTGCCTCGGGCGGAATCGTGCGGAGGCGCGACTGCATCAGCGTATGGGCGATATCCGCCCATCCCACCGCGTCGCGTAACCGCTCTTGCGCCGCCGCTTCCTCGGCGAAAGCCGTTTGCTGGAGGCTGGCCGAGGGTGGCTCGTTGAGCCGCGCGCCAATTTCCAGGACTTGAGGTTGGCGAGGAGAGACATGCGTCATGGCTTATGTCCCCGTCCCGCTTCGGTGCAGGCGATCGCCTTTGGCCGGCAAGGCAATCGGTTCGACTGCGATCTCCATCATCAGCGTCGGATGCAAAGCCTCTACGGTCGGTCGCAGCGTTTCGAAGCGCAGGCCGCAGCGCAAGGCTTCCAGCGCGAGGCATTGCGTCGTCTCGATGTTGCCGAGATTGACGTTGGCGCCGAAGCGATGAATGAGCTGGCACTGCTGCGCTTTCCAGGGCGCCTCCCAAATGATCCTGTCCAGGCAATCGCTAAGGCCCTCGACCAGATGCTCCAGAAAATCCGGGCGGATCTGTCCGCAATCATCGTAGATGCCGACGTTGATGCCGCATTCGCGCCCTTCCATAATGACCCACGCGGCGCCGCAGTCGATGTCCTCGCGCGCTTGCTCCACCACGCGGCCCCAGGAAAGCTGCCGCGCGGGGTTTTTGCTGCCCACCTCCGTGATCGGAACGATCTCGGCGTCACGGGCTTCCCGGATGAGCGAGCGCCGCAACTCTCTTCCGAGCGCGACGGTCCCTTCCGAGATTTCCATCGCCCGGAATCCCAGGTCCTTGGCGCGCTCGATGAAGGCGACGCCCGAGTCGTGCAGCAGGGCCGCCTCCAGCAGGGTTCCGCCGGGATAAGTGAGAATGCCGCGGCTACGCAGCAGGTCCAGCTTCCGTCTCAGCAGCCGTTCCGGCATCACGGCGGAAGTTCCGAATCCAAGCTTCCAGTGATCGATGTGGGCGCCCGACAGGTCCAGAATATCGTTCGTTGCGCTCATCCCGAGTCCGGTGTCGATGACCATGGTCAGGCCGCTCTCGCCACGGCTCCGAATCCTGGACCTCAGTCCCTCGTCTATCGTCCTGAAGCCGTGCCAGGGCGTGCTATTCGGCGTCGATGTCATCGGTAATCTCCTTAAGCGCCCGCTCGACCATCGCCAAATCGGCTCCCCAGGGAACGATGACGGTGTCCCCGTCCCTTTCGATGTCGAATTCCAGCAGGCAGCATTTCAGTAGCGTGGGCCCATCGGCTTGCCTGGCGAGCTTGCGCGGGCACATCTCGACCCGTTCCGGCTCGTCGCCGTAATAGTGCCGGTGAAACTGCAAGCTCCGCTCGCAGCCGACCAGGATCCAATCCAGCCGCTTTTCAGGACGTTCGTCGAGAAAATGGACCGGCGCGCCGAGATCGTCGAGCCCGCCTGAACGGCAAGGCACCAGGTAATGGGCCGGGCTCACGGAGGCGCACAGATCGCGCAAATCGATCCGTTCGAGCACGGGACGTATGGGTGGCAGGTCGGCGTAGCTCAACACCTGCCGGACCAGCCCCATGAGCTTGGGCGGCTCCGGCGGCGCGACTTCGACGACCCGCAGCGGGATGGGGTCCGGACGGTGGATGAAATTGATGTGGTCGTACTTCCCCTCGCAGATCAGGGTCCGGTCCACGCTTACGCCATGCTTTGCCGCGAGTTCGGCCAGGGCGGACCGGTTGGCGCAATCCGTCGCCGGGTCCTTGACGAAGACGCATCGCTCCGGCAACGCCAGCACCTCGACATGGTCGATGGGCGAAAACAGCGCTTCGCGGTCCGCCACATCGATCGCTACGAGCGCGTGCCGCTGTTCCGCGGTGTGGAGAATGACGAAATAGGTTCGACGATAGGCTTCTTTCCCGAGCAAATGCCCGGCAATCGCGGCTTCCGTCATCTTCCCCGCGTACGGCTGGTAGCTCACGCCGCGATACGGAATCTGGACCAGATTCTTGCGGTGCTTCAGCGGGCGGACTCCCGAGGCCGTGGCCATTTCTTTCATCCTCGGATCTCGAAAGACCGTTGGCGATCCTCCGGGCGTAGTTCCCTCTCATGAATTCTCATCGGATCCAGTTGCCGGATGATGTCGACAGCCTTTTGCGAGGGCGCGTCCGTGACCGTCAGATCGTCGCTGACGACCGGAGCAAACTCGGTATTCGCCAGCACGTCCTCGACCGTGGTGTCGGGGTAGAGGGCATGCAGGCGCAGGTGGCCCGAGGCGTCGAAATCGAACACGCCCAGATCGGTCACCAGCCATTGCGGACCGTTCCCGACATGGCCGAACTGCTTGCGTGGAGTGCCGTCGGCGGCGCGATGGCCGAGACTCGTCACGAAGTCGCATTTATCGACGATGCGGAACTTGCGCACGCCGTGCTTGTTGGGCGGGCAGCGATGGGCCGCCGTCCACAGCGTCAGGTCGCCCACGTCGCAGGACAGATTGCAGCCGCCGCCGCCGCCGGGCAGTTTGAGCCCGCTCAGGGACTCGCCCAGCCCGGTGACGTTGCAGTTGCCCCAACGATCGATCTGGAGGCCCGACAGGAACATCCGGTGGAGCCGTCCCGAGGCGGCCAGGTCGAACAACTCGCCGATACCGAGCGAAGAGGAGGCGCCCCGGTCCATGGTCCAGTCGTTGGTCGTGGCCGTGAGGAAGGGCGGCTCCGGATTCACGCCATAGGTCGCTCCCGCGATCAGCACCATGCGGGGCGCGTGGGTTCGCTTGGCGACATGCATGGCGAGTTGTACCAGGGGAGACCCGAAGCCGTGAAAGGCGAGCGCGCCATCCGGGATCGTTTGGGCGATCCGGAAGATCATCATTTCGCCGAGAGTGCAGGTTGAGGACATGATTATGCCTTGTAGAGTTCGAGCCACGCGGATGTGCTTTCGGACCACTGACCCAGGCGCCCGGTCACCGCCGGCCCGCCGATTCTTTCTAGGTACTGTTCGTGGCTGCCGCAATCGAACACGTAGCGGTCCAGGTAGACCCTAGCGAACGCCTCGGGGCCGTCTTTCGCCGCCGTGTAATAGAGCTGGGTGTGGGTGCGGTCGTAGGCATAGAACGGATAGCACGAGGTCGGATGGGCGCCGAATGGCACCTCGGACAGCGCCGTCACGTAAAAGTAAGGAATGGACACGCCGCCCAGTTCCTTGAGCTGATCGGTGCTCACGATCTTCTCGACGGTCGCGATGACTTTTTTGGACGCCTGAGCGAAGAGAATATCGGCGACGGGCGGACCCTCGATGCGGAGATTTCCCTGTTCGTCCCCGTACTGGGCATGGATGATCGCGACATCGGGTTTCAGAGCCGGCACCAGGACCAGTTCCTGGCCCGTGAACGGGCATTCCATGGTTTTGAACTCGGGATGCAGCTTGAGCATGTCGGTTCCGCGCACGGAGCGGATCGGCATGAACGGCAGCCCTGCGATGGCTGCCCGAAGCTGCTGCACCAGGGTGTAGCAGCAATTGTCGTGCACCTCGACCGAACCGTCTTCGCAGGCCCGGCGGAAATTCGGCGCCATGCCGAAATCCTGTTCGAATCCGACATAGCTTTCGGAGGTCGCCGCGACGGCCCCTCCGCCGCACAAGAGGTCGATATCGATGCCGTGCGCCGAACCGATGACGTGGAGCCCTTTCCTGCCGGCGCGCAGCAATTCCCGGAGCAGCGCCATCGGCTCGCGCGACGAGAGCCCGCCGCCGACCGCCACCGAATCACCGTCACTGACCAGGCCGGCGAGTTCGGACAGCGGCATCAGCTTGGAACCGGCCGTGTAGACGGCGGTGCTCTCCGGTCTTTCCATGCCATTCATGGCGTTCATATCGCGGTCATCCCACCGTCGACCGCGAACGCGGAGCCGGTCACGAAGGCGGCCTCATCGGAAAGGAGAAAGAGCACCGCGGCGGCGATGTCGCCGGGCTCGCCGAAACGGCCGATCGGATATTTGGCCAGGCGCCTGGCCTGCACCTCCGGGCTGCTGTCGCTGCCCAGCAGTTGATGTCCCATGTCGGTCGAGGCCACCGTGCCGGGACAGACGGCGTTGACCCTTATTCCCTTGCCGGAATAGTCGGCGGCCATCTGCCGGGTGAGGTTCACCACGGCACCCTTGGCCGCGCAGTAAGCCGCCATGGTGGGGATTCCGACCATGCCGGCCACGGAGCCGAAGTTGACGATGGAACCGTATCCGCGCTTGATCATAGATGGAATCGCCGCCTTCGAAGCGAGAAACGTCCCGGTCACGTTGACCGCCATGATGCGATCCCAGTCGGAGAGTTTCGCTTCGTGCACCGATCCGAATCCCGCGATTCCGGCGTTGTTCACGAGGCCGGTCACCGGACCCAGGTCTTGTTCCGCATCGCTGATGGCTTTGGAGATTTGCGCCTCATCGGTCACGTCGGCGCAATAGAAGTTGGCCGTGTATCCCTGATCGCGCAGGGCCTTGACCGCGCTGGCGCCGCGCTCCGGCGAAAGGTCGATGATCGCGATGCGCGCGCCGGCCGCCGCGCAGCGTTCGGCGGTGGAAAATCCGATTCCCGTGGCGCCGCCGGTAATGGCGACGACCCGGTCTGTTAACGAGTTGCGGCTATTGGAGTGCATGTTCGGTCGTCTTGTGAGTGTTGGGTTTGGGCACCCGGTGCAAAGGGTTGGAGCGGGACGCTCGGCCGGCCACAGGCGAGCGTCGCATCCCGGTCCGTTCTTTTATGCGGTCTTGGCAGAGACCTTGCCCGCCCTGATTTCTTCGCGGACGATCTTGGTCCCCTCGACGAGGGCATGGATCTTGTCTTTGGCGATATAGCGCTGCAACAGGATCAGCCCGCAGTCGGTGGTGACGCCGAGACGGTCCGCCGGAACGTATTCAAGGAGCTTGCGAATCCGGCCCGCCACTTCGTCGGCGGTCTCGGTGATCGTGCTCTTCACATCGATCACGCCGGCCCAGAAATCGACATTGGGCGGAAGCGGATGCTGCTTGATGACGTCGAGGCCGGACAGGTCGTCCGAACGCCGGCCGCAGTTTTCGAGATTGAGAACGCTGATGTTCGCTTCATAAGCCTTCGGGATGATCGAGGCCGTCGCCGACGGCGCTTTTCCCTTGCGCTTCGTGAGGTCGTACACTTCGCCCGAACCCGCGGTCTCGTCGGGCTGGTAAGCGGGCGTGCCGCCCCAGTTGCCCCAGCAGACGTGGACGATGATTTTTGCCTTGTCGATGCCTTCGACCGCGCGGTTGAACGCTTCGATGGCATAGTCTTCGAAGAAGTACGGCCAGGTGAACTCGTCGAGCTGAATGAAGTCCGCGCCGATGGCTTCGACTTCTTTCAGGTCTTCGTTGATGGCCGCTGCGATGGCCAGCGCGCGCTCGCGGCTGGACTTGTAATGAAGATCATTGGTGCATTGCGCGAGCACCTGAACGCCGGTGTATTGCACCTTGATCGGCTTCCGGGTCGCCTTGCGCAGGGCCTTCGCCTGCTCGACCATGAGCGCGCCGTGGCGCCTGATTTCCTGCGTGACAGTGCCGGAATGAAGACGGCTGTAGATCGGAAAACCCAAGTGGCCGCCCTTCAGGTCGTAACCGAGCCGCCGCATGTAGTAGTAAAGCGCCTGGTCGGCATAGTTGTCGCCGTGGACCCGGCCATCCGCAATGATGTCGAGACCCGCCGCCTCCTGGTCGCGCACCAGGGCGCCGACGACGTCTTCCAGCGCCTCCTGCCACATCGCGTCGGGCGGCTGCTGGTCTCCGGTGAAGTGCCGGGCAAACTCCGCATCCCACCAGCGGGGATTGGGATAGTTGCCGACCATGCTGGTGGGAATCAGTACTTCTGCGCCATTCAGTTTCATCGCTCTCTCCTCCGCTCTGGTTCCGAAGAATCAATTCCCGGCATCGGACGCAGTGCCATTGCGTTCGGTCGACGTCGAGATGACCTTCTGGGGTTGATGAAGCCTACAAGAACCCGCTGCTATCCATGCTTGCCTATATGCTTTTTCCTTCGTGCGAAGCATTACGACATTCTTACCTTTACTTGTCAATACATATCCAGAGACATCGCTTTCATGCTGGACAGGTGAGCCGATTTGGGACAGCTATTGACGGCTTTGAATATGTCTGATTAATTACGGGCAATTGCACATTACCGGAGAAATCCGCGCATGAGAGACGTTTGGATCATGGCCGATACGAAAGGAACGGCGCCGATCGCACCGCTCCTGAAGGTCTGCCTATCGCCGTCCGGACAACCCGGCGATCATGCCGATCCCGATGGGAACTACCTCGGTACCTGGTTCAAGGTCGAACAAGTGCCGGACGACATCCCGAATGGCCGCGTGGTTGCCCTGTTGTTCGATGCCAAGCCGGGCGCCGCCCACCACACCATCACCTACGCCATGCTGACGATGGCCGCGGTGATGGGTTGTCCCTGCTGCATGCATTGAGCCCGTTTCAGCCGAGGAAGGCCCCAGTGACCACAACGAAGTCCATGAATGTCCGTGGCGAGAAACTGGCCCTCGAGGAATGGGGGAATCTCATCGAGTCCTTGCACGACGAAAAAACCGACACGGCGCTGTTCAACATCGACGACAAGGACGATCGGGAATACGACGCCATCTTTTTGGGCGGTGGCGCCGGCGGCCGTTTCGGCTCGGCCTATCTGCGCGCCATGGGCGGCCGGCAACTCATCATCGAGCGCTGGCCGTTCCTGGGGGGCTCCTGTCCGCACAATGCCTGCGTTCCCCACCACGTTTTCTCGGACTGCGCGGCGGAGTTGATGCTGCAACGCACCTTCGGCGGCACGCTGTGGTTTCCACCGATGGAGGGCGTGGTCACGTCGATCAGGGAAGTGGTAGATCTTTTTCGGCGCGGACGCACCGGCCCCCATGCCATGATGAACTACCAGAGCAAGGAACAGCTCGACCTCGAATACATCCTCAACGCGCCCGGCCGGATCGTCGACCCGCACACCGTGGATGTGGCCGGCCGCAGGTTTACGGCCAAAAACCTCGTGCTCGGCCTGGGGGCGCGGCCACAGGCGCTGGACATTCCGGGGAGCGGCCTCAAGGGCGTCTACAGCAACGTCAGCCTGGTCGAGACCCTGGACTACGAGCCTTCCGATACCGTCGTGGTCATCGGCGGCAGCAAGACGGCGGTCGAGTACGGGGCCTTTTTCAGCGCCACCGGCCGGCGAACGATCCTGGTCGTGCGCAGCGAATGCCTGAAGCTGATTCCCGATGCGGAGATCCGGGGTTACGTCCTCGATCGCATGAAGGAGCAGGGTGTCGAAATCTGGGAAGGCTCGGAAGCCCTGCGCATCGAGGACGACGGCGAGGGCAGGGTACAGGCGGTGGTGGTGCGGACGCCCGATGGCGAGAAGCGGATCGAAACCGACTTCGTCTTCACGGCACTGGGCGAGATTCCCAACTCGGAAATGCCGGCGCAAGCGCTAGGCGTCGAAGTAGGTCCGCGCAACGAGATTATCGTCAACTCGCGGCTGCAGACCTCGGTGCCGAATGTTTATGCCATCGGCGATCTGATCGGCGCACCGATGGAAATGTTCAAGGCCCGCAAGAGCGGGATGTATGCCGCCCGCAATATCATGGGCTTCGAAGCGCATTACGAGCCGAAGGATTTTCCGGACTTCCTCCACACCCATTACGAAGTCAGCTGGCTGGGCCTGAGCGAGGCCGAGGCACGCGTCAGGCACAGGAACGTGGTCATCATCAAAATGCCGCCGGACAATCCCAACGGGCTGAACGCCGCCCTGCCGGCTTCCGACCGCACCATGCTGTACGCCATGGCGAAACCCCATATGTCCGGCTACCAAAAGCTCGTCATCGACGGGGATTCGCGCCGCGTGCTGGGCGCCCATCATGTCGGCTATGGTGCGAAGGACGCGTTCCAGTACCTGAACGTGCTGGTGAAGCAAGGACTCACGGTGGACGACTTGGGCGAGATGGACGAACTGTTCCTGAACCCGACCCACTTCATCCAGCTTTCCCGCCTGCGGTCGGGCCGCAAGCATCTGGTGGACCTGTGAGCCGCGTCGTGGTCGTCACGGGGGCGGCGTCGGGGAACGGCCAGGCCATCGCTCACCGCTTTCTCGATCACGGCGACCGGGTGGCGGCGGTCGACCTCTCGGCCGAGGGACTGGCCGCGCGTAGCCAGGACGATTGGGCGGCGCATGGCGACCGGGTTCTCTGCCTTCCGGGGGATGTCGCGAGCGAGGCGGACATGGAGAGGATTATCGATCGGGTGGTCGAGCATTTCGGCCGGATCGACGTACTGGTCAACAACGCCGGGATCGCCGGAAACCCAGAGGCGACCGTGCTTCACGCGACGCCCATCGGCGAGTTCGACCGGGTGATCGCAGTCAATGTGCGGGGCGTGTTCCTCGGCTGCCGCAACGCGATCCCCGTGATGCTGGAGCAGGGCGGCGGCGTCATCGTGAACATCGCGTCCGTGGCCGGCCTGGTGGCCTTTCCGGGACGAGCGGCCTACACGGCGTCGAAGGGCGCGGTGATTCAGCTCACGCGTTCGATCGCGGCGGATTATGCCCATGCGGGAATCCGCTGCAATGCCTTGTGTCCAGGCATGATCGAGACGCCGATGACGCAATGGCGGTTGGACAACCCGGACCTGCGGCGGCAGGTGCTCGACAGAATTCCCCAGAACGAGATCGGCATCGCCAACGATGTCGCCTCCGTGGTCCTGTTCCTTGCAGGAACGGACGCGCGTTACTTCAACGGTGCGGCCTTGGTGATGGATGGGGGGTACACAGCGATTTGATCCTGCCACAATTTCGTGGACACCTCATTTATGAGGAAAGGGAGAGAGGTGTTCCATGAGTTCGACTGAAAAGAAAGCCCGGCGGAACCCGGTCAAGTACACCTTCTCTCACGCCCACGAAGTTCGGTTTTCAGTGGCGGTGATGTGCCGGGTTTTCAAAGTTGCCCGGAGTGATGGTAACCCAAAACTTTCGCAATTAGCCGACCGGCACTTGAATGCCCGCTTTTGACCGATTTTGTTGAAAAAGTTAGTTTGAAATGGCGAGCGATGATGCCGGCGGGAGTGATCTGACCTGAATTCCCCTTTTGGGGGCTGCCATCGGGGTTCGATGGCGGTTGTTGTGGGTTAATGGGAGGGGTTTTGGCCTCAAGCAGGCACAACTCGCCTGTCCTCGGGCGGAGGTTGGCCGCAGAGCTTCGCCAGACGCCGCAGATTTTGCGCAGTGGCGGCGAGAATGAACTCATCGTTGGCACCGGTCAGGCCCCGTAAGCGGAGTCGGTCGAACCTGAGAATCCGTTTCAGGTGCGCGAACAGCATCTCCACTTTCTTTCTCTCGTGGCGGGATTGTTGATAGGCCGTCGTCTGGGTGAGGGCGCGGGCCACGTCGCGAGCCGATTCATAACTGCTCGGCGGCTTGATATTCTGGTGGCTCGATCTCCCGGCGGCGTGGTTCTGGGCGATCATGATGGGCATCCTCTCGATCATCCCACTGCTCGGCGCGCCCCTCGTGTGGGTACCAGACCAGCGGCCGGGTTGCTGGCGCTCGATGGTCAATGGGGCCAGGCCGCGATCCTGGGGCTTTGGGGCACTACGGTCGTGGGGTTGGCCGATAACCTGCTTTATCCGATCCGTAGTCGGAAAATATCTCCATCTGCACACGGTGCCACTGCTGATCGCGTTGATCGGCGGCATCATCGTCTTCGGGGCGGCGGGATTCTTTGTCGGCCCCGTCGTGGTCGCGCTCACCTTTGGGGCGCTCGAGGTATGGCGTGTGCGCGCCTCGGTCTCGAAGACTTCACCGGGACAGCAGGCGTGAGGCCGTTGCGGCTCCGTCGCAGTGAATGATGAAGGGGCGACGATTCCGGACGCAAAGCGCGAGCGGATTTTCGAGCGCTTCTATCGCACCCCCGGCAGTCCCAGAGACGGCTGTGGGCTCTAGTCGGCGATCGTCAAGGAAATCGCCGATCTTCATGCCGACAGGTCCGGATCGAGAGCGGTCCTCTCGACCGTGGAACCCGCATCAAAGTCGCCTTCGATAGGGTTTGACGAAACAACCCTAAGCCTTCAATACAGGATAATTCGTTTACACTGACTCTGGTCGGCGAGATACGAAAGGGGCAAGAAAGGGGTTCCTGCGACCAATCCAGCGAAAGTGCCGAACAACCAGGAGGCATTGCTGAGCGCTGATGCTATCGGTGGGGGCCGTTCCGAAGGAGGTTTCGGGGTGATGAAATGATCGATGGGGCCGCCCACCAGATAAAGCGGAAGAACGGCAACGGCTACCCCGGCGCCGACGAAGTGACCTGCGACGGTGGTCGGCGTACACACGATGGCATTTCGCCCATACGGACCCTGCTCGAAAAGCTTCTCGGAGAGCCGGTAGGCGGGCAGGGCTTCCGGATGCTGTTTCGGACTGACCGCGCATCCGGTTAGAACAACCGTAGCCAGAAAGACGAGCATTCGTTTGTATTGCACGTTCGTACCTCCATGAACTGTCAGCCGCAACTGCGGCGAAAGGCATGAATCGCAGCCATAGGAAGTCCGGAAGCTGCCCCGATGAGTCGAAAATCGGGAGGTGAGAATCATGATCGTTCATCACACCTCGCAGGCGCCGAAATGTTTGGCGTCGGAGGCGCAAGCCGCCGTCCTGGCGCAACGCGTCCATGCTGATATAGCGCTGACGGACCTAAGCCGGATCCTTGGCACTCGTCACCGACTCCCTTATGACCGTATACCTTTCGCGGACATTCTCAACGTTCTTCCGCGAATTCGTCAGGAGACTTCATCGGGACTCTCCAAGCGGATTCAGCTCCGGAATCTTTGGCATCCCGCTTAATCCGGAATCGCGCTGCTGATTAAAACCGAATAAATTCTGCGACGACCATCGCGCCGCCAGAAGCGCTTCCAGAGTGCCGAACCAGATGAGGTAATAACCGAACAATTCCAGGCTTTCTTCGATGATTTGTTTATATCCGGTCTTGAAATCACTTTCCATGACCAGTTTCAGCAACTCGGCATGGCCGACCAACGAGTAATGGTCAAATTTTGTGTACGGGGCGGACTCAGGCGGCGATTTTCTCGGCGTCTTCCCGAACTCCGTCCTTGAACACGACTCCCTCGATAACCTGAGCCAAGCGGGGAATGCCATTGAGTTTTCGCCAGTGCCG
>NZ_DASPLO010000034.1:0-1533 GCF_035627495.1 Methylocaldum sp.
AGCTGCCCTTGGCAACAACGGTCGACGAGTTCGAGAAACTCCTGCCCTGGCATCTCACCCAGCCCGTTGCGGCTACCTGACCCGATCGACTACAACCTCGTCTCGCCAAGCTCAAGGGCGTCGTTAAAAGAGCGCTTACAATTGATCTACAGGCGAAAACAAGTGCTCTGAGCATGGGCTATTAATCAAACAACAAAAGTCTGACCTCTTCTCACTACTTGGCTTTTTTCTATCTGCTCGACTTTTTGCGGATCTCTTACGCCTTACTCATTTCGAACCGTAATCGGTATTTCCCTCCGTCACCACGTAGTTCAATATTCTTGACCTGCGTTTGGCTGTTTACCTTTTGCAATGCGTCTTTGTCGAAGCGCACCTCGGAAACACCAATCAGATCGTCGCCGCTTGGTATTCCAGTAACAGTTATGCCCTTGAGGATATCGCGCATGTCGTTTTTGAGTCGGGTTACCATGTCACTGCGGCTCATACCTGCATTTGCATACGAAGTGATGCTAGCGAACATCTGCGCATGCGTTCCCGCTCGGATACCACCGGGCTGCGCATCGTCGTTTTCCATCAATGCTGCTAAGAAAACGACGTCATCAAGATTGTTTAACTCGTGTGGCTTACCATCTAACCCCCAGAAATTCTCGGATGGATGATTCAGTAGGTCGCCAAGAGGGCCGGGTATTGAAACAGATGTTGATACCAAATCGCCTTTATCTACATCTTCCCATGGGCCGTATCTAACCGTAATAGCGGAAGGGACAGTGATCAATCCACCGACTTTATTAAGCTGAGCTGAAAATACCAACACATATGGCTCGTCAGAATCACTGTATTCACTTGTCTCTTCGAGACAGCGCATTTTGGTAAGTGCAACTTTTACCTTTGCCATTTCTTTTCTCCATCACTCGTTAAGATTGATGCGGTTGGTTAACACCGCTGTCACAGCCACACTATTTCAGTGCAGCACCCGTAAGTATAGTTACTTCAAGATCAGAAAAAGGTCAGGTAAGTCGGAAAGGCTGAAAAACGTGTAAGCCAAGGCTTACAAGCGGTTAGAAAAAGGTGTTTGGCAGGGATAAATTACGGCTTCGGAAAGCTTCGCTAGCTTTGGTAAAGCCTTCAAGTGGCAAAACGGAACTAAGCTCAGAATTACCGCGCTGTTGTCTTAACCTATGCGTTTGCGCCTGATCCTACTACGGCCGCGCGGTACACACCCGGCTTGCGTCTCGCGGCCGGGTTTTTTTATTGACGATTGGCTCACCGCCGGAAACGAAGGCTCCGAGCACGGGGCCTAAATCAAACATCAAAAGCCTGACCCCTTCTTCTCGGCGATTAACCAATTCCGTTTAGATTTCTTCTGGTCTCTTATAGGTAACCGACTAGGTGCTAGGTTCTGTTGACATTTCGGGAGCTCTCCGGCGATGTCGCTCGCCATTTACGAAATGGCGAACCGATTAGCAGTCACGGAGAATGAATGGCGTATCCTCTTTCCGATTTTGGCGGCTCAAAAACATGTATATATCGGCG
>NZ_DASPLO010000035.1:0-3333 GCF_035627495.1 Methylocaldum sp.
CGCCGATATATACATGTTTTTGAGCCGCCAAAATCGGAAAGAGGATACGCCATTCATTCTCCGTGACTGCTAATCGGTTCGCCATTTCGTAAATGGCGAGCGACATCGCCGGAGAGCTCCCGAAATGTCAACAGAACCTAGAGTTTTCTCTGGCAGATCGAATCGTGCTTAGTTTTAAGAAACCCGAAGGTGCGAATCTTAAGGAAAAAGCGGGTTGCTTTTCCATAAGTGCCAAGATCGGCGTCTGGTATCCGCATCGGCAAATCTTCAAGATTTGCTTGCTCGTTTTGGCTTTCGCGGCGATTTTGTCCTGATATTCGGCAAGCCGGTGTGCTGGGTGCGAAACGGCAGTGCCTTGCGGGTGATTCGAGTGCCTTCGTGTTGATTCCCGGTACCTTCGGGTTGCCATGTCGGCACGAGATGATGCTTGCCATTTCCGATCAGGTCAGTGCGTCCCATGCGCTTCAGCGCTTCGCGGAGCATTGGCCAGTTATTGGGGTCGTGGTAACGGAGGAAAGCCTTGTGTAGACGCCGCTGTTTGAGTTTCTTCGGGATGAATACTGTTTCGCTCGTGCGCGTGACGCGGTGCAGCGGGTTTTTTCCGGAGTGGTACATGGCGGTTGCGGTAGCCATGGGGGAAGGCAGGAATGCTTGAACCTGATCGGCCCGGAACCCATTGCGCTTGAGCCAAAGCGCAAGATTCAGCATGTCTTCGTCGGTGGTGCCCGGGTGGGCGGCGATAAAGTACGGGATTAGGTATTGCTCCTTTCCGGCCTCTTTCGAGTATTTGTCAAATAAGGCCTTGAACTGGTCGTAAGTGCCTATGCCCGGTTTCAGCATCTTGGACAATGGTCCCGATTCGGTATGTTCGGGAGCGATCTTCAAGTAACCGCCGACATGATGGGCGGCAAGTTCTTTCACATATTCCGGCGAGGTGACGGCGAGGTCATACCGCAATCCGGAGGCGATCAAAATCTTCTTGATGCCGGGTAGCGCGCGGGCGCGGCGGTAGAGTCGGATAAGCGCTGTGTGGTCAGTATTCAGGTTTTTACAGATGCCCGGGTATACGCAGGACGGCCGGCGGCAGGTGGCTTCGATCGCTTTGTCTTTGCAGGCGAGCCGGTACATGTTTGCGGTCGGGCCGCCGATGTCGGAGATGACTCCGGTGAAGGCCGGCGAAGTGTCGCGAATGGTTTCTATTTCCCGGATGATTGAATCTTCCGAACGGCTTTGAATGATGCGTCCTTCGTGTTCCGTTATCGAGCAGAAGGTGCAGCCGCCGAAACAACCACGCATGATGGTAACGGAGTGCTGAATCATCTCGAACGCGGGAATCTTGCTGGTCCCGTAGGACTGGTGGGGAACGCGCGAGTAGGGGAGGCCGTAGACGCCGTCCATCTCCTTTGTGCTGAGCGGGATCGGCGGCGGGTTAACCCAAACGTCCCGGTTGCCGTGGCGCTGGACAAGTGCGCGGGCATTGCCGGGATTGGTTTCCTGGTGCAGAACCCGCGAGGCATGGGCGTAGAGTACGGAGTCCGCTTTGACCGTTTCATACGCCGGCAGGCGGATGACGGTCCGGTCGGCAGGAACTCTCCGTCTTGTCAGGCGAACGATTGCTCCGGACTTGCCGTCGGTAGATTCTTTTGCGCATCCGGTTGGTTCCTCGTCGTACGGGTTCTGTTCGAAGGCGGGCATTCCGGGCGTGTCTACGGACGTGGAATCGAGCTCCGTCCATCCGGGCGGCGTTTGTCTGCAAACGAAAGCGGTTCCGCGAATTTCAGTCAACTCGTCGACGGATTCTCCCGCTGCAAGCCTATGGGCGATCTCCACCACCTGGCGTTCCCCATTGCCGTAAACGAGAAGATCCCCCTTGGCATCGAGCAGAACCGAGCGACGCACCGTGTCGGACCAATAATCGTAATGGGCGATTCGGCGGAGGCTTGCTTCGATTCCGCCCAGAATGATCGGTACATCCTTGAAGGCCTCCCGGCACCGCTGCGAATAAACGGCGACGCAGCGGTCCGGGCGTCTGTCGGCTGTTCCGTCAGGAGTGTACGCGTCATTCGAGCGCATGCGGCGATCGGACGTGTAGCGATTGACCATGGAGTCCATGTTGCCGCCGGTGACGCCGAAGAACAGGTTGGGCTTCCCCAGCTTTTGAAAATCGGCAGCGGATGTCCAATTCGGTTGCGCAATAATGCCGACTCGAAAGCCTTGGGCCTCCAGCAGTCGCCCGACGATGGCCATGCCAAAGCTTGGATGATCCACGTAGGCATCGCCCGTCACGATAATGACGTCGCACGAGTCCCAGCCCAAGGCATCCATGTCGTCGCGACTCATGGGTAGCTGTGGTGCGGCCCCAAAGCGCTTGGCCCAGTATTTTCGGTAAGAAAAAAGATCGGGAGTAATGTTCATCGCGAGCTGGCGAGGAAAACGAATGAAAGGAATCGAACCTAAAAGGATCGGCCGCGTGACTCTCTGGACAATACCCTAGAATACGACTAGGGATTTTAACGCGAAAACGCCGCCTAAGGTGCTACAAAGCCGGCTTGGCTGGCTTTTCGATCGAAAAAGATCCAAGAAGCGAAGGAGAGGGTGCGAGGCGCAACCGAATAGTTTCCGGGATGCCAAAAAACTATGGTCTTATCGGGGTGCGTAACTTGGATTCCCGGATTACGCCAAGTCCCCAGATGCCCCACGATGCGGTTTTAATCATCAATAAAGGAATGGCGACTGCCTTGAGGCCCCAAAGAATAACCGCTAGTGCGCTTGCGCCGGACAAGCTCCATGCAAAAACACCCCAACGCCCGCCGATCACGACTCTTAGCAGACGTCTCAATGTATTTTGCAATTCGTTCATATAAACGGCATCCAGCGCAGAGGGCGGCGTTGTGTGATGCGGCATCAATCGGCAGAGGAGAGTAAATAAAATCCTTCGTACGCAAGCCGCCAACCGAATGCCTCAGTCGGAAGAATCGTAGCAAGTGGGTTTAATATAAGCAAACAAATTGTAGAAGAATAGTAATCAATGCGGTTTTCTTTCACGCATTAAAAAGCCACTGCCTGAACGCAGTCGCCCCAGGCAGTGGCGGTTTTCACTGACAGCGCTTAGGAAGCTAAGACGCTGCTAGCGTTCGGCCAATTAAATATCCGGGCAGAGATCTTTGCCGATCAGGTTCGCAAAGCTTGCGTAGACCTGCAGCAACACGCCCATGAGTGCCAGAGCCAGCCAGCCGAAGATCACAAAGCCGTAGTGCAGGGGCGCTACGAACAGCTCTTCCATGAACCAGAAGGTGTGACCCCACTCGTTCAAGCCAACGTTCGGCAGGATCA
>NZ_DASPLO010000036.1:0-12325 GCF_035627495.1 Methylocaldum sp.
CAAACTCGCCCAATTCGACACAAGCGCCCACACCATTGCTTGATCAATCTGTTAAAGAACATTCGGCGTCCGCCGCGAAGAAGGATCATTATAAAGACTTTCCAGTCCGTGTCAACCCTTCCTTTTCCCTTCCCTCCCGCCTGCGCCGCCCGATTCGCTCAGGCCCGTCAGCACCGGAAGAGCTGACTATTATGCCTCAACCCACCTCACCCGTCAAGTGCGTGGGTTTAAAATAATACCGGCATGTTGGCGAGAGCATTAATCGAGGCACATAGAATGTAGAGGAACCGCATATCTACCGTCACCTTTAAACTCGATTGCGATAGCTCAGTCGGTAATTGGAGATGTCGCGGCAAAGGTAATTAGGCCTCGGGAGATCGATGATGTCGCCCATTGAGCGCAGATTTCTGAAACCCTCGCTTGCACGCGAATGGTCCGGACGAGCCCCGACTTACGTATACAGGCATTCACTGGATAGCTGCCTCTTAATTTTGGGCGCCCAATGGCCATGAGCTCCGGTAAAAAAAAGCTTAATGAATCATTGTCATGATTTCGTAATATTTCCGTAACGAAATCGTCACAGTTCCCTCGTAGGATTTTGTTGCTTTAACACGATCGCTTGTTGAGTTGGAACCAACAACTCAACAGTGGGCATACGGAACACGACCGAGCCCACTTTAAACACGCGATTCCTGGAAAACATACTTACGATGGGGGGAACAATGAGATTCAAACGTCTGGCCTATGCCATTTCACTTGCGATCGGTGGAGTCGGTGCAATTCCCGCCCACGCGCTCGACCTTTATATGGACAGCAAAACCAAACAGATCTATGCCGAACCGGGTCCAGGGCGTGTGAAACTCGGCAACTTTGAAAAAATTGACGACGAAACAGCCGAAGAATCTAAGCCCGCCAAGAGATCCGCAAAGGCCAAGCCGGACGGGGATCACATTAGAGCCGTGGAAGATCGCCTTAACAAGAAGATTGATGCCTTGGCCAACAAGCCAAAAGCTCCGGATGACGCCAAAGTCACTCTCGGCGCAAGGGGGCTTCAGTTCCAATCCAACGACGGCAACTTCAAATTTAGCCTCAACGGGCGCCTCCATGCGGACGCCGCAATTCAGTCCGGGGATAAGTTCACAACCTGGAATGACAGAAATAACAACGGCCTTGTCGATGACGGTAATGCTAATGCACCGGTAAGCAACGACCTCGACTCCGGCACCGAAATCCGCCGTGTCCGCATGGAGTTCGCCGGCCAGTTCTTTAACGACTGGACATTTAAGATACAACCGGATTTCGCCGACGAGCAAGTCAGACTCAAGGATACGTTCATTCAATATACAGGCTTTGACTGGGGAAGCTGGACCATCGGTCAGAGCAAGCAGCCGTACAGCTTCCAACAAATGATGAGCTCCAACGATATGCCATTTATGGAGCGTTCATTAGAGTACGCGTTCACGGACGTATCAGTGAATCGTGCGATCGGTCTCCGTTACGATGTGAACGGTCGAAACTGGACCGTTGCGACCGGCGTCTACGGCGACACGGCCACGCGACAAGCTGAAACTGCGGCCGATGACGAGGGCTGGGGCGCTTCCGGGCGCGCCACTTGGGCTCCCTGGTTCAAGCCGGGCGAGTTGCTCCATGTCGGCGCTTCTGCCGCTTACCGCGTACCGGAACAGGGCAACCAAGCCGTACGATATCGCAATCGTCCCACCCACATCGATCACTTCTTCCCGATTGACACCGGGAATATCACAAATATCGACGATGAGATGTTTTTCAATGCGGAAGCGACGGGCGCCTACGGCCCCCTTTCTTTCGAAAGCGAATATAATGTGGCCTATTTGCAACGGAACGGCGATGGAACCGAAGACGCCAAGTTTGACGGTTGGCACTTTGACGTGATGTACAGCCTGACCGGCGAATCGCGGGCCGCCGCCTACGATCCCAAAGCAGCTGTCATTAAACGCTTAACACCCAATCGGAACTTCGATTTGGCCGGCGGTTGGGGTGCCTGGGAACTTAAAGGACGCATTTCCCAAGTCAACATGAACAAAATCGGTACGGCCAATCAGCGCGGCGGACGCGAGACCGCCGCGACCTTGGGCGTCAACTGGTATCTGAACCCCTGGTTCCGCCTGATGCTGGATTATACGCACGTCGTCGATATCGACCTCGGCACCGCCGGGTCAAGCCGGACGCTTCTTGAAGGGGATCCATCAGATCTCGACACCGTCCAGATGCGCGGCTCTCTCGCCTTCTAAACAAGTTCTTTCGCCTCTGCTCAATCCGAGAACCCCGCGGAAGCGGGGTTCTTTTTTGAACTCTTTTCCCACAGCACCAAAGGCTTTGCTCTAGAGCCCGACCAACTGACCGCCTCAGTTGTGCTTGCTTTCCTTCGGTTGTTTTGATTTTTCAAAAAGTTTCGACATCATAACTTTTGCCCAGCAACAGCGGTCTCAGCTAAACCAATCAGAGAATACCGATTCATGGAATTCAAGGACTACTACAAGATCATGGGCGTGGCGCGGGATGCCTCTCAGGAAGACATTAAGCGGGCCTATCGTAAGCTCGCCCGCAAGTATCACCCGGACGTCAGCAAGGAACGTAACGCCGAGGAGCGGTTCAAAGAACTCGGTGAGGCTTATGAAGTATTGAAAGATCCGGAAAAGCGCGCCGCCTACGATCAGATTGCGACAGGCCATCAACATGGCGAACGCTTCACCCCCCCACCCGACTGGGCATTTGACTTTAACGTTGGTGGTGGCGGTTTTACCGGTGGGGACACAACAGGATTCAGCGACTTCTTCGACAGCCTATTTGGCCGGAATACAGGCCGCAGGCGACAAGCAGGCCGTAGCGGTTGGAGTGGGCCGCTATCGGGCCACGATCAATATGCCAACATTCACATTAGTCTCGAAGAGGCTTTCTCGGGAGGGACTCAAACGGTTGCGCTCGCCGTCCCGGAAATCGATGCCCAAGGTAGACTTACCAACAAAACCCGCACATTAAACGTCATGATTCCTAAAGGCATCAAAGAAGGACAACGCATTCGGTTATCCGGACAGGGTGGACCTGGATTACAGGGTGGTACGGCTGGCGATCTTTACCTGGAAATCCGATACAAACCTCATCGGTTCTTTCATGCCGAAGGCGCGGATATTGCGCTAGAGCTACCGGTAACTCCCTGGGAAGCCGCCCTTGGCCAAGCGGTTACCGTACCAACCTTAGGCGGCAAAGTCGAACTTAAACTTCCTCCGAACTCTCAAAGCGGACAGAAGCTGCGCTTAAAAGGACGCGGGCTCCCCGGCAAGCCACCGGGAGATCAGCTTGTGACTCTGCGCATTGTGACACCTGAGGCCGCAACTGTGGAGGCTAAGGCTCTATATAAAAAGATGGCCGAAATTATGCCTATGAACCCACGCGCGTACATGGGAGTGTGATATGACGAACGAGACCCTGATTATCTCGTCCGGCATCGTTTTGGACGAAACAGTTAACTTGTCTCTTGCGGATGTGTGCGAGGCGTGCAGAATCAATGCTGAATCGATTTTCGAAATGGTTAATGAAGGCATTATCGACCCGGAAGGCTCGGAACCAATGAATTGGCGGTTCAACACCATTGCATTAAAACGATTGCAAACCGCGCTTCATCTGCAACGTGACCTTGGGGTTAATCTGGCCGGTGCTGCGCTGGCCTTAGATTTACTAGAGGAACTCGAAGCATTGCGACGGCGGCTTACGGAGCACGCGACACCCCACGAATAGGTTTTCAGGAAGTTTTCTAAGGCGCTCTCTGGACCGAATACCCTCGTGCATTAGAACTCGTTTTCCGCTGACTACTGGTATGCCTTGAAACAGAGGGCGCCGCATGCGCGGCATGTCACATTGGAGTTTTATTAACGGCTGAAGTGCGGAGGGAGGACGATAAAATGCTGATTAATGCGGAAATCGTCGGAGTGGAGGCTGAGGTCAACGGCGGTATAAAATGCCGCTTTTTATAATTTAGGAAACAGTCATACCGGTTTAAAGAAGCGCATCGCGCAACGCTGGCTCTAAAGACTCATAGGAAAACTTGAAGTTTTCACCCTGAAAACGCCTAGGAAGCGCCCTCTGACCACCAAGCATCAGTTCCGCCATTTCACCTGCGCCCAACCTTAACAGCCATGCGGGCACGGTTAATAATGCGGGGCGTTTTAAGACCTTTGCCATGCACTGCGTAAACTCTTCATTGGTTACCGGGTTAGGCGCCGTCACGTTGAACGCTCCGTCGAGGTTCGGCGACTCCAATAAGTGCTGCGTCATCGCAACGTGGTCTTTCATGTGGACCCAAGACATCCATTGCTTCCCGTCGCCAAGCCGCCCTCCTAAACCCAGCTTGAACGGAAGCAGCATCTTCTGAAGAAACCCTCCATCCTTGCCGATTACCAACCCGGTTCGAAGCAGGCATACTCGAACACCAAACTCGCTGGCTCTCAATGCGGCGTCCTCCCATGCCCAGCATAATTTTTGGCCGAAATCATCCCGCGCGAGGACCGAATTTTCATCCAGGATGGCATCGCCCTGATTGCCGTAGATTCCGACCGCTGACCCGCTGATAAGTACTCCGGGTCTCGATTCCGCCTTACGGATTGTATCGATAAGATGCTCAGTCAACGTAACCCGACTGTCCCATAGAACCTGTTTACGTTGCCCGGTCCAACGGGAACCAACAATAGGCGCTCCCGCTAAATTGATAACTGCGTCAAAATGCTGGTCAGGTGACCAATTGGCTAGACTTTTCAGTGCAGTTACTTCGGGTCCACACTTTTCGGAAACCGTCTCGGGCTTTCGGCTGAGAACAGTCAACTGATAACCGGCTCTGAGCAGAGCCTTGCATAAGTTCCTACCGATAAAGCCAGTTCCACCAGTAACGAATACTCGCATGTCTTCTCCACTTGCCATAGCAAGGACACGAGTGACTGGAAACCGCCGGATGGATGATCCGCCCTCCCGACGCTGGAGACACCTGTAACCGAAATGTCCGCCTAAGAAAAAAGCCCCGAGATGATTATAAGGGGCCTTGGAGCCAAAGCGCCAAAAACGACCGATTTTTTGAAAGCGAGCAGGCCCGTGCAGAACCAATGAGGAAAGGCTTAAGAAAAGATCTTACGGGGGCGTGGCAAGGATAGGATTGTCAACTAAGACTAAAACTTATTGAGGTAACACCTATGCTTGCCACATTTGGTGGCTTATTTCTTGTCGTCGTCGCTGAAAACCCAACGAACAAAGAAGACGCCAGCGGCGATAACAGCGATGGTAACCACCATACCCATCGGGGTTCTCATTTTCTCAACTAAATCTAATATGGCTCCCATTTCTTAACCTACCTTATTTGGTTTTATCGAAAGTCTTTTGTAATAGCAGAACAATGCTATCGCGTCGAGTATCTTACCTTCTGATCGAGCGCTGTCAAGTCGCGAGGCGCCTGTAAGGAATGGCCTATCGAATCGATCCGGCAATCCTCACATGATGAAGCAATGCCCGAATCAGAATCAACGTCTTCAGTCAGTGCTGCCCAAAAAAAGACCTGGATGAAGGATCTCCATCCAGGTCGTTATTAGTGCCTTTAAAGGCAAAGGGCTATTTATAGAAGCAACCGCCGCTTCCTAAGAAGGGCAGAAATTCTTACAGGATAGCTTATAAATCAAAAATTAAAGGCTCGGGGATACGGTGGTCGAGATCTTCTGTTTGTCACCGTCCGGAGAGTTACCGCAAGCAACCAAGCCCAGAGCTACCATGACCAGGCTAACAACGCATAGCAACTTTTTCATAAGATCCTCCTCAATTTCCAAAGCTTTAAGATTTATAGTTAATAGTGCGTATAAGCACGGTGTCTTTTATAAAGAAGATTTCCTAAAAATGCAAGAGGGCGGAAAAGCAGGGACGTCTCAGGCAAAAACTCTGGCTGGCACGGGCAGCCAACACAACGGACGGCGACTTAGATAGCACTGTTTTCTTATTATTTAGAACGAGAGCACTTCCAAGCCGGCAGCAGAAACGCCTAGATCACCAGACACATCGCCCCGTGCCTGATCGAGTCCGATGAAATCGAACAAATTGCGATCTGCCAATTGGGATGGCCCCACGTTCTGCAGCGCGGTGAAAATTGTCTCTAGACGACCTGGGAACTGTCTTTCCCACGACCGCAGCATTTCCTTCATCGCCTTACGCTGCAAGTTCTCCTGCGAACCGCACAGGTTACATGGGATAATCGGAAATCCTTTGATGCGTGCGTATTCCACAATGTCCTTTTCCCGGCAATACGCTAACGGCCGAATGACGATATGGCGTCGATCATCACTCAACAGCTTAGGCGGCATTGCCTTAAGAGTGCCGCCGTAAAACAGATTGAGAAAGAAAGTTTCTAGGATATCGTCGCGATGATGGCCTAAAGCAATCTTGGTAACACCATGTTGGGCGGCATACCGATAAAGCGACCCTCGGCGCAACCGAGAGCACAAGCCACAGGTGGTCTTGCCCTCCGGAACCACCCGCTTGACGATGCTATAGGTATCTTGCTCGATGATATGGTAGGGGATGCCACGACCGGAGAGATATTCCGGCAGCACGTGCTCCGGAAATCCGGGCTGCTTCTGATCCAAGTTGACGGCGATGATTTCAAACTGAACCGGAGCATTCAGCCGAAGGCTGAGCAGGACATCCAGAAGCGTGTAGGAATCCTTCCCCCCCGAGAGACAGACCATCACCTTGTCGCCGTCCTCGATCATTCGGTAGTCGGCGATAGCCTCACCGACCAGACGGCGCAATCTCTTTTGCAGCTTATTGAATTCGTAGCGCTGCTTTTCCGTTAGAGAGCTTGCCGCCCTATCCGCCATAACGTTGGAAAATCAAGCTGGCATTAGTACCGCCGAACCCGAAGCTGTTCGACATAACGGTGTCAATACGGACATCGTCGACTCGCTTCAGCACGATAGGCACGCCTTCCGCGCCAGGGTCTAGCGTTTCGATATTGGCCGACGCGGAAATGAAACCGGCATTCATCATCAATAAGGAATAAATCGCTTCATGCACGCCCGCGGCGCCCAAGGCATGGCCGGTCAATGATTTTGTAGAGCTGATCGGCGGTACTTCGGTACCGAAAACAGCCTTCACCGCCTGCAACTCCTTAATGTCACCGATCGGCGTGCTCGTTCCATGCGCATTGATGTAGTCGATTTTGCCGTCGATACCTTCCATGGCCTGCCTCATGCAGCGTGCGGCCCCCTCTCCGGAAGGCTGAACCATATCGAAGCCGTCGGAGGTCGCACCGTAACCGATAAGTTCACCGTAAACTCTGGCTCCGCGAGCCTTGGCATGCTCCAATTCTTCGAGAACCAGAACGCCACCGCCTCCCGAGATCACGAATCCGTCCCGATCGGCGTCATAGGGACGCGATGCGATTCCGGGGGTGTCATTATATTGCGATGACAAAGCACCCATCGCATCGAAGAGCACGGTCATTGTCCAATGCACTTCCTCACCACCGCCGGCAAAAATGATGTCCTGCTTGCCTAATTGAATAAGTTCCGCCGCATTACCGATGCAGTGAGCACTTGTCGCGCACGCGGAACTGATGGAGTAATTGACGCCCTTGATCTTGAAAGGCGTCGCGAGACAAGCGGAATTGGTGTTGGACATGGTTCGAGGCACCATGTAAGGCCCAACCTTTTTGACGCCCTTTTCGCGGTAGTTATCGTATGAAAGCAGGAGATTCGCCGTGGAGGGCCCCCCTGACCCCATAATCAAGCCGGTTCTAGGATGCGATATTTCAGCCTCATTCAAACCTGAATCAGCGATAGCCTCCTGCATGGCAATGTAGTTATAGGCAGCGCCATCGCCCATGAACCTGCGGATCTTGCGATCTATAAGATCGTCTACGTTCAATTTGATCGGGCCAAAGACTTGGCTGCGAAACGCCATTTCCCGGTATTCTTCGCTGAGCCGAATCCCGGAATGTCCCTGCCGCAGGGCCTCGGTTACCTCTTGCTGATTGTTACCTATGCTGGAAACGACACCAATGCCGGTTACAACAACGCGTCTCATATCTGTATAGCTCCCTCAGAAAGCATCTGTGGAAGTAAACAGGCCGACCCGAAGGTCGCTGGCCTCATAAATAATCTTGCCATCGCACTCCATTTCCGCGTCAGCAAACCCCATGACCAACTTACGCATCATCACCCGTTTGAGATGAATACGGTAAGTAACGAGCTTATGCTGGGGCAGCACCTGACCGCGAAATTTGACCTCTCCCACCCCTAGAGCACGACCGCGCCCGAGCCCGCCCATCCAGCCGAGATAAAAGCCGATCATTTGCCACATGGCGTCAAGCCCAAGGCAACCGGGCATTACCGGGTCGTTTTGGAAGTGACAGGAGAAAAACCAAAGATCCGGGTTTATATCCAGTTCGGCGATGATCATGCCCTTGTCGTAAAGCCCCTCGTCGGAACTGATGCGGGTAATTCGATCGAACATCAACATCGGGGGGAGCGGTAATTGGGCATTGCCGGGACCGAACATTTCACCTCGGCCGCATTGAATTAATTCGTCGCGGCTGTAACTGTGTTGTCTCTGTTGTAGTCTAGATTCCTTAACGATCATAAAAGTGCCCGATATCGATGTTGTTTTATATTGCCTCTCGGCACCAGCGGGTTACCGAAGGCGACCAGGCCGCTTACCAGAATTCCAAGCCGACGTGCCACACTGTGGGCGAAAACCCATTTACCAATGAGAGCTTCCGGATGGCGTCCTCGGAACGCACGAAAGTCTATTTACCGTCAAGGCTTGGCGAAAAAGAGAGTTATTGTATCAGGAAAACATGAATTCCAGCACCGCGTCGGCGAGGTCACAACCCGATGGGATTCGGTCTAATTGATGATGGAACGATGTAGACGGGCTGGAGCGTACACAGGCTAAATTGGCCCCATAGCCAGCGCATCCACACGACAAATTTAAGAGCCGTGCTTGGGAGTCGCTTGGATTAATGCGGAGTATTTTAACGGTTACGAACAACCCTCGTGGGAAGAGAGCCATGCCAGATCTACCGCCGCCCATCGAGATTCTGCCCAATCCACGATCGACGCAGGATTTCTTATCACGCTCCAACGTAGACTTGCCGCCCGCAAGACCCCATCGCCTCATTCTGTTCACCTACGTCTTTTTGTTTGGCTTCATGGCGAGCATGGCGTACGTGTGGCTGCGCCAGCCGGTCTACGAGAGTACGGCCTCGCTGCTTACGATGGCACCTGCCGCCATCGATGAGATCGAGATAAAAGCCAGTGTCCAGCACGTTGCGATACAAAGCGAGACCTTGCTCGGCATTCCTTTGCTTGAAGAGGCTTTAAGGCATTTAAGGAAAGCAGGCAATACATCCGAACTTGCGAGCTTAACCGTGGGCGATCTTCAAGCCTTGCTATCGGTCGAACCCATAACCGAGACCAATATCGTTAGGCTGCACGCCAAGGAGTCGAACCCGGACGTCTTGGCTCCGGTCATCAACGCCTGGATCGACGCCTATCAAGTGCGCCGGGAACAATCGACCCGCGCAGCAAAAGACGGCATCGCCAATGCATTGAAGACTGAATTTCAACAACTTGGCCAAAAAATCGAGGCAAAGCGCCTGGAATTGGATCAATTTCGCCGTGAACACGGCATCGTCTCGAAAAACGATGCGGACAACCGCGTCATGGCTAGGTTAACCGGCCTCAACACCGCGCTCAACAAAGCCAACGAGGATGAGGTCAAAGCGAAAGCCCAGCTCGACGCCATCAAGGAAGCCATTGCCAGAGGCGAGCCCGTGGTGCCGTCCAGCGACGAACAGGGTCTGGCGAACCTGGAGCGGCGAGCGCACGACCTACGCCAACAGCTAAAGGATCTGAAACGCCGTTACACGCCGCAGTACCTTTCACTCCAGCCTCAGCTCAAGATTATTCCCGAACAGCTCAAGCAAACCGAAGAGGAAATCAAGAAAAAGCTCGAATACGGAAAACAAAACGCGCTGAGCGAAGCCCAACAAGCCTATGCGTCCGCTCAGCAGACAGCCAGGGAAATACGCCGTCAGATCGAAGCGCACGAGCGGGAGGCGACCGAATTCACAACCCGCTTCGCCGAGCATGATGCCATGAGGGAAAACCTCGAAAAGCTCGAAGAGATCTATCGCGAAACCGAAGCCCGGCTTGTACAGGTCGAAGCCAAACCTCATGAAAGACTTCCTCAACTCCAGGTATTGGAACGAGGCCATGCGCCGACGCGGCCGATATGGCCGAATTACTGGCGTGACAGTGGAATCGCCTTTGGCGGCAGCCTCGGCCTCGCGCTGATCGCCGTCTGGCTCTACGAGTACCTCATGCGTCGGCAAACACCGCCAGCTCCCACATTCTTACCCGATATCCACGTTTATTCGGTGCCGGAAAACCTTCTGCTTCAGCGTCGAACGGCAACGCCATCGGCTCTTCCCTCGGAACAATTTCCCGCTTTGGAAAGCCCGATCACCCGAGAACTGACCGAGCCGGAGGTCCGCGTGCTGCTGGAAGCGGCGAATCTCAAAGCCAAGCAGGCGATAGGCATGCTTCTGTCCGGCCTGAGCCTTGAAGAGATCGCGGGCTTGCCTGCTGAAAAGTTCGATCTTGCCGATGATCGTCTGCATGTAGACGGCAAGAATGCCAGGACGCTGCCCCTTCCCCGGCGCCTCAAGATTTGGCTGACCGAAAGCGAAGACTCGCCCGCCTGGGGATCCTTCGACACCGCTCCCGGAGCGGACGATCTGGCGTCTTTTATCGCCTGCGCGGCCATTGATTCCGGCCTTACACAACCCGAGACGATCGATGCGCCAGCATTGCGCCACACTTATATAAGTCATTTGGTCCGCCAAGGCATCCGGCTCTCCGAACTGGAGCGTGTTGTCGGTCCGCTGCCGGCGAAAACGCTCGCCGGCTACGGACGCCTTTCCCCACCCGGCCCGGGATTGCCCGCCGACAGGGTGCCGCTGATTTATCCCGCCCTTAGCTCATAACCGCTCATCAAAATGGCTTCCGGCTCCGCCCCTCAGAATCCCCAGCGTCTCACCTGGGCTTATATCCGATCCGTCGCGCTGGAGCACAAGCGCGAGCTGTCTGCGGCACACCTGATCGCCGTGCTCGCGGCGTTAAGCGCGGTCCCCGTTCCCTTGCTCATGCCGCTCCTGGTGGACGAGGTGTTGTTAAACAAGCCGGGCATAGCGGTCAGCACGCTCAACCGGCTCTTTCCTGCCGAGTGGCACGGGCCCGGCTTGTACATCCTGGCGATACTGGGGCTGACCTTGCTCCTACGCCTGATCGCGGCACTCTTCAACGTATGGCAGACGCGACAGTTCAGCTTTATCGCCAAAGACATCATCTATCGCATCCGCTGCCGGCTAATCGGGCGATTGCAGCGCATCTCCATGGCCGAATACGAGAATCTCGGCAGCGGCTCGGTAGTGACCCACCTGGTCACCGATCTCGATACGCTCGATACGTTCATCGGCACCACCATCGCGCGCTTCGTGGTCGCCCTGCTGTCCCTGACGGGCACCGCCGCCATTCTGCTGTGGATGCACTGGCAGCTCGCGCTGTTCATTCTGTTCCTGAACCCGATCGTGATTTTTTTCACCAAGACCCTGGGAAAACGGGTCAAGAAGTTGAAGCGGGAGGAAAATTCGGCAATCGGCGTGTTCCAGCTCGCACTGACCGAAACGCTGGACGCCATCCATCAAATCCGGGCCAGCAATCGGGAGAAACACTACATGGGGCGGCTGATGGAGGCGGCGCTGGCGGTCCGTGAGAATTCGACCGCCTATGCCTGGAAAAGCGATGCCGCGAGCCGCGTCAGTTTTCTGGTATTCCTGTTTGGGTTCGACGTCTTCCGCGCCTTGGCCTTATTCATGGTGCTCTACTCCGACCTCACCGTCGGCGAGATGATGGCGGTCTCGGGGTACCTATGGTTCATGATGTCTCCGGTGCAGGAGATTTTGGGAATGCAGTATGCCTGGTTCGGCGCCAAGGCGGCATTGGAGCGGATCAATCAGTTGAACGCCCTGAAACAGGAGCCGGAATACCCACACCTAATCGATCCGTTCAAAAAAGACCGGAGAGTGGGCATCATCATCGATGATCTTTATTTCGCCTACTGCTTCATCAAGGTTGAATTGAAGGGTAAAGATGCTTGAGCTTTATGCGCGCATTGTCGGTGGTGAAACGCCAATCGATTTTGGCGCGGACGGTATTCCGGCGGGTTTCCCAGGCAGCGACTTCGCGCGTCAGGT
>NZ_DASPLO010000037.1:0-8561 GCF_035627495.1 Methylocaldum sp.
CGCCGATATATACATGTTTTTGAGCCGCCAAAATCGGAAAGAGGATACGCCATTCATTCTCCGTGACTGCTAATCGGTTCGCCATTTCGTAAATGGCGAGCGACATCGCCGGAGAGCTCCCGAAATGTCAACAGAACCTAAGACGAGTGGGTAATCGGCTGGTTTCATATATCCGGCATCGATGAGATTCCGGAGAGGCATGGGTGTGATTCAATCGGCGGTTCTCTGCGATAAACGGTGTGGCGTCGGCCCGCGCATTGGGCCAAAACCCGATTTTCCTTTAGAATGACCCTGATCATTTGTCGACACGACCCACAAACCGAGAGCCATGTCCCTTTTGTTCCGAATTCTCCTGCCTTTGATTTTACTCAGTCTCGCACTCTCCGCTTGCGGCCAAAAGGGGCCGCTTTATCTTCCCAGCGAAGATCCGTCTTCAAAACAAGAACAACGCTGATGGACTATTTCAATTATCGCGACGGCGCATTGTACGCCGAAGATACGCCGTTATCGGCCATCGCGGAGCGCTACGGCACACCGTGTTATATCTATTCGCGAGCTACGATCGAGCGTCACTGGCGGGCTTTTAACGATGCTTTCGCCGGTAGGCCGCATCTTGTCTGCTATGCGGTGAAGGCCAACTCCAGTCTGGCGGTGCTTAACGTTCTGGCGCGTCTGGGATCGGGATTCGACATCGTATCCGTCGGCGAGCTGGAACGGGTTTTAACGGCCGGCGGCGACCCTGCGAAGATCGTCTTTTCCGGAGTGGGCAAGCGTGAGGATGAATTACGCCGAGCACTCGAAGTCGGCATTCGTTGCTTTAACGTTGAAGTTCCGGGCGAATTGGATCGATTAAACCGGATTGCCGGAGAACACGGAATGAAGGCTCCGGTCTCGCTGCGCGTGAATCCGGACGTGGACGCGCTTACCCATCCGTATATATCCACCGGACTCCGGGAAAATAAATTCGGCATCGATATCGAGGAAGCACTGAATCAGTATCAGCGTGCCGCCGATATGCCGCATCTTTGCGTAGTAGGCATCGACTGTCATATTGGCTCTCAGTTGACGTCCGTCAAGCCTTTTTTAGACGCGCTCGATCGCGTTCTACTGCTTGCCGCCACGTTGAAAGAGCAAGGGATCGACATTCATCACTTGGATGTGGGCGGAGGTTTAGGCATACGCTATCGCGACGAGCAACCGCCCGAACCCCGCGAATACGCGTCGGCACTGCTGGAACGGCTTACGCAAACGGATTACGAGATCCTACTTGAACCCGGTCGTGCGATCATCGGCAACGCGGGCATACTGCTGACCCGTGTGGAATATCTCAAATCCAACCGGGAGAAGAATTTTGCCATCGTCGACGCCGCCATGAACGACCTCGTTCGGCCCGCGCTCTACGATTCCTGGCAGGAGGTCGTACCGGTTCGACCGGCGAGCGCCGCGGACAAGAAAATCTACGATATTGTCGGACCTGTTTGTGAAACGGGCGATTTTCTCGGCAAGGGGCGCGAGCTTTCGCTCACTGAGGGCGATCTGCTGGCGATCCGCTCCTCCGGTGCTTACGGATTTAGCATGAGTTCTAATTACAACTCTCGCCCGCGGCCCGCCGAGATCATGGTGGATGGGGCTCGAACTCACCTGATCCGTGAGCGGGAAACTGCTGCACAGCTTTTCCAGGGTGAGCACGTATTAGATTGATGGCGCTGAAATTCACCAAAATGCACGGGCTTGGCAACGACTTCGTTGTGATCGACGGCGTGCGTCAAAACGTTTCGCTGACGCCCGAAAAGGTCCGCCGTATAGCAAACCGCCATTTCGGAGTCGGTTGCGATCAAGTTTTAGTCGTTGAAACTCCGGTCAGTTCGAATGCCGATTTTCGCTATCGAATCTTCAATGCGGACGGCGGCGAGGTAGCGCAATGCGGAAACGGCGCCCGTTGCTTCGCGCGATTCGTTCGCGACCACGGCTTGTGCGACAAAGATGAAATCGTGGTCGATACCGATGCCGGCCAATTGCGGTTGGTCTACCGGGGCGACGGTCTGGTAACCGTCAATATGGGGATTCCCAGACACGCGCCCGCTGAAATTCCTTTGGACATCACAGAAGAAGCCGTTCTTTACGAGGTTGAGGCAGACGGAAAACTTTGGCCTTTCGGTGCCGTGTCGATGGGTAATCCGCACGCCGTGCTAAAGGTTGATGACGTCGATCACGCTCCGGTCGAAATCTTGGGGCCGCACTTGGAAAGCCATCCGATCTTTCCGCAACGAGCGAATATCGGTTTCGCCCAGGTCATCGACCGACATCACATTCGGCTGCGTGTTTTCGAGCGCGGTTCCGGGGAAACTTTGGCCTGCGGCAGCGGTGCTTGCGCCGCATCGGTGGCCGGCATAGAGCAGGGGGATTTGAGCAGCCCGGTCCAGGTTGACCTCTCCGGCGGTTCACTTAACATAAGTTGGGAAGGGCGGGGGAGGCCGGTATTTATGACCGGGCCCGCCGTTTGCGTTTTCGAGGGCGAAATCGATTTATGAGCTTGATTACTCCAAAGACGCCAAAGCGTCATGAAGAAAAGACCGTCTCCGCTGTAGAAGTGGAGGTCTATTTGCGTCAACACCCGGATTTCTTTCACAATCAATTGGATTTGCTGGAAATACTGAAGGTGCCGCATCCTTGTGGGGAAGCGGTTTCACTGATATCACGGCAAATCTCTCTTTTGCGGGATAATAACCGGCAGCTTCAGGCGCAGTTGAACGATATTCTGCAAATCGCCCGCGACAACGACGCGTTGCATCAACGCATTCACCAATTGACTCTGACCTTGCTTGACGCCACGACTTTAGAGGATGCCCTGGGCGGTCTGACATGGGGCCTGCACGAGTATTTTCAAGCCGATTTCATCACCGTAAAAATTATGCAGCCGGCGATTGCAAGCCCAATAGCCGACCTTTACATGCCGTCGGATGATGCTGGGCTTATTCTTTTCGCTTCGGTGTTGGAAGCCGGCAAGCCCCACTGCGGAAAACCTCACCCGGACCAAGCTAAGTACGTATTTGGCGACGATGCCTCGGAGGTGCTCTCATACGCACTGATACCTTTGCAGCACGCGGGATTCAAGGGGTTGCTCGCTATCGGCAGCCGTAACGCGAGCCGATTCGAAGCCGGTATGGGATTGCACTTTCTCGGTCAATTGGGTGAAATCGTTTCGGCCCGATTTGCTTCTTTGCTGACCCGCTTAACTTAGTATTCATGCAACAAGACGCGGAGCAGCAGGTCGCCGACTTTCTGGATGTTCTGCGGTTCCAGCAGCGGGTCTCTCCGCATACCTTGGCCAATTATTCCCGCGACCTCGCACAACTGAAGCAATACTGCGATCTTCACGGTATACCCCGATGGGAGGATTTAGTCTCCCAGCATGTTCGTGAGCATATCGCGTCCCGCCATCGAGAGGGACTTGGCAGCCGCAGTCTTCAACGAGAACTGTCCGCGATCCGCAGCTTTCTCAATTTTTTGGTGAAGCGGCGTCAGCTTACGGACAACCCGGCGCGGAGCATTCGTCCACCCAAGTCGCCTCGAAAACTGCCGGCACTTTTGGATGCCGACCAAATGACAGGGCTTTTGGAGGGCGAGCAGGATAACGAGCTGGAAATTCGGGATGTAGCCATGTGGGAGCTCTTCTATTCCTCAGGCTTGCGGTTGAGCGAACTGGTCTCGCTAGAAATCCAGGATATGGATTTGGCCGCCGGAACCGTGTTGGTTCGGCATGGCAAAGGTCAGAAATCTCGCATCCTACCGGTAGGGCGTTGCGCGTGTCGGGCAATCGATCGGTGGCTGGAATTGCGGTCTCGCTATGCGCACTCCGGCGAAAAGGCGCTATTCGTCAGCAGTAGAGGAAATCGAATCGCCGGCCGCACGGTTCAGCTGCGTCTTGAATGCTGGCAGCGCAAACTGGGATTGCCGGAACACGTGCATCCTCACATGCTTCGACATTCCTTCGCCAGTCACATACTGGAGTCCAGCGGCGACCTGCGGGCGGTACAAGAGTTGCTTGGACACGCCAATCTCAGTACCACACAGATTTACACCCACCTCGACTTTCAGCATTTGGCGACGGTATACGATCAATCGCATCCCCGTGCCAAAAGGCGGCGTTCCGGTTCGTCTATGACTTAGGCAGAACCTTTACGCTATAATCGTTTGATTCGGGAAACCGCTAAAGGGCTTTATTCATGTCAGTGCCAGAACAAACCGAAAGTCGGCCGGAGTCATTCGCCTCCCGGATCAAGGGGGTGCTCAGTCCGAAAACGACAACGGAGAAAGGGCTCGTTTGGGTGGTCGGGGCTCTAGCTGCCGTTACAATACTGATTTCCATCGCCATCACATGGTACTGGAGTAAGGAGCCAAGTAAATTCGACGTTCTTGAAGTTGCCGCGAGGCACGCGAATATCAAGAATCCAAAGGAATTGCCCCTGGGATATACATATGCTTCTGCTCTGGTGCAGGTCGGAGAAACGCTGTTACAAAAGCCGGGCGGCTTTCTGGTGAACGACGTCTTCCCGCCGGGTGTTTTGCTGGACAATATCCCCGCGTGGGAGTACGGCGCTCTTACGGCGTTGCGCGATGCGACCACGGCGCTCCGCAACCATATTGCGCGAGCCCAAACCCAGTCAAGGGAAGATCCGGATCTGGCAAAAGCCGAACCATTTTTCTATTTCGATCATAAATCTTGGCAATTGCCGTCATCGGAATCCGAATACGAAAAAGGAATCGAAGCACTTGAAGGTTATCGTTCCCGTCTGATGAAACGGGATGCAAACTTTTATTCTCGCGCCGACAATTTGCGCCAATATCTGGAGGTATTGGAAAAACGGCTGGGAAGCCTTTCCAACCGTTTGAGCGCCAGTGCCGGGGATACCCGGCAAGTCAGTACAGACGACCGGCGTACCATAGTCACCAGGACGCCTTGGCTGATTATCGACGACGTATTCTTCGAGGCGCGCGGCTATACCTGGGCCGCGATGCATGTTCTCAAAGCTATCGAGTTCGATTTTCGGGACATTCTCGGCAACAAAACGGCCTCGGTAACACTGCAGCAAATTACCCATGAACTCGAGGACGGCCAAACGACATTTTTGAGCCCGGTCATTCTGAACGGCGGCGGGTTCGGCTTGTTCGCGAATTATTCGCTAACCTTGGCCAACTATATTGCTAGGGCCAATGCCGCGACTATTGACTTGCGGAGTCTGCTGCAGCAGGGGTGATCGGTTTTTGGGCCGGGGGGCTGCTTCGAGCGGTTCCGTACAAATCCTGAGCCGAGAGGCATCGGCATCTAAAGCCGTTTAGCGGCTAGGGCCTTTCCGACGGCGGGAGCTTGTCGATCAGCTTCAGGTAGCGCTCATAACGGGAGCGGGTTAGGACACCCGTTTCTACGGCCTCCCGAACAGCACAGCCTTTGTCGCTTATGTGTCGGCAATCGTTGAACCGACACTGAGGTATCCAGGGACGAAACTCCCGAAAACCCGCCGCTAGGTCCCTAATGCGCATTTCAGCCAAGCCGAAAACGGCGACCCCTGGGCTGTCGATGAGATCCCCGCCATTGGGAAGATGGTAAAGGGTGGCCGTAGTGGTCGTGTGCCGGCCCAAGCTTGTTTTTTCGGAAAGGGTTCGGGTGAGAAGCCGCTTATCCGGCAATAGGGCATTTGTGAGCGATGATTTTCCTACGCCCGATTGTCCGACTAGCATGCTGCACTGCCCGATCAGCTCTTTGCATAATTCGGAGAGTCCCTTGCCGGTACGGACGCTGATTAGAAAACAGGAATAGCCGATCTGCCGATAATCAGCCAATAATTCTTCAGCCGCCTCTCGGCTCTCGAGCATATCCACTTTATTGAAAATGATTTCCGCGCAGAGACCGCGGTGCTCGCAAGCGGCCAGATATTGATCGACCAATAGCCAATCGGGCTCCGGTTCGGGCGCGACGACCACGAACACCCGATCCAGATTGGCGGCCACCGGACGTATTGTTTCGTTATGGCCCGGGCGAGTAAGTACCGTCCGGCGGGGTAAGATCTCCATAACCCGCCCCTGATTTCCTTCGTACGGCTCCCACAATACGCGATCACCCACCGTGGCAAAACCCAACCGCCTCCGAGTATGGCAAAGGATTATTTCGCCCGATGATCCTTCCACGGCCAAACCTTGACCCAAGTGAGCGACCACTAGGCCTTCTTGCAACAGAGAGCCCGGAGCAGCGGATTTTGGAGCTACGATCCCGGTGTCTCTCCCTCTCTTCATCTTGCAGTCTTACGAAGGCTTAGCCGAGAGGTTGGCAATACGAATCGAGGCGGGCGGGTGGCTGTAATGGAAGGCCGAATACAACGGATCGGGAGTCAGTGTGCTGGCATTGTCGCGATAAAGCTTGACGAGAGCGCTGATAAGATGGGCCGGCTTGGTGTAATACGCCGCGAAATCGTCCGCCTCGAATTCATGTCGACGCTGAAAATAGGCGATAACCGGCTGCAAAAATGTGGTGAACACCGGCATGATCAGCATGAATAGGATAAGCGCGAGGGCATTCGATTGGCTGCTTACCCCGAGACCACTGTAAAACCAATCTTGCCCGCTTAGCCAGCCAAGCAGGGCGAAGCCGATGAGCGTAATCAGGGCGCTCGCCACAAGCATCTTCAATACATGCCTACGCCGAAAATGACCCAGTTCGTGAGCCAACACCGCTTCCAACTCGTCGTGGTTCAGAGAATTGATCAGGGTGTCGAAGAAAACGATACGTTTGCTGTCGCCGATACCGGTGAAATAGGCGTTTCCGTGTCCGGATCGACGCGAGCCGTCCATCACAAAGATGCCCTTGCTCTGAAAACCGCACCGATCCAGCAGGGTTTCGATCCGCCTTTTCAGCGTCTCATCTTGCAGCGGCGTGAACTTGTTAAACAAGGGAGCGATAAAGGTGGGAAAGGCCCAGCTCATCAAGATGGAAAACCCCATTACGATGGACCATGCCAACAGCCACCAATAACTACCCACACTCTGCATGATCCACAGTATCAAAGCGAGCAACGGGCCGCCGATAGCCAGACTTAACACGGTTTGGAGCACTAGATCGGTAACAAACTGTCTGGGTGTATTGCGATTGAATCCGTAGCGCTCTTCAATCGCGAAGGTCTGATAGAGACTTATGGGAAGTTCGAACAGGTTGATCAAAAGTATCGTCGAGAGAACCACGCCGATTCCAGTAACTAGAGACGGCAATTCAAAACCTATCCAAAATCGATTCACTAAATCGATGCCACCGCCCAGCGTAAACAGCAACAAGACGAATAAGCCGATTATGCGATCTAGATTACCCAAACGCCCTTTATCCATCGTGTAATCCGCCGCTTTTTGATGTGCCTCTAGGGAAATGGTGTCTTTGAATGCGTCGGGAACGGCGTTCCGATGGATGCGGACATAAGCCAATTGTCGACGCGACAACCACCACTCGACAGCGAAAGAAAGGACGAGGATCACAAGGAATAGGGCAGTGAACATGTTCATCGGCTTAAGAGCTCAGTTTCGATCGGCGCTACAGCTTAGCCTCTGGTAAAATCCCTGACAAGATTTCTCGGTTAATGACTTCTCAGTCACTCGTTTAGATTCGGAACTTGAAGCGTAAATTCGATAAGTCACCACCATTACCTCTCCCCATAAGGAAAATCCATGGCGCATGATTTACAAAACCTCATTTGGATAGACTTGGAGATGACGGGTCTCGATACCCAAAATGACCACATTATCGAAATTGCCACGGTCGTGACCGACAAGGATTTAAATGTTTTGGCGGAAGGACCGGTAATGGCGATCTTTCAAAAGGACGAAACTCTTGCTCGCATGGACGATTGGAACAAAAAACACCATGGGGAGTCCGGATTGATCGATCGGGTCCGGGAGAGCCGCGTAGCCGAATCGGATGCCGAAAAACTTACGGTCTCATTTCTGCAACACTGGGTGCCCGCCGGGACCTCCCCCATGTGCGGCAACAGTATCTGCCAGGATCGACGATTCCTGGCGCGATGGATGCCCGAATTAGAAGCCTACTTTCATTATCGCAATCTCGACGTATCGACGCTGAAGGAGTTAGCCGGCCGCTGGGCGCCGCGCGTCAAAGACGGCTTTAGAAAAAAGAATTCTCATCGCGCTCTCGACGACATTCTGGAATCGATCGGAGAACTCCAGTACTACCGGGAGCACTTGCTTAAGCTCTGAGAAGCTGTCTTCAAACGTCACGAGCGATGTCAGGACAAGGCGCGAAAGGGTGACCCGGAGCGCAGGATATGCGAAGGGTACAGCCGCAGGCTGGCCCGAAGGGCGAGCCCCAGGGATAGGGCGAGTAAAAACCGGCGTGTACAGAGGCGTACATGACCATTTCTCCTGGAGAGAAATGGGACGCGCGGTAGCGCGCCCGTCAGGGTGACAAATCGGCAGGATGGCCGATTTGCACGGCGCGGCCGCCCGCAAGGGCGAACCACAGGGAGGTGGTGAGTGAAAAGCAGGGATGCTTTTCATCAGCATTT